>JBIKYX010000038.1:0-34932 GCA_044355035.1 Pseudanabaena sp. | reverse complement strand
ATCATTTGTGAGGTCTGTGTCGTATGCTGGTCTTATCATAAATTGGGTCTCCTGTAGACCCTTTTACTTTATTCCCCCTTCACGCTTTTTCCTAGGTATACCCACCTTTTCAAACAGCCTCTTAGCCTAGTCTACTTTTAGTTAAAACGGCTTCTTGAATAGCATTAGATATAAATTCTCTAGTATCTGTACGGTATTTAAATGCGCCAAAGTAGCGACTTTCATCTATTTGAAGAGACTTAAGGCAAAATAAGAACTCAAACAAATCAAACCACTCTAAATATTTATCCATCTCTTCATTTGGATACAATGTATCTTTAATGAATGTAGAAAGGTGATCGCTGACAGGTGTATCTTTTGTAGTAAATCCAGGCTCTATCAACTTATCAACATTGTCATAAAAAACATTAAATGGATTTAATATGTGTAACAAATTAACACTTCTACCATACTCATTAGAGTATATTTGCAACTCCATTATTTCTTTCAGACAAAGAACTTTTCTTGATCGTAATGCAGAAATTCCAAGTGTGTATAGTGCAAGTAGGCTAGGATAATTTTTTATCCTAATTGTCCAAGCCCAATTAGATGTACCCTCTATTTTAGGTTTACTTAGGCGTTCAATCCATTCAGCAACAAGATCTGACCACTCAGCCAAATTCTCATCACCATATTTACAAATGGATGAGATAGCAAATAGAGATGGAATAGATACTGTTTCAATAATTTGAACAATCGAAGAAATATTTTCTGAATTTACGTGACCACCAAAATGAGCGGCTAATTCAGGAGAACTCAGTACTTTTTTAATTGTAACTATTTCTTCATCTCTAGCATCTTCCATATCTTGAATGCCAAATCTAGATTCAAGTAAATATTTAATAGTAATTTGGGAATTCGCTAAAGTAGTGAAATCAACATTTGAAGATTGAAATTTTAGATTTTCTTGGGTTGGTAATCCAATTGCCTGTTCGGTGATCCTTGCTTCATTCTCTGATGCTTTTCTTTCTCTATCATCTCTTGCTAGCTCTTGAATAGCATTTGTGATATGAGCAAGAACCTTTTTCCTAAAGTCTGGCAGATTTTTGTATAGACTAATTAGTCCTCTTTTTTTTAGTTCTTCTTTATACTGAAGAAGTCTTTCATACTGTTCTTTATCAGCAATTACTACCGAAGGGTTTTCATAGAAATAAACTATACACCGTTTACCTTCGGCTCTAGCTCTCTCTATTTCTTCTACAGTCCCTGATTCAAATTCGGCAGTTTTAGTGCCAATAAGAGTCCGAAAAGTACCAATTAAGAGATCACAATTATCTACAAATTGACGATTAATAACAGCTTGTCCAGGTTCCTTGAGATCTGGCGCACCCGTTTCCCAGCCAGTAGGAAGAAAAACTATTGCCAAGCTTTCGGCGTGCATTGAATTCCAACGGGAAATTTCTTCTCTGATTATATTTCTTTCTTTTTCAGTATCTCTTGGACTGGCAATTAGAACTCGATACAACTTTGCATCAATTGGCATATTTTTTACAGGATGTTATTTCACTATTATAAACTTTTTTGATCTGCGAGATGTTCTTGCGATTTCCAGTGTTTCAAAGCGATCTCAAGTCTAAACTAAACTCAAGTAATACATATTCACTAGGCAACAAATTAGAATTATTGATAGCTCCCACTTGATAATGTTAGGTTATAGGAAAGGCGATCACATTAGTTGTTCTAAAGTAAATATTAGCTGATCGCCTATCGATCATATACTTCTGGCTCAGCATCTGGAACCTTAGCCAAAATCGCCTCATACTTTGCCCGACTTCCCCTCTTAGCCCGTTCCTTAAGATACCCCTCAGTCATCAAAGCCGCAGTTTTTTCATCATTCTCCAAAGACTCAAACTGATCGGTTTGAGTAGTTTCCGCAAAATCACATCGCCCAGCACCTAGCTTTCTCATCCTCATACTTTGGAGGTCATATTCTGGTCTAAGCTCATCTTCCATTTCTAGATCTGATGACTGCATACATTTACTGCTTTGTGGTTATCCCACTCAAATCGCATGAAAATATTATATCAATATATTTTGTTAATTTTTAGATTATGTGACAGCGATCGCCTCGATATTGAAATCTAAAATCTAAAGCGATCGCAAGTCTAAACTGAGCTTTACATACAAACACGATCGCAACAAAACAAAATAACTGACAAAACCTATAGACATTAGAGCGATCATGCTTTAACATAGATGATCGCGACTTTTTTGGCATTCCTCATGAACGCTTCTGAAATCATCCGCTCAATTGAAGCGGAATATCTCAAAACAGACTTACCCACAATTTATGTGGGAGACACCGTCAAGGTTGGAGTTAGGATCAAAGAGGGCGGCAAAGAACGTACTCAGCCTTACGAAGGCGTGATCATTGCCAGACGCGGTTCTAGCGTTAACACCGTTATTACCGTCCGTCGTGTATTTCAAGGGATTGGCGTTGAGCGAGCCTTCTTGCTACATTCACCACAAATTGAAAGCATCAAAGTGATCCGTCGGGGCAAAGTACGCCGAGCCAAGCTCTACTACTTACGCGACCTTGTTGGTAAAGCAACTCGTCTTAAACAACGATTTGATCGCCCACTATAGAGCAATCTATGGTTATACTAAGTATCAAGCGCTATTTTTAATAAAGCAATTGATACGGTAGATATAGCTTATTGCCTATTGGGATAGTGTTTTCATTACGTGCGTCCTTAGTTCAGTTGGTAGAACGCAGGTCTCCAAAACCTGATGTCGGAGGTTCGAGTCCTCCAGGGCGCGCTTCACCATTTTTTACAATATTTTAAGATTTTCCTTAAATATTGCATTTACTCAAGATTGCAAAGGGATCGCAAGAGTTGCCGCTATGACAAAAAACGAACTAAAAGAGCAACCTAAAGAATTGTCAAAAGCTGATTCAGAGTCATCTTCTGATGGTTCTGGCGTAACTAAATTTTTTACCGAATCTAAAGCCGAATTTGGCAAGATTGTTTGGCCAACCCGCCAACAACTCATTAGTGAGTCATTAGCTGTGCTTTTGATGATCGTTGCGGTTGCAACCTTTGTTTATCTTATTGATGCTCTATTTAGAACAGTCGCATTGCAGGTGTTTCAATGATGTTTACCGATGACATCGAAAATTCACCCATTGAACAAGATGAGTTGGACGTACCATTCCAATGGTATGCGGTTCAAATTGCTTCAGGTTGTGAAAAAAAGGTCAAATCTAGCCTTGAACAACGCATCAAAACCCTTGATGTTGAGGACAGGATTAAGCAAATTGAAATTCCGCATACACCGACCGTCAAATTGAGAAAAGATGGTAGTCGGCTAGCCTCAGAGGAAAAGATCTTTCCTGGTTATGTTTTAATTCAGATTAAAACTGTCAGGAATGAAATTGGACAGTTGGAAGTGGATGATGATGCATGGCTTGCTGTCAAAAGTACGCCCCATGTCATTAACTTTGTCGGCACTGAACAAAAACGTCACTACGGTCGTGGACGTGGGCATGTTAAGCCTCGCCCTTTGACTGAAAAAGAAGTTGAAAGAATCTTCCGTGTCGTGGTTGAACAGGAGCCAGTTCTGAAAATTGATATGGCTCAGGGCGACAAGATCAAAGTGCTTACTGGACCTTTCAAAGACTTTGAAGGTGAAGTGGTGGAAGTTAGCCCAGAACGGAGCAAGCTTAAAGCACTGCTTTCAATTTTTGGAAGAGACACACCTGTAGAACTAGAGTTCACTCAGGTACAAAAGCAAAACTAATTCCTAATTAAATTCTTTCAAACGCAAGTTTTTAGAATTTTTAGTAGGATTTTTAACGGCTAGGAATAAATTGGCTACAAGAAAAAATGGCTAAAAAAGTTACCGCAATTATTAAGCTAGCGCTCAATGCTGGCAAAGCAACTCCCACACCACCCGTTGGTCCCGCTTTGGGTCAGCATGGTGTGAACATCATGATGTTTTGTAAGGAATATAACGCCCGTACTGCTGATCAAGCAGGCATGGTCATTCCCGTAGAAATATCGGTATATGAAGATCGTAGTTTTACCTTCATCCTCAAAACACCTCCTGCATCAGTTTTAATTCAAAAAGCTGCGGGGATCACATCTGGATCGGCTGAACCTAATCGTAAGAAAGTTGGTTCAATTTCCAAAGATCAGCTTCGTCAAATTGCAGAGACAAAAATGCCCGATATCAATGCAAACGATATCGATGCAGCGATGAAGATTATCGAAGGTACGGCAAAAAACATGGGCGTTACCATTACCGCCTAGTTTTTAGATACTGCTGATGTTTCTATCGCAGTTAAGTAAAAGTAAGAATAAACTTTAGTTGGGGGAGGAAATTAACTTTTCCGATCGCACCCCGTAGGATCAATCATGGCAAAAAAAGTATCGAAGCGTCTGAGAGATGCACAAAGCAAGGTTGAAGACCGCGCTTATGCTCCCATCGAAGCATTGGAATTAGTCAAAGCGACAGCAACGGCTAAGTTTCCTGAATCTGTAGAAGCTCACGTCAGACTGGGTATTGATCCCAAGTATGCTGACCAACAGTTACGGACGACTGTGACTTTACCTAAAGGTACTGGTCAAACTATCAGAGTTGCGGTAATCGCCCGTGGTGAAAAGGTTGCTGAAGCAACTGCCGCAGGTGCAGATATCGCTGGTTCTGAAGAACTGATTGATGAAATCACCAAGGGTCGCATGGATTTCGATTTGTTAATTGCGACTCCTGACATGATGCCTCAAGTTGCCAAGCTCGGTAAGTTGCTTGGTCCAAGAGGTTTGATGCCTTCGCCTAAGGGTGGAACGGTGACAACAGATTTGGGCGGCGCAATTAATGCGTTCAAAGCTGGTAAGCTAGAATTCCGTGCCGATCGAACTGGGATTGTCCATATCCTATTTGGCAAGGCTGCATTCCCCGCCGAAGACTTGCTGTTAAACCTCAAGGCTTTGCAAGAAACGATTGATCGTAATCGTCCTTCTGGCGCAAAGGGTCGCTACTGGCGCTCAGTTTATGTATCGGCAACGATGGGACCTGCGATCGAAGTCGATGTTGCGGCTTTACGCGATCTCAAGCTTGGCGATGCGTAATTAAAAATTTTTAAAGTCATTACTTTTCAAAGCCTAAAGATAAAACTTCTACAACTAAATAGCTCCAAAGACAGCAGGTGCTAGTAGCTTAATTTCCTGCCGAGGTGATGTGAAAAAGATTCCAAATTGGAATAGTTTTTTCAGCCTCGGTCTGCGAAAAGACGAGGCTTTTTTAATGACTTTAAAGAACCAACCGCTAGGAGAGGGTGCGAAGCAGACTCTTCTAGCAGAAAAAACAAGGAGGTGAAAACTATATGGGTAAGACCCTAGACCAGAAAAAAGTACTAGTCGGTGAAATGACCCAAGAGTTTGAAGGAACTCAAATGGTCATGGTCATTGACTACTCTACTTTGACCGTAGCTGAGATTACCAAGCTCCGCCGATCGCTCCGTCCGACAGGTACGGTGTGCAGAACCACTAAAAACACTTTGCTCAAACAAGCAATTTCAGGAACTCCTGAATGGAAGCCACTGGAATCATTTCTAGTTGGTCCTTCTGCCTGCTTATTTGTCAAAGACGATATTGGTGGTGCTGTTAAGGCTTACCAAGCTTTCCAAAAGGAATCTAAGAAAACCGAACTCCGTGGCGGTGTCTTAGAAGGTCGCGCTCTCAATCCTAAGGAATTGCAAGCGATCGCCGATCTACCTTCCAAGGAAGTTCTGATCGCGCAAATTGCTGGAGCTATCAATGCGATTACCGCCAAAATTGCGATCGGGATCAAAGAGGTTCCTCAATCTCTTGGACGCGCTGTCAAGGCTGTTTCCGAGAAAGAATCCGCTTAGAAAAATTAGTAATTACGAATTATCAATTACGAATTACGAATTATCAATTATCAACCCAATCTAATTAATTAAAGAGAAAAACTATGTCTGCAAAAGTTGATGCTATCGTTGAAGAACTAAAGTCTTTGAGCCTTCTTGAAGCTTCTGAATTGGTCAAAGCGATCGAAGAAACCTTCGGCGTTTCGGCTGCTGCTCCTGTTGGTGGCATGATGATGGCTGCTCCTGGTGGTGCTGCTGCTCCTGTTGAAGAAGTCGAAGAAAAGACTGCTTTTGACTTGGTACTTGATGAAGTTCCTGCTGATAAGAAGATCGCAGTTCTGAAGATCGTCCGTGAAATCACTGGCTTGGGTCTAAAGGATGCTAAGGATCTTGTTGAATCTGCTCCTAAGACTGTCAAGGAAGGTATGGCTAAGGCTGATGCTGAAGCTGCTCAAAAACAAATCGCCGAAGCTGGCGGTAAGGCTTCCGTCAAGTAATTGTTGGCAACATCCAGTTTGCTAATGTCTTGGTTTACCAAGATATAAAAAACAAATATAAAGGCACGCTCTGCGTGCCTTTATTATTATCTAAGAGTATTTTTTATGAACGATCCCCTATCAGAATTATTTGCGGTTATTGTCGATCGCCGCGAAAACCCCCAAGAAACTTCATATACTTGCAAATTATTTGCGGGTGGTGACAATAAGATTTTAAAAAAAATTGGCGAAGAGTCTGCCGAAGTGGTGATGGCTTGTAAAGATGATGATCCCGATGCGATCGCTGGGGAAGTTGCGGATTTGTTTTATCACACACTCGTAGCGCTCGCCCATCACCATGTCGATTTACAACTGGTGTATGACAAGCTTGCTCAAAGACGCTAAATCAATATTTTTACAAATACTTTTACAAATACCTTTACAAATACCTTTATAAAACTGCGATCAGGAGTGATTACGACCTATTTTTAATTCTGCTTGCAGAAAGTTAATAAATTGCTGCGCCGTCCGTCCTGACTGACCATTATGGCGAGTCGCCCATTGCAGAGCGCGAAAATTGAGATCGGCATCGGGCAAATTAATTTCGGCTCGTTTCGCCAGATGATGCACGATTTTAAGATAAATCTCTTGATCTGCTTGTAGAAAAGTAAGGGTTAAACCAAAGCGATCGCTTAAGGATAATTTTTCCTGCACCGTGTCCCAAGGATTAACTTCTTGCCGATCGCTAAGATCTCTGAGACTAGGGCGATCGCTAAAGTATTCGCGCAATAAATGCCGACGGTTGGAAGTGGCATAAACCAAGAGATTATGGGGCTGTGCCGAAAGATTTCCCTCTAAAACTACCTTAAGCGCCTTATAGTCCTCGCCCTCTTCCTCGAAGGACAAATCATCGACAAAAATAATAAATTTCTGGGGAACCTTGCGTAATATCTCCGCAATAATCGGCAGATCTTTTAAATCATTTTTAGCAACCTCAACTAGACGCAAACCGCGATCGCGATAGGCATACATTAAGGACTTCACCATCGATGATTTGCCCGTGCCGCGACTGCCATAGAGGAGAATATGCAGGGCGTGATAACCTGCCAAAAATGCTTCCGTATTTTGATAAAGTGCGTGACGTTGGGACTCGTAGCCAATGAGATCGGCTAAGTTCACCAAATCAGGATAGGCAATTCCCTCCAAATGACCATTAGTCCAACGAAATGCATCATAATCCGTAAATATTCCTGTTCCTGAATGCTGATAATAATCCGCTAAATCTGGCAAAAGTTGTTTCCAATCATCGGTTTCTTGGAATTTGCGGAATAGCGATCGCTTGGATTCCGAAAGTTTCGATAGGTCACTCTTCAGTTGCCAAACCACAGGGCGATCGCCGAAAGTCTCATCAATAAAATCGACTAGTTTATCGCCGCCCCATAGACTTATTTCTTCTAAAACTTGAAGGTCATGCTTTGCCGCCATTACTAAGGCGCTGGGTAATGATTCCAGTTGCGTAGTTTGGACTTGTTGGCTAAAGGGATTATCGGATGAGAGGATTTGTAAAATAACGTAATCTCGCCAGTTGTAGCCAGTAGCGGCGATCGCTCTAAACCATTGTCCATAGGCTAATAAATAACTAAGGCGGCGCGATCGATTTTCTTCGCCATCTAGGGCATAGTTTGCCAAGCATTGCAAAAGCTTCACATAGGCTGTCCAAACTTCTTGCTCTAATAGGTTTTGGTAAAGCAGCAACGAGGAAATCGTCACCTGTTTTGCATAAATTGATTGTCGCGTCTCTTCTAGCATCTTTATTTGCCCCACTTTAGTTACCGCAACTCGTGATTATTCCCCTATATTCTCATCATTTTGAAAGTAATCAAGTACAGACCGATATAATTTGTAGATTTTTCGTAACTAGTAAAATTTGCTCCCTGATATGCTACTATGGCAAAGCGTTAAAAACGCAACGGGATGTAGCGCAGCTTGGTAGCGCACCACTTTGGGGTAGTGGGGGTCTTGGGTTCAAATCCCAACATTCCGATTAGTTTGTTTTTACATGAATATTTTATTTACCCTGATCGCTACCATCATGAACAGGCGATCGCAAATTTGGGTTAGTTGTTGATTTTAGCTCTAAGTTTTTGCAGTAAGTCTAAAAGGTCGGGGATTTCTTCAGTAATAATGCTCCACACAACATTGTCATCAATGCCGAGATATCCATGAATAACGCGGTTACGAGTTGCGATAATTTGCCGCCAAGGAATTTCTGGATTATCTTCTCGTATTTCTATGGGAATATTTGTGGCGGCTTCGCCGATAAGTTCTATATTTCTAAGAGTGGCATCGTAACGTAAATCGTCTTCTAGAAAACTCGTTTGATTATGATCGTGAGTATAATGAATCACTTTGTGAGAGAAGCGAATCATATCGTCAATGTAGAAATACCATTCGCGAACGGGTTTGTTAGACATATATACTTTCGGCTTCGATAAATGGGCGTAATTCTTTTCTGAGGGCGGTTTCGGTAACTAGATCGACTGGACATTCTAGGAGGTCTTCTAAATAAAATAATGCACCAAAGTAGAGTTTTGATGTGGCGGGAGTGTTAAAACTAATAAGAATATCGATATCGCTATTTGGTTGTGCGGTGTCTCTTGCTGTTGAACCAAATAGGGCAAGTTTTGTAACGCCAAACTGTTCTTGTAATATTGGTTTACTGTATGTGAGAAGCTCGATCGCTTGTTGTTTTTTCATGGTTTAGATACAACGATGTTTTATAAAAATCTAAGTTAATTTAATGCTAACTTGCCCGATCGCTATCATCGGTAACAGCCGATCGCCAATTTAGATTAGTTGTTGATTTTCTTGATTTGTTTTTTCAGCAAGGGTAACTCTTTTTCTACAATTTTCCAAACTAATTTTAAATCTATACGAAAATATTCATGAACGATCAAGTTGCGAAAGTCAATAATATCTCGCCATGCAATTTCTGGATATTTTGCACAGGTATCATCGGACATAGATCTTGCTGCTTCACCAATAATTTGTAATTGCAATAAAATCCAGCTTTGAATTAATTCATCTCCAAGAAATTCATTTTTTCCTAGTACTGAATATTTCTCAATTTTGTCAATCGCTTCTCGAATATCTTCTATTCTTTCTCGATCATCTCTCATAGGTTAATTGACTCCTGTAAAACTTGATCGCGAATTCTATTTTTTAAACCTTCTACAGTGACAACATCGACTTTGGTTTGTAATAGATTTTCCAAATCTCGAATTAGTCCAACTGGAAACCAAGGGGTTGTTTTTTCGATGTCATAATCAATTAAAAGATCAATATCACTCTCTGGGGTGTCTTCACCACGAGCGACTGAGCCAAAAATTCGCACATTAAAGGCTCCATGTTTAGCGGCGATCGCCAAAATATTTTCTCGATTTTCCTGTAATTGTTTTTGTTTTCCCATGACTAGATTTTTCTCCTAGAAATGATTTAATAAGGTTTACTTAATGCTGACTTGTCCGTTCATTAGCATCGGTAGCAGCCAATCGCGGAGTTGGGTGAGTTGTTGATTTTCCTGCTCTAAAATATCTTGCTGCCTAAATATTGGCTTCACCTTTTCAGTATAGAGATCGACAACAATATGATCTGGCAAGCAAACTTGTATACTTTTTATCGATGTTAAAGAAATCTCTTTAAATGTTGAACCTGATGCATATTGAACTATAGATTGCATAGAATTTTTGATGGCATAATAAACAAACGGTGTTGAGAATCCTTTGTTTGGAATAAAAGATTTAAAACCTTGATTTGTAGTTACATCATTTCTAGAAATTGCCATATATCCAATTGGCGCACGGGAACTTAATAAAATTGTATCTTTTGGAAAGATTTTTAATGAAGCATCTTTCATTCCTGCTTCGGTAACATCTAATTCTCCTTTGCTAATAAATTTATTACCCATGTTAAGAGATAAATCTTTAGGTGTTATCCAAGCACTACCATTTTTACAAAAGTTTAAAGGATTAGCGGTTGATGGAGTGCTTCCACCAGCGATATTTGCCAAATCGTAAAGTGTGCCAATTTCCCAACCCGCAGGAATTGCCCGATCGCCTCCTCCCTCCACACAAACCATCTCACCGCCAGAAGACTTATAGGGCTTGCCATCGGCATTAGGAAAGTCAAACTGCACAAACCAATAATCATAAATCGTCTTAGCCAGACTCTCTAACTCAGCATTAATCCGATTATTTAGTTCAATTTTGGAATTTATTAAATATAACAAATCTCCACTTTTAACTTGTTGATTATATTCAGGCAAAATAAGAGCTAAATAAGAAAAAATATTTTCGTTTAAACTTGCCCTAAGAGTTAAGACAGCATTATTTGTCATAGTTTTTCTGAAAAGCTTGCTACGCAAATAAAACGCCATATATTTATGGTAAGTTACATCAGTTTGCGTTGGTCTTAGTCGCTTCAAAAACCCGCTATATGTAGCTTTTGGATAATCTTTAAGTGCTACAGAACTCATGCCAAGCTCGTCTACAACTTCACTTGTTCTGGTTAAGAAAATATCACCTTTTAATATAGAATATGTCTCTTGTTCTGTCTCTGAAGTATCCATCAAATCATTTAGATTATCTGGTAAAAAGTAATTATTAAATACAGTAGAGAAAGATAAAAAAGGGTTCCCATGACCAGCTTGTTCTGGTTTAGAAGAGATTCCAGAACTCATTGAATATAACTGACTAAATTTATATGTTTTCAATTTACTCATACTTCAACCCCGCCAACTGCTTTTTAATCTCAACCTCCAAATCCCTAGACTCCGCAAAAAAGCGATCTAGATTACTCGAAAAAGACCTTAACTTCTCCTCAAACTCATCCTGCGAAATATCCACATACTCAATCTTCACATCAAAATACTGACCCGCACTCAACGAATAATTTTTAGCCGCGATCGCCTCATAACTCACCACCACCGAAAAATCATCAACCGCCTTCTTCTCATTAAAAGTCGAAATAATTTGCGCCTCCTCCGCCTCCGTTAACACCGTCTTCTGATTCTTGCCATCCTTCACAGTCTCCCCCAACCCAGACGCATCAATCAACACCACATCGCCCTGATTGCCGCGATCCATAAACAAAATGGACACATTCGTACCCGTCGTTGCAAAAATATTGCTCGGCATTGACACAACACCCGCCAACATCCTCTCATCCACCAACTTCTGACGGATCGCCTTGTCAATCCCAGACTGTGCCGTAATAAACCCCGTCGGAACCACCACCGCCGCCTTACCTTTGGGCTTTAGGGAATAGATAATATGCTGCAAAAATAGCGTATAAATCGCCATCTTATCCTTCGCCTTATTCGGAACATTGGGAATCCCCGCAAAAAAGCGCTCATTATTAGCCTTAGTGTCTAAATTATCCACATAATCGCTAAAATCCATCTTAAAAGGCGGATTCGACACAATATAATCAAACTTGGCTAACTGCGCCCCCTGCTTGTGATAGGGATGCTCCAACGTATTCCCCTGAATGATATTGGGAATCGAATGCACCAGATTATTTAAAATCAAATTCAACCGCAACAAACTCGATGACTTTTGCGAAATATCCTGCGAATAAATCGTACAGCGCTCCTCACCGATCGCATGGGCAAGACTGATCAACAAAGTCCCCGAACCCGCCGAAGGGTCATAAACCGTCACATTCTGCACAGGCTGACTAACCAAAATCGCCGCCATAATCCGCGCCACCGCATGGGGCGTATAGTATTCCGCATACTTACCGCCACTATCCTTGTTGTAGTCCTTAATCAAATATTCAAACAAAGTCGCAAAGAAATCATACTTCTGCGTAAAAATATGTTCCGCACTAAATTTAATTAGCTGATTAATCACCGCCCGACAAAAATTATCGCGCTTAGAATTATCCGTAATAAACTCAGTGACGCGATCAAATAACGGAATCTTTGTATCCCCTTCCGTTTTGACCGAGAAAATCTCATTATTTTGAAACGCGATATCCTTCAACGTATCATCAAACAATTTTGCAAAATCCTTATCATTCTGCTTCTCATACAAAGTCGCAATGAAATGTTCGGGCTGCAAATTTGCTGTATTAGAAGGTAATTGCAGCAACATAAACTCATAATCAGCCGCAGACATGGCTCTTAAAGCAGTTTCCCAACTTTGCGACTCAGCAATGATATCTGGCACAGCCTGCTTCACCTCAAAAGCAAACTTATCATTCATCAACTTATAGAGAAACACCTGCGTAATAATCTTAAACTCATTCCCATCATTCCCCAACCCATAGGAAGCACAAATCCCCTTCAATCCATCAATTAACTCTCTAATCTTCTGCCCAAAATCTGTATCATTCAGTTGATTCATATCTCTATCAAATACCCGCTTCAAAAATCTGGTTTGCTGTCAAATGCAATTCTGGAAAAGTCGGCGATATAACGCGATCATTACCCTGAAATGTAGTCACCTGATACTCTCCATCAATTAACTCATGCACTAAAATTGTCGGCTGTTTCGGATTGCCAATAAACCTTCTGCCACCAATTCCCAAATAATCCACAGTCCAATACTCAGGAATCCCCATCTCTTCGTAATCTTTAGCCTTAATAAAATAATCATCACGCCAATTCGTACTCACCACCTCAATTGCAATTACAATTGAGGCTCCTTGAATAATTGTCGATTGCTTTTCCCACAATGGCTCATTCACCAAATTAGCAGTTTTTACAATTAAGACATCAGGCAAATAAGCAGAATCAGCATCAGGCAATTTGAGAAATGCGTTACTTGGCAAAAAGTAAGGCAACTTTGCCTGTCGATACTCAAACACTAGCTCAGTAACTAAAAATCCCTTAACTTGCTCATGCTTTCCAACAGGCTGTGACATCTCAACAATTACTCCATTATGTAACTCATAGAAACCCTGCTCAGGCTTCCACTCAACAAACTCATCAAAAGTAACTAACTGTGTTTTCGCTACGGCTAGAACCATCTCTATGTACCTACCTTGCAATTACGTTTTCATATTATAACTTTAAGCCCCGCCCCCATTAAATTCATTCATATATTCCTTCACAACCAGATTATTGATATAGGTTGAGGTTTCCGCATTGAGATCGATCTTTTGCTGTGTAAACTGAGCAATCAGCAACCGAATCATCTTCCTAGTAAAATAAACCTCGTTATTGAGAATCTTCGTATTTTGCAAAACAAACCCATCCGCCTCAGCCTTCACCCCTAGCAACACCTCACAGATTTTACGCTCTGTTTCTGACAATTTGCCCCACTCAACCAAGCGCTTATGCAACCTTACATACTTAGTATCATGGTCATATTTCGCTTTTAATAGGTTGTTTTGACGATTAAGCTCCTTAATCTTTTCATAAATCTTATTCAGGCTAGCAATATTAACGTTCATCTCCTCTTGGCTCACCTCACTCAGCTTTTTCTGCTTAAACAAACGCTCTAGCTCCTCTTTCAACTTCACAAATTTCGGATCAGCCTTATCAAAGTTAACCGCTAAAGCTTCACGGGTTCGCCTTAATGTATTCTTGAGCTTATCCGCCAGCACCAATTCTTCTTCACCGATTTTGACAAAGGAGAAAATAACATCTTCTAAAGCTTCATTGAGTAAATTCGTGACATCAGCACCACTTTCTAATCTTTCACTCAAATTAATCGCATCTAAACGGTTACTAGCCTCCCGATACAAGTCACCTAATTTCTGGAAATCCAACTTTTCTAAAAGTTCATAATGCCCCGTCAACCGAATCAAGTTATAAAGACTTTTCGCATTCCCTAACACCTTTTTTAGAGCTAAAACTGTCTCTCTGTCATGTATTTGGTTAATCTGTTGCGAGAAAATCTCCGCGTTTGCCGTATCGTAGCGAAATATAACATCCTCAATTTCTTCAATCTCTTCCTCGATCTCTTCCTTTGACTTAAACAAATTAGAATAATGTTCTAACTCATCCCCCAATTCTGCCTGTAGTTCATCAAAATAAGCTTTATTAGTCGCATCAAATTCCTTACGAATATCCGCAAAATCAACCACAAAGCCATAACGAAAATCCTTGTAAGGTCGATTCACACGAGTTAAAGCCTGTAACAAGTTATGCTTTTTGATGACACGTCCCAAGTAGAGCTTTTTCAGTCGCTTTGCATCAAAACCCGTCAGCAGCATATTGTAAACAAACAGCAGATCGACTCTGCCTTCCTTAAACTCCTCAACCCAGTGTTTGCGCTCATCTCTTGTACCAATGTCATGCAAAATCAAAGCCGCAGTCAAGTTTGATTTTTGCTTTTTCGGCTTGAGCAGTACCTCATACCCAGCGCTCACATCACTGAGGCGAGGGGATGGATTTGTCAAATTTTGTGGATTAGGAAATCTTTCCAGAAAAATCTCATAGAGCATTTTTGCCTGTTCTGAACTATCACAAATCACCATCCCGCCAATAGTGCGATCGCCAAAACGCGATCGGCTACCCTCAAAATCTTGAAGAATATAGTCAAGCAATGGCTCTACATAATGAGGATGAGCAAATATTGATTGTTTATCGATCGCACCTTTCAACACCTCAACCGCCTCTAAAGCCTTTTGTAAAACCAGCTTATAGTTAGTTTCAATCTCCTCACGGATCAGCCGTAACGTATACCCATCAGAAATAGAAGCGTTGTAGTAATACTTATGAATGTAATCACCAAATAAGAACTTAGAGTTGTAAGCGTCTCCCAAAAGAGGTGTTCCCGTTAACCCAATTTTGATTGCACTGCGATCGGATTGTTCGAGATTTGCCAAGAAACTACCTTCAGGGTTGTAACTGCGGTGAACCTCATCCAAGAAATAAATACGCTGAATATTTACGTCATAATCCTCAGTTTTCACGACTTTGGGATCATCCTTAAATTTCTGAATATTAACCACCGTAATTTCTGGCTTGCCTGAAAAGTTATGAATCACGCTAGTAGATTTAATATCCTTAGCAAAAGCCTCTCTTGAGTCGATGGTATGAACAACTAAGCCCCGACTCGTAAATTCTTTTTTGGCTTGCTCCAACAAATCAATGCGATCGACAATGAAATAAAACTTAGGGACGATCTTTTGCTTCTGGAAATAATCCGTCAAAAATTTGACATTATAAAAAGCCAAAGCCGTCTTACCACTGCCCTGAGTGTGCCAAATAATCCCCTTTTTGATGCCATTGTCCAAAGATTTAGCGATCGCTTTAGTCGCAAACATTTGCGGATAACGCATAATATGCTTCTGCCAACCACTTTCTTCCTTCACATAGGCGATCGCATATCTCAGAACAAATGCCAAGCGATCGCGACTAAACAAAGAAGTCGAGAGGCGATTTGTAGGTGTATCTGGTGATTTATTGGTAATAAACTCTGGATTATGCTTAATAATCGGTAAATTATTATCTTTTAGGACATAGTTCTCAATCTCTTCGCTTTCTGGACTTAAAAGCCTTGATAAATCTAAAGATTCTTCTTCTCGAAAGAAATTAAAAGAGTGATTTTGGTATGAAGTAGACGCATAAAACGCCCCTTGGATCGGTAAAGGCGATTCGCTGTCATACTCCATATTGTTAGAGAAAACCATCAACTGCGTGATATTGGCAAATCTTCTAAATTTCTTATTTTGAAAACGCCGATCAATGCGATCGCGTTCCGACAGATTCCCGTCTTTATTATTCGGCTTCTTCACTTCTACAAAAGCCAATGGCATCCCATTAACAAGCAAAACAATGTCAGGACGAAATTCCTCATCCCCATTCTTATAAGTTAGCTCCGTAACTACATGAAAACTATTATTATCAAAATCTTCAAAATCAATCAGTCGATATCCAGATTGATCAATCAATCTTTCATAAAAAGTCTTACCGAGATCTTCATTGTCCAGAGCAAAGCGCATCTCCCCTAATAATCTATCAACGTCCCCTTCTTCAATATGAGGATTGATTTTAGTAATGCTTTTCGCAAAGATATCAGTAAATATATTTGTCGTCTCATCCCATACCGCCTTTTTTAACGATAAGTATTCATAACCTAATCGATGTAGGTGCAAAACTGAAGGTAGCTTTACTCTAGAGTTTTCGTTAAAAGTCATGTATTTAGTAGGATGTGGAGATATTGATCACTATAGAGTGATTTTATAGTTTTTGTGTTTCACAAAAATTCACACATCAGAACTTAAAGACAGACTCTTGATGTCGAAACCCGCGTGATTTTAATTTTAGCGGTGAGATTTTTCTATTAGATAGGCGATTAATGCTTCTTGCCAAGGACGCATTGTAAAACTGGAGTTTAAATCAAGTTTTAAATCAAGCCGATCGCTAATTAATGCGGAATTAGCAGGGCGAGTGGCTTTAGTAGGAAATTGGGAAGAGGAAATTGGCTCAATCGGATGCTCGATATTGGCAAGACTAAGAACTTGCGTGGCGAACTCATGCCATGAACATTGTCCAGCATTGGCTCCGTGAATAATTCCTGTCGTACCTGCTTGCAAAAGTGCATCTAATAAACGTGCTGCATCATAGGTATAGGTCGGTGACATGAAAATATCATTAACCACTTTTAAGCGATCGCCAGCTTTAGCCTTTTTGATCATCGTTTCCACAAAGTTACCGCCTTTGCCACTTGCTCCTGCTTTGCCGAAGACACTAGAGATGCGTAAAATCAGCGATTTTTGCGAAGTCTGTCGCACCAAATATTCGCCCGTGAGTTTGGATGTACCGTAGATATTAATCGGATCGGGAATATCTGACTCGCTATATGGTTCAGGGCGATCGCCCCGAAATACATAATCAGTGCTGATATAAACGGATAACGCATCAATCTCACGGGCAGCTCTAGCGATATTCAAAGCGGCGATCGCATTGACATTAAAAGCAGTATCCACTAGGTCTTCGCAGTCATCGACTCGGACGTAGGCGGCACTATTAATCACCACATCAAACTTCTCGCTGGTCAAAACACGATGTACTATTTCGGGCTGAGTAATGTCGAGATCTGCACGAGTAAAGGCTGTGAGTTGATAGTGATCGCATTCCGAAAAATGACTAACAATATCGGAACCTAGCTGACCATTTGCACCAATTAAAGCAACTTTCATTAGGAATTACGAATTAGGAATTACGAATTGGGAATTATCTATTAAATACATCAGTTAGATACATGTATATTTGATTTTGAGCAAAATAATTTTTCAAAAGCATTATATCGACAATTATGAATCAAAATAACATACTCAATCAACCTGATAATTTGAATTATTTGATCGCGATCGCTCAAAAGTTCGTCTCTAATTTTGCGCCCACAGCCGAAATTAAAAATATTCAACCCTTTGGCAATGGCAATATCAATAGTACTTTTTTAGTGTCTTTACAAGAAATAAAACAAGAAATAGAAATTAAATCTTTGACGACATCTTTTGTCTTACAACGGATCAATACCAACGTATTCCCAGAACCGCAACTAGTAATGCAAAATATGCGAATTTATAGCAATCATGTGCGCGATCGCCTTGCTAAAATTTCCCTACAGCGCCGATGGGAAGTTCCACAGGTTCTATTAACTGACGAAGAAAAAGACTATTGGCTAACGGAGAACGGTGAGTATTGGCGATCGCTGAGTTTTATTGCTGATTCCCAATCCTTTGATGTAATGGAAAATACGTCTCAAGCTAGTGAAGTTGGCTATGCCTTGGGAACATTCCATTATTTGACTAGTGACTTGCCACCCGAAAAACTGGCGGACACCTTAGTCGGCTTTCATATTACGCCCCAATATTTGCGCCAATATCAAGAAGTATTAGCTAAAAGCCAAGCTGAAAATAAAGTTCAAAATTCTCCTGAACTCAATTATTGCTTCCAAATAATTAGCGATCGCCAAGGTTTAGCGAATATTCTGGAAGATGCAAAAGTATCAGGAAAACTAGCATTGCGAACTATGCATGGTGATCCGAAAGTAAATAATATTTTGTTCGATCAACAAACAAATCTAGCCATGAGTATGATCGATCTCGATACGGTCAAATCAGGCTTAATTCATTACGACATCGGCGATTGTTTGCGATCGGGCTGTAATCCTTTAGGCGAAGATGTTGCAGAATGGGAAGATGTGAATTTTGATACGGAACTCTGTTCAGCCATATTGTCAGGATATCTAGAAGTCGGGCGATCGTTTCTCACTGAATATGATTATGCCTATATTTACGATGCAATCAGAGTAATTACCTTTGAGTTAGGCTTGCGATTTTTTACCGATTATTTAGCAGGTAATCAATACTTTACGGTTAAATATCCTGAACATAATGTGCAGCGATCGCTTGTCCAGTTTCGTTTGTTAGAGAGTATTGAAGCACAAGCATCAATTATTCAGAAAATTATTCAATCAGCTTGGCATTGATAATTACTGATGTTACGTGGAACGCAGATGATGAAGGTTAGGGACGCGCTAAAAAACAAAGCACTACTAAACCAACGAAACCCAATATTTTGGGATTGGCTGTTTGGCACTTCATTAAACCGCACGCCCCTAATTCAACTAATTTAAGCCCAATTGCTTCATTTCTTGTTCAAGGACGTTTACCAAACCAGCATCGTTATTGGAACGAGCAACTTCCATACGACGCTTAACTGAAGCCGAGAGGCTAGCTTTGTGATTTGCCGCAGCTTCTGCTTTTCTTTGACCGACATTCATGACTTATTTCCTCTAGGTTATGCATATTGTTTGTATATAGCCAACATAACATATGCTTATAGAAAAAAGTAGCGTATGTTACTAAAGTTTTGTTAAATAAATGTAAAGAAAAAAGACTCGCGAAGCGAATCTTTAAAAACTGGTTGAAAAGTCTCACAAAAGCTTTTGTTAGCAAGGAATTTGAGGATCTTGTCTGTTCGATCAAACGCTTTCCTCCTATGGAAATTATCAAACAGCTTCTTAGAGATAAATTAATCGAGTGATTCTAACGAGTTACTGGTAAGTGAAGTTTCTCGAAAAGTACGTTATTACGTTTTTTTGCATCAGAAACTAGTTTGTCAAAAGAGATGATCTCTGTATAAGTATTTAAATTTGTATTGAAGTTAAAATATCCCATCTGATCTGGAGTTACGGTAAAACCATAAAACTTAGCAAATTCTTTAATCTTTGGTGTTATATCGCATACGATGTAGGCATAAAAGGGAATGTTCTTTGAAATAGGAATTAATCTGCCATCTTTGTCAGTTGTATTACCCTCTTGGATTTTGCTAATGTACCCAAAAACCTGATTAATTGGATTCTCGTCTTCACTATAGCCCTTTCGCATAGGACGTTTGAATTCAACTATTACAACAGATGCATAAGGCGCTTCTCCCTCAACAAATGCAAACGGATGATTAAACACAACTAGGTCGGGTCTATCATCACTAGATATAGATATGCCTTCTAAATTTCTGAGTTTAATGTCTGAAGCAAGGTATTTGTGGTAAGCAAGTTTTTCGTCAATTATCCACAAGTTCTGACGATCAAAATCAACATTATCTGAAGTAGTTTTAATCGGAAAAATCAATTCGTGAACGTGTTTTTCTAGCTTGTAGTTGCCATCTTCATCTCTTTTTAGGTGACTATCTAAAAGTTCTAAAAGAGTTTTTCTGTGAACAATGTATTGAGCAAGATTTGCTTTGCCAAAGTCATTAAATTGTTCAATAAATCTATTATACTTTTGAGAATATTCAGGATAACTATTGAAATCATCAAGGGTTGCAGAAAGAAAGTCTTGGCTCAGTTCTTTGATTTCAAGTGTAACTTTGGCGTTTAGCTTGTACAGTGCAAGATCAAGTTTATCCTCGGATAAACCTAACTCAATATTATCCAAAAGTTCAGGATGATGCCTCAATAGGGATCTATATTGAGGCGCTTTGGTTGTTACAAATCTTTGTACTTCCGAAAATTTATTTCCTTTAATATCTTCCAGCCAAGGAGCTAAGTAGTTTTTAACTTGGGATATAGTTTCCTTTTTAAGTTCATCCAAGGTAATTTCATCAGGAAAATCAATTTCTGAAGAACTTGTCATATTAAAGTTTGTTCGTTCAGGGTTTACTCGCTCATCAAGATAGTTACCAGTGACGTAAGCCAAATAAGTAAAACTGTTATCTTCATTATCCTTTAATCGTTTATTTAGGTCTGAAATGTGATTACTAAGTTTTTCATGTATTACCTCTCTATCTTGACCACAAAAATATATTCTATGTTCAGACTCTTCACTGCTATAAAGTTTTAAGTTCTTTACTTTAAATTCTTTTGATTTCAGTGTAAACACTTCTTCTTTAGAATTTGCTTCAACGGTTTGAGAGAATAGCTTGTTTAATTCAAATGTTTCATCACCATCATAAACATATATTTTTGGGCATGATTGAGAGAGAAAAAATACCAAACAATGTTCAATAATTCTTTTAGATATAGTCTCGGCTTTTTGAGGGCAATTTTTTCGATATGCATCCTTGAACCCAATTAAATTTACCTCGGTTCTATAACTATCGTTTTTTGCTGCGCTCTCTTCTACGAGATTTGTAACTGCCTCATCCTGAAGCGAAAATCTAAATTCTCTTTTGAGTGGTTTGTTGTGAGACTTATATGTACTTTTAATATAAACTGAATCAAATACTTTTAGCCAGAGAAATCTTCCAATACCTTTTGCTCCTTTCTCTACTTTTCTCGCTGAATCTGAGGTAAGAAATGATTCAAAATTATCATCGTTAAAACCTACACCGTTATCAGCAATCTTGAAGCTTGTAATTGGGTAAATATTTCTAGAATTATCTAATAGATTACCCTGTGTTTCATTACGTTCAACGGTAATCCGAATCCAGCCATCTGATACGCCAGCTTCCTCAATTGAGTGTATAGAATTTACAATAGCTTCAAAAAGAGGCATTAACGCCTTACTGTTTGGTAGGTTCATATTTTTCACCCTACCTACTAAGTTCACTTTCATCTTCGCTTCATTCATATCTATAACTCACTTATCAATTCAAAGCTTCCTAATTGCTTCTGGATGTCTTAAATAACTAGATTTTACTGCTAACAACAATTTACCTAAGTATATCTTGAGACTGTCATAAATATTTTATTACCGCAAAAATTTCTCGCAACTATACACTAGTTGATTTTTCTACGTTGATTTCAAAATTCCTTTTCTTGAGTATAGCTTCTAAACTTTCTTCAACATGTTTCGTTTAATAATGTTGGCTAGCCTTGGATAATTTACAGGCAAGATCACCAGCAAAGTATCCAAGTTCAGTCAATAACTATGTAATAAAAAATTAACTAGCCGTAAGTGGTCGATAAGTCCTGTAATTAATCTCAGGGAAAATATTGTCCATATATTCCAGTTTTTCTAACCAGCCAGAATCAATTGTGCCAGCCTCAATATCCTCAAATAGTTTTTCCAAACGCATTAAATGCGATCGCGTCCTTCTAATTGCATAGGGAACCATCGTGCCAGTTCGCATGATAAACGCCCAATCTGAAGACTGCGCCAATAGTAATTCACGCGCTGCTTGATTTAGCGCCCGCCATTCCAGTTCATCAGCAGGTTCACGGTAAGACAAATGAATCATCCGTTCCGCGCCCTTGTGTAAATGCTGATAAACCCAAGCATTCGTCTCGTTTAGCCAATATTCATGGAAACCTTTATAGCCCCAACTCGATTGCGCGGGACGGGACACCTGTTGCGTGGGATTGTCGCGTAGATAGTCCGCCAGATGAGTCATTTCATAGGTATTTTGATCGTAATGAGACTTACGAATCAGAAAATCAATAAACCAAGGACCTTCATACCACCAATGCCCAAACAACTCGGCATCATAGGGCGATACCACTAGCGGAGGGCGACCCATCATGTCATGGAGATATTTGACCTGATTTTGGCGATTTTGCATGAAATTAGCCGCATTTTCGGCAGCCTTTTCTTTAGCCCAATAGGGATCGTAAAGCTGCTTCGCATCTAAACCGAAATCACGCCCTGTAATACGGTGATATTTAATCCCAGTGTTTTTACGTTGACCGTTAGGCATCACAAAGGGCTTAATATACTCATAATCTGCTTCCCAGCCTAAATCTTTGTAAAATTCGCGGTAAAGCGGATCGCCAGGATAGCCAACTTTGGAAGACCATACTTGCTGTGATGACTCATGATCGCGAGCAAAAGCCGCCACACCTGTTTCTGTGAAGACAGGCGCATAAGTCCCAAACCTTGGGCGGGGTTGACCATATAATAAGCCATGTCCATCGGTTAAGAAGTAGCGCAAACCCACATCCGCCAGCATTCGCTCTAAACCATCGTAATAAGCGCATTCTGGCAACCAAATCCCATTGGGAGCGCGTCCAAACTCCTGTGTATAATGCTCAACCGCGACTTCTAGTTGCGCCCATACAGCTTCGGGGTACATTTTCATCAATGGCAGATAGCCATGCGTAGCCCCGCAGGTGATGATTTCTAGATTATTAGTATCTTGAAACTGTTTAAACGCAGTGACGAGATCGCCGCTATATTTTTCCCAGAGTTCGCGAGTTTCGGCAAATTCCTTGACATAATACTCAGCTAGATATTTGAGATGTCCATGATGTTCGTTGCGAATTACCTCAAGCTCAACCAGTTGCTGTAATTGAGCCAGATGCTTGTCATAACGCTCTTGGAGCAGAGGATCGCGCAACATCGACACCAATGGTGGTGTCATGCTCATCGTCATTTTGAAATCAATGCCATCTCGCCTGAGTCCCTCGTAGACTTTGATCAGGGGAATATAGGTCTCGGTGATCGCCTCATATAGCCATTCCTCCTCAAGTACATAGTCGCTTTCGGGGTGACGCACATAGGGGAGGTGAGCGTGTAAGACCAGCGCGAGATATCCAATGCTCATAGATCTTTTTTCCTAATCTTTTTATAAAAATTCTTTTAAATTAGCCAATAGCGCTTGATATATGGAAAACCGCTATCTTTAAATGTCATTTCTTAAAGCATTTTGAATGTAATTTTAAGCTATTGGTGTACATAGTGTGATTGTCTATACCTATTTAGTCGTAGATTAATCTAGACTGTTCTTCCTTAAGATTCAGGGACTAATTGTCATTGATGCCTCAAAGACTAGCTATTAGGTATAGCGATCGCTAATTTGTAAATTATTTTAATTAATTGTTAAAAAAAGATTACATAATCGGCATGGGTAGTTTACCATGCATAACAGAGTAATTAAGAGCAAAATTGAGCAATCAAGAGTTTAGCCATGAAAAGAACTACGCTTTCAGCTATTACTCTCCTTGAGAATCATCGTTAGCTCAATATCGAAAAATCAATAAAATCGCCTTGTAGAGTCAGAAATTTGGTTTAGTGAAAGTTGGTTTTTGAGCTAAAAACTATCTTTAGGCATACAAGTCCAAAATTACCATTTTCAGAGATTTTGCAAGATTACTTTACCAAATTGGTTCTTGACAAAATATGCATTGATGTGCAATTGCAAAAATAATGAGTATAAATGCACATAATTGGATTTTATACTGTTCATTTTGAACTTGTTTGAAAGAAACCATTGAGGTAACTTAATGAATGTAATTGCTCCTTACCGAATTGATAGCTTAGGTTTTTCTTAAGCTAAGGCAAACAATTCGACATGTTCTCACACTCGATATATGTAGGAGCTAAGTTAGTTATAGAGGAGCCAGTTTTTTGAAAAAGATTTCTTCCAAAGACGGGGATCAATCGGTCAATGTTTCCCTGACATTGAGCCAGAAAGTGTCCTCTTTGAAAGTCCGCCGCTTGCTTGCAGTTTTAGGTTTTGCCATTTCGGCAGGAACTGTGGGGGTGTTGGTCAGCCAGCAATCGGCAAATAACAGTCTTAAAGCTACACCCGTTGCGACATCTCCCCGTACATTATCAGATGTAATGTCTCAGAACCAAGATCGCAAGTATGAAATGGCGCGAGTTGCGATCGCCTCAGGTGCATGGGACGTTGCTCAAGGCGTGATCCTCCATGAGGTGCGCGAAGATGAAACTCTCTGGAAACTAACTCAAGTTTATCAAGTTGATGCGGCGGCGATCGCTGCCTCCAATAACATCAGTGCCAATACTGAATTACAGCCTGGGATGAAGCTGATGATTCCTCCTGTGAATGGTTTAGTTCATAAGGTTAAGTCTGGTGATACTTTAGAAGCTATTTCTACTTATTACAACGTCCCCAAGAATGAAATTATTAAGTTTACATCCTTGGCTTCAGGTGATTTCTTGGCGATTGACCAGCCATTAGTGATTCCAGGTAATGTCTCTACACTAATGCAAGTCAAAGAAGCCCATGTTAAGCGTCAGCTAGTTGCCGAAAAAGAGCGTCTAGTCCAGCGTTTACAGGAACTAGAGAGCAAAAAAGCAAAGGCGACTTTGGCTAGCACTGGGGCTAACAATAGCGGTTCCAAGCCAACTGCCACCAATGCAAATAATGAAAATGCGATCGCAAAGCAGCCTAAGTTTGTAGCTTATCGTGTTCAGAATGGTGACACCATTGAGACGATCGCTCGCCGCAACGGGATATCGCAAAAGGCAATTATTGAAGCGAATAAACTCGAAAATCCCCAATGGTTAGAGTTAAATCAAGAGCTGAAGCTTCCTCAAGAGCGTAGTCTACCGAATATTCAAACGGTTGCTGCTTACAACGAAAAGCCACTTAAGGAAATCTCATCGCCGATCGCCGATTTATCTCCTTCTAACTCCGCTTCTAACAGTCTAGCTAACGGCGCTCAGCCACCTGTGGCGGTTTCCAAACCTAGCTCTTCTCCTAAAGAAGCTGCACAGGCTGCACCAGTTCAGGCTGCACCAGTTCAGGCTGCACAGATCAGAGTCTCCGCAGCAACACCGATGGTTCTGCCAAATGTTACAGCCGAGAACAGCAACAATACTTTGACAGCCAGCACCCTACAGTCAAATGCGCCTGTAATTAAGGTAGCTGCGGCTAATCAGCCTTCTCCTTGGGATGGGCTAGTACAGTTGAGTGGCAATCAATCCAACTCTAATCGGTTCCCAAGTACACCTGCCCAAGAACAGTCATCTAGCTCACCGCTAAAACCAACAGCGATGCAGCCTAGCTTACCTGTAGCCAATGAGCCAGTAGTAAAAATCGCTGCTGCACTTTTACCCTTTACACCCGATCAACTATTTGGTGATTTAGGTGGTAATGCTAAGAAGAATTCCGCAATATCTTCGAGTTCCATTAATTTGCCAGCTAGATCGATCGCTGCGCCATTGATTCCTGCGGCGATATCTGCTGAACAGTACAGTGCCAATCGCAACAATCCGATTGAAGCTAATGCTGGTCAGCCAGTCAGTGAACCAAAGATTCAGTTTGCACCTAAGTTAGCGAAGGTTTTCTCAATTCCGCAGATCCCACCTTCTCTAGTTTCCGAGCAACGGGTTACTTTACAGAACTCTCCATTTGAAGTTCAGAATCAACCTGTGGCTGAGCCTCGTATTGAATCTCGTCCTGAATCTCCTACTTTAATTGAAGGCACGAAGTCTTCCCCCGTAGCGGCTGTATCCGTACCGAGTATTCCTGCTAATCGAGCGATCGATCAAGCTAGCAATTCTACTTCTCAGCCTTTATCGGTCATCTCTCAGCCTGCATCTGAGCCAAATGTGCAGATCCCAGCAAGACTTGCTGCCAGTCTAGCGCCGAAAGTCCCTGCGTTAGAATCCGTAGAACAGCAGGTCACAACTACTGGCAAGCCAAATCAAGTGGCTTTGATGCCTGATCCTGAGACCAGAATGACTTCCCTAGAGGTTAGGCGCTTGGAGTCAGAAGTTGATCAGCTTAGTGCCAAACTTCGCGATGCTGAAATCAAAGAGGCGGCTCGTAAGGCTGAAGAAGCCCGTAAGTTAGAGGCTGCTAGGATTGCTTCAGCTAGTTTGAATGTTTCCCCAAATCCCGATCGCAATTTTGATGCTAGTCGTAGCGCGATCGCAAATCCTGGCGATCGCTCAGGCGTAGCACCACAGTTACCAACTTTGACAGCAAGTGCCTACTTGCCTGATGTTCAAGACTATGGGTTGTCCACTGGCTTCATTTGGCCCGCCGATGGAGTTTTCACTTCTGGATTTGGTTGGCGCTGGGGCAGAATTCATGCAGGAATCGACATTGCTGCTCCTATTGGCACACCAATTTTGGCTGCGGCTTCGGGAACTGTCGAATTTGCGGGTTGGAGTGACGGTGGTTATGGCAACATGATAGATATTCGTCATGCTGATGGTACGATTACTCGCTATGCCCACATGAACGATCTGTATGTTAAGGAAGGACAAACCGTGAGCCAAAGTCAAACCATTGGCGCGATGGGAAGTACTGGGTTTAGTACAGGTCCCCACCTCCACTTTGAGATCCGTCCTAATGGCGGTAGTGCGATCGATCCGATGGTGTTTTTAGCTAGTGCTAAGTAAGAGTAGATTACATCTCAAAAACAAAAGCTCCGCAATGCGGGGCTTTTGTTTTATTGACATTTGAATGCTAAAGTTAAGATAGTAAAAAATTCTTCATACAAAACGGGAAACGTTGATGGCAACGGACTTAGAGGGCTTAAAAGCTCAATTGCAATCTCTGGCAGAACTCGCAACAAAATCAGTTGGAGATGTGCAAACACCTGAAGAATTAGAGCAGCTACGGGTTGAGTACTTAGGAAAGAAAGGCACGCTCTCGCAAATTCTCGGTGCGATGGGTAAATTATCGGCGGAGGAACGTCCGCAAGTTGGCGCGATCGCCAATCAAGTAAAACAAGCATTGCAAACCCAACTAGAGGATCGTAAAATCGCGCTTCAGCAAGATCTAATTAGTAAGCGCTTGGAATCGGAAACTCTTGATGTAACCATGCCAGGGGTTTTGCATACTTATCAGGGTCGAATGCACCCGATCCAAAGCACGATTGATCGGATGCTCGATATTTTGGTGGGGTTGGGCTTTACGGTAGCGCAAGGTCCTGAAATTGAGACTGATTATTACAACTTTGAGGCGCTAAATACTCCCGCCGATCATCCTGCGCGAGACATGGCGGATACTTTGTATTTGAGTGATGGCAAGCTATTGCGATCGCAAACATCTTCCGTGCAGATTCGCTATATGGAAGAAAATGAACCACCATTACGCATTGCCTGTCCAGGGCGCGTTTATCGCAAAGATGATATTGATGCTACCCATTCCCCAATTTTCCATCAAATCGAACTGTTAGCTGTCGAAGAAGGCTTAACTTTCGGGGATCTTAAGGGAACGGTAAAAACCTTTGTCGAAGAATTACTAGGGGAATGTCCAATTCGTTTCCGTCCCAGTTACTTCCCTTTCACGGAGCCTTCTGCGGAAGTTGATGTGATGTGGAATGGAAGATGGCTAGAGCTTGGCGGTTGTGGTATGGTTGATCCTAATGTATTCAAGGCTGTTGGCTATGACCCTGAACTAGTCACAGGATTTGCTTGGGGGTTTGGAGTTGATCGGGTTGCGATGGTTTTACATAAAGTGGACGATATTCGCCGCCTATTTACCAGTGACTTGCGTTTCTTACGGCAATTTTAATATTAGTTAACTTGGGGCAAATCATTATGAGTCATATCTTTGCCTTACTTCTGAACTTGATCAAATCAACCAATTTTTGGAAACAAAATTATGTTTTTTTGAGAGAGTTTAAGTATTTTTTAGGTGTGGCGGTTTGTGCAATAGTCTTTTCTTTCTTGGCTGCCATCTTTGAGGGGATTACCTTAACAGTCATTAATTCTTTTTTACAGGCTTTAACTAGACCCGAAAAACCACCCGTTAGTTTCGGCATTGAATGGATTGATCTGTGGATATTTGCGACTAAATCAAGTGCCAGTGAGCGCATTGCTCACCTTGGGCTTTTGGTGGTTTTTCTGTCTTGGTTGCGATCGCTATTTGCTTATTTGGGACCAGTTTATGCCAAGTTAACTGATGCTTCCTTTGCCGATAGAATGCGGAAGTCGATGTTTGAGCAGTTAATTAGCTTGAGTCTGGGTTATTACTCACAGACTCGATCAGGTGATTTAGTCAATTGCCTCAATAACGAAATAGCTACCATTCAGAGAGGGTTTGGGGCTGCTTCGGCTTTTGCGATTAGAGGCTCCACTCTATTGGTTTATATTGTCGCCATGTTTGTCATATCTTGGCAACTATCGATCTCCGCTTTAATCCTGTTTGGAATGCTGTCGGTAATGATTTCCAGTTTTGTGGTTAGAGTAAGGGAAGCAAGTTTTCCCGTGTCTCAAGCTGGGGCTGATTTTACATCTTCAGGCATTGAATTAATTAGCGCGATGCGAACAATTCAGACTTCTTCAACTCAGAATTTTGAAAGAGAGCGATTTTATGCTGTTTCCGAAAAAGTAAAGTTAGCATTATTTAAACTTAATAAAGCTGTTGATCTGATTCGCCCTCTAGCAGAAGCGATTTCCACAACAATTCTCATCTTGGTAATTATAGTAGGCTTTAATTTTTTTGTGGTGGGCGGAGAGTTAAAGACTTCTTCTTTACTTACCTTTATGTTTGTTTTATTTAGAATGATGCCCTTGGTTGAGCAGGTAAATGGATTGAGGGTTGAATTGGGAAGTTATGGGGGGTCAATTGATAAACTTAAACAAATACTCAAAACAGAGGATAAGGTCTATCTCAAAAATGGTGACGTGCAGTTTGACAAACTTCAACATTCAATTGATTTTATTAATGTGAGTTTTGGTTATACAGATCAGACAATACTACAAGATATTAATTTGTCAATTAAATGTGGGCAAACCACGGCTTTAGTCGGTACATCAGGGGCTGGAAAAACAACTTTAGCTGATTTAATTCCCAGACTTTATGACCCTACCCAAGGAATGATTTTAGTCGATGGAATCGATATGAGGAGTTTGGATATAGATTCTTTTCGGCGAAAAATGGCGATCGTCAGTCAAGACACGTTTATTTTTAATGCTTCCGTGCGTGACAATATTACTTACGGTTTAGGAGCGGTAGAAGAAGAGGATTTGCGATTAGTTGCCAGTCAAGCCAATGCCCTCGAATTTATCTTGGAAATGCCAGAAGGCTTTGAAACGAAACTTGGCGATCGCGGTGTACGTCTGTCAGGTGGACAACGCCAAAGGATTGCGATCGCCCGTGCTATGCTACGCAATCCCGATATTTTGATTTTAGATGAAGCAACTAGCGCCCTTGATTCGGTGACAGAAAGATTAATTCAAGAATCATTAGAAGAGTTGTCTAAGGGCTGTACGGTGATTGCGATCGCGCACCGTCTGTCAACGATAGTTAGCGCTGACAAAATTGTTGTACTGGAAAAGGGGAAAATAATTGAGCAAGGCTCATATCAGGAATTAATTGATCAAAGAGGAGCTTTATGGAAATATCATCAAGTACAAAATTCTGATATGAACCATTAAAAGAGAGAGTGGCGACAGCTATATTAGAACTTAAAAGGGTTATAAATCAGGCAAGGCGGAAAATAGGTTTCTATTTGTTCACTGACTTCTGGTTTAATATCGGTAATCCATTCCTGAGCTAGAAGTTCATTAATCCCTTGAGTTCTGTAAACTAAACCTGAAATACCTGCAATTGTGGCGCGAAAGTCGATCGCTAGATTGGGAAAATCACCAATTCCATAGCGCTTGACCGTGAGCTTACCGCGATCTTCTTTCTTGTCAGAAACACTTACACCAAAAACACCCTCATTCCAGATGCAATGGGGATCGCTGAGGGAAAAGGTAAATCTAAAGTTAGATGGTTCACCGTTAGTTGATAAACCAATTGATAAACCATTCAAAGCTTCCACAATATCAATTACTCGCACCATCCAAGGCGCAGTTATTGTTGCTGATAATTGTCCTGCATTGTGGAGCCATTTATGGATATTTGCATCTAAGGGAACTGGCATTTTTAAGCTATGAATTTGATCGCGATGATTTGCAAAAAATTGGAAAAGGCGATCGCGGGATTCCATATCTGTCCAAAATATTGATGAAATTTCGATTTGCCGATCGCTCATCGGTAAATTACCACTACTATCGATCGCATATATCGCTAAAGCAACGGGTTGGCGATCTCGCTTGATCACCACACAAAGCTTATTCCGATGTAAATGCCACCATTGATCGTAGTTAAAATTCGTAATTACCAATCCGTGACTATGGGGTTGTAATATTCGCAGGTTTTCATACAAAAAATTTGCTGAAACATCCTTAACTTCAGTGGCTGGAAGGCGATCGCATGACCAGTTTGCTTGATTGGCAAGTTTGAGATAATTGGATAGAGATTGAATTGGTATTGTGATCTCATTAGTAGAATTCGCGATCGCATACCCCATCGCTCCATAAAAACTTTCCTTAAACGGCGTGAGCATACTTACACAAATCCCCCGCATCCGCATTTCTAAAAAAGCCGCTTTCATCAAAGCACTTACACAGCCCTGATTGCGATATTCAGGGTATGTCCACACGCCGCCGATCCCGCCCATTGGTTTCAGCACACCACGCACCGACTGCTGAAAATGAAAACATTGCAATGCTGCGGCAATTTTGCCATCGATTTCGGCGACTAACACTTCTTCAGGATTAATCGCCGTCAAGTGCGATCGGGGTAAATCCTGATTAGTCCAACGCGAATAGGCATATAGATCACCCTTCAGAATTTCAAGGCGATCGCTATTATTAATTTTCCGAATTTTCATCAATTATTTTTTATGCCGAGATTCTCTGGATGATTAAACCATCATATTAATGATTTTGAAATGTTGTCTTGATAAAAGCATAAAATAAAAATATACAAAAATCAAAGAAGATTAACTGATTCATCATGGCTACCGTTAACGACAACTATCTCAAACTCAAGGCTGGCTACCTGTTTCCTGAAATTGCCAGAAGAGTAAACGCCTTTATTGAGGCAAATCCTGAAGCAAAAGTCATTCGCCTTGGTATTGGCGATGTCACCGAACCTTTGCCAGCAGCCTGTCGTACAGCCATGATCAAAGCTGTTGAAGATATGGGCGATCGCGGTTCATTTAAGGGATATGGTCCCGAACAAGGGTATGCATGGCTACGCGAAAAAATTGCCGCACAAGATTTTCAAGCAAGGGGCTGTGATATTGACGCTTCTGAAATTTTTATTTCCGACGGTTCTAAGTGCGATTGCGGTAACATTCTTGACATTTTTGGGGATGACAATATCATTGCTGTCACTGACCCTGTGTATCCCGTGTATGTGGATACTAACGTCATGGCAGGACATACAGGCGACCTGAACGACAAGGGCGAATACGAAGGTTTAGTCTATCTGCCTGTGACGGCTGAGAATAATTTCACCGCCCAAATTCCTACTCAAAAAGTAGATTTAATCTATCTCTGTTTCCCGAACAACCCCACGGGTGCAACTGCAACTAAGGAACATCTGCAAGCATGGGTAGATTATGCCCTTGCCAACGATGCGATTATCTTTTTTGATGCCGCCTACGAAGCATTTATCACCGATCCTAATCTTCCTCACTCAATTTATGAAATTGAAGGTGCGAAAAAATGTGCGATCGAGTTTCGTTCTTTCTCCAAGAATGCGGGATTTACAGGTACTCGTTGTGCATTAACTGTAGTTCCCAAAAACTTGATTGGCAAGGCGAAAGACGGCTCAGATGTTGAGCTTTGGAAGCTATGGAATCGTCGTCAATCCACCAAATTTAATGGTGTTTCCTACATCGTCCAGCGTGGTGCAGAAGCAGTTTATTCCGAAGAAGGTCAAGCTCAAACCAAGGCTCTGATTAACTTCTACATGGAAAATGCTAAGATTATCCGCGAAAATATAACTGAAGCTGGTTTGGCGGTTTATGGTGGCGAGAATGCTCCCTATGTATGGGTAAAGACTCCATCAGGGCTAACTAGCTGGGATTTCTTCGATAAACTCTTGCAAACCTGTAATGTCGTTGGTACGCCTGGTTCTGGGTTTGGTGCAGCAGGTGAAGGTTACTTCCGTATTTCTGCATTCAATAGCCGCGAGAACGTTAATGAAGCAATGCGCCGTATTATTGAAAAGTTTCAGTAGAAGATGACTGTGCCGCGCTTGGCGCGGCATAAGAATCCTCAAACTTAATTATCAATTCCTTAAACTTATCAATAAAAAATCATGAAATATTGGCAATTCATCACGAGCCTTATTTTGGCTACCATAATATTTTTAATGCCATTTTCGCTCAATAATGGGGCGATCGCACCATTATCAGCGCAAGCGGCAAGCTCCTCTAGTGTGACGCGATCGCTTTTAAATGAAGCTGATGGCGAAAGCTTTGCAGGCAAAAACTTAATTAGGGCGGAATTTAATAGCACCACTTTTCGCAATACCGATTTTAGTAATGCCGACTTACGCGGAGCGCTTTTTAATGGCGTTTTGTTAGATGGTGCTAATTTACATGGAGCAGATTTAGGATCAGCGATCGTCTATGTGTCACGCTTCAAAAATGTCGATCTCACCGATGCAGTTTTTACTGACGCAAACATGCTGCGATCGAGCTTCGATAATATCGATGCAACTGGGGCTGATTTTAGTAATGCCCTGCTAGATATTCAACAGGTCAAGAAAATTTGTCTAACCGCCTCTGGCATAAATTCCAAAACAGGTGTAGATACCCGTGAATCTCTGGGTTGTGATTGATTTCTAAGTTAAGCCGCGCTTTGCGCGGCTTAACTTTTTTTGGGTTTTAAGTTAGCGCAACGCGCTATAACCTATTGCATCATTGTCAAAATACCTTGCTGCCCCAATAGCATTTCTCGTAGAAGACTAAAAATACCAACACCGATTACTGGCGAAATATCAATACCACCAATGGGCGGGATCAGCTTACGCAATACAAATAATAAAGGCTCAGTCGGAAAAGTAATCAGACTATAGGGAAATTGCTTGAGGGGAATCTGGGGATACCATGTCATCACGATGCGAAATATATACATCAAGATGAATAAACCCAACACAATATTCAGCGCTAAAGAGCTAATGGCGATCGCGTCCACGAGAGTAACCAGCCTTCTAAATTAGACAAATTAAATTAAATTAAACAAACAACAAATAACAAAAATATTGCTATTGAAAGTGTCACTTGGCAACACTTTCAATATATCTCAACACAAAAACTTTACTGGATTACCACAAAGCGGGTACGGGATTTGCCACAGGAGCAGGTACTGCGGCTGGTGCGGAGATCATCGGAGCCGCAGGAGCGGGTTCTTCAGGAGCAGCACAAGCATTATAACCCTCTGATAGCAAAGAGGAGCAGTATGCACTTGGTAAATCACGGGTGCGAACGGTGGCATCACTCAGGGTTTGCAATTCCAACATTTCGCGGTTGATAGCCCGAAAAGTGATGGCTTGACGTTCAATCCATTGATCCCTGTATGTGTTTTGGATATAGGGATTAGGCAAGTTAGGAGAAGCACTCATATCCAAGATTTTAGTCTGTACCTGAGGGTAGGTCGCAGGATAATCTCGAGGAAATTGATCTTGATCGGTAAGCGGGTTTTCGGCAAAGGCTGCGCCGCTAGCTAGCAATGTTGACATTGCAACTATGGAGGGCGCAAGCCAAGAGAACCTAGTACTCATACAAATACATATCCTCACGGTTGAACGCTGACTAATGTAGCAGATCTAGTCAAGAATTGATTGGTTCCGCTCAAACAAATTTGCTTGGTTTGGGTTTGCTTGAAAAGCGCTGTAAACTAAAAAACAGAATTTACAAAATTAATAACTAAGGAATAACTAAGTCAAACTTGTGGAACATTCAAATCGCGAAAAGTTGCTAGCCCTATTTTGTCGTCTTGCCTACAAAAGCGGTGATTTTACGCTGTCCTCGGGACAAAAAAGCACCTATTACATTAATGGTAAACTGGTGACACTTCACCCCTATGGCGGCTTATGGACTGGGGAAATTTTATTGTCGATGTTGCCTGAAGGGACAGGAGCCGTGGCAGGTTTAACTCTAGGCGCTGACCCAATTGTGAGTGCAGTGAGTGTCGTGTCAGCATATCAAAATCAACCGATTCCCGCGCTGATTATTCGTAAACAACCTAAAGGGCATGGCACGGCTGCATGGATTGAGGGTGCAGAGCTTGCACCAAAAACAAATGTGGTGGTATTAGAGGATGTGGTGACGACAGGGCAGTCGGCTTTATTTGCGGTCGAAAAGTTGCGCGATGCTGGTTATGAGGTAACTCATGTCTTGACCTTAGTCGATCGCCTACAGGGGGGCGCAGCCCTATACGAGAAAGAGGGTTTACAGTTTGCCTCTGTGTTTGATATTACTGAAATTCAAAATTACGCTAGTTCGTCTCTATAAAAAAATGAAGGTGTCGCAGAGCGACGCCTCAAATACACTTTTTAAATACTAGACCTCTTGCAAATTAAATTTGAGCAGCCACTTGATTCAATTCATAGTTGTACAAAGCAGCAATTAAATTACAACGTAATCCATAACGACGACGACGATTGCGATATCGTTCAGCTAGAAT
>JBIKYX010000128.1:0-10925 GCA_044355035.1 Pseudanabaena sp. | reverse complement strand
CTTTATCTTTTCTCCTATCTCTTGCCAATCTTGGCTATTTCCTATCTTGACTGCTAGGAAGTCTGCTTTTTCTCCTTACCTTATACCTGCCTCCTAATTGCTTTTTCAGCAATCCCTACTTAGCATTGGCAAAGTAGAGACTGGCATCGACACGGATCGCTAACACTTGGGGACTGGTTTTGACCTCGTAACGAAGGACATTGCGGAAATGTTCAGATTCGCCCAAACGCCCCACGATCGCAATGTGAGGACGGCTGGTATGCCATAGATGCAATGACAATGCCACAATTACGCCAAAAATAATGCCCTTTTCGACACCTAAACCTAATACAGCGCTAAAGGTGACTAGCCAAGCGATCGCATCGGCTTTGTCATAGTTCCACATCCGTTTCAGGGTGGCAAAATCAACCAATTTATAAACGGCGGTAATGATAGTCGCGGCGAGGCACGACTGCGGCAGGAAATAGAACCAAGATGTAAAGAACATCACCGTGATTGCGACTAATATTCCCGTAATCATTGAGGCTAAGCCCGTATTTGCCCCTGCGGCAAAATTTACTACCGAGCGACTAACTCCACCCGCCACAGGAAATCCCCCTGCAAAAGCGGCGCTTACATTTGCTGCACCAAAGGCGATTAATTCTTGATTTGGATCAATCTTTTCACGGCGTTTACTGGCGAGGGCTTGCGCTCCTGAGAACCCTTCTATATAGCCGACTAAAGCGATTGCTGTTGCCGCAGGTAATAGCGATCGCCAAGTTTGCAGATCAAAGTTAGGCATGGTCAACGGCGGCAAGCCCGATGGAACCATGCCGACAATCCTAAGTCCTGCGACTTGATCCCATCGGAAAATCGAGACTAGTAAGGTTCCTAAAATCACAACGAGCAGAGGTGCGCTTTTGGAAATAGGTAATATCTTCTGCTCGCTCCAGCCTTGTCGCTTTAATAATTTGACTAGGGGCTGATTGAAATAGAGTAGCATCGCAATGCTAGTTAATCCCAAACTAAGCGCGACCCAATTAACTTCGGTAATTTTGCCAAGAGTTAAAGTGAGAAGTTCAATAAATGACTCCGTAGCAGGAATCTTTAAACCCAGTAAATGCCTGACCTGACTAAAGCCAATGATGATCGCGGCTCCACTGATAAATCCTGAAATTACGGAACGGCTTAAGAAATTAACTAAAAATCCCATCCGCAAAACGCCCATACCAATTTCAATGATCCCCACTAAAAAGGCGAGGGCGATCGCTAGGGCTAGATATTCGGAACTGCCTTGGGGTGCAAGTTTGGTGATCGCCGCCGCCACCATTAAAGAATCAACGGCAACGGGACCAACCGCCAAAACCTGACTTGTGCCTAACAATGGATAGATAATTGCAGGTAAAATACTGGCATAGAGTCCAAACTGAGGCGGCAGTCCCGCAAGCAGGGCATAAGCCATACCCTGCGGAATCAAAAGACTGGTGACAATAATCCCTGCGGTAATATCACCAAATAGATGTTTAGATTGATAGTTCCTTAACCAATTGAGGGCAGGAATATATTGCTGTAATTGCTGAATCATCTATCTTTGCTTGTTGTAGGGCAGCATTGACAATATATTCGCCATCGCACAGGTGTTAGAGATTCCTGCAAACATAAGCCCCGCACCGACAAATCCTGTCAAAAACATGGACCAAGGCGAAACCGTTACGCTTAAAATTGTACCGAAGAAAACAAGAGAACCCGCTACAATTTGAACTTGACGCATGATGCTGATGGGCGCATTCTTATTGGCGGTGATTGGCATACCCTGCGATCGCCATGCCATAAGCCCACCCTTGAGGTGCGTCACTTCCCCATAGCCAGCATCGAGCAATTTTGCCGCCGCCTGTGCTGAGCGATTGCCAGAACGACAATAGAGAACTAGCTGTTTATCGGAATTGCGAGAGATTTGCTGCGGGTCAAAATTCGATAAGGGAACCAGAATTGCGCTATCAATTCTCTCGCTGGCAAACTCGTCAGCTTCGCGCACATCAACTAATTCGACAGCTTGGCGATCGATTAGTTCTTTGAGATCTTGGACATCAATTAATTTGATTTGAGATTCGGATACAGAAGCAGAATTTTGTGAAGTTGTCATAGATTTAGGAAGTTGTGAATTAAAAAACATCAAACAAGCAAGTTAACAAGCGGCTTAAGCCCTTTGTTAACTTGCCACAAAAACCTTGCCACAACGTTCGTTAGCGGGTACGGCTTCAGCAATCTTTTTAGGGTCAGGTAGATTGAGGCTACCCATAAATTCAATAAACTGAGCGCGATCGCGTCCCACAAAACGCGGATTCCATTGTTTTTCTTCGCTAATGGTAGATACCAGATTACCGCGATAGTCATGTCCAGGGTAAACCAAGGTTGTATCGGGCAGCGTAAACAGCCTTTGGGTGACGCGATCGTACAAAGTACCCGCATCACCACTTTGGAAGTCAGTACGTCCGCAGCCACGAATGAGAAGGGCATCGCCAGTTATATAGATGTGTGCCATCAACCAAAAAAGACATATGGCTGTCAGTATGACCAGATGTAGCGATCGCGTGAATTTTAATCTCGCCCACATGCAAAACTTCTTCGTGTTTGACATAGCGGTTAGCACAGGCTGCATGGGCATTTTCAGGGACAATACCTTCACAGCCTGTTAGTTCGCGTAGTTTCCCAGTACCTGTGATGTGGTCAGCGTGAATATGAGTTTCCAAACAAAATTTAAGGGTTAAGCCTAACTCTCTTAGAAGTTTAAGATCTCGCTCAACCTGTTCTAGAACTGGATCGACTAGGACTGCTTCCTTGGTGGCTGGATCGGCAATCAGGTATGTATAGGTTCCTGTCTCTTGATCGAATAACTGGCGAAATAGCATGGCTGTAAATTTCCAAACTTTTAAAACTCTTCTAATATATTACTATATGGCGATATAAAATGTCAAGGAATTGGTTGTACTGATTTTTTTTGATAATGGCTGAGTATAAGGACTTTAATAATTAGCCACAGTCTGCCACTCTGCAACTAACGAAGGTGGAATCGATAGACTAATCACATCACCTTTGAGTGTGGGCAAAGAAATCTTTAAGGGAATCTCTGCCTGCAAATCCGCTAACAGAGGTTGCAGATTATACTGTCCGACATTCCCCTGCGCTCCCTCTTTGAAAATATTGCTAGAGGTATCAACAGCCGTGAGAGTTTTCCCCAAAGAATTGGTTAAAGTTAGAGACTGAGTATGGTCGATCGCCACTAAATTAGGGAAGCCCACCAAGCGCAACTCGAAACTGCTAGTGCCATCGGGACGCGATCGCTTGAAGGCAACGGTTTGCCAAGTATTGCCATGCTGATCTTTGAGGGATTGGCGCGACTGATAAACCATTTGATTTGGGGCTTCTTCGAGTTGGCGAATTGCGGCGGATGCAGTAGGGGTATCGATTACACCGAATCCGATTAAAGCAAAAATTGCGATCGCGCCAACTAACATTAAGAAAGAGAAAAATTTACGGATTTGATAGCTCATAATGTTTACATTCCATGATAGATGAAGTCGTGTTAGCGATCGCTCTACTATTGTGCCAACATTTGCGTTCATAAAATTAATCTCCATATTAAATAGATTGTAAAAACTTGCAGCAATATTGGAAGATTTAGTGCTTGAAGTATTGCAATGTTTTTATAGTCTTTTACAATATAACTTATTAGTAATATGATTAATCAAGACTAATCTTAAGACCATGTTAAGTTCATGGTTTAATTAGCTCTAACCTTATGCCTAGCATAGAGTTTAGCTTTTCAATAAACCATGATTAGTTAATTCTTCTATCGTAAAGAACTATATGATTTCAGGACAATTTAGGTAACTCATACAGGATCTTATACATCAGGCTGTCACGCTTATTTTTGTTCCCATTTACTTTCTTATGCCTTAGACATAGATATAGAGTTTTACAGATTCTCTAACTTGATTTTATAGATAGAAAGTAGAAAAGATATTCAATCACTATAAATGCGATCGCATTGGAGATAATCGTCATGAATTCAGAAACCTTGTCGGCTCTCAAACCCTATCTCAGCTTTTTCCATCCAATCATGATGTGGATACTACTAGGAACTGCCATCTATGCGCTGTATTTGGGTGTGCAGTCTCGCCGCACTAGACTTGCCGAAGGTGATGTTAAGAAAGAGATGATCAAGGGTAAATTTGCCACACGCCATCACCAAATTGGTTCCATCGTTCTCGCAATTATGGTGTTAGGTGCGATCGGTGGCATTGTGGCGACCTATATAAGTAGTGGCAAGATTCACATTAACGCCCATTTGTTCGCTGGTTTAGGCATGGTCGGCGCGATCGCTGTTTCAGCATCCCTAGTTCCTTTTATGCAGAAGCATAATTGGGTTCGCAGCGTTCATGTAGCGATTAATATGGTGGTGATGGATCTATTTGGTTGGCAAGCCATAACTGGTATCCAAATTGTGCAGAAGATTTTGGCTTCCATGAATGCACCTGTTGCTGGTTAATTGATATCAAAAATTACATTGCCATCACTCCACATCGCAGTACTCAGGTATCGCTCGCCTGCACTGGGCTGAATGATCACGATGCGTTGATTTTGATATTGCGATCGCTTTCCTAATTGTAAAGCTACATGAACTACTGCTCCCGTGGAAATACCGCTCAAGATTCCTTCTTTTTGGGCTAACTGTTTTCCTGTCTCGTAGGCTTCGGCTTCCGTGACTATCGCTATTTCATCAATTAAATCAACCCGCAACACATCGGGAATAAAACCTGCGCCAATACCTTGAATATTATGGGGATGGGCGGGTTGACCGCTTAGGACAGCGCTAGTTGATGGTTCCACCGCGATTATCTGAATTTGCGGATCTTTTTGTTTGAGATAGCAACCTGCCCCCGTGAGTGTGCCGCCAGTACCAACGCCCACTACTAGCGCCGCGATCGCGCCATCGGTATCTTCCCAAATCTCTGCGCCTGTGGTGTGGTAATGGACTTTGGGATTGGCAGGGTTGCTGAATTGGTGAGGGGAAAAAGCCTTGGGAATTGCCATTAATAACTGATTAGCGCGAGCGATCGCCCCCTGCATATCGGCGATCGCAGGCGTTAAAATCACCTCTGCTCCGTAGGCTTGCAAGAGTTTCTGTCTTTCCACACTCATATTTTCTGGCATTGTCAAGATCAAACGATAGCCCTTGACTGCACAGACCATCGCTAAACCAATGCCTGTATTGCCCGAAGTTGCTTCGATAATTGTGGAATGGTGCGGTTGAATTAAGCCCGCTTGCTCCGCTTCGGTGATCATACTGATGGCAATGCGATCCTTCACGGATTTAGCGGGATTCATTCCTTCCATTTTTAAAACGATTTCAGCAACGCAACCCATTTCCTGCGGTAGGCGATTCAGCCTCAATAGAGGGGTATGTCCAATAACTTCCGTAATATCGTGATAGATTTTCATGGCGATTAAAAGACCATTAATTGAAAGAAGAAGAAGGTGAAACCCAGTATTAAAGACAAATGGGGGAGATTACTAAGTAGCGATCTCCCTGTGATTCGTAGTAGGGGATAGACGCTAAAGATAACGGCAGAAAGAAGAGTCACGCCTTGCAAAAATTGGGCAACCTCTAAGCTCCAAGTGAGGGTGAATAAATGTTCACCACTGTAGCCCAAGGTTCTTGCTAAAACGGGTAATGTATAGGGAATGCGGCGAAACCAACTAAAAATTTGTGGCAATGTTGCCACACTCAATGAGACTAGAAGTACAAGTAAAAATTGCTTTATATTCTCTTCAATTAACATTTCTTGTAAACCTTTCTCTATCCCTAGAATGATTTAACTATACCTGCCTCCTAATTGCTTTTTCAGCAATCCCTAACTATGCTTAGCGATCGCTTGATTTAATCAGTGAAATGGTTGATTAAGATATAAAACTTAATTGAAAGATTGGTTGCCAGTGCGTATAACCTCAACTATCTCTTTAAATAATGAGTTAAGCAAGCTTCTTGAGAGTGTTGGGAAATTTTGCTTGTGCAAGCGATCGCCTCATAAATCAAGACTGACAGTAATCGCGATCGCCTACAGTCTTGAGGCTTTGAGTAGTACAGAAAAGTTTTAAAAACTTTTCTGGGTTTTAAGTCAGCGCAAAGCGCTGTAATCGACTAATCGTAAATAGGTTCGCTATTAATTTGCAGCCAATTTACTAGTCTATTCATATCTTCTTCTTGTTTCCCAAGACTTGCGGCTAATTCTAGAAAAAAGTTTGCCGCATCAGTCTCCGATGCTATAAGTTCAATTCCATTAATCGCTAAGAATGTATAAACAGAGATTAGAGCTATTCTTTTATTACCATCAACAAAACAATGATTTTTTACTAGACCATAGACGTAAGATGCAGCTAGTTTGTATAAAGTTACATCTTCTTCATAATGATACAGATTTCTAGGCTTGAATAGAGTTGACTCTAGAGCGCCTTTATTTAAAATTCCTGCCGCGCCACCCGACTCGACAATGATTTCATTGTGTATAGCGCAAACGTCATAAGTCTCCAGCCAATAAGGTTCCATTATTTAGCTAACTCAATCAATGCGTTGCGATATTTCTTCATACCACGTCGGGCTACTTCGATCTTGTTTGCGAAGTCAGGATCGTATGCCGATATCTCATATCCAGAGGGAGTTTTCGTTGCAAAGAGATTATCACCATCATCAACATTCATGTTGGCTGCCATTTCTTTTGGAATGATAACACTTAGGGAGTTACCTCTTTTTTTGACATTGAGAAGCATGACTATTTCCTCGAATAGATTAAGATTAAACATCTTTTTAAATGTTACCACAAATGTTGCAACATTTAATTATGGCAATAATCATTAATCATCAAAGCGATCGTCCCATCATTCACCCTAAACGCGATCGCCTTGAGAAGATAGATTGTTGGTGTGATCGCCTAAAACTAACGACACAAAGCAATAGCGATCGCCTTTAGGAGATAGATTGTTGATGCGATCGCAATTGACTTAAGATCCTGATTTACGGTAACTTATCCTTGATTCAAGACAGACTACAAAAGGCTTCATCTAAAACAAGGTACTCTCGCTCGTGGTTTTGATGAATTTAGCTACTAAGACGCGCACATTTATGGGTACTTTGATAACTTGGTTCTTTCGCAGCCTCTTGCGCCCCAATGTCATCTTACCGATCGCTGGCTTTGCAGGAGTCATCGTCCTATGGTGGGCGATCGCTTTATTTCGCCATGAAATGATGCCCACGCCGCCAGAAGCATTGGTCAAGAATTTAGATTTTATTTTAAATCCATTTTATCGGCGCGGACCGGGGGATATTGGCATTGGCTGGTTGCTGCTAGCTAGCCTCCGTCGAGTTTGCATTGGCTTTTCCTTGGGTGCTGTAGTTGCCATTCCCGTTGGCGTTTGGATTGGCTTATCTCGTAACGCTTGGTTAGCGATTAACCCTATTATTCAGGTGTTTAAGCCAGTTTCGCCTCTTGTATGGTTGCCGATCGCCCTCGCAATTTTTAACGCGGCGGAGCCTTCCGCAATTTTCGTGATTTTCATTACGTCCCTTTGGTCAACGATTATTAATACCGCCGAAGGAGTTAGTAACGTTCCCAAAGACTATTTGGAAGTAGCTCAAGTTCTAGAAATGCCAAGATGGAAGCAATTAATCAAGGTGATTTTACCCGCTAGTCTGCCCTATATCTTTACAGGTCTACGCATTAGCTTAGGGATTGCATGGCTAGTGATTGTGGCGGTAGAAATGCTCACGGGTGGTATTGGCATTGGCTTTTTCGTTTGGGATGAATGGAGCCGATTGAATGTGAGTTCGGTATTCTTGGGAGTCTTTGTAATTGGATTAACGGGGCTAATTTTGGACTATGCCCTTGCCAAATTGCAAGAGTTCATGACTCGCCGCCCCGCACAGTCCTAGTATTTGGAGATGACTATGTATAGAGCGCATACAAGGAGAGCTTTTCTTAGGGGAATGACCGCTACTGCTTCAGCGATCGCTTTTTCTGGTTGCGCCCAAGAACAAGGACGAAATCCCACTGGACTATCGGAAACAGCTTTGGCTGTAGAACCAATTATTAATCCCGCCAGTTTGGAAAAACCTAACCTAACCGTCGGCTTTGTTCCTGTTAATGATTGCGCTCCCTTTGCAATTGCTTGGGAAAAAGGATTCTTTCGGAAATATGGGTTGAATGTAACGCTCAGTCGTGAAGCAAGTTGGGCGAATTCCCGTGATGGGATTATCTTTGGGCGTTTAGATGCCTCGCCTGTTGTATCGGGTGCTGTCACCAATGCCCGAACCAGTGCAGAGGGCGCACGCTACTTTCCCCTATGTGCGGCGATGACTATCCATCGTCATGGCAATGCGATTACCTTCAATCGCAAACTGTGGGAAGCAGGTATTCGTCCCTTATCTACCTATAATGGAGACTTGGAGAGGTTCGGAAAGGATTTGCGAAACTATTGGCAAACTGCGCCCATCGACGAACGAGTTTGGGCAACAGTTCTGAGTTCTTCTATCTATGAGTATTTTCCTGCGCTATCTGCTTTCATCGGCGGGTATCGATCCAGTTGCCGAATTGCGTTCCATTATTACTCCGCCACCTCAGATGGTGAGCAATATGCGAATGAATGCGATTCAAGCCTATATGGTTGCCGAACCTTGGAATACGCGAGCGATCGCAGGTAATGAAGGGATAGGATTTACCTTTGCCCAAGGGCGAGAAATTTGGAACGGGCATCCCGATCGCCTGTTAGCGGTGCGCGAATCCTTCATTCAGGACTATCCCAAAACCTACCGATCGCTAGTAAAAGCAATGATCGAAGCCTGTCAATATTGCAGCGAATCCGCCAATCGTGAAGAAGTTGCTAAAACCATTTCGCAGCGCTCCTTTACGGGGGCAAATGTGAAATATACTCAACCAGCCATTGTTGGGAATTACAACTATGGTGGCTTTGATAAAGAACCGCGCATCACTAATAGTTTAGAGACAACCCTGTTCTTTGAAATGCCAGCTTCTGTTTCTGAAATTGCCCACGACCATTCCACTTTTCTGTGGCAATCCCAAAGTCTATGGTTGATGACTCAAGCAACCCGTTGGGGGCAGATCCTAGAATTTCCAAATAATGCTGAAGCGATCGCTCGTCAAGCATGGCGAACGGATTTATATCGGGAAATTGCCGCCGAAATGGGAATTAAATGTCCATCCGAGGATTATAAAGTGGAACCCGCCGCCGCCTTTATCGATCGCAAATCCTTTGATCCTAGCGACCCCATTGGCTATCTGAACAGCTTTGAAATTAGAGCGAATTCTCCCCAATCCTTTTTCCTTACTTAATCTTGAATAATATCTTGAATAATATTTTTTATGACTACTCAACCATCGCTCAATTCTAATCATCCTCAAGACAAGACATTTCTAGTGATCGAAAATGTCGTCAAGAGCTTTCGCAAACCCGATGGCAGTCAATTTGTGGTGCTAGATGGCATTGATCTGGCGATCGCTGAGCAGCAATATGTTGCAGTGATTGGTCACTCAGGTTGTGGCAAATCAACCCTCTTGAGGATTGTCGCAGGATTAGAAAAGCCAACATCAGGTTCTGTCACCTTAGAAGGTAAGCTGATTCGTAAACCAGGGGCTGAGCGGATGATGGTCTTTCAGGGCTATTCGTTGTTGCCTTGGCTGACGGTAAGAGAAAACATTCGCATGGCAGTGGATGAAGTATTCAAAACCGCTAGCCGTGCTGAAAAAATCGCGATAGTCAATGAACATATTGAAATGGTGAATCTCACCGCTGCCGCCGATAAATATCCCCAAGAACTTTCAGGCGGGATGAAGCAACGAGTTGGAGTTGCGCGAGCCTTGGCGACACGTCCGAAAATGCTGCTGTTAGATGAACCATTTGGAGCGCTAGATGCCTTGACCAGACCTAAGCTCCAGCAACAGGTTCTCGATATTTGGGAAAATCATCGCCAAGCGGTAATGATGATCACCCATGATGTGGATGAGGCAATTTTCATGTCCGATCGCGTGGTGATGATGACCAATGGACCAAAAGCGACAATTGGAAAAGTGTTAGATATTCCTTTACCGCGACCACGAGATCGTCATGAATTGAGAGAATCTAAGGAGTATTATGAATTACGCAATCAAGCCTTAGATTTTCTGGAACGATATCAATAGCCTGTTGATTGTTTAGATAGCGATCGCCTAGAAATCATGACTCATGGTAATAGCGATCGGCTTTAGGAGATAGATTGTTAGTGAGATCGCCTAACCCCTTAAATCGCCAATATAACCCCCAATTTGTTTAAGTCCCTGCAAAACCTGAACACGCTCTGTAATATTTTCGAGCAAACGATAAGTAGGTGATCGCGTATATTGAGGGGCATTTTGATGGCGATCGCATTTCAAAAACAATACCTCTCTTCCGTTTGTAACCATTCCATAGCAACTTGACTGTAAATTAGGAGCGCTCAATAAATAGGCAAGTGCTTGGGGAATCCCCGCCGTAACATCCAGTCTTGCAGGTTTTGATTCGATTACCAAAATCCAAAAACTATCTTGGATTACCAAAATATCAATTCGACCTTGAACTGCCATAGCATTAACTTCGTCGGCAACTTCAATATTGGTACTTACTTCTGCTTTTACCAAAAAAGGAAATTGATAGAAACCTGCCAAGTCTAGCAATGGTGATATAACCACAAGCTTAACAATTTCTTCGAAGGGTGGATCTTCTTGACTGAGATAAGTGTAGTTACGAGTGAGGCGCTCTAGTCCTTGTAGCTCCACTTCGGTTAGAGGCGATGTATTATTTAACCATTCATCAAAAAAGCGATCGCTAGTGTCGAGCCTCAAGCCAAAGTTTTGACGGAG
>JBIKYX010000127.1:0-10950 GCA_044355035.1 Pseudanabaena sp. | reverse complement strand
CGACATCTCCTCGAACGCTTTATTTCCCTGTTAGATTTAGACCTTACCTCGATTAAATCTCACCCTAATTTCCACAAGCTTTGCTCTTACGGCTCCATCTCTGCTCTACTTTGTCCGTAGTATTGTTCTATTAAAAGCCTAATTAATGTATTTAACCAAAAACTTGATTCTAAAATATATGGGAAACTGAATATAAATTAATACATAATCTAGCGATCGCCTATGTTCATACTTACTTTTTTAAATGTAAGATATTTTTAAATTATTATCTCGAAATTTTTTGAGGGAGAGTTTTTTATGTTTGCCAACTTATTCAAATCGCGATCGCCAAATCCAGAAAGAGTTCCGAATGGGCAGAGACTCACGAATGGATTCCCAATTATGACCTATGGCGATACCCCACAAATTAAGCGTCAAGATTGGCAACTACGAGTATGGGGATGTGCCACAGAGAAAACCTTCACATGGGACGATCTGATGGCGATGCCGCAAACTGACTTTACGGCTGACTTTCACTGTGTCACCACATGGTCAAAACTAGATGTGAAGTGGCAAGGGGTCAAAGTTACTGATTTCCTAAAGCTTATTCAAGTTGATCCCAAGGCTGTGCATTTAATGGAACATTGCTATGGTGGTTACACAACCAATATTGCAATGGAAGACTTTGTGAGAGAAGAGAATTTTTTCGCGCATACTCTCTTTGATCAGCCGTTACCGATTGATAATGGTGGTCCTTTACGACTGGTGGTTCCACATCTCTATGCTTGGAAAAGTGCGAAGTGGCTAAATGGGCTTGAGTTTCTCGATAAGATGGAACTTGGATTTTGGGAACGTAATGGCTATCACCATCGCGGCGAACCTTTTGCGGAAGAAAGGTATAGTTCTATTTAGATCTTTGATTCGTAATCATTGGGATCGCTCATGATGGCGACGGTGCGATCGCCTATTCAAGCTTCGGGGCTAATTGCTTGTTGTTGCTGTGAGTGATATTGGTGAGGCGATCGCTCTGGTCGTAGGTGTTATTTGTCTCAGCAACGTGATTATTGTCACTGTATCGATATTTGTTGATGACTTGACTAATGTCCACCTGCTTATAGCCTTGAGCGTTAACAGTCAAGCGATTTAACGCGCCAAATGTTTTTTTATCCAAGCGCTTAAATCGGCAGATGTTTGCAAATCAAATATTGCTTCGGCTAAATCTTCTAGCTGTGCGACAGACAATTTAGAAATCAGAGATTTTATTCTGGGGGATATTTTGCCAAATTTGCGAGTTAGTTGGCGTAGTATCATTGCCGACTGACCTTTTACTAAGCCGCGTTGTTCGCCAATTTGTAAACCGCGTTGTTCGCCAATTTGTAAACCGCGTTGTTCGCCAATTTGTAAACCTTCTTGTTTGCCAATTTGCACGCCTTCTAGCACTGCATCTTGGTAGACGCGGGTCTTCTTTAGATCGCTGTGACTAAACATGGCTTCAACCTCTTGTCTGGTTAGTTTTGGGAATTTATATACTAGTACTGCTTCTATGAATTCTACTACGTTATCTCTCAGTTCGGTGTCTGTTTCTTGCTCGATTTTTTCGGCAAGATTTCTTGCTAGCTTTGGTGCTTTTTTCTCTGACGCTAAGATTAGCTGAATAATCTCGATTCCATGAGAATTTGTTTCTTGTGGCAAGTCTTCTAGATATACGCGCTTAATTCGCCCTAAGTTGATTAGTTCTTTGCAGAATTTGTTGGGTGCGGGTTCGCTATTGTGTTTGGCAAAGATGGCTACGGCTTGCCAGTCTTGGATCGGGCGATATTGGTTGAGATAGAGGAATATTTCGGCTAGAAATTCGGAGTAGAAGTCTTCTTTGGATTGAAATTGAACTTCTGCTAAAAAAATGGGTTTGTCGTTGGCGGTGGGCATGAAAATGCCGTCAAACCGAAATGCTTTTTCCTTGATCTCGGCTGAGCTAAATTTGTATCCTTCTGCTTCTGCGATCGGGCGATCGATTAGCTCGAATAGTAGGGTATGGAAGGATTGGAATAGTTGGAAAAATAAGGTGTCCGTTCGCATGACGGTTTAGTTTAACATGGGGCTAACCATTTTGAAGAGCGGTGTGTTGCCTTTCGTTAATAGACTACAGGATTATGCGATCGCCTTATTAATTTTTGATCACCGAAGTTAATCAAAATATTGATTCAATGACATTCACATTGTCATGCCCACAGAAAAAGTGAATTTTTCGGACTTATATGCCCATTAAAAGGAAGATGACAAAGAGGCGATCGCAAAATCTTTGAACATATTTGAACATAAATCAATGATTTTTATCTATGATTTTAATATTTGTTTTGGCTGTTAATTAATCCCTAAAATCAGCAAATCGTGATTTTGCCTGTGGAAAACCTGTTAATAACTCCAAATTATCTGTGGAAAAGCATCCAAAAGCTGGGGATAACTTGGGGATAAATGTGGAAAACTTTTAATAGGTATTTATACCCTGTGGAAAACTAGCCACTTTATCCACAGACTTTTCCACAGGCAAAAAACGCTGTAAAGCTAATTGTGTATGCTTTTGTCGTAGTTTTCCACATTTTCCACAGCCCCTACTACTACTATCTTAAGATTTATTTATTCTTAAAGAGTAATAAAGAGTTGAAGCGAAAAAAGAACGAAAAAATAAATTTGATTTCGGTCGTACAAAAAATTCCAACGATGGTATGATTAGCATCCACAAATTAAAAAACTAACGAATCAAAAATTTAAAACCTTGATTCAAAAAACCTCTCGATTTTCTTTCTTGTTTTTTTTGCTTTTGAACAAAACTTTATATCACATATTTTTTTAGGTTTAAATTCTGTTTTTTGAAAATTCTCAAAATTTTAATCCCCACCTCAAAATTTCTACTTCCAATCGAACTTCCTGAAATTCAACTTGCAAATTCAACTAGTCCTCAAGAAAGTTATTACCTCCTCCCATAAAATCTTCAAGCCTAATCCCAGTTTTTTTTACTTGACCTGCCAAGTTTTCAAAATCTAACCCTTAAGCGATCTCAAAATTCAGCTAAAATCTATGGCTGACTTGCAAATCAATCATCACTCTCTAGCTTAGAAAAGCAATCCCCAAACTATGCGACTAGTCTGCCCTCAAAACCAACTCGCTGCGAATCTTGCCATTGTCGGTCGTGCTGTCGCTTCTCGTCCTACTCACCCGATCTTGGCAAATATTCGTTTGGACGCTGACAGTACCAATCAAAGCCTTGGACTGACTGCCTTTGACTTGAACATTGCCGTTCAGGTGTCTTTCCCTGCTCAAGTTGTGGATGGGGGATCGATTACCCTGCCTGCAAAGCTACTCAACGATATTGTCTCGCGACTGCCCGATGAGGACATCACCATCAATTTTGAAAAGGACAACACGGTCGTCACGATTGTCTGTGGTTCGGGACGATACCAGATGAACGGTCTCCCCATTGAAGAATTTCCTGAGTTGCCTCAAATCGGTGAAGATGGCGAAACCACTTATTTGCCTGTGGAATCAATGTTGAACGGGCTTGCCGCCACTTTGTTTGCGACTTCGGCGGATGAAACTAAACGCATTCTCACAGGTGTCCATCTCACTGCCACTAGCGATCGCCTTGAGTTTGCGGCTACCGATGGACATCGTTTGTCCGTATTGCAGACAGGATTTTTGGACGCTGATGAGCCACCTGTGACGAGCGATACCGTGACCACTAATCTGGAAGTAACAATTCCTTCACGAGCATTGCGTGAACTAGAACGGATGCTCAATCAACAAACGGAAGGGGCGATCGCGGTTAAGTTTGATAGCGCCAACATGATTTTCCAAAGTGCTAATCAAATCTTGATTTCACGATTGTTAGATGGCAGTTATCCCAACTATCGCCAGTTGATCCCCAACCAATTTGAACGCAAAGTCACCTTAGAGCGCAAATTGTTCCTATCGGCTCTGGAACGGATTGCGGTGCTGGCTGACCAAAAAAACAACATTGTCAAAATCACGATTGACTCCATAGGACAGGAAATTTCCCTGTCTGTAGAAGCGCCTGATGTTGCCGCAGGACGTGAATCTCTCCCTGCACAAGTTTCGGGTGAAGCTGTGGAAATTGCTTTTAACGTCAAATATTTGCTTGACGGCTTAAAAGCATTGCCTAGTAATGAAATCCAAATCCAGCTTAATAACCCAACCAGCCCTGCTGTACTTGTCCCTATCGGTGCAGCCAAGATGACTTATCTGCTCATGCCTGTGCAAATTCGCAATTAGTTTTGATAAAAGCCCGCCAAAGTATCGTAGTGACAATTCATGAATTGCCACTACCTACGATCAAGTAAAACTATCAAATAAAGGTTATTCATTTTTGCTTAGGGGCTAAAAACTTTGTTAAGCCTAATTGCAAAGGCGGACTTTTATCATTGGCGAAAGATGCTGTAGACTTAGTTGCGTATGGACTTTTTATTACTGCCTTCACCACAAAGCCCCCCCAACTATGCAGAGGTGCGACAGACGCGCTCCATTGCTAATTTGTCATCACCGCCAACCTTACAGCCCGATGTAGCGGCATTGCCGATTGATTTACCAATTGAGGTGCGATCGCAGTTTGAGCAGTTTCTAGAAACATTTCCTGACCCCGATGCGATCGCCCGTCAACTGCTCACACCAGAATTGATCTCCCAAGCAGGACCAGTCAAGGTAAATGGGATACCCAAGCTAAAACCTAATGATAAGCCTCGTCCCATCTCGCCGCCGCCAATTGGTGACAAGCTCGATGTAATTAGCGATCGCCAAGAATATGACTTGAATACGCAGATATTTGTCGCTGAAGGCAATGTTTTTATCAAGTACAAAAAGTCAGAACTAAAAGCTGATCGCGTGCAGCTAAACACGAAAACGCAGCAAGTAATCGCCGAAGGTAATGTATTTTTCACACGTGGTGATCAAAAAATACGCGGTAGTCGGTTGGTTTATAACTACAGTGCGGTTAAAGGCGAACTTCTCAATGCTTCAGGAGCAGTTGATCTTGGTAATTTAGTTAGTTCGGAAGTATCGCGATCGCCTTCAGAGCTTGCCACTAACTCGGTTACATTGTCGGTGGCAGGTACGGGCAATGCATCGGAAGGGCAGGTGCGCCGCTTAGGATTTATTGCGGAGCGCTTAATTCTCGATGGGGAAGTCTGGACAGCCGAGAACTTGCGTGTTACTAATGATCCCTTCAGTCCCCCCGAATTAGAGCTAGTTACCCCCAAAGCAACGTTAACACCGATTTCTCCCACCCAGAGCCGCCTTGAGTTAGAATCGCCGAGAATTATCTTCGATCAAGGATTTTCTCTACCCTTGCCCATCAATAGTATTACCCTCGATCGCTTTCAGCGTTTTACCCCTGCTCTAGTGGGATTTGATCAACGCGATCGCGACGGTGCTTTTTATCAGCAGAGCTTTGATGTGGTTAGCGAACCCAACATAAGCATTCAATTAGCTCCCCAATTGTTGTTGCAAAGGGCTTTTTCAAGCCAGAAGGGAATATTAGGCTTTGATGTGCTGGGAGTGGTAGCGACTTTAAATAGTGCTTTTGATGATGGACAGAAACTATCCGCACGCGCCAGTTTTTCTGGTTTGGACTTCTCGAAGCTGGATTCCGTATTACGATTTAATGCTTCCCATGAGATTCCCATTTTTGGTGATTTTACGCTGCTCTCTCAATATGCCTTTCGCGATCGGGTTTACAATGGCTCACTGGGATTTCAGGATGTCAATAATATTATTGGTTCTACTTTGTTATCACCAAGATATATGCTTGGCGATTCCCAAATATCTTTGAACTATCAAGTGGCGGCTCAGATTGTTAGTGCTACTAGAGATGATATTCAACCTGCTACGGTCGGCACATTAATCCGTTTACAAAGTGCCGTAGCCTTGTCCAGATCATTTCCCTTACTTCAAGGTCAAACCGCTCCTGCGACAAAAGAAGAAGGATTGCGATTCTCTCCTAAGCCAGTCATTCCCAAACTAGATGCGTATGTAAATGTTCAGGGTGTAAATTCCCTATATTCTAATGGAGCTACTCAATCGGCTTTATTCGCAACATTGGGGCTGTTAGCGGAAGTGGGCAATTTCACTAAGGACTTTTTTGATTACACTGGTTTAAATCTTAGTTACACACAGGCTTTTTCGAGCGGCAGGTCTCCCTTCCTATTTGATCGCATTGCTGACAATCGCTCTTTTACCTTTGGGATAGTGCAGCAAATCTATGGTCCGATTCGTTTGGGGATTCAGCATAGTTGGAGTTTGGATACGGGTAATGTGTTTGACTCTGTGTATTCCTTAGAATATGCAAGGCGTACCTATTCTTTTGTTGTTCGGTATAATCCTACCCAAGGTTTAGGTGAAATCCTGTTACGAATCAGCGATTTTAACTGGACAAGACCTCCGAACAATGTGACAAATGTGGACAATGGTTTAGAGCAACGTGATTAGACTACAGCAGATATTATAAAAGCGCCGCTTCGCGGCAATTTTACAAGTGATTTAGCGCAAGGCGCTGTTACTACTCCTTTATGTAGGCTCTTGTAATCGGTGATACCTACCTTTGGCTAGATTCACATATCGAAATGTTTTGTTATATTTCTTTACATAAGGAAATAACAAACAGGACAAACCAATGAGTAGCAGTTACAGAGTCGATGAGCGCGGTGTACTTAACAATTTCGCAGTTGAACCGAAAATGTATGTTGATGACACCGAGAAAGCTGGTTTCACTCCCTACGCAGAATTGTTGAATGGTCGCCTCGCGATGATTGGCTTCGTTTCTCTCTTAATCCTTGAAGTTTCTACGGGGCATGGTCTAATTTGGTGGCTGACTAATCTGTAATCCCCAATTTCCAATCTAAATGACTAAGACAAAGCAAAAACGATAACGATTCTTCAAAGCTGCCGAAAGGCAGTTTTTTTTGTTTTTCATACAGCACGGTAGTCATTTGAAAAACTCTAGATCGATGCGATCGCTTCACGAATTACTTCTGACCCAGCGCCAACAATGCAAGACTTCTCAGTGATAATTCGCTTCCAGATTCGACTCCCCGCTTGACCGTGAAATAGTTGCAGCAGATGTCGCGTAATTTTATTTAACTTCAATCCTTTTTCTCTCCATTCGTCAATATAAGGGATCATTGCTTCTGCAATTTCGAGCCGACTAGGAATAGAATTCTCTTCTCCAAAAAACTGGCGATCGCAGGTAGCAAATAAATAGGGATTGTCGTAAGCGGCTCGTCCGATCATCACCGCGTCAACTGACTGTAATTGTTGATGAACCTGCGCTAAGTCCACAAATCCGCCATTAATTTCAATAAATAAATGGGGAAATTCTTGCTTCAATCGATGGACATCGCTATAACGTAAGGGCGGAACTTCGCGATTATCTTTGGGGCTTAAGCCTTGGAGCCATGCTTTGCGGGCATGAACTGAGAAACGCTGACAACCAGCATCCGAAAGTATCCGTACAAAATTTTGCATATCTTCGTAACTATCTAAATCATCTACACCGATGCGATGTTTTACTGATACAGGAATATTTGTTGCGGCGCTCATTGACTCAATACATTTCGCTACGCGATCAGGGGTTTTCATCAAGCAAGCACCAAAATTTCCATTCTGGACGCGATCGCTAGGACAGCCCACATTCAAATTAATTTCGTCATAGCCCATCGCCTCCGCAATTCGCGCACATTCCGCGAGATCTTGGGGATTATCGCCACCCACTTGTAAAGCGATCGGGTTTTCCACAGGTGAAAAACCCAGTAAATAATCTCGATCTCCATGTTTAATCGCCCCACTCGTGACCATTTCGGTATAGAGGAGAGTCCGCTTGGTAATCTGACGCATAAAATATCGGTAATGGCGATCGGTGCGATCCATCATTGGCGCGATGCTGAGGGGATAAGTAGGGTGGCGATCGCGAGATTCCTGACTAGAAATTGGTGCTGATAGTAAACGAGTCATGGCGAACTAGGCTTATTGGCAAAACTAGAGGCGGGGCGAACCACCGCTCCTATATAGTAAACTTGAGTCTACGCTTTTTGTTTTTTGAGTTGTTTGTATCTGTCTAGAGAGTTGGAAGATTCGTGAGTTTACCAGTTTTGTCCGATTCCCCAAATGCCGCTAATCCTAATTCAGTCAAAATTTTAGGCGTACTCGCTTCGGGTAGTGGTAGCAATCTAGAGGCGATCGCCACAGCGATTGAAAATGGACAATTAGCCGCCAAAATTGGGGTTGTAATCTATAACGAACCTGATGCATTAGTCAAACAACGGGCGGAAAAATTTGGCATTCCTACTATTTTAGTCAATCATCGCGATTATAAATCTCGTCAAGCACTAGATCTGGCGATCATCAATATTCTCAAAGCTAATCAAGTTGATTTGGTGATTATGGCTGGCTGGATGCGAATTGTCACTCAAGTTTTGATCGATGCTTTTCCAGAACGAATTCTCAATATTCATCCTAGTTTATTGCCCAGTTTTAAAGGTATCCATGCGATCGCCCAAGCCTTTGATTATGGTGTGAAAATTACAGGCTGCACAGTGCATCTGCTCAGCCTTGAAGTCGATAGTGGTAAAATTCTTAAACAGGCGGCTGTGCCGATTTTTCCTGACGACAAATTAGAAGATCTTCAAAAACGTATTCAAGTTCAAGAGCATATTATCTATCCCCAAGCGATCGCTGAATATTGCGCTCTAGAAGCTCTATAAAATCAAAAAATTAATCCTATGGAAATCTCGACAATACCAACAGAAGTTCGCACATTCCATCCTGAAAGCACTTTAGCAAAAATATATTTGGATTGGACTCCCCAAACGGGTAATTATCTTGATTTAGAAGGCAAAACCTACATGGTTTTAGAACGCCGCCATCGCTATCAATTTCGGAGAGGGAAATACAACTTATTTAGCGTTGTCGTGTATGTCCAGATTGCTCCTGAAACCCTAGAAAAAAGTTTTCGGGATGGGCGTTGGATTATTGGTGACGAAACTTGTCGATATAATGCTGGTTCCGAAATGATTCGCTGTGCGGTAAATCCTAATGGTCCCTGTCAAGGTTGTCGTTATTGGGAATCATAAAAAAGGCGGCGCTTTGCGCCGCCTTTTTTATACAGTCTTATTAGAATTGGAAACCTAAACCTGCTTGTAGAGATGTTCCTGCGGAACCGTCAGTTTGACCATTAAATGGAATTACGGCATTTCCATAGAGGAGTAAATTCCTGTTGAGACTAACCTCTACCCCAGGCTGTAAGGCAAATGCAGTTTGATTGCCCGTTAAGCTACTATCACCGCCAACCTTGACTGAAGCACCTGCACCGAGATAGACATTGGTGCGATCGCCTAAGGGTACATCATAGGAAACTGTAGGGACGATGGATGTGCCACTATTGCTAAACAGAACAGAACTTCTGACGGAAACTGGTGCATCATCAAACTTATATCGTCCCGCGATGTTTGCACCAATTACCGATGAATTCGTAGCAAGAGCTTGTGTGGAAATTCCAGCGCCGACATAGCTTCCAGGGAGTCTGACTGTTTCGGCTGAGGCGATCGCGCTAAAGGATGTCATCACGGCTGTAGCGATCGCTGCACCCAAATAGATTTTTGTAAGAGATTTCATGAGTTTTGATTCCTTTTGAACTATGCCTCTTCTGACTGGAGATGAAGGGCATAGTTCCCATTGTTCCCGAAAGATAAAAATAGCGGAAACCCAAGTATAGAAAGAGTTTCTAGGCTTTTGAGGCGATTCCCTCTCTACAGAATCATGCTAATGGGTGACTGTCATTCAACTTCGAGGGGAGCCATCGTCAGTCCAGCTTCCTTCAGTTGCTCGTGATACATCTCAGCCTGTTCTAATGGTCCAACCCAAGCGATCGCTAAGCCTTGAAAATGGACTTGATTGGTTAATTCCCACGCTAGCTCCTCCGTCATTTGGGGGATATATTTCATTAAGCAGTTTGACACATGCTCAAAAGTGTTGAAATCATCGTCTAGCACAATGACTTTATATTTCGGGTAAGTCTTGCGTACTACTTCCCGCACGGTATCTTTTACTCTTTCAGGAGTTTGAACAGCAGCAAAAATAGCCATAATTTTGACCAACGCTTTACATTTTAATTATCTATTATCTCAAAAAATTTGTTTGTTGGTATGGTTGGCATGACAAAATAAGTAACCAGTGGCAAAAGCGCGATCGCATTTAATGAGGTCAAGGATGTAGCGCGATCGCTGTTAAAAAACTAGCGGCTTTAATGATAGAAATATTTTGGAATGGCTTTAAAAGTCATCCTTGAGGATTTCCTCTAAGATTTCGGGTGTAAGTCCTTTTTGTTGTGCTTCTAAACGAATTTCTTGAACTAATTTTGAAAATATAGGTGGATGTTCTCCTAATTTTACCCACATGGCTCGAACTCGAACTAGAGATGAGCGATTCATTTTAAGGGCAGTAATAGTGGCTCGCCTGATCGCTGTTTTGCCTATAATTTCTGTTTTGGACTTGTCCCAACTAAAGTGATCTTGCCAAATTTGTTGTTGCGGATGAAATAGCGGCACTAGATCGTTGTTGCTAGGATCGGGCGCAGTTTGACGATTTCCTTTGTGGCGATTGCACGAAGGGCAGGATAGAGCTAGGTTGGCAAATGTAGTTTCGCCTCCTGTGGAAATCGGTTGAATATGTTCAAACTCAAAGGTAACTGCTGTTAAAAATTCTCCTGTTTTGCAGTAGGCGCAGCATTCGTAAAAATGCTCTCGAATTTGTTTTTGTAAATGGATAGCGATGTAGGCGCTCATGCAACTATCCTTTGCTCTAATCTGGGTTGTAAGGGGCTTGGGAGAAAATAAGATACCAATCAAGTAGGGAGAATGGTTATATCCCATTTGGGTAGAAAATCAGAACGTAGCCAAGAAGGGAAATACT
>JBIKYX010000172.1:0-3393 GCA_044355035.1 Pseudanabaena sp. | reverse complement strand
GGCAGAAAGTCATCGTTGCCGAAATGGGAGAATGGTTTACCAGCGATTACGGTCTGCCTAACTCTCGCTTACGAGTTGTTTATGACAATGGCACTGAGAGCGATTTATTATTGCGATCGCTGCAACGCGCTTTAAATAAAGACAAAACCAGCCGCCGCATCACCACTCCCGATCTCGGACCACTTTTTCTCAGTACTGAAGTCTCAGACGACTTACCAACAGGTTACATCTATGTGCTGCAAAGCCAATCCGATCATCCCTTCATTGTCGAAAATCGTTCTGTCATTCACAAGATCGGCGTGACTAGCGGCGACGTGAAAAAGCGCATTGCCAATGCTAAAAAAGAGCCCACCTACCTGCTCGCCGATGTGAAAATTGCCCGCACATTCAAATTAGTAAATATTAATCCTAAAAAACTTGAGGCTTTGCTGCACAAATTTTTCGACAACGCCCGATTAGAATTATCCCTACCCGATCGCTTTGGCATATCAGTACAACCAAGGGAATGGTTCCTTGTTCCCCTAGAAACCATTGAAGCCGTAATTGAAAAAATTCAAGAAGGAACGCTTGACCAATTTCAATATGATCCAGCTAGTTTTCCCCTAGAAAAAGCTACACTCTAATATAGCGTCGTTATACAAAACTCAATATCCCCGTCCCACTCAGACCTATGCCCAATCGTCTCTCGCAATCGCAAAGTCTCTATCTTCGTAAACATGCTGACAACCCGATCGCTTGGTATCCTTGGGGCGATGAGGCTCTAGAAAAGGCAAAAGCTGAAAACAAGCCGATCTTTTTGTCGATTGGCTATTCCAGTTGTCATTGGTGTACGGTGATGGAGCATGAGGCTTTTTCGGATACTTTAATTGCGGATTATATGAACGATCGCTTTGTGGCGATTAAAGTTGATCGCGAAGAGCGTCCCGATCTCGATAGCATCTATATGCAAGCGGTGCAGATCATGGGCGAAAGTGGGGGATGGCCATTAAATTTATTCTTAGCTCCCGATGACTTAGTGCCCTTTTATGGCGGCACTTATTTTCCGATCGAGCCGCGCTATGGTCGCCCTGGATTTTTGCAGGTAATGCGGTCTATTTGTGAGATTTATTACGATCGCCATCAAGATATTATCGAATATAAAGAGCAGATCGTCCGCAATCTCCATCAAGTGAATAAACTTGTCCCTGTGCCAGTGATTAGCGATCAAGTGCTAGGTAATGGAATTAGTAAATGTGCAGAAGTAGTTACTAACCGCGATTATGGAACTTGTTTTCCGATGGTTCCCTATGCGAATTTGTTGTTGAGAGCCAGCCGCTTTGACTCTGCTCAAACTGTACTAAAAGATAAGGCTCAACAACGTGGACTAAATCTCGCTCTGGGTGGTATTTTTGACCATGTAGCAGGAGGATGGCATCGCTACACGATCGATCATACTTGGACAGTTCCCCACTTTGAGAAGATGCTTTATGACAATGGTTTAAATATGGAATATCTCGCCAATCTCTGGTTGTCGGGGTTAAAAGAACCAGCGATCGCGAGAGCCTGTGCCGTGACCGCCAATTGGCTTCAGCGCGAGATGTTAGCCGAGGAGGGTTGTTTTTATGCTTCTCAAGATGCTGATAGCGAAGGACGCGAGGGCAAATTTTGGGTATGGAGTTATGCGGAACTAAAGAAGATATTTAGTGCGACAGAATTGGATTTATTAACTCAAGAATTTACGGTTTCGGTGAAGGGGAACTTTGAAGAAGCCAATGTCTTGCAGCGTAAAAATCTTGGGGAACTATCCCCAGAAGTTGAAGCTTGTCTCACCAAATTATTTCGCCGTCGCTATGGTGAATATTCTCGCCCCACCGATGCTTTTCCTGTAGCTCGTAGTCAGGCGGATATTCAAGAAATCGATTGGGAAGGTCGCGTTCCTCCCGTAACCGATACTAAGTCAATTACGGCTTGGAATGCGATGATGATTTCAGGTTTAACAACAGCTTATCGGGCTTTCCAAAATCCAATTTATAAACAGCTTGCTGTTAACGCCGCGAAATTTATTCTCAATAATCAATGGATTCAGGGACGCTTACAAAGGATTAATTATGAAGGTCAAGCCGCAGTATCTGCTCAGTCAGAAGATTATGCACTGTTAATTAAGGCTCTGCTCGATCTCCATCAAGCGATTCCTGAAGAAGCGAATTTTTATTTAGAACAGGCGATCGCCATTCAAGCAGAGTTTGATCGCGACTTTTGGGATACGATGTCGGGCGGCTATTTTAACACCACCAGCGACTCCAGTCAGCATCTATTACTGCGGGAACGCAACTATCAGGATAATGCTACACCATCACCCAATGGCATTGCGATCGCTAATTTAGTTCGTTTAGCCAGTATCACTGAGAAATTAGAATATCTAGACCGAGCCGAACTAGGGCTGAAACGTTTTGGATTAATACTTAGCAATAGTCCCGTGGCTTGTCCCAGTCTATTAGTCGCCTTTGACTGGTTCCGTAACCATACCCTTGTTCGCACTCATCCCACGGAATATGCTTATCTCAATGCTCAATACCTGCCATCGGTGATGTTACGCATCGATCGCCAGTTAGCCAATCCCGATGCGATCGCGCAGGTGTGTAAAGGTTTTGCCTGTTTAGAACCTGCGATGAGTCAGGAGATATGCGATCGGCAGTTGTTAATGAGTACGACTAGAGTCGGGTTAAAATAAGGCAGAGAAACCAAAATTTTTATCATCCTCATGTTATGCAGGCTATTTCTTAAAGCTAAATCTTCCATTCACTTTTTCGCCTTTAATATCTGACAAAATCACCACCTTATATTCACCGACTAATTTACTCGGTAGATTTGCTCCGTAATGCTTGCCATCAGCGCCATATTCTAGCTCTAATGTCTTTTGAGTGCCATCAGGCAACTGAACTTGAGCCATTACCTTAGCATCAGGAATTGCTTCGTGATTATCGCCCTTTTGCAGATAGAAGTCGAGATGGATACTGTCTGCTTCTATCAATGGGACAAACTCTAAATGATAAATTCCTGATTCAATCACCTGTCCCCCCTGATTAGCAGCGCTATTGTGAGTTGCTGATTTTGCCATACTAGGAGAAGCATTAGCTTTAGAAGTCTCAACGGATTTTGCGGATGGGGCTGGACTTGTTGAACTGGTATTTGTTGGGATACTGTTACCACAAGCTCCTAATAATGCTAAACAAGCAAGGCTCAAACTAAATAGAAATGGTTGAAATAATTGCATAAATTTCCTTAAGTAGGGCTTGCTGAAAAAGCCAGAAAAGCATACAAGCAATGGTTTACAAGGAGATCTAAAACTGGTAAAATGCAAGAAAAAGTAGGGAAAGCAGGTAAAACGCTTGCACAAATAAAAATTCATGTACC
>JBIKYX010000126.1:0-11102 GCA_044355035.1 Pseudanabaena sp. | reverse complement strand
AAGTTACCTTTGTATTTGGGCTTCTTTGAGTTTGTTCATAATGCCAAGAGGAGGGGTAAAGCTTTGCTAAGTGCTTTGTTGGACTCTCTCCTTTCTTTACCTCCCCGAATCACCTATTGAGCCAAAATTAAATAGACAAATAAAATGATAAACCCACTCACCAATAAATTCATGGCAAAAAACAGCAATAACGCCGTAATGCGATGGGCGATTTTGGTAAAAGGGGAAGTGTGAGAAGAGGAAATGCGATAAGGGTAAGTGCGATAAGAGTAAGTGTCATAAAGTTCGGTTATATCTTGAACTTTTGCCCATTGTTTATAACGATCTTTACCAATCAATAAAACAAAGAAATATCTTGCAAAGATCAAGTTAATCACAAACCTTAAATCTATCAATTTTGGCGAAGATTTAGGAAGGGCAGAGGAAATTACATCTTTAAGATTTTTATGTTCTTCGGTACTCAATTTCTCAATGATAGCGTTAGGGATGCGATCCATGTAGTAGTCAGCATCTCTTAGGCTATAGTCATTGATTGTATAATTTGAAGGCATGGTGTCTGGATAAAATAGATAAACACATAAAATAAAAACTTAATATACAGAAATTCTATTTTTTAAGCTTTTATGTTGACCTATCATTGCATCACAAGTAACGTAATAAATTTATTAAAATCTACAAAACATGACTTTTTTACAGTAAATGATTGAAGCGCAGACAAAGCGACTTGTGTGTGTAGCTAATGTCTCAACTCTGCCAGTTTTTCGTAGCTATAGTAATAGGAGTTGCGTTAATTTCTACATCTTCTCGAATATTACGACCGTGACGCGGATCTGATAAGAGTAGTTGACGAGTTTGTTGGTAAGCCTCTAACAATCGCCCCCCCTTAAACATACGCTGATTCAGTGCTAAGTTACCTTTTATCAGCCCCTGATAGTCTGTGGCAAATTCCTCTGCGGTCATATTTAGCTGTTTCCCAACAGATGCAAAAACCTCCTGAGGTTTAGTCTCAACAGCCTTCATCACATCAAACCAAGCTTGGATAAATCGCACTAGCTCATCTTGTTTAGACTGAATAATGCTCGATCGCGTTGCTAAGCCATCAATCACCACACTGTCCACATCAGCCGTAGTGTAGATTACTTGACCACCAACTGCTTTAGCGGTCTTTTCCATGAGCGGTTCCCAAAGCACCGATGCACTAACTTCACCTTTCTTGAGCATACTAGCGCCGCGTTCATTAATGACATCGACAATTTCCACATCCTCTGGTTTCAGTTGATTTGCCTTGAGGGCTTCGAGTAAAACCAAATGCGAAACTGTACTGAGTTTGGCGCTGACTTTTTTACCTTTTAAGTCCTGAACCGATTTAATGCCAGGACTCGCAGCAATCCCATCGGAACCAGCCGAGATATCGGCAACCATCACAAAAACAGGCTTTTCCTGCGATGCATCAACCTGCATTACCTCTGGTAAAGGTACAAAGCTAGCATCCTGTGCGCCGCGCATCGTGGCGCGAATATTGTCTTGTTGGTTAATGAAGCTGATAAATTCAACTTCTAAGCCATGCTTACGAAATAAACCCGCTTCTTTGGCATAGAGCGCAATCTGATAACCTGACCAGCTATTTAATCCCACCTTAAATGGTTTAAGCTGGGCTTGATTATTTAATATGCAACTCTGGATAGCGATCGCTGTCAAACAAGTAAACAAACCTAATACGAGAAATCTCGAAATCTGAAATTTCATTGAACCGTCTTGCCTATTGATTTATTCGAGAATAGATTTGAGCGCAGAGCCTCAAGCATAGAAGGGGGATTTCTACAATCGAATATCTACTAAAAATACGTTACTCCCTATTCCCAATCTAAATTCTAACAGGTCTTGCACGTTTTTTTTAATCACTAAAGATCCCCTCTCAATCCTCCTTAAAAAGGGGGAAGAAGAAAATTTCTTAAATATCATCTGGATTAATTCCCAGAGATCTAAGGTATGCTGCAAGTTTTTCCTTTTCATTGCGTTCTTGGAGCTTTTCATTACGCTCCTGCTCCGCGATCGCCTCCGCCTCCCGCCTAGCCTGTTGCTCATACAATTTCTCTAACTCAGCCTGAGAACGCTCCAGTTCAGCCTGATATCTATCATGTTCTGACTCAGCATAAGACCGTAACATCTGATTAGAAATTGGGTCAAAGAAACGAAAGTTCAGATTTGGATACAAATGTAAATCTAAACCTAAAACTTCACTATGCAATGACAAAGTACCATCAGCTAAGACTGAAGAAGCGATCGCCTCATACTCACCATTTTCTAAACGCACCCCATGTAACGAACTAGATTTCAAGAACTTGCTCGAAGGATCGTACTGAAAATATTCCTTTACACCTAGATATTTATAAATTAATGGATTCTGTTTACGATCTTTTGTTCTTGTTCCCTTTGAAATAACTTCCAAAACAAAATCAGGTGCTTTGCCACCATCTTCTCCAATCGTATAACTAACTCTATCTTCGCTGCTCATCCCAAAAACAACAAAAATATCAGGTGCGACTCTTTTCTCTACTAAATCTTGCTCGTAGCGAACAAATAGATTCCCTGAAACGTACACATTCTCTTGTTTCTCAAACCAAAGTTTTAAGGCTTCGGTGGCATAGCTTAAATTTCGACGTTGGATATCGCCTTCGGGCATTGGCTCAAAGTCCTCATCAGGCAGTTCTATTTTTGTAATTAGCTTGCGATTACCCGAAATTGTCATAACGGCGCTCCAAGTCAGAATCTATAACCTAGCATATATATTTGCAGACAAACTTAGGCAATGATTATTCAATGATAAAATCCCGCAATGATCGACAATATTTGTAAATTCCTCGCCGAAACCTTCCCCACCGACTTTGCCAGTTGGCTGTTAGGGGAACCGATTACCTTTACCAAACTCGAACCATCCGAACTCTCAGTCGAGCCAATTCGGGCTGACTCCGTGATATTTCTGAAATCATTGAAAATGATCCTCCACATAGAGTTTCAGACCGACCCTAATAAAAATATCCCCTTCCGCATGACCGATTATCTGTTGAGGTTGCATCGTCAGTTCCCCGACATGGAAATCTATCAAGTCGTAATTTACCTCACACCCAGTCAATCGCCACTGGTTTACGAAACCACATTTAACCTTGGTGGACTCAGCCATCAATTTAACGTAATCAGGATTTGGGAGCAGCCCACCGAAATATTTCAGCAATACCAAGGACTATTACCCTTTGCCGCCCTCTCACAAACCAAAAACCCCGAAGAAACTCTCAGACAGGTTGCCAAGCAAATTGAACAAATTACCGATAAACAAGTTCAAAGCAACGTCGCCGTATCGACCGCTATAATATCAGGCATAGCCCTAAACAAAGAAATCATCCAAAGACTTTTAAGGAGCGAAATCATGAAAGAATCAGTTATTTATCAAGAAATCTTGCTTGAGGGTGAAGCCAAAGGTCTAGCCAAAGGTGAGGCTAGGGGTATCGCTAAGGGCGAAGCTAAAGGCAAAGCTGAAACTGCACGACAAATTGCTTTAAACATGATGCAATCCAACATTTCTGGCGATTTAGTTGCCCAATTCACAGGACTAAGCCTCAAAGAAGTCCAAAAACTTCAAAAGCTTTCAGCAAAAAAAGCTCAATCACCAAAGTCAGCTAAAACAAAGCGATCGCCCAAATCTTAATATCATCTCCCTCACCTCAGCTAGCGATTTAAGGTTAATTCGTCTTTATTGCCTAAAATTCCCTGTGGTCGCCATAGCATTAATAAAATCAGGGTAAGTCCAATCATCATTAGCTGAATTGCTTCAAACCTACCGCCATCAGCACGGATTTGTTCGGGAAGAAATCTGGGTAGAGCATTATAAGCCTGAAAAATAACCGCGCCTAAAATCACACCCAAATTATTACCAGCGCCGCCGATCGCAATAATTGTCCATGCTTGGAAAGTAAGCAAAGATATGAAATTATCTGGATAAACCGTCGTTAATTGCCAAGCGTAAAATGCTCCCGCCAGACCACCGATCGCCCCACCGATCGCAAAAGCCTGTAACTTGTACCAAAACACATTTTTGCCTAGAGCTTTCACCACCTCTTCATCTTCGCGAATTGCCTTCAGCACACGTCCCCAAGGCGATCGCACTAGCCATTCCAAGCGCCAGTACACCACCACCACTACTACCAGCAATAGCGCCGCGAGGACAAAGGAATAATATTGACGGGAAACGAGGTTAACTAATGGCAATGGAAAATCCTGTACGCCCCTTGTGCCTTTAGTCAGCCATTCTTCATTATTCACAAATAGGCGAATCATCTCTGACACGCCAATTGTGACGATGCCCAAATAATCTTCGCGTAGTTTTAAGGCGGTGCTGCCAATGATGATGCCAAGTAAACCTGCGATCGCGGCGGCGATGAGTAGAGCGAAGAACCAAGGTACACCATTGAGAGTTAGTAGCACCGTGGTATATGCGCCGATGGTCATAAATGCAACATGACCAAAGTTAACTAAGCCTGCAAAGCCCCATTGCAAATTAAGTCCGAGACTAAACAGGGCAAAGATGGCGGCGTTGATGAAGAGGGTTGTGATGTATTCGAGCATGGATGATTTAACTCTGAAAGTAGAGAGATTATCTAGTGATCTTTTTACTTTCGATGAGCTTGCTATAAATTGACTGCGAAGCTCGATTATAGTATGGGGTACGCCTTGAAATGTCATTTAAAGTGCCATTCAAAAAGCAATTTTAAGAAGCTATTAAAAAGCCATGCGTCTATGCATTAATCCCGTCTGTACCGATCCCAAACATTCCAATAACAGTATTTCGCGTAATTGTCTCGCTTGTGGTGCGGAGTTGTTGCTTGAGAACTGTTATTCCGTCACCAAGTTATTAAATGACTCTGGGGGGTTTGGATTGATTTATGAAGTGGAAAATCCCGCAGGACAACCCAAGATCTTAAAAATCCTTAAACAAGAACTAAATGAGGATAGCAAGGCGGTTGAACTTTTTCAACAAGAGGCTTTTGTGCTGGGGCAGATTCAACATGCGGGTATCCCAAAAATTGAAACATACTTACATCACGATCTTCCCGAAGGCAAAATGTTGCATGGCATCATCATGCAAAAAATTGAAGGGTTGAACCTTGAGCAATGGATTAATCAACGTCAAGGCAAACCGATCGCGCAAAAACGGGCGATCGCATGGTTACGGCAGCTAATCGAAATTCTCGATCTGGTGCATAGCAAAGGCTTTTTGCATCGCGATATTAAACCCGCGAATATCATGCTGTCACCTTCAGGGCAGCTAGTCCTGATTGATTTTGGAACTGTGCGCGAAGCAACCCATACCTACTTAGCTAAAATCGGTGGTGTCCAAGGCGTTACCAGCATCTGCTCCGTCGGATATACTGCCCCTGAACAAGAAAAAGGGTTTGCGGTCACTCAGTCCGATTTTTATGCCCTTGGCTGCACGATGATTCATTTAGTCACGGGTAAGTATCCCCTCGATACCTACAAGCCCGATCTGGACACCTTTGACTGGCGATCACACGCCCCTGATATTTCCGAAGAATTCGCTGACTTGATTGATGTTTTAATAGCTCGTAAACCCAGCGATCGCCCGATTAATGGCAAAGCAATTTTAAAAGTGATCAAGGATATCGAACAGATTGATAAGCTTGCCAATAATGATAAATCTAATGGAAGGAAGAATACAAAACGGAAGTCAATTAAGAAGTCACTCCAAGAATCCACACGCAAACCAACTTCAAAGATTGTGTTGGGCTTGTCCGTTGTTCTTGCGCTAATTGCAGGATTAAGTATCGGTACTGCGATTAAAGTTTCTGCCCTTGGCGATTTTGAAGAAATAAAAATAGAATTGCCAACCTTTCAACAGAAACGTTTAAATCCACTCCGATTTTTGCAAGGACATACGGACGCGGTGCAGACTGTAGCAATTAGTCCCGACGGCAAAGCGATCGCTAGTGCTAGTGATGACGGAACGGTGAAGCTTTGGCAATTAGAAGGCGATAATCCTATACCAATTAGGGAAATTCGCGATCAGGGGGGATGGGTGCGTGCGGTGGTGTTTGTGTCTAATCAGCAAATTGCCACGGCGGGACAGGACAAAAACATCAAAATCATCGATGTCGCCACAGGTAAAGTTGTCAGAACCCTAAGCGGTCATACTAATTTGGTGAATAATTTAGCGATCGCCCCTGCTCAAGACTTGTTAGCCAGTGGTAGCTATGACTCGACGATCAATCTTTGGCATATCTCCACAGGGAAATTAAGGCGATCGCTTACAGGGCATACGGATAGAGTTTTGAGCTTAGCGATTTCAGCCGATGGGAAGCTATTGGCGAGTGCTAGTCGCGATAAGACGATCCGTATTTGGGATGTCCAAACTGGTAAAAACTTATCGACGATCGCCGTCTCTCGTGCGGGTATATCTTCAGTATTGATCACGCCTGATGGCAAGCAGGTGCTTAGCGGCGGTAATGATAATGTGATTCGAGTTTGGGATATTGCTACGGGCAGACAAGCTTTTATTCTATCTGGACATGAAGATGCGATTGGGGCGATCGCCATTACTAACGATGGCAACTATCTGTTTAGTGGCGGCAAAGACAATCCTAATTCCATTCGCTTTTGGAATCTGAAAACAAGATCTTTACTTTGGAATCTAATCGGGCATACCGATCTGGTCACTTCTCTAGTGATTACTCCCGATCAACTTAAGTTAATTAGTAGTAGTCAAGATAGAAATATTGCTATTTGGGAAGTTCCTATTAAGCCATAAAAATCTGTATTTTTTGTGATAATTCTATTTTTTATTACTATCTTTTAGAATGATTTCTGGGTTCTTCTTCGGCGGGTAATACTGGCGGCAAGACATTTACCAAAACCTTGTCCACACGATTTCCATCCATGTCAACGACTTCAAACCGCATTCTTTCCCAAGTGAAATGCTCGCCCACCATCGGAATGTGACGGAGATAGGTCATCATCAAGCCACCGAGAGTGTGATAATTGCGTTCTTCTTCATAGGGAAGATCTTCCACTTCCAGAACTTCCTTAAGGCGATCGCTAGAAATCATGCCATCAATTAACCATGATCCATCTTCTCTCTGCATCGCATCAGGATCACCTTGGCGATCGCTTGATGGCAAATCACCGACGATCGCTTCCAGCAAATCAGTAAGCGTCACCATGCCTTCGACACCACCATACTCGTCTGTCACCATCGCTACGCGATCGCCAGATTGCTTGAACTGCTCTAATACGCTTAAAGCACTTGCTGTTTCCGCAACATATAGCGGCGGGCTACTGACCTTGAGTAAATCAATCGGCGCACCATGAAGACTTGCCTTCAAAAACTCGCGAATATCGACAATTCCTAAACAATCATCAAGATTTTCTCTAGCTACAGGAAATCGTGAATGTCCACTTTCTAAAACTTCGCGCTGCGTCTCGTCAAAGGGAGAATCAACATCGATCCAGTCAATTTCGGTGCGCGGGGTCATTAAGGACTTGATTGGGCGATCGCCTAAACGAAATACTCGCTCCACCATATCCTGCTCTGCTTCCTCAAACATCCCCGACTCAGCACCCTGAGCAATCATCACCTTAATTTCTTCTTCAGTTACCTGTGACTCTTCACTTGCCTGAATGCCTAAAATACCAAGTAAAGCCTCTGTCGATACACTTAACAAATAAACTACAGGTTTACCAACATTAGCAAGGAATCGCATTGGTGGGGCGACGGTACAGGCAATTCTTTCAGCGTTGCTCATGGCTAAACGTTTAGGAACCAGTTCGCCAACCACCAGAGAAAGATAAGTAATGATCCCTACGACAATCGTAAAACTAAGAGTCTCGCTATAGGGTTTTAATAGGTCAATTGTATCTAATAATTCTTTTAGGGTTTTGGCTACCGTTGCACCGCCCAAAGCGCCGCTTAAAATTCCAATTAAAGTAATACCAATCTGGACTGTTGACAAAAAATTATTGGGGGAGCTAGTCAGCCTTAAAGCCGCTTTAGCTCTGGTATTTCCTTCCTTTGCCCATTGCTCTAGACGCACTTTGCGAGCAGAGAGAATGGCTAGCTCGGACATCGAAAAAACACCATTGGCAACAATGAGCAAAATGATGAGTAAAGCTTCAAAAGCGAGGGAAGACATTTTTTTGGGGTAAAACGACTTTATGGGAATCGTTTGAGAAATTAATTAATTATAGATATATTGTCACATCAAACTTTGTGTCAAGTTTTTTTAATACGATCAAGGGCTGACACGAGGCATCAACCAAAGCATCAACCAAAGCATCAACCCTTTATCCTATTTAGCGACTATACATCTGCGTCACTTCTAATAGCCGATCGCTCAACTCTTGAGTTAACAAATCAGGATCGCTATAACGCCAGCCCCAGTTACCTGTCGCTGTGCCAGGGACATTCATTCTGGCACTGTTATCTAAGCCAAGCACATCTTGCAAAGGCGCTATCGCCATTACCGCCACCGAAGCCATCGCCATCCGAATTAGCACCCAGTTAATCGGCTCACCTGCGGCATAGCCCACGACATATTTGTGAAACAATTGTTTTTCATACTTGCTTGACCTTTGCCACCAGCCAACCGCCGTGTCATTGTCATGGGTTCCTGTATAAACCACACTGTTTTGTCTGTAGTGGTGTGGCAAATGAAAATTATGGGAATCACCACCAAAGGCAAATAGCAGCACCTGCATCCCAGGGAAACTAAAATCATCGCGTAATTTCACGACTTCGGGAGTAATTACGCCTAGATCTTCAGCAAGAATTGGCAAGTCACCCATCACTTCTTGGAGCTTGGTAAACATGGCATCGCCCAGAGCCAGTTTCCATTCGCCATTCATGGCAGTTTCTTCACCTGCGGCAACTTGCCAAAATGACTCAAAGCCGCGAAAGTGGTCGATGCGAATAATATCGACATAGCGATTTAAAAATCTAAAGCGATCGATCCACCAACCAAAATCTGTCTTTTGGAGATAATCCCAGTCATAGACAGGATTGCCCCATAGCTGCCCTGTGGCACTGAAATAATCAGGCGGCACACCTGCCATCATCGCTACTTCATAAGTCTCAGGATCGAGGGCGAAGTTTTCAGGATTTGCCCAAACATCAACGCTATTGTGCGATACATAGATGGGGATATCGCCAATAATCTGAATATGTCGCATGTTGGCATATTGCTTGAGTTTCAGCCATTGATCAAAAAAGATAAATTGCAAAAATCTCTGAAAGCCAATTTTGTCTTCTAGTTCTTCCCGCTTTTGTTGCAATGCTTGGGGATCACGCTTAGCGATAGCGGGTTCCCAGTTGTTCCACATGATTTCAGGATTTTCTTCATGCAGCGCCATGAACAGCACATAGTCTTCGAGCCAATCAGCTTCTTCGATGCAAAACTTTTTGAACTGTTCTTGAACTAAGTACAAATCATGGTGATGCTGCTGATCTTGATCGGTAAACCCTTGTTTGAAGCGAGTATAAGCAAGTTCTAATAATTTGCGTTTATATGGCATCACCAACGCAAAATCAATCCGATCTTGATTGAATTCAGGAATATCTGCCCAATCCTCTTCTTGGAGCAAATGTTGCTTTGCCAGTAATTCAGGACTAATCAAATAGGGATTACCAGCGATCGCGCTGAAGCACATATAGGGCGAGTTACCATAACCTGTTGGTCCCAGAGGTAACACTTGCCAAAGTTTCTGACCACTGCGCGACAAAAACTCAATAAACTGATAAGCTGTCTCACCTAAATCTCCAATCCCAAATTGGCTGGGTAATGAAGTGGGATGCAACAAAATTCCGCTAGCACGTTGAAAAGCCATAAAACAAACAAAAAAAAGCTTTTAGATCTGCGTCTACTTTACCGCTTTACAGTGCTTTACGATGTAACAAATATGGTTATCACGATGGCGGTTGCTTTTTGGGGTGAATTATTTACCAAGTTTTTGCTTTAAATTTTTGATCGTTGACAATTTCCACCGTGTCGCCAGAAGGACGGATGACAAATAGTCACTTTTGATAAACATAGTAACTATTTCAATAATTTTTGAACTTGCTCTAAAGTTAGCCCAGTAGCAACAGCTACTTGCTCAGGCGATATCCCTATTTTCAGCATATTAACAGCCACCCATCGAACAGCTTCCTCTAAACCCTCAGCCTTGCCTTCAGCCTTGCCTTCAGCTTTACCTTCAGCTTTACCTTCAGCTTTAGCCTCTTTCATAAACTCTTGAACTAGCCAAGCTTTTTTCATGTCTTCTTTAGTAAACATAATTCTTAACTCCTGCTCTTTATCTTTACCAAGTTTATAAACTAAAACCGATTTCACCAAGTCTAGCACTATTTGCTGAAAGCTCGAATCCTCTACCTGTTGGCGAGTTTGAGCGATTAATGTTTTAGCTGTTTCGATCGCCACATCTTCGTTCGCAATCACCAACTCGGCAATATTCACGCCGATCGCCTGATTAGGATCAATGGTTAATTCGTCCAGATACACGCGATGAAGTTGGGGCAGTAATCCTCGATATTGATTGGGGAAATCTGGCTCAATACTACGTTTCGCAAAAATAATCACAGCTTGCCAATCTTGACTTGGCTGATATTGCCGCAAATAAATGAATATTTCACAGAAGAAGCGCCAATAGAAACTAGCGTCTTTTTGAAACTGCACTTCGACAAAATAAATAGGATGGTTAGGTTGTTCTGATATAAAAACGCCATCAATCCGAAAGGCAAGCTCTTTTACTTCTATGGATTTAAACTCATAATCTTTGGCTAGTTCGGTCGATTCACCAATCAACGCAAATAGCGTGTCTGGGAGAGTTTCAAAGATTTTGTAGAAGATGCTGTCGGTTCTCATGGCTTAGATTATTGGTCATTCACTAATCTATATCAAGTTTAGCTTAAGTAGATGGGGTGCGACCTTAATATAATACACTTATTAAGTGGCAACAGGAAACCCATACTGATTGAGATTTTGCCAGAATTGCTCCCAACGCGTAGAAGTTAAAACTAAAGCTCTTAAACTCAGAATTATGCT
>JBIKYX010000125.1:0-11140 GCA_044355035.1 Pseudanabaena sp. | reverse complement strand
TTAGCGCAATTAGAAATGTGGATACAAATGCGAGTCTTGCTGCATTCCATTGCAGATGGTGCTGCAACATTTCTCGGAATAGGTTAATCTCTTTGATAGGGGTTTTATTTGCGATGTGGTTATCTTTTATAAAACCCCTTCCTGTCTAATTTTGCAACTTTTTGTCCTGTACTTAGATTTTTTGTATAAATTATAAAGATTAGCAAATCAAGAGTAGATAAATCAAATGAATAATTTTATTGGTTGGCTTGGCGCTTTGTTACTGCTATTTTTAGCAGGTTGTGGATTAACTCAGTGGTTCAATTTACCATTGGGAAACTTCGTTGATTGGCTAATTGGCGCAAGCATTTTTATATGGCTAATCATCATCGTCACTGTACCTTGGAATGTTTACTTTCAGGCTAAATCCGTTCTCGATCAAGCGACAATTTCGCAGCAGAATGGAATCAATGTCGATCAAAATCAACTTCCCTATGTCCGATCGCTACAGACTAGATCGCTAATTCTCGCCCTTGTGTTGCATCTAATATCAGCGTTCGGTTTGTATCTTCTCGCAGCTAATGGCATAGGAACTATTGGTTATGTGGGTGCGATCGCAGCTCTGTTGTTAACGATTTTACGTCCTGCGATTAGTGCGTATGAATATATTTATCAGCGTTTGCTAGCGATTTTGCAACAAATCAATTATCCTCGCGAAGATGTTATGGAACTACGTCAACGTTTCGCCAATTTAGAGGAATCAGTACGCTTAATTAATGAACAGCTAAATACGGAAAATCCCTATTCCTTGGCAACCAAATATGAGCAGTTTTCATCGGAAACACGCAGGGATTTATCGCGATTAGGTGCAAATATTGAAGATCTCCGTGCCACGAATGATCGCGATCATCAGCGCTTATCCAAAGAATCACAACAGGCGATCGCGCAATTGAGTACTGACGGTCAATTTTTAGATAATGTCCGCGAAATCATTCGGTTCTTTAAGAGTGCTTAAGTTAATCAATGAAATCCAGCTAATGAATTCTAAAAAATGGCTCTCAGTAATTGGTATTGGTGAAGATGGTTTATCTGGATTAAGTGCAACGGCGCGATCGCTAATTGATAACGCCGAAATTGTAATTGGTGGCGATCGTCATTTGGCAATGTTACCAGACTCAACAGAAGATAGGCGATCGCATATAGTTTGGGAATCTCCCATTGAAAAAACTATTCAACAAATAATTAGCGATTGCGGCAAATCAGTATGTGTTTTGGCAAGCGGCGATCCACTCTGGTTTGGAATTGGCACAACTTTATTAAAAAGAATTCCCATAGAAGAAGTCTTAATTATTCCTTCAACCTCCACTTTTAGCTTGATTTGCGCTCGTTTAGGATGGTCAATCAATGAAGTGGTAACCCTAAGCCTATGCGGTCGCCCTGCCGCGCTTTTACAAGCTTATATTTATCCCAATGCAAAACTGCTAATCCTGAGTTCAGGCAAAGAAACACCGCAAATTGTGGCAAATATTCTCTGCGATCGCCATTTTAATAATAGCAAAATTACGGTTTTAGAACATCTCAATGGGACAAAGGAACGAATTATTTCTACGGTTGCAAATCAATTTCCAAACTTCCCAGAATTCGCCGATCTCAATGCGATCGCCGTAGAATGTATTCCGAATCCTGAAGCCAAAATCCTATCGCGAATGGTGGGGCTTCCCGATGATGCATATCATCATGATGGACAGTTGACAAAGCGTGAAATTAGAGCAGTGACATTATCGGCTCTGGCTCCCAATGCAGGAGAGTTACTCTGGGATGTTGGTGCTGGCTGTGGTTCCATTGGGATCGAATGGATGCGAAGTCATCCCCGTTGTCAAGCGATCGCCATTGAGAAGTCTCGCACACATTTTATTGCCGACAATGCGATCACTCTCGGTACTCCCCATTTAAACATCATCGCAGGTGCTGCACCTGAAGTTCTGCAAGGTTTACCAATACCTGATGCTATCTTTATTGGTGGTGGTTTGACAGTTCCTTATTTGTTGGAAACTTGTTGGGAAAATTTGCGATCGCGAGGACGTTTAGTAGCCAATGTTGTCACCCTTGAGGGAGAGCAGAAACTGTTTCAAAGCCAACAAAAGTATGGTGGCACGCTCACGCAAATATCTATTAATCGGGCGGAAGCGATCGGGAGCTTTTTGGGATGGAAACCAATGCGCCCCGTTACCCAATGGCAGGTGATCAAAGAATAATAAGCACTGTAAGGTCGGATCTAAAAGATTTTCCTGTAATATTATTTAAAACTTATTTAAAATAAACTTCTTTATTATGTACGACTGCATTGTTGTTGGGGCAGGTCCCTCTGGTGGTTCAGCTTCCTATCATTTAGCAAAACTTGGACGTTCAGTTTTACTTTTAGAAAAAGAGAGCCTGCCCCGATACAAGCCCTGTGGCGGTGGTGTCTCGCCTATGGTTCAAAAATGGTTTGACTTTGACTTTTCGCCAGCAATATCCCTAACAGTCAACAAAATTTGCTACACATGGCAAATGGGCGATCCTGAAGTGGTGGAGCTAACTGACCTTGATCCTGTGTGGATGGTGCGCCGTAATATATTTGATCATTACCTTGTCCAGCAAGGACAAAAACTAGGTGTAGAACTTCGCGATCGCACGGGAGTTACAGGTATTGAATGGAAAAGCGATCGGTGGTTGGTAAAAACAGAACGTGATGGGGAAACAGAAATATTGGCTACCAAGTATCTAATTGCTGCGGATGGAGCTAGAGGTTCTATGGCAAAGTGGTTAGGCTTTAAAGAGCGAAAACGCCGTATGGGAGCAGCCCTTGAAGTGGAAACTCCCCATCCTGACAATCCAAACATTGATACGATTCATTTTGATTTTGGCTCAATCCAGAATGGCTATATTTGGAATTTCCCCAAAATTGATGGCTATTCTATTGGTGCGGGGACATTTTTGGGTGGCGAGAAGCAAAACTTGAAAGAACTTACTGCGAACTATGCTCAAAAATTTGGCATTGACATCACTTCCATGAAACAGTTTGGTCATCCCATTTGTATTTGGGATGGTAATCAACCTCTGCATACTCAAAATGCCTTGCTAGTAGGAGAAGCCGCTTGTATCGTCGATCCTTTTACGGCTGAGGGGATTCGTCCTTCGCTGTTGACAGGAATGCTAGGAGGTAAAGCGATCGATCAAGCGATCGCGGGTAACGCCGATGCACTTAAACAATATACCGCCACAGTTCAAGAAGAATGGGGCGAAGATATGGCATGGGCGCAGCGCATTGGCTCTATTTTTTATCGTGTCCCCAGTTTTGGCTACAAAATGGGCATCAAGAGACCAAGTGCTAGTCGGCGTATGGGTAGAATATTCTGTGGTGATATGCGTTATCGCGATGTCGCAGGTGCTGCCATTAAGCGGCTAACTAAGGGCTTATTGGGAATGAGTTAAAAAATAGGATTGCGGCGCAAAGCGCCGCAATCCTATTAATGCAGGATGCTACAAATCCAACAGTTGCAAACAAGAACAGAAGCTCTGTATTTGTTGTTGGAGTAACTCCTGAGCAGTCAAAGATGAGTTTTGAATGCCATGAATATCTTCTCCATATAAGCCCTCAGATGCTTGCTTATATGTGTTCTGAATTGCCGACATTACTCTTAAAAAATTGTCCAGATTGTCTTTATTTTGCAGAGACTTAACCACAATATGACTTGGCAAATAATTTACCAGACTAGCAATATCGGCATTTTCAAGGATATGCAACGCAGAAACAATTTTTTGATACTTATCGTTAACTTCTAGACTATCTTGACATTTAGCCTCACCAGTCCAGTTAGCTGTCACTGCTTGCTTCTTTTCCAGTACAGCAAGGTGATGCCCTACTTCTAGAATTTCCACCTCAAAACTATCGGTATACACTGACATCCAATTCTTGAGAATAGTCTGTTCGATTTCTCGATTAAAATCATCCAAAATTACTAATCCCCCAACACGCAGTTGTTCATATGCTTGATATAAGCAAGCTTCCCTGCCGCGCAATGTATAGAATGGCGGACCATCAATAATCACACAATCGATAGGGAATTTAGGCTTAAATGTGGGGTCTTGTGTATAAGACAAAATTTTGCCAGAGCCATATTCTCGAAAACTTAAAGGATGATATTTCAGTTCAAAAAGCTCTGTTGGTTGCAGGAACTCTAGGGCAAGATTTTGTGTTTCTTGATAGCATTCGCGATCGCCGTCAATGGAAATGATATTAGTATTAGGAAAGTTCAACGCTAACCGAATCGAACTAACGCCGCTACCAAATTCCACAATACAACTTTGTTTAGCATTCTTTTTGTTAAGTAATTCCGTGATTTTCTCAACAATTGTCGAAAAAGCGTCTTCCCCAATCCGCCAAGAAGAATCGAGATTTAGTTTGCGATCGGCAAAGATCATAGGATTTAGAATGATTAATGGTGATAATGATGATCAAATCAACTGTTTGATTGCATGATGAGTATATTATACTAATCGCTGTAAAAACCTAAAACTCCATAAAAACAGGTTAGAAAATGAGTGAAGTGAGCGAGATGCGTGAAGTGAGCGTAAAGAAAAAAAGTTCCTATCGATTACTATTCATGTCTACACCTGTAGGAGCATTAGGCTCAGGAGTTGGGGGCGGAGTTGAGCTAGCTCTGCAAAATGCCGCTAAAGCCTTAATTGCGAAGGGACATCAAGTGGAAATTGTCGCGCCTGAGGGTTCCCAAACTAATGTGGCAAAATTGACCCAAATTAGTGGAACTCTTCAAGTCTCGGCGCAAACTAAGATTAGTGCAGATACAGTTGTGCTGCCACAAAACTCAGTTTTAGAAAATATGTGGAGCTATGCCAGAGACTCTCAAGAGCAATTCGATTTGATCTTCAATTTTGCCTATGACTGGTTACCGCTCTACCTCACACCATTTTTTAAGCGCCCGATCGCCCATTGGATCAGTATGGCTTCACTATCGCCCGTAATTGATGCGATGATCAGCAAAACCTCAAAACTCTTTCCTGAGACGATCGCCGTTTCCACGCGCACCTGTGCGGATACTTTTAGTGATGGCGATCGCTTAACTCTAATTAGTAATGGTGTGGATGTCACTCTATACAATTTTGTGGCGCAGCCCGAAGGTCGCCGCCTTGGCTGGGTAGGACGGATTTCTCCCGAAAAGGGCTTAGAGGATGCCGCCGCCGCCGCCCAAGCCACGGGATTACCATTACATGTTTTTGGATTTATTCAAGACGAAGCTTATTGGCAACAGGTACAACAAGATTTTCCCAAAGCTAAAATCCATTACGAAGGGTTTCTATCGACCGATGATCTCCAAAAAAAACTGGGACAATGTACAGCTTTGTTGATGACTCCCCGATGGATAGAAGCCTTTGGTAATGTGGTAATCGAGTCTTTTGCCTGTGGTGTGCCTGTGATTTCCTATAGTAGCGGTGGATTAAAAGAAATTGTCAGACATGGCAAAACAGGATTTTTAGTGGAGATGGGAAGTGTTGCGGGTTTAATCGAATCAATTTCCCATTTAGATCAAATTGATCGCCTCTCTTGCCGTCAACAGGTAGAAGCAGAATATTCTCTAGAAGTCTGGGGCGATCGCTTAGAGTCATGGTTTGCCGAAATCATCAAGAGACATCAAGAAACATGAACAAGAGACATGAGTAAGTCAACCCGATTAACTATTTCTGGATAGCGAGATTCCGCATGTTGGCGAAATTCTCCTGAAGCAACCATCCCTCCCCAACAGTGGAGAAGATAAATCTTCTGTCCTTCTTTAATTAAGTCAACAGAATCTCTCGGAGAACCATTATAAGTTCTGGGAATTTCCGCCACAGGCACTTGAGCGTGATGCAGCGCCCGCACCAGTGCTAATTGATCTTGTTTTTGGAAGACTTGCCACTCACGCTGCCATTGACTAAATAATTTTTGAGTCTCAGCATTATTGCGCCAGAGCATCACGCCACTATTAAACTGTTTGGAAAGCGCAGGAATTTTTGCGAGTGTGTACGATTTCTCTTGTTCAGAAATATGATCACACATTTCCACCATCGGTAGGCGATCAAGTACCATTGCGATCGCCCCTTGATCGAGATATGCCCACAAATCACCAATTGGTAAACAGGGCAGAATATCGGCATCTAAAAAGAGCGTTTCTCGGTAGGGACTCCAATTGATCAGATTCGTTTTTAAATATCGCGAGACAAAAGGATGATCCGCCAATTCATCTGGGGTATTCAGAAATATTGTAGAAATATTGTGTTGACTGAGAGCAAGTTCAGTTGATAGTTTGTGTACAAGAGGAAGATTAGAACCGATCGAGATCGGTAATTCAGGCTCTAGGCTCCGCAAAATCATTGCACTGGTTAAAGCCGATTCTAAATAAGCTCTATCGTTGGTGACACAATAGACAACGCCGCGATCGCTCAACATTTATCGTTTACCCAAAATTCGTGTTTCTTAAGGAAAGTGTGCCTTGCAGAGTCTTAATCTATTAGGACTTACGCAAAAAAGATGTATAACCGCTATTCTAGCTTAGGGGCAATTCATGGATTGCCCCTAAGCTTGGGTATTTTGCTTATGCTTACCGAATTATTGACCTGTTCTCCATAAAATGACTCAAAACCGTAAACAGCCTAATATTTTAGCTACTATTCTAAATCTGAGTTTTGTTGCCTTAGCAAGCGCGATCCTATTGCCAGACTGCCAAAAGATACAAGCCCAAAGTGGGATTCAAGTTCGGACTAATCAATGGTTACAAGTTTCACAAGTGACAGGAACTGTCACCTATCGCAATTTATATAACTATGCCAATCGGCAGGCTAAAATCGGCGATCGCTTAGAAGTTGTTAGCGATGAAATCTCTACGGGTGAGAACAGTTCCGCAATTTTGACCGTAGATACGGCGGTTGGTTCAATCTATGTAACTGAAAATACTACGATTAAGATTCGTTCCTTTGCGATCGCCCCAGATAATGGTCGGATTACCAATTTATTTATCCCGCGTGGTAAAGCGAGATTGCAAATTCGTAAATTCACCAATCGCGGCTCTCAGTTAAATATTCAAACTCCTGCGGGGATTACGGGTGTACGCGGTACACAGTATATTGTTGCCGCCCATCCCAATGGCAATACGGTCGTTGTCACACTCACGGGAAGCGTGGCTACTCAAGCCCAAAATCAGACGAAAATAGTTAACGGTGGATTTCAAAACATGACAATCGCGGGGCAACCACCATCATCGCCCGTCACAATCGTTGATCAGCCGAGTTTAAGCTACTCAATCGATAAAAAAACTTTCGGGACTGAGCGATCGATTTTACTAGTTGGCTCCACCAGCATTTTTAACACTGTTAAAGTCAATGGAGTCGAACAATTGATAGATCGGAGTGGTAAGTTTTCGTTAAATCTGCCAGCAACTTCAAGTTTAAACGTGAATGTGAAAGTGGAAACCCCTCAGGGAAAGGTACAAGTTTACGAGATTCCGATTTTCTAATTAATTCATGATAATTACGACATAATCTGTTCAGCATATCTATCTATAGCTTGAACAATATTCTCAATCTGCACTGGTTTAGTAATAAACTCATTCATCCCCGCCTCAAGACACTTTAATCGATCTTCTTCATAAGCATTTGCTGTTAAAGCGATAATCCAAGGCTGGTTTTTGATTTCTTGTCGTATTTTTTTTGTGGCTGTGATTCCATCCATTATGGGCATTTGGATATCCATAAAAATGATTTCATATGATTTAAGCCGCAACATTTCAATTGCTTCTGCACCATTATTAGCAATATCCGCCTTAAGCCCTATTTTTTTGAGGAATAAATTCAATATTTTTTGATTGTATAGATCATCCTCTACTAATAGAATTTGCACGTTTTCTGGTGTCTTCACAAACAAAAAAGGTGGATTAATATTATTCAGGTTGAGTTCTGAAGAATTTGTTGGATCAAAAATATTTTCTGGTTTGAGCGTGAAATAAAATATAGAACCCTGTCTAGGTGATGATTCTTGATTTGATGACCACCCATCGGGAGGATTGCCACCAATATTGCCTAGACTCTCAAACCAAAGCGTTCCGCCCATTAACTCAACTAAGCGTTGGCTAATCACTAACCCTAGTCCTGTACCGCCATATTTGCGGGTAATTGAAGCATCGCCTTGGCTAAATGGTTGAAACAATAAATTTATGCGATCGCTTTGAATACCAATACCTGTGTCTTGCACTGCAAATATTAATTGATGCTCATCTTGTTTCTTGGAATCTGTTTCTTGATAATTAACGGAAATTGATACAGAGCCGCTTTTGGTAAATTTAACTGCATTACCGAGTAAGTTGAGGAGTACTTGGCTCAGACGATTTCTATCGCCTAATATGGTCTTAGGAATATCAGGATGTAGAAAATATTCTAGTTTAATGTTTTGATCATTAGCTTGCTTGCCTAAAACTCCACATACAGATTTAATCACATCTTCCAGAACTAAAGCCTGATTTTCTATATCGATCATCCCTGATTCAATTTTAGAAAAATCAAGAATGTTATTAATCAGTTGTAAGAGAACATTCCCACTATAATTAATAACTTCTATGCAATCTAACTGTTCTGGAGTTAAGTCTGAATCTGCTAGTAGTTGCGCCATTCCCAATACTCCATTCATAGGAGTGCGAATTTCGTGACTCATACTGGCAAGAAAGGCACTTTTGGCTTTGTTTGCTTCTTCCGCTACTTCGCGAGCGCGATCTAACAGAAGCTTTTGATTTGCTTGGATACGGAGTTGTTCTTGAGCTTCCTCTAATTGATGTTTTTGCTCTTCTAATTTATTGACTAGTGCAAGGGTTTTATCGATGGTAATTTCTAGATCGGTAAAATCGATCGGCTTATTTATAAAGTCAAACGCACCGCAATTCATTGCTTTGCGAATATTTTGCATGTCTCCATAAGCAGAAACAACTACCGCTTTTGGAGAAGATTCTGACTCACTCAACTTAGAAATCAAGGACAATCCGTCCATCTCTGGCATCCTAATATCAGTAAGCACCATTGAGATTGAATCAGATCCCTCAAGGATTTTAAGCGCTTCTAATCCATTGGATGCAAATTGGAATGCAATCTCCCCAGATCGAATCCTTTTCCTGAATCTTTGCTGAAAAAGCCGTTGAACTTCTACTTCATCATCGACTACTAAGATAAAATTTACTTTTTTATGCATAACGCTTACCCCTACCTAATTTACCCTCAGCTAAATTAGTTTAGCCTTATTATAAGTAAAAATAGTTGGACAACTTGGCATAATTAAAAATGTATGTACAAATTTAAGATTTACGCAAAATAACCAAACGTAGGGGCGATTTGGGAATTTGTCACTGTTGCAATGTCGTTATAGTTATGTATTGAGGAAATTATGATGCTCTCGTTAAACGTAGGCAATGACGATTATTTGCCAAAAATTAATGGTTATCAGGTTGGGGAACAGATATATAAGAGTCATATAAACCTTGTTTACCGAGCAGTACGTTTAGCAGATGGGATGCCTGTAGTGCTGAAAATGCCAAGAAGCGATCGCCCCACACATCAAGATCTACTACGATTTCGCAATCACTATACGATCGCCAAGAACCTCAACTCCCAAGGCATAGTTAAACCTATTGGCTTAGAAAACTATGGTAATGGCTACGTCTTAGTCATGCCTGATGAGGGATATATCGCTCTTTCAGATTGCATTTCAGGTAATCCTCTCAATCTGACCGAAGTTTTAGCGATCGCGATCCAACTGGGAACAATTTTGGACGATCTCTATCGTCAGTGCGTGATCCACAAAGATATCAACCCCAGCAATATTCTGATTGAACCGATTACGAAACAGATTCAGTTAACTGATTTTGGACTAGCGACATTACTGCCCCACCAGACGCAGATGCTAGTTAGTCCAAATACTTTAGAAGGTACACTCGCTTATATGGCTCCATGCCAAACAGGGCGGATGAATCGGGGGATCGACTATCGCTGTGATTTTTATGCTTTAGGCGTAACGTTGTTTGAGCTATTGACAGGAGAATTGCCATTTAAGTCAGACGATCCCTTGGAAATAGTGCATTGTCATCTTGCTAAGCCAGCACCATTTGTAAGCGAATTGAAACCAGAGATCCCAGATGCGATCGCCCAAATTGTCTTTAAACTAATGGCAAAAAATGCCGAGGATCGTTACCAGAGCGCATTGGGTTTAAAGCACGATCTCGAAGTTTGTCTGAATCAGCTTAACCAGACTGGAAGCATTACTGAGTTTGCTATTGGCACAAGAGATCTAAGCGATCGCTTCACGATCTCCGAAAAACTCTATGGACGCGAAGCAGAAGTTAAAACTTTATTGAGTGCTTTTGATCGAGTCTCTCAAGGTCATTCTGAACTAATGCTCGTGGCGGGATTGTCAGGTATCGGCAAAACCGTCGTCATTAATGAAGTTCATAAACCAATAGTGCAGAAACATGGTTACTTCATCAAAGGTAAATTCGACCAATACAATCGCAATATTCCTTTTTTCGCTTTTGTCCAAGCTTTTCGCAACTTGATCGGACAACTGATGAGTGAGAGTGATGCTCAAATCAAGGTATGGAAAACTAAAATCCTTGACGCGGTGGGAGAGAACGGACAAGTCATAGTTGAGGTGATCCCAGAGCTAGAAGGCATTATCGGCAGTCAACCTAACGTAATTGAACTATCTGGAAATGCAGCCCAAAATCGATTCAACTTACTGCTTCAAAAATTCATTCAAGTTTTTGCCACATCCGAGCATCCCCTTGTGATGTTTTTGGACGACCTACAATGGGCTGATTCGTCTTCATTAAGGTTAATGCAACTGTTAATGCAAGACACAAAACAACTATTGATGTTAGGAGCCTATCGAGATAACGAAGTGTCGCCAGTTCATCCATTGATGATGACAATATCAGAAATGATCAAGACTGGCTTAACGGTCAACACAATTACCCTACAAGCATTGAGCCAAGCCGACATACATCAATGGATTTCCGACACCTTGATTTGCGACTTGCCCAGCGCTTTACCTTTGACAGAATTGGTGTATCAAAAGACCGCAGGAAATCCC
>JBIKYX010000124.1:0-11141 GCA_044355035.1 Pseudanabaena sp. | reverse complement strand
TTAAGAGCTTTAGTTTTAACTTCTACGCGTTGGGAGCAATTCTGGCAAAATCTCAATCAGTATGGGTTTCCTGTTGCCACTTAATAAGTGTATTATATTAAGGTCGCACCCTAGTTAAGTTTCTTGCCGAACTCAAAATCTCTCTTTTAGCTTTGGCTACACTCCTTAGTTGCTCAGCAACAAGAATATTAGGATCATCAAGCCAGTTACAGTTATCGAAAGAAATTTGAGTAGCATTGTAAATATTATTTCGCAACGCAATCTCTAGATTTTGCAAAGTAGGGTAGAGAGCCTCACATAAAGCGGTGTTCCATAAATAGCGTCCAAGTAAATCAACATCTGTATCGGTATGTGATTGCCTATAGGCATCAAGGCGCTGATCCGATATTGAGCCACGTACCGACAAGAAAAAATCTTCAGACATTTTTAAAATGGTATGATAGAATCTAACCAATAAACAAAAAATTTATTGTCCCTCGGCTATCCTCTCCCGAACCTGTGTCGGTGATGAACCGAGGGTTTGATCTATTTATACCTTAATTCTGCTCAAGCCCAACAGTTTCACTCGTAGACTCTAAAATCTCTTGAGCATCAGATATCTCCTCTGAAACCTTGCTATCATTTCCCCTAATACTTACCAGATAAATACTGCCCAAAGTCAAAACCACACCCAACCATTGCACCTTGGTTAAATCCTCATCTAACAATAAATTGCTAAACATCAAGGCAAATACAGGAGTCGAGAAAGTCAAAGCGCTGAGCGTAGTCAAACTGCCTGATGACGCAAAAAAGAAAAACAAACCATAGGCGATCGCACTACCCATCACCGCCATATACAACATTCCTAGCCATCCCCAACCCGTTAAATCTTGCCATTGATTTTGTTCAATCTGCGTAGAAATAAACAATAGGGGTAAGCCGCCGATAATCATGTGCCAACCCGTTGCCATCACAGGATCGGCATAGCGCACCACAGGTCTAATCAAAATCGTCCCGATCGCCATTGATAACGACGCACCGAGCATAAACCACTCGCCAAGGGTAAATACCCCTGCTTGGAGAATCGTTCTGAAATCCCCTGCTAGCAGAGCAGTCATTAGTTCCGCAGGCAACCCAATCAAACCGATCCCCAATATGCCGATAAATAAACCAAGGGTGGCTCCAATCCCAATTTTTTCCTTATACAAAACCGCCGCCATTACCGCTACCGCAAGGGGTTGCGAGTCAATTAATAGTGAGCCTAGTCCCGCATTGGTACGCACTAACCCCTGCGCCAAAAATCCTTGAAACATCGTGCCATCAACCAAAGCAAATAACATGATCCACAGCCATGCTTGCCATCCCTTCGGCTGCGATCGCCCGAAATAAAGCCCACCAATTACCAACAACATACCTGCGGGAATTAGGCGTACCGCCGCCATAAACATGGGACTGGTTTGGGGTAACAAAGCCTTCATCACCACCATCGCCGTCCCCCATAGGAAAAATGGCGCAATGATTAAGGGGGATTGACGAGTGAGCCTAGAAGCAAGGTCTGGTGAAGATGACTGCATATTTTGATGGTGAAGTGGTTGTGAAATATCGATAGGTAAACACTATGCTGAATTTAAGTTTAATATGTTAAACAGTAAAGCTGTTTATATCCCCCTATGAATATCCGCATTGGTAATGGTTATGACCTCCATCGACTCGTTAGCGATCGCCGCTTGATCCTTGGCGGTGTCGAAATTCCTTACGAAAAGGGATTATTGGGACATAGCGATGCTGATGTGTTGACCCATGCGATTATGGATGCGATGTTGGGGGCGCTTGCCCTTGGTGATATTGGACATTATTTCCCTCCTACTGATCCCAAATGGGCGGGAGCCGATAGCATCATGCTATTGCAACAGGTGCAAGAGTTAATTGCCGCTCAAGGTTGGCGGGTAAATAATCTTGATGCGATGGTCATCGCCGAAGCCCCAAAACTCAAGCCACACATTAAAGCTATGCGCGATCGCCTAGCGTCAGCAATGAATTTACCGATCGATTGTGTCAGTGTGAAGGCGACCACCAATGAAGGGATGGATGCGATCGGTCAAAAAGAAGCGATCGTTGTTCATGCAGTAGTTTTATTAGTTAAATAGAATAACAAGATAAGGAAAGAGCGATCGTGAAAAAAGGTATGCAGAAACGAGCTAAGGTCAAACAATGGAAAGCATTAGTATTGCTAGTGCTGATCGGCATGTGTTCGCTGCTGCTTTGGGGCTGTTCCATTAAATCCGAAGTTCTCAAAAATCGCCTCGTAGTTCCCCTCGACAGTGACATCAAAACCTTTAATCCAATTCTGATTCAAGATGCCTATAGTGGTATTGCGATCGGATTTACTCTCACTGGCTTGATTTCAGAAAATGCGATTACCAAACAATTAGAGCCAGAACTAGCCGAGAAATGGGAATTTCAACAGGACGGGAAACAACTTATTTTCACGATGCGCCCTGACTTGAAATGGTCGGATGGTCAACCCCTCACCGTTGATGATGTTCTATTTACTTATCAAGACATTATTTTTAATAAGAAGATTCCCTCTGGCGCTCAGGATACCTTGCGAGTTGGGAAATCGCAGACCCTACCAAAAGTGGAAAAACTTGACGATCGCCGTATTTCCTTTTTCTTGAGTGAACCATTTGCCCCTGCCCTCCGCACCATCGGCGGTACTGGCATTTTACCAAAACATATTTTCGCACCAACAATTCAGGAAGATCCCAAGGATCAGGATAAAAAACTAAAGTTTTTAGAGACATGGACTTTAACTACTCCTGTCAATCAATTGGTGGGAAGTGGCGCTTATTTAATTCAAGAATATCGTCCCTCGGAACGGATTATCTATAAGCCGAATCCCTACTATTGGAAAAAGGGAACGCCAAATATCGAGAAGTTTGTCATGCAGATCGTGGAATCTCCTGACACAGCCCTATTGCGATTTCGTTCAGGCGATCTCGACATGTATCGCCTTCGTGGTGAAGATTATCAACTCTTAAAGAAATTTGAACAACGCGATCGCTTCAAAATCTATAATGCTGGTCCCTCCACAGGGCAAGCATTTATCATGTTCAATTTGAATAAGGGACGCGATCCGAAAACCAATCAACCTTTTGTCGATCCGATTAAATCGAAATGGTTTAATGACGTTAATTTCCGCCGTGCTGTCGCCTATGCTCTCAACCGTGAAGCGATGATCACGAATCTATCACGTGGTTTAGCCCAAACCCAGAATTCTCCAATTTCCATTCCTAGTCCCTATTTTTTACCGCCAGAAAAAGGACTCAAGGTCTACGATTATCTGCCTGAAAAATCCAAAGAAATTCTCTTACAAGCGGGATATAAATATGATGATAAGCAGCAACTGCTGGATTCACAGGGAAATTTAGTCCGCTTTACGCTGCTTGCACCTGCGGGAGGTCGAGTCGCATTAGGAGCGCAAATTAAGAGTGATTTAGAAAAAATTGGCATGAAAATCGATTTCAATCCCGTTGACTTTCGGATTATCTCTGATAAGTTAGACAACTCGAAGCAATGGGATGCCACTATTCTCGGCTTTACAGGTGGAGCAGAACCAAATAGTGCGATTAATCTCTGGGCAACCGATGGCGATTCCCATTTATTTAATAAAGGACCTGCTCCTGAAGAGAAGCCTTTTGTGGGTCGTGAAGTAGCTGATTGGGAACAGAAAATCCATGATCTGATGATTCAAGGCGCACAGGAACTTGATGAAACCAAGCGCAAAGCCATCTACGCTGAATATCAACAGCTAGTGCAGGAGCAGTTACCCTTAATCCATTTGACAGTTTCTCTCTATCTTGTCGCTGTACGCGATCGCGTTGAGAATGTCCAACCTTCCGCGCTGGCGGGTAGTACGGGTGTAACGGGTGCATTGTGGAATGTAGAGCAGTTAAAGCTCAAGTAATGCTAAAAGGTAAGGCGGCGCAAAGCGCCGCCATTCTTGCTCAATAATTCTCTATGGTCAATAAGTTTAACTCTTACACACTGTTTTATCCTCAAAATCAAGCGTTTATTAGTGGAGAATCTCGTTTGCCAGAACGCTTAATGATTGTGGATGGTACTTACAGAGCTTTTCAAATGCCGATTCTATTTTTGATCGGGCTAATTTTAAGTCCATTTATTCTAGCTCAAGGACTAATTGAATTAGCAAAGGTAGTGAAGATTTGGAACTTGCCTAATTTTGCCATGTCGCTCCAATTTGCTGGATTTGGAATGGGTGGTTTGGCAACACTAAATTTGCTTTCAATTTTCTTTAATCCTGTCCTGTTCACATGGATTGAAACGATATGGGCAAAACATAGAGCCTCAATGATTTTGCAAAACGGTTGTGAGGTGATTGATGGTTGGGTCTTTAATGTTCATGAAGACTCTGATAAAGATTGGAGAATTGAGTTTAAGCTTTCCCAAGAATCAACTGCCGATGTATACGGCATTACAATACCGCTCTTACCCGATCACCTTTCTCATTTGGAGAATGGATCGGGCTTAAAGTTTCTAAGAGATAATAGATATCTATTTATGTTGTAACTTATTAGACCTCTTCCCCCTATTTAAGGGGGATTGAGGGGGATCTCTTAGAGTCTCTGACGGTAGAAAGTAATTCTTAAATGGCTTCTAAATCGTAAGTTGCCTTAATGGCGACCAGTTGCAGATATCTTGAAAAAGAGCTAGATGACCTTCTGAATTTGGGTGTAAACCATCCTGACATAGGCGATCGCTAATCCAATTTTGACCGCGCTCTTGCCAGATATCAAATATATCTAAATAAGGAATATTGCGTACTTGACAAGCAGATTTAGTTGCTTCTTTGTAGCGAAATTGATCTTCATGATTGAAGTGGAGGCAATCCAGAAAAGGCATTTTTGATTCATCAACGGGAACCATACCGACAAATATTACGGGACAGAGATTCTGTGCCTTATCCAATAAATTCACAATTTCTAGGGTGAAGCGATCGTAGTCAGTCATGCTTCTACTGCTGCGCTTGCCGACTCTTGGCGAATCATTTACGCCAACCGACAAAATCATCAAGTCAGGCAGTTTATTCCGAAGTTCACCACGCAATAAAAATTCCTGCTCCAATCTTTGGTTAACCTGTGCGCTTGTGTCGCCCCGCACGCCCAAATTGTAGAGGACATGTCCGTACTCTGTAGCCATCCATTTTCGTCGCAGTTGCTCAATCCATCCACCATTGATCGGATCACCATAGCCATAGATTAAGCTATCACCAAAGGCAATCACTCTAAGCGGTTGAGCAGAACGGGGAGCGATCGCCTGAGATTGGAGGAGGTTTAGAGTCGTCATCAAGATAATGCTACTGAGAATGAATGCAGAACGTACAACTTTACAAAACTACATTATAGATTAGCGCAACTAAGTACTTTTACTTATACAAATTTTAAAATCAAAAAAAGAGAGTAGCGGCGCTTTGTACCGTCACTCGCTTCTAATACAAGTGGTTCATAGCGATTTTCCATACCAACATCAGATCCTGTATGATCTGGTAGTTATTTTTCCGAACTTTACACAACTTTCATACTTTAGGAGTCCTTCATTATGGCTAAAGTCAAAATTGCCGCCATTAGCGATGTCAGCGCTAACAAAGTCCTGAAAGCCAAGGTCAATGGCAAATCGATCATCGTTGCCAAAGTCGGTGATAAGCATTGTGCGATCGCCAATAAATGTCCTCACTTTGGACTTCCCCTCGCCAGAGGCAAATTTGAAAACGGTGTGATTACTTGTCCCTATCATGGTTCTCAGTTTGAAATCTGCACTGGCAAAAATGTCCAATGGGTAGAAAATTTTATTGGCATTCCTTTGCCTGATATTGCCAAGAAAGCGATCGCAATGGGTAAAACTTCTACCGATGTGGCAAGTTTCACCGTAACTCAAGAAGGCAATGACCTTTTCGTTGACGCTTAATCGATCCCAAGAATCTACCGCTAGAGCGGTTTTCAGTTGGGTATGTGATAAAAAATGTAGGGATAATTCATGAATTGCCCTACATTTTTTGTGGCTTGGTGCAGCAGTCATGCAAAAATCGCTATGCATAAAAGATTTTTCTTAACTGGTTTCTCTAAAGATCCACTAAAATAAAGACTTAGGTAATGGATGGTATATGGCAATGCAACTCTGCCTCGAATTGATCGCAACCTCGATTCAGCAACTGCATGAACTAAAACGGGTTGTGTCATCACCCATATCTTCTGAATCTGAGACCAGAAATACGGCTCTGGAAGATGCAGTAAATGTTCTCCAATTTAGCCTAACAGAACTAGAAAGCTCTCAGCGATCGCTCGGTGAGGAACTCGATAAATATCATGAATTGTTTGATTGTGCGCCTGACGGCTATTTTGTCACCGATGCTAATGGGGAAATTACCGAAGCAAATCGGGCGGCGATGATGATGTTTGGTTCGCATCCCATTGGTAAAAACTTAGAAGATTTTGTCTATCCTTCCAACAAAGAGCAGTTTCAGCGCCTGATTGGACAACTGCAAAGAGGTCAAAATATTAAAAGTTTAGACTTTCGGATGCAATTTCCCACAGGACAGCCCTTTGACGCTAATTTTACGATTATTAGTATTCGCAATAGCGATGATGGCAAAGTCACGGGGATGCGTTGGTGGATTCAAGATATTACCCAACGCAAACAGGAGGCGGAAAAACTAAAGCAATCGCATCAACGCTTAGAGATTAGAGTTGCGGAAATGAATGCCAAACTCAATCTCATGGATCGTCAGATTCGGGTAGAGAGAGAAGAGCAACGGCGCATATCCCGCAATCTCAACCGCAATGAATCGAAGCTACGGGCGATGATGCAACATTCTTCCGATATTGTGAATATCCTCGATATTGATACCACCATTCAATATTGCAGTCCCGCTCTATTTCAGACATTAGGCTATATGCCTGAAGATGTGGTTGGCAAAAAATTTATCCGATTCATCCATCCCGATGATTTACCCATCTTTCAAAGTTTTCTGACCCATTCCGTCGATGCTTTAACTGTATCAACGCCAATTGTGATGCGTCACCAACATATCAATGGTGAGTGGATTTATCTAGAGTCTGTTTGCTGTAACCTGCTGCAAGATCCGAATGTACAGGGCTTAGTGATTAACTCGCGTGATGTGACTGGGCGAAAACGGACAGAAGAAGCACTCCAAGACAGTGAATTACGATTAGCGGCGATCACCTCTAGTATGCCCGCGACTCTCTACCGTATGTCCATGAATACGGAAGGTAAAATCTCGATTCCATTTATTAGTGATGGACTAATTGATTTGGTGGGTATTTCGCCTCGACAGATAAGCGCTAATCCATACCAATTGCTGGATCTGATTCATCCTGAAGATCTCGATCAATTTAAAGCATTGATTAAAGCGGGATTTGATAAGCTGGCGACTTTCCGTCATGAGTTTCGGATTATTGCGATTACAGGTGAAGTGAAATGGGTGCAAAATATCACTCGCTATTATTCTACGGAAGGGGGAATTGTCCTCGCTGATGGTGTGTGCATCGATATTAGCGAAAGAGGGGAAGCAGAATCCAATTTACAACGTACTAATGAACTGTTGTTAGCGGTGATTAAAGCCGTGCCTGTGGCGATCGATATTATTAGTCCTGATGGCAAAGTTTTATTATGGAATGCTTCGGCAGAGCGCCTATTTGCATGGAATACTTCGGCTTTTGTGGGATATCCCGTACCGAGCATTCCCGAATCTCAATCGATAAAATTACAAGCGGCAATCCTTGACACTTTGGCTGGCGAACCTCTGGAGGGAGTGCGGATTGATTTTCAACTGCGTGATGGTAGCTGGACGAGAGTGAGTATCTCCACCTTACTAGTTCACAATCCCCACGGAGAGATCATGGGTGTATTACGAATTATTGATGACTTAGGAAACGGCGATCGCCATGCGATAAAAAATTATGAACCTAGCCTTCAACTTGAATCATCGTCTAGTCATGCTTTAGCATCTTCTCGAACCGAAGCGATCGCCGATCTTGTCGGTGTCAAGGCGCATACATTGCTCACTCAATACAAAACTGGGCAACGCAATTTTGCGGGATTAAATTTACGCGGCGCGAATTTTGTCAAAGCGGATTTGTCAGAAGTTGATTTTAGTGGTGCGGCTCTCAATGGCAGTAATTGCAGCCATAGCAATTTTCAACATGCAATCTTACGCGGTGCAGATTTGCGTGGCGCGAATTTCCAATATGCCGATTTACGATGGGTGGATTTACGCGGTGCAGACTTACGCGGTACTGATTTGAAGGGAGCCAATACGCTCGATACCATTTTTGATGACAGCAATTTTCTCAATACACTTCTATGAAGTCATTCATCAAATAAGCGCTCCCACCACAAGAGGTGAAAGCGCTCACTACAAACCAAGGGTTACAAATCAGAAAATTAGACTCGTTCGTGGAACGTACGCTTAATTACATCCATTTGCTGCTCGCGGGTGAGCTTAATGAAGTTCACTGCATAGCCCGAAACCCGAATCGTAAGCTGTGGATAGTTCTCAGGATGTTCCATCGCATCTAGTAAAGTACTGCGCTCGATCGCATTGACATTAATGTGATGACCGCCATCATGGAAATAGCCATCTAACAAACTCACCAGATTATTGGTGCGATCACTGTCCTGTCTACCTAGAGCCATCGGCATAATCGAGAAAGTATTCGAGATCCCATCTTGACAATCACTGTAGGGCAGTTTGGCAACCGATGAAAGCGAGGCGATCGCGCCACAACTATCGCGCCCATGCATAGGATTAGCACCAGGGGCAAAAGGTTCGCCTGCCCTGCGTCCATCGGGAGTGTTACCTGTTTTTTTGCCATAGACGACATTGGAGGTAATCGTCAGCACCGATTGGGTCGGAACTGCACCACGATAGGTGGAATGCTTGCGAATTTCGTTCATGAATCTGGCTACAAGATCGATCGCAATATTATCGACGAGATCGTCATTATTACCATATTTGGGATATTCGCCTTCCGTTTCATAATCCACCGCCAAGCCCTGCTCGTTGCGAATTACCTTCACTTTGGCATGTTTAATAGCCGACAGCGAATCCGTAACTACCGATAAACCTGCAATTCCACAAGCCATCGTGCGATAAACATCGCGATCGTGTAGCGCCATTTCGATGCGCTCGTAGCAGTATTTGTCATGCATATAGTGAATGACATTCAGCGTGTTGATGTAAGCCTTGGCAAGCCAGCCCATCATTTGCTGCAAACGCGCATTAACTTCTTGATAATCAAGATACTCTGCCGTAATCGGTGCAAAGTTAGGAGCGACTTGATCGCCAGATTTTTCATCCTTGCCGCCGTTAATCGCATAGAGTAGAGTCTTGGCAAGATTAACTCTAGCGCCGAAGAACTGCATCTGTTTACCAATTCGCATTACTGACACACAACAGGCGATCGCATAGTCATCGCCATAGGTGGGACGCATCAAATCGTCGTTTTCATACTGAATGGAACTAGTGTCGCTAGAAATCTTGGCGCAGAACTGCTTGAAGTTTTCGGGTAAATGTTCTGACCATAAAACCGTGAGATTAGGCTCTGGCGCTGCTCCCAGATTGGAGAGAGTATGCAAGAAGCGATAACTGGTTTTCGTGACCAAAGTTCGACCATCAGCACTCATACCTGCGATCGCCTCCGTTACCCATGTGGGATCGCCTGAGAATAGATCATTGTAGTCGGGTGTTCGTAAAAAGCGCACCATTCGCAACTTCATCACGAAATGATCGATTAACTCCTGCAATTCGCTTTCTGTCATTACGCCATTGTGTAAATCACGCTCGAAATATACATCTAAAAACGTCGATACGCGACCGAGGGACATCGCAGCCCCATTTTGTTCCTTGACCGCACCTAGATAGCCAAAATATAGCCATTGCACCGCTTCTTTAGCGGTCATTGCAGGGCGACCAATATCAAAGCCATACTTCGCCGCCAATTCCTTCAGTTCAAAGAGGGCGCGAATCTGTTCTGATAACTCTTCACGCAGACGAATTGTGTCTTCGTCCATCATGTCTAGTTCCAGAGATTCTTTCTGATTCTTTTTGTCGTCAATCAGGCGATCAACTCCATACAGAGCCACACGGCGATAGTCGCCGATAATCCGTCCACGACCATAGGCATCAGGTAAACCAGTAATAATCCCTGATTTTCTCGCCTTTCGCATCTCACTGGTGTAGCCATCAAACACACCATCATTATGGGTTTTGCGATATTTAGTAAAAACTTCTTCAGTTTGGGGATCGAGTTTGTAGCCATAGGCTTCTAACCCCGCTTTGACTACGCGAATGCCGCCATAGGGCATGATCGCTCGTTTTAAAGGCTTGTCAGTTTGCACACCGACAATTTGCTCTAATTCGTGGTCAATATATCCTGCATCATGAGCCGTAATCGATGTTGGTACTTTGGTGTCTACATCTAATACACCCTTTTCGCGCTCCAACTTCATCAGTTCCGAAACTTGCTGCCAAAGCTGTTGCGTTCTTGCGGTAGCGTCGGCAAGAAATTCCGCATTGCCATCATAGGGATTGTAATTCTTTTGAATAAAATCTCTGACGTTGATTTCCCTTGTCCAACTGCCTTCTGTAAAGCCTTGCCATTCGACATACATAGCTTTAGCCTCTAATGGATTTATGTACTGGATTTATCTAACAGATTTAACTTACAGCGATATTACAACTCATACTGATGTTTTATCGCTACTTCTATTGTAGGCTTGAGGCTGGGTTTCTCCAAAAATGACAGTCAATTCATTACAAAAGTTAACTGCGCGATCGCTCCATCATAATTAAAATTAGGAATGTCAGATCGCATATAAAGATGTAACAAAAATGCGTAAGCTTTGAGATTGCTTTAGCACTTGTTAAATAATGCTTTCAACCATGTTTAAACACCCTATTTAAACACTATAATTAAACAATTTACAAGTTGTTTTATTGTTTCTGTTAATTAAAATTTTTTCTAAGAGAGTGTTTGAAAAGTTTTAGAGTAGGTTAAATAGGGATGGATTTAGGGCTTAAACGACGAACCATCAGATGAACCATAGCGGCAAAGAGCATCATT
>JBIKYX010000037.1:0-36102 GCA_044355035.1 Pseudanabaena sp. | reverse complement strand
AATTTTTGTCTACCACTAGCGAAATGATGCTCTTTGCCGCTATGGTTCATCTGATGGTTCGTCGTTTAAGCCCTAAATCCATCCCTATTTAACCTACTCTAAAACTTTTCAAACACTCTCTTAGGGATAGGTTGGTTGCGATCGCGGAGAGTGCGGGAAGGTAATGCCAGAAAATGTGTAAATCGATAGGTAAAAAATAATGACAGACAGGCTTGATCGAATTGAATCAATTCTCGTTGACCTTGCGGAGAAAACCCAAAAGACTGAAGCGATCGCTAACTCTAATGCCAGATCAATTGAAACAATGGCACAACAAATGGCGATGGATCGGGAAGAGCGTAATGCAGTTTTAGAGGTAATTGCTAAACAGCAAAAGCAATTAGACCGACATCAGCGTATTTTGAAAGGCTTGCAAACTGAGAATCGTAGAATTTTAGATTTGCTGATTAACAATCCACCTGAGTTAGGAGATGACGAATAACAGTCATCCAAAACCAAAGATCTGATTGCGTTTTCTAAGGCTTGCTATGTAAGCATCTTGTTATAATTCACAAAAAAAAGCGGCGCAATGCGCCGCTTTTTTTATGGTTTTTTAGTATCAGGTGGGCTAGATTCTGGGTTAGGTGATTGCGTCGAATTTGTGAAGGGTTGCTTTTGAGGGGTAAGGGTTGCCAGACGTTTTACTTCATCTTTGAATTCGGCGGGGGCTAGCTCTAGCCCTTTATCAAAGAGTTTTTTCGCTTCATCTTCCTTACCTTGTACTTGTTTCAGTTGCCCCTTGCCAATGTAAGGACGAAAATCCTTTGCGTTATCTTTAATCATCACGTCAAAAGTGGCGATCGCATCATCAAGACGATTTTGTTGACGATAAACTTCACCTAGAATCCAACGCACAGAACCAATATCAACGGTATTCGCCTGAATTTTATTAGCTGTTTCCGCAGTCTTGAGTGTATCTTGCAAAATACCAATCGCTGCTTCGGGGCGTTTATCCGCTAACTCCATGCCTACTACGCTTTGCAATGCAGGAATATAACCAGGTTTGGTCGTTAGAATTTTGCGATATTCTGCCGCCGCGTTTTTAGGATCTTTAAGTTGAAGAAAAGTCTTGGCTAAAATCATCCGATATTCAGGTTGATCGGGATAGGATTCGGCAAGGGTTTGTAACGGCTCAATAGTTGCCTTGGTGTTACCAAGTTGATTTCTAAGATCGACCAAACCTCTGAGTGCAGTTTGATTTTTAGGATCGCTTTTTAACACCGCCTCAAAACCCTCGATCTGATTTTTGAGTCGCTCTTGTTCCGATGTATTTTGGCTAGCATCCTTCGTAGCTTGTTGAGCAGGTGGGGCAAATATACCGCCAATCAGTGGGGCGATCGATATGCCCAAAAACGATAATGTGACTACGATTAAAACACCGTTAATAATCCATTGCCTTGCTGTACGTTGTGACACGATATTGATCCTAAATCCAAATACACCATAGTTTAACTCAATAGAGTTTAGATCGCAGAAAACCATATCAGTCTTCTGCTAACGAAGGTAATCGCCGATGTGCTGACGCGATCGCTTGCTGAAGTTTTGCCTGTAGTAATTCTTTGGGTGGTAATACGGTGAGGTATTCAGCGACATGGATACCGCTTTTGTCTAGTTCAAGTAATTCAATCTGTTCTTGTTTTTTGCCTGCACATAAAATGATTCCCAATGGTGGAAGTTCATCGCTCTCTTGGTCATATTTGGCAAGCCAGCGTAAGTAAAGTTCCATTTGGCTTTTGTATTCGTGACGAAAGTTGCCGAGTTTGAGGTCGATCGCAACAAGGCGTTTGAGTTTGCGGTTATAGAACAGCAGGTCAATATAAAAGTCATCGTTATCAATTTGGATGCGTTTTTGTCTTGCTATAAAGGTAAATCCTGCGCCAAGTTCTAGTAAAAATTTCTCGATATCGCGCAGGATGGCATCTTCGAGGTCTTTTTCGAGGTAGCGATCGCTTATATCTAAAAAGTCTAAGATGTAGGGATCTTTTAGTAGTAGATCGGGTGATATTTGCTTGTTTTCGCGTAATTGTTCTAAATCATGGCGAATGGTTTCTTCGGGTTTGCGAGATATGGCGGTGCGCTCGAATAGCATGGAGTTGATGCGTTCTTGTAGTTGGCGAACACTCCAATTTTCGAGTTGTGTAATCTCGATGTAAAAATTGCGCTTCAGTGGGTCATCTATGCCCATAATTAGCTTGAGATGTGACCAACTCAATTTTGCACACAGTGTATGCAGAATTTCTCGATCAGGAAAAACTTCGGCGATCAGGATGCAATAGCGCAGTTGCCTTTCACTCCAGCCTTTACCGTAAGTTTGGGTAAGGTGTCGCGAAAGTTCTGTTATAACCTGTTTGCCATATTCGGCGCGTTGACGTTGGAGTATTTCGGTTTGAATGCGATCGCCAACTTGCCAATAGAGCAGAGTAATTTCGGCATTGATGGCAACGGCGGCGCGTTGTTTGGCGGCATCAATAAGTTGACGAATTTCGCTAAAGAGTGTTTGCGCTGTTTCTTGGATATTTGGGTTCATCTGTGACACTTCCGCTAAAGTTGAAGTAACAACTTATCGTATTCTGCATGGGAACCTATCCAAAACCAGATAATTGTATTTTTATCCAATTGAAGTGAGCATAGGTTTTGCGAAATGCTGTGGTAGTAATTGATTTCACAAGGTTTCTAAATCCAATTCTTGAGTTTTGCCTGAATGGTATTCAGACATTGCTTCTTTAGCTAGTTTTGCTAGTATGTCTTGGGAACGATCAAATGAATTAATCCATTGAATTTCATCTTCGAGTTCTTCTAAAATTATCATGGCGATCGCATCTTGTTGCTCGACAGATAATGTTTTTAGTTTGGTAATTGTACGTTCGAGTAACTCTGTCATATTTTCTATGTTCCTTAGTGAGAGTTAGTTATTGCTGTATTGTAACTTTTTCAGGATTATCTGATCGCTAGGCGTTGGTAAAATGCTTCGGGTATTTTCAAAACACCTATTTTAGCTATATGTTTCTCGACAGATTAAATCAATTTTATTCTACAATCTAAGCAAAGTTGATTTTGAGACTGAGTACTAACTCAAGGTATTCACTATGCAAACACTAGCTGTTACTGAGGCTGTCACAACGATCGCTGAAGCAGAGAGAAAATTTGGCTTGAGTCGTAGTGAATCGAAGGATTTTTTTACAGAATGGTATGACGAGCTTCCTGCAATGAAGAGTCTGTGCTGATCAAGATATCGGATAGTGAAGAAACTCTACAGGGACGTATTGATGTGTTGGTATTGCGCGATCGCTTTTGGATCATCGTTTTAGAATCAAAGAAAACAATGCTTTCGGTTTGGTCTGCTTTGCCGCAAACTCTTGCTTATTTGATGGCTAGTCCTAATAGCGATCGCCCGACTTTTGCGATGTTGGCTAATGGTGATGATATTGTGTTTGTGAAATTAGAGGGTAAGCAATATGCGATGTCTCAGGTTTTGTGTCCTTTGGTTAATCGAGGTGAGTTAGAGGTGGCATGGCAGGTTTTACGCAAAATTGCAGAAATAGAAATTTGATGTTTTTACACTTCAATCTGGTGGATGCCAACCAATCGCAAACCAACGTTTACGAGTAACGACAATGACAGCATTATTCATCCGTAGAGCGATAACTGTTGTACGTCCAATTGCTGTTAAACCTTCAACTTGAGATGCATCATTATTCCATTGAAAATGTTCTTTCCACTTGTGTTGGCGCGGATTAAACAAAGCTACAAGTTCGCCTGTTAATGGATCGATCGCTTCGGTGGTGTCGGATTTATATTCATTGCAAGTTCGACAGGCAAGACATAGGTTTTCAAGGGTATTTAGCCCTCCTTTTGAAACTGGTTGAATATGATCGATTGTCATGGGAATACCGCTATTTGCTTCAGTCGTGAGGCAATAGCAGCAACGCTTACGGTCAATTAATTCTACTTGCGATCGCAGATTTTGGGAAATATAGCCTGACACAAAATCTACCCTGCTAGTCTGGAAACGTTATGTCCGCGCCATTTTAGGATTGCGGCGGCTTGGGATTTGCGTAACATAAAGCGATCGCTATTTTTACGCAGGTTATCTAATTCCAGTCTTTCGGAATCAGTAAGTGGTGTATTTTGTTGTTTGGACAATAGGGTGTCGTAGCTTTCCATTTCTAATTGAGTTTTTTGGCTACGGGCAATTTGCCATAGTGAATCGTCATCAAGTCGATCTAAGCTGGCAAGGTCGGTTTGAAATTCTTCGGGTACGTCTTTCCATGTGGGTGGGCTGCCAATTTGTAAGGCTTGTAAAATTATGTCTTCTAGCGATCGCTGTGTTGCTCCAGCCGCGATCGCTAAGCGTTGGTACAATGCCTCTGGTATTTGCAAAGTAACAGTTTCAGCCATATTTTTCTCGAAGGGTTAATCATCTTTATTTTATAGTCTATAATCTTTGACAACTTTGGTTTTGAAATTGAATATTAAGGAGGATAATCGCTACTTTGTATAGAAAAGTATTACAGACAATCACTACTTGTAAAACCAAGTTCTGCTAGAACATTTTTGCGTTTTGGAGGTTGAATGTTTATAGCTGAGTCTCGGAACCTTTTTTGTTCAAAGATCATAATCTCTTCTGGTAATTCCCCAAAGAATCTTGGGTGATGGTAGATAACAGGATCAGGATGACGAAAAAGATCTACTCTCTTAAAAGCTAGAATGCCCGCAAATGTGGGACTTTTATCTTCTTTGCCAGACTCTAGGAATATTCCATCTGGTTTGACTATAGCCTCCTGAAGATTATTGCTAGTATGTTCAATTATAGTTTTGTAGCCAAACAAAGCACGATCAAAATCATCAAATTTTACCCCGTAACCTGAGCCATGTATTGCCAATAAGACAGGCAGAGATTCGCTTCTTACCTGTTTACGTTTTTTCTTAACAGCATATTTTATTCTATTCTCTGCACACCCAATAGAGTACATACGACTTGAATTTCTCTGTTCCTGTGGAAAAAAACCTAGATGTAATAGCCCCGATTCCAACTTTTTACTTCTATAATCCCATTCTTCTTGAGGCTTATTTGGTAAATCGTCACACATTTGTAAAAATGTGCGCTTAAATTCTTTTTTAGAGTCTGTATAGCCAATATTAGGTAGTTGAATCACGCAAATACTCCAACCAGTCGGCGTATTTGCATTTATAAATTCAATAAGTAGTTCGTCTCTTTTTCGCTCTTCGTCCCCTTCACTATCGAAACTGGGTGAAACAACTTCAATAATTAGTTGATGCCCACCAAAGCTAACAAGGAAATCTGGGCACTTACCGTCTGAATTTTCTAACTCTATACAAAACTTTCCGCCTAAAACTTGAATAGTTCTAGCTAGTATAAATTCAAGAAAGGCACTATCCCATCTAGTTTGCAATGCTTTTATGAAATGTTCTTGATACTCTGATGGAATCTCCCCTAAGTTTCTCTTCAAAAACTGTCTGAATATCTGCGCTCTTTTAATAGTGGAACGTCCCAGCCAACTAACTACTGATTCCCCAACTTTACTATAAGAATTATCGATTGTAGTTGGTTCTGACAGCCATTCCCATTTTCTGTATTTATCTAAGTTTCCCATATTTTTATCCAAAATTAAAATCAATGTCAGTTCATTAGTTCATTACGCTAATGTTTACTATTTGTAAATACTTATATTTTATGTGATCGCCTATCTACCTTACTCAATTTTTGAGGCGATCGCTTTTATCTACAAGGCTCTGTTAGCGATCGCACTTGATGATGACAAAACTGAAAATTGGTGAGATCATTTTTGCAAAAGAGCGTACAATAGATCTGAATTATACTAGACAATCTAATGGATAGTAGCAAGACTATCTTCGGGGGCTAATAGTAGCAATGAGTATTAAGCAAGAACAGACTATTCGAGAATTTGTTAAAAGATTTGAGGCTTTGTTGTCAGGATTCCCTGAAAGCGAGGAAGGGCGGGAATGTAATGTTAGCGAAACATCCTTTAATCTAGCGATCGCTAAAGCGGCTCGTCGCTACGCAAAAAACTATTTAGAGTCCCATGCTTTTACTCAACTGATTGGTGGTCAGCAATTACTGACTTTATCTTCTATCTATATTCCGCAAAGATTTCAAGCTCACGCTTCTATTCGTAGTTTTGAATCAGTGGAGGAACTAGAAGAAGCTTTTTCGCGGGATCTGCAAAGACGTAGCTCTAGCAAAGGAACTAACTTAATCGGCTTGAACATTGCCAATGAAGAAGAATATCTAACAATTTTGGGTCTACCTGCTACAGGAAAAACGACTTTCCTAAAATATATAGGATTGGAAGCTTTCCATTATCCAGATAGTCTCTATAAGCATGATGTGATTCCGATCTTTTTACAGATGTGGAAGTTTTGTCGAAGTACGGATACTTTTTTGTTAGCGATCGCTGAAGAACTAGAAATGTGTGAGTTTCCACATTCACAGGAATTAGCAAGGTGGTTGTTAAATCAAGGAAAACTGCTGATTCTTATTGACGGATTAAATGAAGCAACATTATCTCAAAAACATCTGTCAAAGCAGTTAAAAGATTTTGTGAAACTGTATCCACACAACCGCTACATTGTTTCTAGCCGCTTGGCAAGCTATCAAAATAGCCTCGGACAGTTTTTAGAATTAGCAATCCAGCCTTGGAGTGACTTGCTTATTCAAGAATATATTCATAAATGGTTTGCAATTACCTACGATTCAAATATGGATTCAGTAGATAAGGTTACTGCTCTGCCCGAACAGAAATTGAATCAAGACATATCTTCGGAAAAAGCCCAATATTGCTGGCAGATTTTGCAAGCAAATGAGAGCGCTAGAGAACTCGCTAAAATCCCCTTATGCTTGTCATTTTTATGTTTTTTATGCGATCACCACTATAGCTTTCCGCGAAACATTAGTGGTTTATATCAAAAAGCAATTCGTTTGATGTTAGAAAAACAGGTATTAAAACATCAATTATTAGAGGATGGAGGTGCTTCTGGGCTTAGTACCGATATATTAGATTTGATCCTCTATGAAATTGCTTATCAAGGATTTGAACTGCAACAAAGTCTTTTACCCTTTGATCAAATAAAAGATAATATTCAATCAGTTCTAAATAGTTGTACAGGTTATTGCTATGTACTTGAAGTTGATTTTGTACTGCAAGTTCTTCAACAAACTGGGCTTTGTAAAATTATATCGTCAGGGACATTTTCTAGTTTTGGGTTTAGTCATATTACTTTTCAAGAATATTTTGTTGCTTGTCAAATCTACAATCACAATCAGGTTAGCGCATTAGTTACAAATCATTTAAGCGATCGACGTTGGCAGCAGGTCTTTCTATTATTGGCTGGTTTGATGGTGGGTAATGTCGAAGAACTTTTATTATGTATTGAGTCAGAGGCTATTAGCTATATTAATACAAGAAGATTGCGTTATCTCTTAGAGTGGGTAGATCAAATATCGCTCAAGTCTTCAGGAGAAACCACATTTGTAGCTAAGCGTATTGCTTTACTTTTTTTGGCGCGTCCTCGTTTTTTAAGCGAGCTTGCACCTGAATTAATTTTAATTAGAATGCTTCACCTTGCGCGTGAATTATATGAATTCTTTGATTTATCTCTTGATTTTGAAAAAATATTTGAAGCTGATTTATCAATGAGCATAGCCCATGCACTTGATTTAGATAGTGCAACACAGCTTAATCTGGCGATTCAACTTGGTAATAGCCTTGAACAATCTCTAAATAAACTAGACCTTGATCCGAAATACATCAATTTTACAATTTTAAATGCTAGATTAAATTCATTACAGTCTCAAATCCCTAACTACGATCAACCGTTTGAAGTGAGAGAACAATTTCGCCATAAGATTATAAAAATATGGACGCAAACTTTACATCTGCCTGCGGAATTAAATCAAATTTCACAACAAGAAGTAGATTCTCTTAAAAGCTATTTCTACGCCAATCTCTTAATGGTGAAATGTCAAAAGATGGCAGTTACTGTCTCTCCCAAAACTTGGAAAGAGATAGAATCACGGATGCTACAACAGATTTAGCCATAGAAAGTTCCAAATTTACTAATTAACTATCCGCAGCTTATTCACTATCAAATTAAACTTGCCGCCGCTACTGCCGCCAAAAGAAGAAACTCGCACTGTGTAATTTCCTGATTGGATTACCTTGAAAAAAATCATTGAGTTTGTTCCTTCACCGTTTACATCATCATTCTCCGCAATAACTTCACCTTTACTATCCAGCAAGCTTAAAACAGTATCAAAGCTTTCAGCTTTGACCGTAATTTCTAAGCGTTCATCTTTTTGGGCAGCGATCGCATAGTCACGCGCAAAGCCTTTTTGACCCGTGGGAATGTCCTTGTCGGTGAGAATATCATTAATATTGACACCACTGGTAATTGGGCGTGGTTTATAGACGTTAGTGAGAGTTTGCGCTACTAACTCGGAGGCAAGATTTGGAATATTTGGAATCAAACTCACGGTAATTGCGATCGCGATCGCAGTCACAAGATATCGAAAACGGTAATAGCTAGATAAATTTAGATGCTTCACGAAACTTCTTTGAATTCAGAAAAGGCAATTTTTAACTGAGTTGATTCTACTGTGGAATTACTAGAATTAGCAGAAATATTTGCAAATGGAATTTCTTTGGACTTTTGAGACTTAATGGTCGGCACAATTTGAATCTTGCCGTAGAATTCTTCTTGAGTTAATTCCACTTTTGATTGCGAAGACATTAACAACAATCCCCAAAAGACCCCAACCCGATCATTAAACACCGCAGCTAAATCCGATATTTCAATCTCCTCATCGGGATGCAGCAAAAAATAACGCTCAATTTCTTCGACCATTTCCGATAGGTTCTCTTTGTGAGCAAGCTGGGCGATCGCTTTCATGGCGGCGCGTCTTGCCACCTTGCCTTGAGTTGGGCGTTTGGCAGGTTTACTAGTTTTGCGATCTACAATCTCGGCGATCGCTTCAATTTGGGCAATTAACTCTTCAAGGGTAATCCGCCGCGCCTTGGGTGGCAGCGCCACGGGCAGACGGCGCAAACGTTTATCAAAATCTGTAGGCAATCTCAAGGCGCTCGCGATCGACTCAGCATCTATTTCTTCTAGATCCTCAGAGTCAGTTTCCGATTGCTCATAGGCGGCTTGGATATCCGACAAAGAATTTGCCTTAAGTAGCACCAGCATCGATGCGTAGAGCATAGCCTGCCCTGAATCATATAAATCACGGCGATCGCTGACAATCAACCGTGATAAAAAGCGATCGACTACATCAATTACCTGCACATCCCAAGGATTGATCTCGCCTCTTTCAGCAAGGTCGATCAATAGGGCTATGGCATCTTTAGTAACTGATTCGGCGATCGATATGGTCATTGGGCTTACGGGAAGCTGATGCTTAAAAATATCATCGATCGCGTTTAAATGGCGAGATTAAGTCAAGATTGACAAGGAGTTATTTGTGTCGTTTAAATATCATTATTAAAACATTGGTATCAAGGACTATTCTCATGACACCATTTCAAAGATGTCTTCGTCAGTGAAACCACCTTGTAGGTCAGCTTGCTTAAGCATTTTTTCGCGTAATGTGTGCAGTCTACGCACTAAAAGATACTCCCGAACTGCGCGTTCGATGAGTTCAAGGGATGAGATTGATTCAATCTGCGATCGCGCTTCGAGTGAATCTCTGACATCGGCAGGTAAGTTTAACGTTATGGTTTGTTGCATAGAAAGTAAAAGCGTTGGTTGTTTTTATTTTAGCAAAAATTGATTTTATTCATAATTGTAGACACTGTTATGCAATGCCGTAGTTGGTGTAGGGGTGGATTTTACAGTCGGTTATTGACGTTTAAGATAGTCAGACCAATAATTTCATCATTTTGATAGCGGATTAAAATATCGTCATCTGTAAGTTCGCTATCATCGGCAGCAAGTGCGGGTTGATGAAAATTGATGTATAACACATCGGCTTCGACATCATAAAAAGTCCAAGTATTTTTCTTGGGTAGGTTTTTAATTGCATTAGCTAAGTTGAGATAGCTAGGAATTTTGAGAGGGTTTAAGGGGGAGCGTGACCATACTTCTTTGCGTTTGTTGAGGGAATTGATAGCGTTTTACTTTTTAACTAACTTGCTAGGGCGAGAGTACGCACACTAAAGATTTGGTTGGATTGTAGGGGAATAACCCAAGATTTAGGAATAGCAACAACATGAATGGACTCACCTAATGCGTTGAATACTTCCAAAATACAGCCTTCTTCTTGATTGTGCGGATGAGATACAAAGTCGATTAATGTGGCGATATCGCCTTTTTTGAGTTGATATTCTGGCAGATCGCGGTTTAGATAAACTTGTTGATATAGTTCAAGATTCATGATTTTTTCTCCTTGTATGGTTTCAGGGTAATAAATTGAAACTTCTGATCGATCGCTCTTTGCAGCCAAACTGTAGTTACGGATAGTTGGTGATTGTCCAGACCAGTGATTTCGCCGATAACTAGAAAAAATTGCCCATATTCATTTTGTATATCTGGGATTGCTTCAACATTATTCGCTAGTTCTCTAATTGCTGCCTTTAGTAAGTCTGGATTGTCTTGAGTAAATCCTGCTTGAGCTAAGTATTGTGATTTGTCATCTTTTGCTTTTAGTACAAGCAGGTAATGGGTGATTTTGCCATCTGGGATAACTGCATCGCTAGGAATTTTCATTGCGTTTAAAAGTTTAAGACTACACGAAAGTCTGCGGTGTTAAAGCTAATACTAGAAAAATTTTTATCAGCAAATTGTAAAAGCAAAGTGTAAAGAAAAAGTCCTCACGCGAAGAGGCAAACTCACACGACAACCCGAAAACCAGTGAGGCTAAAGGTAAGGTCTGGATTGTCACTGTGGCGATCCGCTGAACGACAGACGAAATCGAGGTTGAGCCACGAGCCACCACGCTTGGCGCGTATGTATTGATCACCGCCATTTAGCCAAGCAGAGCCATTAGTGGGCGCACCATTATAATTTTCATGCCATACATCTTCGCAGTATTCCCAGACATTGCCATGCATATCATGCAATCCCCAAGGATTTGCTAACTTCTCTCCCACTGGATGAGTTTTAATTCCTGAGTTCTGACTATACCACGCATAATCACCTAATTTATTAACATCATCTCCAAAACAATATTTACTAGTACTTCCAGCCCGACAAGCATATTCCCATTGTGCTTCAGTGGGTAACTTCACTTTTTGACCAGTCTTTTTGGATAGCTCTTCACAGAACTTCAAAGCATCATGCCAAGTAATACTTTCCACAGGACTTTGAGTGTCCTTAAAGTTTGATGGATTTTTACCTGTCACCGCCTGATATTGCGCCTGTGTGACTGGATATTTACCGATCATAAATTCTCGCAAATTCACCCGATGAATTGGCTTTTGACATTCACTTTCATTACTTCCCATGTTAAAACTACCTGCCGCCACTTTTACCAGTTCCAACTTCACTCCATTCCCACAGTCCAACACAAGGGAATTACTCGAAGTTGACGCAGGAGTCCGTTGTGGTTGAGCAGGTTGAAGTATGACTGAAGAAGAAGCCTTTGGTTGCAACATTTGTAAAGTCTCAGCAACCGATTGATAACGCAGCTTAACGCTGGGCTGCGTCATTTTATCGAGAATCTGACCTAATTCATGACTCACCTTCTGATTAACCAGAAAATCTCGCCATGCAAAGCCCTCAACAGGGTCATACATCGTCAAAGGATTGACATCGGTAATCAGATGCAAACAAGAAACCCCCAAACTGTAAATGTCGCTAGCAAATAGAGCTTTCCCATAGGCTTGTTCGGGGGCAGCATAACCCGCACTGCCGATGGTGGTTCCCGTTTTTTGCAGCGCAGTCTGACTCGCCATCTTCGCTGCGCCAAAATCCACAACTACCAACCTGCCATCCGATCGCCTTCTAATAATATTCTCTGGCTTAATATCGCGATGAATCACCTGCCCCGCATGGATAAACTGCAACACAGGCAACAGATCCAGCAATAAATCCTTAATTTTTGCCTCACTAAACCGCCCCGCACGGTTCAACTCCTGCAACAAATTTTCCCCATCGATAAACTCCTGCACCAAATATTGCCGCCCCTCCTGCTCGCAATGCGCCAACAACTCAGGAATTTGCGGATGCTTACCCAAATCATCTAAACGCACCGCCTCCTGCTCGAATAATCTCTGAGCCTCGCGCAAAGTCGCAGGATCATCATAAATAAATTGCTTGATTACACATTTCGGCTTCGATGGCTTGCCCTCATCCTGCGCCAGAAAAGTCTTACCAAAACCACCTTGACCAATGATTCGCAAAGCACGATAGCGATCTTGAATTAACAGTTTCGTGCGACATTGCGAACAAAATTTCGTGTCTAACGGATTCGCAGCGCCACAGGCAAGACAAAGACTCATAAGGTCAAGATTTTTGTTGATTGGGACTAATTATAAAAGCTTCAGGACTTAATCAAACCAACCAAGAACCAAGAACTCAAGTTCTTGACTAAAAGCTGAAGTCAGCTAAAGCAGACTAAAAAACTCATCTGAATCAACCCGTTTCAACGGGTTTAAGCTTTTAGCGCGTAATTTATTACAGCGCTATTGATTCCTATGCTTGTAGATCCTGAGGCTGTAATTTTTCGTATTTCTCAAAAGGCTGATGAATCCAAGGATTGTCAGGTAGGAAATCCACATAATAATCAGGCTTAGCCACAGAACAAGCCTTAAACCATAAAACCGCCGATCGCACTTCTGCGATTTCATATTCCTGATGTTGCTTTAGCCATACCAGAATCTGGTCAAGCGTTACCCCCGAATCCACCAGATCATCAACCAGCAAAATTCGTTTACCCAGCTTAGCCGTCGTCATCGTGATTTTATTGGCGATCGTCAGACTGCCCCGTTCTTGAAAATCTTTGCCGCCATAGGAAGTAGCCGACAAAATCGCCAGAGGCTTATTATAAATTCGCGAAAGGACATCTCCAATGCGTAATCCACCTCTAGCCAGACAAAGGATTTGATCAAACTCCCATTCTGACTGGTAAATTTTCGCTGCCAACTGTTCGATTTTGCGGTGATATTCTTCCCAAGAAACGTAAAGATCCATGAATTTTGTTGGTTGTTAAATTGATTACTAAATTTATTCTAAATTGAGATCGATCCCTAAATCGCGCAAACGTGCAGCAAGGCGATCGGCACGAAGTTTTTCCTGTTCAGCACGTTGTTCGGCAATATCAGCACGTTGCTCGAAGGCTTCAGCACGTTGAATGGCAGCTTCGGCGCGTTTGTCTAGCTCCACGGGGCTTAAAAAACGCTGTCCATTCGGGCGATACATGATTAATTCTTTGCCATCTTGCCACTCAAACCGCACCTGAAGCAAGGGACTCACCCAAGGCGATCGCATATCAATCTCCAAAAATCTGCCATTGGCATATTGCCATCCTTGCAAAACGAGATCATCGGGATCGTAAACGTAATATTCCTGAATACCGTAGGCTTCATAAAAATTAAACTTGTCCTCAAGGGACTCTAAACCACGGCGATCTTTGTTGCTTGGTGAGAGAATCTCAAAGGCGACCTGTGGCGGAATATTCTCCTCTTGCCATTGCTTATAAGAACCACGTCTTCCTTTCGGTCTGCCAAAAGCCACCATTACATCGGGAGCCATTCGTTTTGGGGTATAGCGCACAGGATACCAAAGTAAATCTCCTGCAACGAATACATTAGGATTGTCCGCAAAGATAATCTCTAGATTTTCCTTGATCATCACAATCCAGCGATATTGTTCGGTATTGTCGGACATGGGATTGCCATCACTATCGGGATAGTCAATTTCAGGGATTTGGGTAATTTCGTTAATTTGCAGAATTTCAGGCGCGATCGCTTCACCAGCTAAAGATTGGGGAGCTAAAGATGGCAACGTCATAAATTTATCCTCACAGAAAACTCTGGGTGGTTGATTTATTTTATCGGACGATTAAGAATTTTCAATTAGACTTGTCAGGAAGTACGGACTAAAATAGGGAAAGATAAAATGCGATTTAAAACACAATATAAGGCTCGATAGGGAGACAAAAACATGGTAGCTGCTCTTGAGATTCCTCCGATTAAAGTTGCCAACCAGCCAATTGAACGCCGCCTCACTATGCAGGTTGCGGAAATCGCGGCGGACACAACTACCATCCGATCGCTAGATTGGGATCGCGATCGCTTTGATATTGAGTTTGGTTTGCAAAATGGTACGACCTATAACTCATACATTATTCGTGGTGAAAAATTAGCCCTAGTCGATACATCCCATGCTAAGTTTCGCGAACTATATCTGCAAACCCTCAAAGAGCAGATCGATCCAGCCCAAATTGAATATCTCGTCATCAGCCATACGGAACCCGATCATAGCGGCTTAGTCCCTGAAATACTTGCCCTTGCGCCCAATGTCACTGTGGTTGGCACAAAAGTAGCATTGCAATTTCTCAATGATTTGGTGCATCAGCCCTTTAAGCAGCAAGTTGTCAAAAATGGCGATCAAGTTGATTTGGGTAATGGTCATGTTTTGCAGTTTGTGAACGCGCCGAATTTGCATTGGCCAGACACGATGATGACCTTTGACCTTGGTACATCGACTCTGTTCACCTGCGATATTTTTGGAATGCATTACTGCACTGATGCAATTTACGACGAAGATTTGGCGAAGATCATGCCAGATTATCGCTTTTATTATGAATGCTTGATGGCTCCCAATGCGCGATCGGTAATTTCGGCAATGAAGCGAATGGATGATTTACCCCAAGCCGAAATTGTAGCCAATGGTCATGGTCCCTTGTTGCGGCATAATGTTAAGGAACTCACGGAAAATTATCGTCGATGGAGCCAAGAACAAACCAAGGGCGAAACCAATGTCGTCGTTTGCTATGTGTCTGACTATGGCTATTGCGATCGCCTATCCCAAGCCCTTGCTCGCGGTGTTGCCAAAACTGGTGTGGCGGTAGAAATGGTGGATCTCAAAGCGATCGATTTACAGGAATTACGGGAACTAGTTAGCCATGCCGCAGGGTTAATCGTTTGTACGCCGCCAGCTTCCAATAGTCATGTAGAAACAGCGATCGGCGCAATTCTTGCCGCAGCGACCGACAAGCAAGTAATCGGCTTGTACGAACCCCACGGAGATCAAGATTCATCCATTGATTTGTTGAATAACCGATTTAAGGACTTGGGAGTAGTCAATGCTTTTCCTGCAATTCGTGTTCGCGAAAATCCTAATGAGGCAACCTATCAACTCTGTGATGAAGCGGGTACTGACTTGGGACAATTGCTCACTCGTAAACAAAATATCAAACAACTTAAAGCGATCGATGCTGATCTCGATAAAGCCCTAGGACGTTTAGCGGGTGGCTTGTACATCATCTCGGCAGCCAAAGGTGGGGCGCGAAGTGCGATGTTAGCCTCTTGGGTTGCTCAGGCAAGTTTCAAGCCGCTCGGTTTTACGGTGGCTGTAGCTAAAGATCGGGCGATCGAGTCGTTTATGCAAGTAGGCGATCGCTTTGTATTGAATGTTCTCGAAGATGGCAATTATTCCAAACTGATGCAACATTTTCTGAAACGATTTGCCCCTGGTGCTGATCGCTTTGAGGGTGTGAAAACACAAATATCTAAGTTTGGAGCACCAATCCTCACCGATGCCCTTGCATTTATGGAATGTGAAGTAATCAGCCGCATGGAATGTAGCGATCATTGGGTAATCTATGCGATCGCCGAGGAAGGAAGAGTTTCTAAACCCGATGCTCTCACCGCCGCTCACCATCGTAAAATTGGCAATCATTACTAGGGCTAGAAATGATTTAAGAATTGTCTAGATCCCCCCAGCCCCCCCCAGCCCCCCTTTCGTAAGGCTACCGTGTATACACAAGTCACGAGAACCAAGAACTAAAGTTCTTGGCTGAAAGCTAAAGTCAGTTAAAACTGACTAAATCTCGAAGTTTAACCCGTTTCAACGGGTTTTAGCTTTCAGCCCGCAATTTATTGCAGGGTATTCGTTTAGCATCTCTGACCGTAGCTACAGAAATTTTCTAAGCAATTTACGCAGTTGTAGAGCTTCTTTATAATTTGGTTCTTGGATTAAGATCTTTTCGATCTCAGTGGATGATTCACGGTAGCGCTTAGCATTATAGAGGCTAGCGGCTAAAGCATATTGTGTATCAACCCGCTCAATCCCTCCCCAAAGCGTGCTTGCTTTCAAAGAGCGTTTATAGGTAGCGATCGCATCTTCATGTTTTTTCTGAATATCGAGAATCAACCCGCGATTGTGCCATACCTCAGCAAAACCACCTGATAAATTAATAGCCTTTTGATAGGATTGCAAAGCTTCAGGATAGAGTTTTGATCTTCTGAGGGCATTGCCTTTTTTGTACCAACTCGCATAGTCATCAGGTTCAATGGTTGTGGCGCGATCATAAGCTTTGATAGCTTCAGGATTACGCTTTAGCGCCACTAAAGCATCAGCTTTGGCATCCCAAGCGTTCGCATAATTGGGATTAGAAGTAAGAACTTGATCGAAAATGGCTAGAGCTTTAGTGTTGTCACCAGCATCAAGCGCTCGGATTCCTTCAATATAATTTTCGTAGGTACTTTCATCAATATTTTTTAAAAAGAACTTCAGTTCGGGATTGTTCCGTCTGATTCTCTTCCCTCTCTCAAAAGCTTGAATAGCGTCTTTGTATCTTCCTAGTCTCGACTTTGCTTCGGCTTCACCGTAATAAACCAGATAGTCTTGAAGGCTAAATAATGCTCTGGTTTTAATACTATATGGTGAGTTGGGAGATAGTAAAACCGAGCGTCGATAGGATAGCCGAGCCTCATCATATCGTTCTAATCGAAACAGTGCTAATCCCCTAAAAAACCATACAAATCCATAATCAGACTTAATCTGCAAAGATTTATCTAAAGATACGATCGCTTCTGGATATCGTTGCAGATCGACTAAAGCCGTGCCGCGATTAAACCACCAGAGATAGTAGTCTTCTGGTTGTACGCGGGGCTGAACCCGATCGACAAATCGCGCACCAGGTTTAATGTTTAAGGCTCGATCATAGGAAGCGATCGCTTCCTCATATCTATTCAGTCCAGCCAAGGCTAAACCGTGATTATTCCAAAGTTCGGGATCTTGTTGACCACGTTTATCTTGAAGCGCAATTTCAAAGCAATCGAGAGCTTCTTTAAATTGTTCCTTTTTGAGAAAAGTGCCTCCCCGCAATTTGTAGTTCCCTGGATGGGATGGAAGAGAGCCAATGTCACAAACGCGACTGAATTCTCGATTTTGGCTGGCAGGAGTTTGGCTGAGAACGGCGCGTGGAGATAATGCTCCTAAAACATTTAGATTAAATACTGCGAAAATTAGCCAATAGGGTGAGGAACGCAAAATTAAGGAGATAAAATTCATGGTTTTTATTGATAGTATTTGAGGTTTATTTTGCGATAAGAGATGATTCTAATTAGCATCACGAGGAGCTGGAGGAACCTCTTTGACAGGTTCTCTAACAGGTTCTCTGGCAGAATATTCTCTGGGTGGCGGTTCTGGAGCGCTATAGTAAGGTTGCTCATTGAAAGGGGCTGAAGGTTCTTTAGGCGCGATCGCTTCTGATACTGGGGGAACATAGGGCGGTACAACAGGCTCGGATATGACCATCTTTTTATCCTTATCAAGTTGCTGTTTAGCATTTGCCGCAATTTTTTTACCCCGTTGTTGCCAATAAGGAGTCGATGAAACCCCTTTTACAATTTCGATCGCCTGTTGCCATTTACCGTTAGCGATCGCTGTTTCTGCTTTTTGGATTAAATCACCATTCTTTTTTGTATCTTCTTGCCATTCTTGCAGCAGTTGCTCAGTTTTATTGGTAACTTGGCTATTGACGGGAATTGCTTGCAAAATTGTTTTCGATTCAGTCAAACTTCCTGAATTCTCGTATTTGTTCCTAGCTAAGCTGATTAATTTATTGATGTTATCATCAGTTTTTGGAGCTTTCTCAATACGAGCGATCTCGGAATTAGCTAGATTAGAATCTATTACTAGTGATTGTGAAGGAACATTTTCCGACTGTATATTTTGGTTGGCTATATCTTTTGATTGTCGATTCGATTGTGTATTTGATTGCATAAAGCCATAGGCAGTAACTATAGCCCAAGCAGTAAATCCCATGCCAATCAACATCAAAAGTAAGACTCTTATTCTACCCTTGTTACCAGATTTAGAGGCTAGATCATCTGTTCTCTTTTTGTAATTGGATTTGTAAGTTGGGGAATCAGGAAGATCGGCTTTGCTTCTAATTGTTGTATCACCATCACCGATACTCGAATTAAATTCCAGATCTAATGGTTCTATATTAAATGATTCACTTAAGGATTGGGGATTGGGGAGTTCGGGAGGAGATAATGGTGAGTTGCTGAAGCTAGTAGTTAATTGTGGAGTCGTATTTAGAGGTCTGTCAATCTCAGGTGTATTGGGATTGATCATTGGCGTTTTAAATTGTAAGTCGGTATTTGTAAGAGCGCGTTGTAGCGATCGCAACATTTGTCCTGAATTAATATAGCGAAAGTCTGGAGAATCAAATAACGCCATATTCAGAATGGGGACAAATCGATTACTGACTGTACAAAACTCTTCCCAATCCCATTCATTTTCTGGGGTTTTTAGTTGCTCAGGAGACAATCCAGTTAACAACACAATCGAAAATACACCAAGGGCATAGATATCGGCTGCGGGGGTGGCTTGTCTGGTCTTTGCGACTTCTGGAGCTAAATAAATTGGCTGACTCATCCCATTGTCAGGGAGTAAAACTATATGCATTCGACTGGAGTCGTAGGCGACGGTATCTAAAGAAATAGCGCCATGCGCTCGCTTGAGATCATGCAGTTTAGTGAGTTGAGAAAGTACTTGTCGTAAAATATCTTTGACTTCGGCTTCCGAGAATCCTCCCCCTTGTTTTTTAGAAAGCAGTGATCTGTAGGTTGTATATTGTGAAAAGTTTCGCATAGTTCTTCATCTCACATATTACATATTTTTTTATGACTGGACTTTAGAAGCAGAGAAATTTTTAGATTCATGATCGCATCCATAATTCTATTACATTTTTTCTCTATACAGCGCTTTGCGATAACTCGATCGCTGACTCGGCGGCGGCAATCCCTGAGTGATAGGCGGCTTCAATATTTTTGCCAGCGCACCAGTCACCAGCACAGACTAGAGGTAAAGGTATTGATGTAGACAAACAAGAAACGCCTAAACTTTCTTCGGCTAAGGCATAGCGCCAACGGTGGACTTGCCACCATTCAGGATTAGCTAACCATTTTGCTAATAATCGTCCCGCTTGGTTCAGTAAGGGTTTACCCGCAATTTCTAGATCAGGCTCTTCCATCGATTGCTTAGCAAAATCGGCAGTACTCTGCAAAACAAAAACGGGCTGTATGGCTTTGTCAGGATGTTTACTGCTGTCATAGCTGATCCAGCTAAGGATAGGATCATCTACACACCTAATTGCTTGCCATTCTTCAGGAATGGAATTACTAGCGCTGTTATTGGCGCTGTTATTGGCATTATAGCCAGCCATGATCGTCACACTAGGCGCAAACTTAACCGATTGGACGGCTTGCAAAAAACTGGGGGCTGGGGCGAGGACTTCTTCAAATATGGGTAAAAATTGGGGTGCGGGCATGGTCGAGACGATCACTTTGGTTTCGAGAATCTCTTGGCGATCGGTCATTAACCGCCATCGATGGTCGTTATGGCTGACGCTGACAATCCGAGCATTGTTCACAATCGACATTTCATGGGCAAGATATTTGGCGATCGCGGTCATGCCAAGCGGACAGCAATAGCGGGTGTGTCGCTTATCGGCATCGGGAGGAAATAACCCTGCTGCCGATAGTTGATAGACATCGCGTGTCCATTCTTGGATGATCCCTTTTTCCTGAAGCTTTCGCACAAAACCACTAAACCCATCGCTTTTAGTAGACAATAATTGTGCGCCATGATCGACCCAAGTCCCCTGCAAACGTCTAGTTGCCATGCGTCCGCCCACACCTGCGGATTTTTCAACAATAGTGACATCTAGCCCTGATTGTTTTAGTTGTCGGGCGCAGGTTAGCCCCGCCATTCCCGCACCGATCACGATTACATCTTTCATAAAGTTTTAGTTCATGCCTCTTGAAGAGCTTAGCTCATCTTGATCGCGATTTTAAAGTTAAGGTGAGCTAAGCTCACCCTAACCTTAGAGTGTATCTTGCATTTTTTCGCCATCATGGTACGCAGCGAACAATACAGGACAAGTCTTGCCCCAAGCGATCGCACCCGTAGCATCGAGACAAATTGCCCCAAAATCGCGATCGCGACTTTTTGCCTCATTAATCGATTTCTCAACGGCTTGCTGAAGCGTCATGCCATCGGTAACACGCACCACAACTCTAGTCGCAAAACCTTCATCAAGAATATCTTCACCGACACCCGTACAGCTAACCCCTGCAAACTTAGTCGCATAGTTACCCGCAGTCGTTGCTGAGTCGCTCACACGACCGATCCGCTCAAAGCCACGTCCGCCCGTTGATGTGCCAACCGCAATACTGCCATATTGATCCAAGACCACCGCGCCGATCGTTCCCATCGCCACATCTGCCATTTTGCGCGTGAAGTTAGTCTTGCGCTCCTCTACCCATTCGGCAAGACGTTCATCGGTGAGGGGATTATAAATCGGAATACCAAGTTCGCGGGTCAGTTCCGCCGAGCCGTAGTCAGAGAGAACGCGATCGTCGCTAGTTTGCAGGTGCTTAGCCAGTTCAATAGGGTTTTTAACTCTTACCGTATTGATTACGCCACTAAAACTTTGGCGATCGCCATCCATGATTGAGGCACTCATCCGCACCTGTCCATCAGACTGTAAAACCGAGCCAGTCCCTGCATTAAAGCGTGGATCGTCTTCGAGCATTTGACAAGCCTTGACAACCGCATCGATCGCCTTAGCGCCATCCAGCAACATGGGATAAACGGTTTCTAGAACCGCAAATAAAGATTTCCGAACAGGCTCATATCCGCCTTTGCTCTCAACAGTGCTACCAGCTCCGCCATGAATGATAATTTTTGGTTGCATTTGATTTGATAATTCCTAAATTTGATAATTCGTAATTCGTAATTTATTCAAGCGCGAAACTGTTCCATTAACCATGCAGTTGTTGCACTTTGATTTTCTTGACGGCTTCGTTGCAGCGCTTCTTCTATAATCACTAATTTTAATCCACTTAAAATTAGTGATTCGCGAATGCGTCTGATGCTTCCGTCATGACCATGAGTGAAAGCAAAAATTTGCATAGTCTGCACATTCACAATCCAATATTCTGAGATTCCTAAATCCTCATATTGCAAACGCTTTGCACCTAAGTCATCAGCAAGGGAAGTGTCTGAGATCTCAATGACTAGATCAGGTAATGGATATTGATCCAAGTCAATGATTCTCGTTCCCCAAGGGATAACATCGGCATTTGCACCAACATAGTATGAGGCATCGGGTTGAAATTCCGCATATCCTTTTTTGCGATAAGAACAACAATTCTTAGCTGTCATAGGAATACTCTGACTAGCAGCAAAAATTGACATTGCCAAAAGAACTAATACTTGATCTCTAGAGTGATCACAGCTTGTTGACTTCGGTTCAAACCTCATCTTGCCGTTGTAATAGTAACTTTTGAGTTTGCTGGAGTCTGGAGCATCGGCAATATTGGCAAATTCCTGCCAAGGGGCTGATATCCATGCATCTAGTAATGGTTTGGTTTGCAATAGTGGCATAGTTTTCACCTTTACTTATTTGTTTAAGGCTGTTCTAATTCCCAAAACTTAGCATTCAACATCGTGTTAATATCACGGCTAAACTGCCATGTATTAGGGAAGTTTGTATCAGCATATTCAGTTTTGACTAGCTCTAAGGCAGTGTCAAAGGAATCATCAAACATTTTTAAGAAGTGACGCTTGAGGCTGGGTGATTGTCTTAGCAACTTTTTTAGTTCATCACGTTGGTTAATGATCGTGACTTCCCAACCTCTAAAACAGTCAGGAAGATCGACATAGCCCCGTTTCAGGATATGTTCGATCAACCTTTTGAGTCTGGTCTCCACTTCACGCTTGTTACTTCCTGACAAACCTTCTAACTCCTCTATTAAGTTCTCAACATCAAGATTTTGGAAATCACCCGCCTTTAACTGGGCGATCGCTGTCTCTAACCACAGGTCAAGGTCGCGATCATACAAGCTGACTGGCTGTGTTGATGGTGGGATTGATGGTGAGGCGATCGCTTGTGTCATTGATTTTTCTCCATAATTGAAAACCTAAACTAGAGCATGTGTCGCCTGCTTCGCGGGCGACACATGCTTCTAGACTACAATTCTCCAAAGCCCTTTTTCTTTTTCTTCTTCTTTCCATAGGCAGGATTGCCCGATGGAGCTTGGTTGCCGCCCATACCAGGGAAACCACCACCGCCCATGTTCGGCATACCAGGAAAGTTTGGCATTTTGCCCTGTCCCATTTGCTGCATTAGCGATCGCATCTTTTGGAAATCAGAGATTAGTTTAGATACATCCTGAAGCTTGTGACCAGATCCACTAGCAATGCGTTGTTTACGACTGGGACTCTTGGAAATAAGATCGGGATCTTTGCGCTCCTGTTTGGTCATGGAGCTAATCATCGATTCGCAACGCTTGAGTTGTTTTTCAGCTTCTTGAATTTGCGTGTCGTTAATCTTCATGCCTGGGAGCATCTTCAACATTCCACCAAAGGAACCCATATTTTTCATCATGCGGGTATTCTTCAGGAAGTCGTCAAAGTCGAACTTGGCGCTCATGATCTTTTCTTGAAGCTGCGCTGCATCAGTCAGATCGATTTCTTCTTGAGCTTTCTCCACCAGCGTCAGTACATCACCCATGCCCAAGATCCGCGAAGCCATGCGCTCAGGATAAAAGGGTTGTAAAGCCTCAACTTTTTCACCGACACCGATAAATTTAATCGGTTGTCCCGAAATTTGTCGCACCGATAGCGCCGCACCACCACGAGTATCGCCATCCATCTTGGTCAAGATTGCGCCCGTAATCCCAATCTCATCATGAAATGTACTGGTCAAGGTCGCCGCCTCTTGTCCTGTCATCGCATCGACAACGAGCAGCACTTCATCAGGATTAATCGCATCCTTGACGCGCTTGAGTTCATCCATCATGTCGCGATCGATCTGCAAACGTCCCGCCGTATCGACAATCACGGTATTAACGCCCAATTCCTTCGCCTTTGCCAATCCTTGACGGGCAATCTCCACAGGGTCAGCATCAGCGCCCATTTCAAAGACTGGCACATTGATTTGCTTACCAAGGGTGAGCAACTGGTCGATCGCCGCAGGACGATATACGTCAGTGGCAACCAGTAACGCAGTGCGATCGAGTTTGCGTAAATGTAATGCTAATTTAGCGGTTGCGGTGGTTTTACCCGTACCCTGTAAACCTGCCATCAAAATTACGGTTGGAGCATTGGCAGCTTCAGCTAGCGGCACATTTGCCTCACCCATCGTCCTTACCAATTCGTCATAGACAATCTTGATAAATTGCTGATCGGGGCGCACCCCTGCGATCACATCAGCGCCTTGAGCCTGTTTGGAGATTTCTTCGACAAATTCTTTGACAACCTGTAGGTTGACATCTGCCTCTAATAGCGCCCTGCGTACTTCACGAATCGCGCCTTGGATATTGGAGTCAGAGATTTTGTCCTGTCCGCGTAACTTTTTCCAAGCCGCCTCAAATTTATCGGCGATTTCATCAAACATATCTAGTTTTGCTTTTGCTTTGGTTCTAACTACTAATTTACCGTCACAGCCACTACATTGATCGCGATCTGTGAAAATTATGGCGGCGATCGCCTCTAACAAGAACAGAAATGACTATAATAACTTCAATATCTAAATCGTAAACTTGTACTGCATCTGAGGATGAAAATGACTGTACAATTTCGGGAAAAAGCGTTGATGGCGTATGAAACTATGCCATTAAAACAAAAAGATAAGGTTTCAAGCCTGATTAAGCAGTTAGATAAAAACCACGCACAACGACTAAAATCTCAAATACTCAAAAATCGAGATTTAGAGACTTGGGTAGTGAAAGTCGATAAAAGTGTACGAATGCTCTTTACTAAAAATGAGCAAGGCTTTTTGATAATTGATATTGTTAATTATCATCAATGATTGTAATTAGGAAAGACTACGAGTGATCAACCTAATCAATCATCGGTTCGACATCAACGAGTGCGATCGCCAACTTCAAGAGCTACAAAATTTTCTAGCCACGAATCCATCAATTCCAGAGACTGGCGAGAATGGACTACAAAAATTTTTTGCAGATAGACCAAATTTAATTCTTCTACTGGGATATTGGCATTTTGGTTTGGAACCAACTTTATACAAGCCTGAAGTGAGTTTGTTCAATAATGAGTTTCGGGCTGACTTTGTTGTATCTGATCGCGAGAAAAAGAAGTTTGTATTTATTGAGTTTGAGGATGCAATGGAAGATAGCATTTTCAAGCTGAAGTCCAGAAGGTCAGATCTGGCTAATACCAGCTATGATTGGGCTTCAAGATATGAGCATGGCTTGAGTCAAGTGATTGATTGGTATTACCGTATGGATGACTATGAACGAACCAATAAATTTGAGGAGTATTTTGGTCATCGCCATGTTAGCTATAGTGGTCTGCTGGTAATTGGTAGAGATAAATTCATTCAGCATTCTGGATTGATGCAAAGATTTCGATGGCGATCGCTTAAAACCATCATCGATAGTAAACCGCTTCACTGTATGACGTTCGATCAATTGCTGGAAGAGTCAATCGAAAAGTTATCTACATTGAAATTGAGCGATCAGCTAGAGTAGTAAACTTTGAAGAGATCGCATTATATCTAGATATTTAATTTCATCGCGATCTCAATTTGTTGATGTTGAATTGAGTGCGATCGTGCAACCTAAAAATCGGACAAGATATTAGCTCCCAGAATATAAGCATAGAGACTAGAAGGACAAAATTCAAATTCTACCCTTTTATATTGAATGTCTCTATCTGAGATAGTTTGGCTAGTTATCAAAATTGGTTGAGATATATTGGGATGCTTATTCACAAATTCAACACAATTATCTAGCTCCGCGAGTGTTCTATAAGGGCGATCGCTCCACTTCACTTCCACAATCCAAGAGGGTAATTGATTAACCTTATCTAAGTGAACGATATCAACCTCCCCCGACTTCCATCGCGCATAATAAAGTTCCGTAACTTTACTATGTTGCCATTGGCTAAAAATAGCAGTTTCAGTCATAGATCCCATAGCTTCAGAATTTGCATCAAGTTGACCAAATAAAGCGGCTCTCATGGATGGATTGGTCAAGTAGACTTTGAAACACATCGCTCGCTTAAATCTCTTGGCATTGTTATCTATTCGCTCAACCCGCCGAATTAGGAAGGCAGCCTCAAGATATTCGAGATAGCGCTTGATCGTATTTTTAGCGACACCAGAGGATTTGGATAATCCATCTAAACTTACTTCATTTCCAGAGTTGTAAGCTAGGGTTGTAAAAAGTCTATTTAGTTCTTGAATGTCGTTAATCCCATAAAGGCTTGGGAGATCGCGGAGTAACACCTTATCGATAATGTCACTTTTAATGTACTGACTGGGATTTTGCCTGATAGTTTCTGAAAAGACCGCTTCTGGATATCCACCAAAATTTAGGTAGTTGATAAATTCTTCATTTAGAGCAGCAATATTTAGGGAAGCATAATTTATAGCTGAAGCCCCATAAATATTTGATTCTAACTCTGTTACAAGTTCCGCTTCTCTGCCAATAAACATTAAGTATTCAGCAAAAGTTAGCGGCGGTAGAACGTAATCGCTAAAGCGCCCAGCACCAGACTCATTGCTCTTCAGTCTTAACGCTGCCGCCGCAGAACCCGTAGCAATAAAGCGATACTCTGCATAGGAGTCAACTAGAGATTTGAGATGTACTTCCCAGTCACGCAAATACTGGATTTCGTCAAAGAAAACAAATAGCCTTGCATTGCGTTTATGTTCAAAAAGCTTCTGAAAATAATTAAGTATCCTTTCTAGATGTAATCCTGTATAGATTGGAGTCTCAAGGGAAATATATAAAATATTTGTTGCCTCTACACCAGAGTCTAAGAGTGCGCGAATGGTGTGATAAACCATAACAGTCTTACCAACGCGCCTTGGTCCCATTAAAACGATCGCTCGACGAACATTTGAATCCAAAATATTTTCATAAAAAGTCTCGAAGTACTTACGTCTAGGTGTATTTTCGTAAGCTATCTTCTCTTCTTTACCCTGTTCCCACCAAGGATTATCAAACCGAAGTCGAGACAAAATATCTGCTTCTGAGATTTCAAGCATAGATTTTTAATAAGATAAAATAAGATTAGTTAACTAATCTTATTTTATCTTGGTTTTACATTTAAGGTCAATCAACTAATCTTATTTTTATTTTGTCGGTGTAGCGATCTCCTAGAAATTTAATTTCATAGCGATCACCTTATTCCATCTAAAAATTCAAGTTGAATTGAATGCGATCGCTTTTTGATGGATTATGTTTGAGGCGATCGCGAATTGTTGAAAGTACTTACTCTTTGAGTTTAAAACTTGAGGAGACATTTCTTTTGGTGATGTAAAATGGCGTATAACACACCATTTCTTTGCTTGAGATTTATGAAACGTCGTCAACTTTTATTGACCTTGTTGGGAGTACCTGTTGTTGGCGCTTTGATTTATGATGCGATCGCTAAGTCTAAATCTACCTATGAGCCAGTTTTAGCAAACTCTCCTGTTAGCGATTCCCGTCAAAAACCTGAAATTAATTCTGGGAATAATTTTGAGGATCAGGCTGAGAATAGCTTTCTGGAAACCACTGAGGAACCATTACTGCGCTTTGCGGCGATCGCTGATAGCGGTTTTGGTAGTCCTGACCAGATGGCAGTCGCTAAGTCTATGTGGGAAACCTATCAGCAAAAGCCATACTCTTTCGTCCTGATGGCTGGTGACAATATTTATTCCTATGGTGAAATTAAATTAGCCAAGGCATATTTTGAGGAGCCTTACGCTCCATTGCTCAAGGAAAACGTGAAGTTTTATGCGGTTTTGGGCAACCACGATATTATCAAATCGAACAATGGACTTGATCAAATTAATTACAAGCCTTTCAACATGAGCGATCGCTACTATTCTTTCAAAAAGGGTGAGGTCAATGAAGGAACTGTAGAATTTTTTGCGATCGATACTAATAAAAATGCTGATTGGGATACACAGTTGGCATGGCTTGATCAACAATTGGCGAAAAGTACCGCTCCTTGGAAAATGGTCTACGGACATCATCCGTTATATTCGTCGGGGCGACATGGTAGCAATCCTGAGCTAGCAGCTAAACTTGCGCCCATATTTGCGAAACACAAGGTTCCACTGTATCTCTGTGGACATGATCATGGTTATGAGCGATTTAATCCGATCAGTGGCACGACCTATATTGTCAATGGCGGCGGCGGCGCACCTTTATATAAATTTGGCAAGTCGGCTCAGACTGCTTTTGTGAGTTCGCAATTTAGCTTTATGACTTTTGATGTATATCAAGATAAAATTATTACTAAGGCGATCGCCACTAATGGCAAAGTATTTGATCGCGCCATAATCACTAAAACCGTTTAATGTGAGGGGGCTTGAAAACTTTCGCGTCATCAGTAAATAAATTAACCTACAATTCCTATGAACTTATACCTGTACGCTATTTTGCAAGCTGAAAATCTAGATTTGATCAAAAATCTAGAACTGGTGGGGATGAATGCTCAACCAGTTCAGTTTCATTCGCTTCCACCTTTTGCGATCGCCTATAGTGAATCCCAACAGGATCGTTATCTGGCAAGCCGTTCCAATCTTCTGACTCACGAAACGGTTTTAGAATCGCTGATGAAAGCGATCGATCCATATTTGGCTGTTCCCTTACCATTGCAGTTTGGACTGGTTGCCGAGGCGTGGGAAGAAGTGCAAACAGATTTGCTGATTCCTTATGAAGATCAACTCAAACAACTGCTTCATAATTTAATTGGCAAACGGGAAGTTAGTGTCAAATTATTTTGGAATCAAACTGAAGAATTGAATCTAGCTGTCGCCGAAAATCCAGATTTGAATCAGAGACGAGAATCGCTGGTGGGGAAAGTGTTGAGTATGGATGAAGCGATCGCAATTGGGCAGGAACTAGAAGCAGCGATCGAGGAGCGTCAACAGATGATCATTGATGCTTTTCTGAATACGCTTCAGCCTATGTCTTCTGAATATGTCGAAGGTGAACTACTCACTGAAAGTATGATTTACAATGGCTCTTTTCTAATTGATTGGAACAAAGAACCTGAATTTGCGGCGGCGGTGGAAAGTCTTGATCAACAATTTGCCAATCGTCTGAGAATTCGTTACAACGACTTCACGGCTCCTTACAATTTTGTAGCGGTTGATCGAGAAGAGGAATAGACGGGAATTCTAGAGCCTTTGAGCAATGCGTAACTTTGCCGATCGAGCTCTAGGGTTAGCTTTGTTTTCGTCATCAGTGGCGATGATTACTTTTTTGGTGAGAACTTGCAGGCGATCATCCTCACGAAATGTATGTTTAACCATGCGATCTTCCAAACTATGGAAGGTAATCACCGCGATTTTGCCACCAGTTTTCAGCCAATTCGGGGCGATCGCTAACCATTGCTCAAGGCTCTCTAATTCACGATTGACAACGATTCGCAGGGCTTGAAATGTGCGCGTGGCGGGATGAATTCTGCCATGACGATAACTAGAGGGAACACAGGCAGCGATCGCATTAGCTAGTTCTAATGTGGTTTTAAAAGGACGTTTCTCGACAATTTGACTGGCAATTCTACGCGAGAGTCGTTCCTCTCCAAATTTAAAAATAATATTCGCAAGTTCTACTTCTTTATAATGATTGACAATTTCGGAGGCGGTGAGGGTTTGGCGATTATCCATTCGCATGTCCAGATCGCCTGATTCTCGAAAACTAAAGCCGCGCTCGGCAACATCAAATTGAGTGGAACTTACGCCCAGATCTGCCAAGATGCCATCAAAAAGTAAGTCTGGACTAGGTTTGTATTCACAAAAATTTCCGCGCCAAAAGGTGACTTGATTGGCATAGTCTTTTAAATTTTCACTTGCCGCCGCGATCGCCATTTCATCCCGATCAATTCCCACTAAGCGCACATTTTCGGCAGCTTGCAAAATTAAGGCGCTATGTCCACCACCACCAACGGTGCAATCAAGATATATGCCATCTGAGATAATTTCTAAACCAGCGATCGTGGGTTCGGCAAGGACGGGGACATGATGAAACTGAGCGGTCATATTTTTGAGGTTTAGCTGAATCGAATTTTTTTGGCGAATTTTTCTGGCGAATTGTAGCTACTATACTTTCAATTGAAGGCGATCGGCAAACTGCTACTATACTTTCAATTGAAGGCGATCGGCAAACTGCCTTGAGTCTGGAGCATACTCAATCAATCGAACTTCACGCGCTTATACAAATCTCGCAAACTGATTTCTAACTGTATTGAGGAAAGTTTGATTACAGCATCTTCCCCCTTATAGGTCGTCAAAACCCATCGATCTTCCGATTCCTTTACATAATGATCAACTTCATAGCCATTTTGATAAACCAAAATATATTCCTGAAAACTAGGAATAGACCGATATTGACGAAATTTACTATCATGATCATAGGCTTGTGTGGAACTAGATAGAATTTCTACAATCAAACAGGGGTTTGTAAGTTCCATCTGTTTTTGATCGACAAAAGCTGGCTCACCTGCAACCACCATCACATCGGGATAGGTATAGCGACCATATTCAGGAAGCCATAGCCGCATATCACTCATGAATATCTCATAGGTTTGAGCGCCAATTACTAGCGGTAACAGCCGACACAAATTTAAGGCAATTTTATTATGATTTGCGGAAGCTCCTGCCATTGAAATAATTTCTCCGTTAATAAACTCACTCTTAAATTCGGCTTTGTCCTCTAGGGCTAGATATTCTAATGCGGTATATCGCTTAGTAGCTGCTACAACCATATGCGATCGCCTCCTAAAAACTGATTCTAATTGACCATGATGTTGATTATAACTAATCGCGATCGCGCTAAATGTAAAATAGGTTTAGTTGAGATAAACGCGATTTAAACACTTATAAGCTGAGAAACCGATCTCAATGGTTCTAATAATATTCCTAAAATCTTATCGACTTCACTGATGTAGTATTCGATCGCATCAATCTGGACTAAACTTTTTTCTAGCTTAATAAACCGCCAATTCGTGCCACTAGTAACAACTCCATAGATAATTGGGATCTCATTATGATGGTTTTCATTAAAGATTTGCGCCGCAACCATCGCCGCAATACATTGACCCACACCGCCAAAGATATCTTCTCGTTTTGCCTCAATAATAATCACGACAGGAGAGGTAATTTCTAACTGTTCTTCAGAACTGCTCAATAAAAAATCGCAAAATCCTGTCAATCCGCGATCTAGATCAACTGTAAACTCTGAGCCAGAAAATAATGAAATTTTATAGTTTAGTTGGCGGCGAACTTCGCTCAAAATCTGAGCTATGATAAATTCCGATCTTGCTTTTTCAGTGCCGACTGCGATCGCAAAGGATAGGTTTTCTTGGAGCAGTGTCGTCAAGATTTGGGAAGGTGCAACTTTAGCTATATCTGTAAAAAGATTAGTCTTTTCGTCAATGGTTAACTGAAAAGCTTCTTTGACCTTACTAAAGGTGAAGTCACTGTATGCCATAAAAACCTACATTGTTCGTGATGCTCTTATTTTACTTGTTTTGCGATCGCTAACATCTGTTACCCGTGATGAAATGAAATCGCGATCGCGCATCAAACCAATAAATATTCTTCTCATTCGCTTTTATTTTTAAGTATTTTCAAGCTATAGTCATAAAACATGAGAATTAACTAGAATTTAATGAAGCGCTTATATTTTGGGGACAATTTGCAGGTTTTGCGTGAGAGTATTAACTCAGAAAGCGTTGATTTGGTTTATCTCGATCCGCCGTTTAACTCTAATGCTGATTATAACGTGATTTTTGGTGGTCGCAAGTCGGGGGATGCACCGCCACAGGCGCAAATAACAGCTTTTGAGGATACTTGGCATTGGAGCGATGAGTCGGCGCGGACTTTGCAAGCTTTGTATGATGTGAATGGGGATTTGGCGGAGTTATTGGATTTGTTGGTGCGGCGTTTGGGGCATAACGATCTGTCGGCTTATTTGGTGATGATGGCAATTCGTTTAGTCGAGCTTCATCGTGTTCTCAAACCTACAGGAAGTCTTTATTTACATTGCGATCCAACGGCTAGTCATTATCTCAAAATTATTCTTGATGCAATTTTTGGGATTCAAAATTATCGGAATGAAATTACTTGGAAGCGGACAAGCGCTCATAGTAGCGCAAAGCGTTATGGTTGTGTCCATGACATAATTCTATTCTATTCAAAGTCTTCTAAGTTTTTATGGAATCAGCAGCATACGGAATTTACAGAGGAATATGTCAATACATTTTTTGATTCCGTTGATGAACAAGGGAAACGTTACAAGAGAATGGATCTAACTGGTGCAGGTGTAAGTGCAGGAGAAAGTGGTAAGACTTGGAGGGGAATTGATGTTACTGCTAAAGGTCGTCACTGGGCTTATTTGCCATCAACTCTTGACGAATTTGTAGCACAAGGTAGAATCCATTTTCCTAAAAAGAAAGATGGAATGCCTAGATTAAAGCAATATCCAGAGGATTTAGCAGGAATTCCATTACAAGATATATGGGGTGATCTACGTCCTCTTCATAATCTATCATCAGAGCGCTTAGGATATCCGACCCAAAAACCTCTCTCACTACTAGAAAGAATTTTAAAAGCAAGTTCTAACGAAGATGACATCGTTCTTGATCCTTTCTGTGGATGTGGCACAGCGCTCCATGCCGCCCAAAAACTAAAACGTAACTGGATTGGCATTGACATCACCCATCTCGCCATTTCCCTCATCGAAATCCGCCTCATATCCGCATTCCCACAAATAGAATTTGAAGTATTCGGCACGCCCAAAGACTTTGCTAGCGCCCAAGACCTTGCCCGCCGCGACAAATATCAATTTCAATGGTGGGCTTGCTCCCTCGTCAAAGTACCACCCTATCAAGGCAAAAAGAAAGGTGCAGATGGCGGTATTGACGGCTTGCGCTATATCTCAGACCTTGACGAAAACAAACGCGACATCAAACGCAAAATCATCGTCTCAGTCAAAGGCGGCGACAATGTGAGCGTCTCAATGGTGCGCGACCTTATCGGTACAATGTCCACCAACAAAGCCGATCTCGGATTCTTTGTCACCCTAGCCGAACCCACCAAAGCCATGATCACTGAGGCAACCAAAGCAGGATTCTATCGTGCCGCCAATGGCAAAGACTATCCCCGTGTCCAAATTTTCACCATTGAAGACCTACTTTCAGGAGTCAAGAAACCCGAATATCTCGATCTCAGCCTCGGCGACATCACCTTCAAACGCGCCGAAAAAGAAAGCGTAGTTGTCTCACAGCAAGAATTGTTTAATACTTAATTATTGGCATATACAAAATGGCTATGACAAAACTCACCCTTGATTTACAAACCTCAGCCGAAGTATTAGGCACAACCCCAGATCATTATTTCAAGGAGAGAGAAATGTCTAAACCTGTAGACTATTCAGAAATACTCAAAAAAGTAGTCTATGACGCTACTATCCATCAACCAAGTTTGCAACCAATTAAACTCTATCCAGTTTGTGATCTTGAAACAGGACATTTTTTAGTGCTTGCTACAAGTCGTAGTAAAAAAAGTTGGTTCGATAGTATTCTGTTTCACGCTCGTCTCATCACAGAAGACAGCAGCGATCGCCAAATCATCATCGAAGAAGATAACTTTGAAGAAGGATTAGTTAATGCACTCATCGCGGCAGGGATCAAAAAAGAAGATATAGTCACCAGTTGGCAACAAGCGATCGCGCAAATGTAAAACAGGTTTAGGTAAAATAGGTTTAGCTCATATATCTGTGAAACCATGCCCGTACCCGTAGAACAGTTACTTAACTCCGAAATCCTTAAACCAGCCCGTTATCTAGGCAACGAGTTTGGCGCAGTGCGAAAACCTTGGGACAAAGCGATCGTGCGCTGGTCGCTTACCTATCCTGAAATTTATGAGGTAGGCGCGTCAAATTTGGGGCATATCATCCTGTACAGCATTATTAATTCTAAGGATGGACAACTTTGCGATCGCGCCTATTTACCTGCACCTGATTTATCAGCAAAGTTACGCGAAACTAAAACTGATTTATTTGCCGTTGAGTCAAAGCGATCGCTACGAGAATTTGACATTTTAGGCTTTAGTCTTAGCTATGAGCTAGGCGCAACCAATGTTTTAGAAATGTTTGATCTTGCTAACATTCCGATGACATGGCAAGAACGCAGTGAATTGAGTATTGAAGATTGTCCTTTAATTTTTGCAGGGGGACAAACTGCAACTTCTAATCCTGAACCCTATGCTGACTTCTTTGATTTCTTTGCGCTCGGTGATGGCGAAGAATTATTACCTGAAATTGGGGATGTTCTCAAAGATTCTAAATTAGCAGGTAAAACTCGCCGTGAGACTTTGCTAGCTCTTGCTAATGAAGTCGATGGTGTATATGTGCCTGAATTTTATGACATGGATATCAAGACTGGCGCGATCGCACCAAATCGCAATGATGTTTCGCCTCGCGCCCTACGTCGGGTCGCCACACCAATGCCCGAACATAGTATTGGACTTGTTCCATTAGTGGAAACTGTTCACGATCGCCTGACTATCGAAATTCGGCGCGGATGCACTCGCGGTTGTCGTTTTTGCCAACCAGGGATGCTGACTCGTCCTGCCCGTGATGTCGATCCTGAGAAGGTTGTGGATACGATTGAGAAGGCGCTGCGCGAAACAGGCTATAACGAGTTCTCTTTATTATCTCTCTCTTGTTCCGATTATCTGGCGCTGCCATCGGTGGGTGTACAGATTAAAAATCGCTTCAAAGATGAACATATAACCCTCTCATTACCGAGCCAACGAGTCGATCGCTTTGATGAGAATATCGCGCATATGTTACGCAGTGGTGATGGTCGTCAACAGCAGGGGCTGACCTTTGCGCCCGAAGCGGGGACACAGCGTTTGCGCGATGTGATTAATAAGGGCTTGACCGATGAAGAATTATTGCAAGGGATTAAAACTGCCTATACCCAAGGTTGGGACAAGGTGAAGCTCTACTTCATGATTGGCTTGCCGACGGAAACCGATGAAGATGTAATTGGGATTGTTGATACTGTGGCATGGTTGCAGAATGAATGTTCTGAAAAAGGTCGCAAGAAATTATCGGTGAATATCACCATTTCTAATTTCACTCCCAAACCCCACACGCCTTTCCAATGGCATACTGTGTCTAGTGGCGACTTTGTGCAGAAGCAGAAATTATTGCGCCAAGAGTTTCGCCGCTTGTGTGGAGTCAAGGTCAACTATACCGATATTCGTATCAGTGCGATGGAAGATTTTGTCGGACGTGGCGATCGCCGTTTGGGTAAAGTCGTGTATCGCGCATGGCAACTGGGCGCGGGGATGGACTCATGGTTTGAGAATACGGAGAAAGCTTTTGGAGCGTGGACTCAAGCGATCGCCGAAGCTGATCTGGTATGGGATGCACCATCCTTAAAAATTCCCGATCCTTTACCTTGGGATCACATTGATACGGGTATCGATAAACTATGGCTGATTGAAGATTGGACAAGGGCGATCGCCGCTCAAACCATTCCAGACTGCTCCTTTGGTGGTTGCTCTGAATGTGGAGTCTGTGGTCCCGCCTTTGGACATAACATCGTGATTCCACCACCCGAAATCCCGCCTATTTCCCTAGAGAAGCCAATCGTTCCACCTAGAGTGCAGCGCATTCGCCTCAAATTTGGAAAACTAGGTGATATGAGTTTGATTTCCCATCTCGATTTACATCGTTTCTTCCAACGTGCTGCCCGCCGTGCGGCGATACCTGTCGCCCATACGGAAGGCTTTAATCCATTACCGCGTATTTCCATTGCTAAGGCTCTGCCCCTCGGTCAAACTAGTAATGCCGAATTTGTTGATTTTGAACTCACCGCGCATATTCCCATTGAGGATTTTAAACAACGTTTTAGTGAGGAACTTGATGATGACTTACCAATTTATGCGATCGAAGAAGTGGAAGTCCACTCACCATCTTTAGATTCAATCCTCGAAGTTGCCGAGTATACGCTCACGCTAGCTTTCATTACACCTAAAGAGCGCAATGCTGCTGACATCATGGATCTGCTCGAAGGCGCGGGTTACTGTGTCCTTGCTGCAACTTCCATCCAAATGCCAAAAGTCTCAAAATCAGGTCGCAATCAAATGCTGGAATTACGCGATCGCATTTTTGCAATCAATGTCACTAATCCCGATCCTGAATTCCCAAAAATTCATTTTATGGGTAGTTGCAAACCAGACAGCAATCTCAAACCTGAGTATGTTGTTTACATGATGAACAAATATCTTGCTGAAGAAGATGAAGTGAGGTTAGTTAAAGTTCATCGTGAATCGATGCGCTAAAGGTAGAAACAAGGGGCTTAAGCCCCTTGTTCTGTAATATTTTCACTTTAAAGTCTTTATTAGAGAATTAACGATTTTACAGGCAATTCGGATTGGGTTTAGTGCAGAAATGATGTCACATTCAGGGCTAGAAATGTTAATATCTTTTTCAATTAATGAATGTGATCCGACATTCTTGTGTCCTATGAAAAAATCATCATTAGCCTTTCTGAGTAGCCCCGCATTACTAG
>JBIKYX010000123.1:0-11196 GCA_044355035.1 Pseudanabaena sp. | reverse complement strand
ATTGTTGGGACGTGAAATTAAAGTTTTTTGATCCTGAACGTGGTTTAAGAGCAAAAAAGGTTTATCTTTTTACCATTGATGTTAGTTATATCATTCCTGTTACCTTGGGACAAGTTCGTTCTTGGTCTGTACCAAAGTAAGAATGGCTGATACAGGGTGTTGATTTTGGAGGAAAGAGTTCTCTAATTCCTAAATTCAACCCGTTTCAACGGGTTTTAGCTTTCAGCCCGTAATTTATTGCAGGGTATTCTCTGGATTTCAAGTCACATCACTTTTTGTCATCTGGTGAACTCCAACCAAGGAGATTAGATATCCAACCGCGTTTTTGGGGTGGCGGGAGCGGTTTATTTTTAGTCGCATTAGAATTTAATTTAGAATCAGTATTACTTTTATCGGTCTTGTTAGCAGCACTTGGGGTGGGTTGAATGGGATTAGGAAAATCTTGGATATGCTTGAGGGCTAATGGCTCTTGGGGATTAAGCTGAAGCGATCGCTGTAGGCTAATTCTTGCCATTTGCGGTTGATCAATATTTTTATAAAGCACTCCCAGCATCGCCAGACATCGACTATTGTTGGGGTCGAGTTGTAAAATTTCGCGGAGTTCCTTAAGTGCAATTTTCCAGTTTTTTTGACTCAGATAAATTTCGCATTTTCTTAACCGCGCCGCGATCGCATTAGCGCTATTAACACTTTGATCAACGTTGCTATTTGTTTGAATTACGGTTTCATCTTCATCAGATTTCTGTGCAAAGCTAGGACTAACACTGGGATAGTCAAAATATGGATTTGGAGTCGTTTTTTGAGCATTTTTTTGATTAGGTGTTTGATCGTTCTTGGGATCAGGTTTCATGTAGTAGTTATGAATACCTGCCAGATTTGAACTTTTAGGCTTTACAAGCGGAACTAGTACGGGTGGGACATTTGACTTGCCATAGTTGTAACCCTCCTTGTAGAGAATGTAAACCAAATTTAATTCACTGATTTGGGCGGTATATTCTAAAATTTTGGCGGGATTTTGATATTGCATCTTCGCGATCTCTACCACTGAACGCTCATAAAAAGCATCGTTAGGATAGATCATCAAATCACATGCAACAGAGTAGTGAATCTCAATATTTCGAGATTTTTGCATTAAACGTCTGGCAAGTAACTTGTAAATCCCTTGATAGGCATTACGCTCATTTTCTCGCATCAACACATCGTAGGCTGGATTTACTAGCTTGGCGAGATATTGCGATCGAATGGCTTTATCTGGCAAATTAAAGCCATAGATATCAGGATGGAGCATTCGAGCAATATTCAGATAGCCTTGGCGAATAACACTTGGTTGAATATTCACAGGCAGACCAAGTATCGCGTAGAAGTCATGATTAAACTGACTAATACCACGTTTGAGCGGAGCAAATTCGATTGGCTGATAGTTGGTTGGTTGATCCATAATTGCTCTTTATGCCAATAAACTAAACTCTAAAAGCTGTGGTGCAGCTTTGGCTCCTATTTGGTTCTTAATTTATGAATGTAAAGGTAACACTGTAAGCGGTAATAGGGCAAAACCAAACCAAAATAGCGATCGCCAAGAAAGTTGGGGCAGGGGTTCGGGTTCGGCAAGTAAAAAATTAATGCGCTCTTCTAAGCGATCGCTGTTACTGGTATAGCCGAAATTAGCTGCAAAGGTGAGGTCAAAGTTATTGGTTTGGTTATCAGTGATCAAAATATTGTTACTAACCATAGCCAATAATGATTCTGCTAGTAACAAGCCATCTACTTGCTCCGCCGCCCAGCGATCCGCCCGAAGCTCACGCAATAACAACATTTCTTCCCAGAGTACTTCGGTATTGGGTAGCCAAGGCATAACTTGACGCAAAGATCCGAGCCAGAAAAACCAAAATGTGTCACGGTAATGGGCGTGGGCGCGTTCATGCAATAACACGGCTTCAAGGTGAGGCGCATCAAGTGTATCAAGCAGTCCCTGACTCACAAAAAGATCCGATCGCCAAAACCCAATTTGGGCGGCAAAGAGCATGGGAATATTCAGTAACTTTATTGGATCAATAATTGGATCAATTTTTGGATCAAGTCTCGTAACTTGATCATTATTAGCATCGATGACAAGTTTTTGTAATTTTTGCAGAGATAGCCAACCAGTTAAGGCAAGTTGAGCAATCCGAAAAATACTGTAGGTTAAAAATAATAAGGCGATCGCATAGCTTAATCGTCCCACCTGTAAACCGATCATTTGTCCTTCGGCTCCCATGCATAGCACCGCGATCGCTGTCATCAGCACTAACATTGGAGGCAACACAAAACATACCACCGCTTGATGCCATCGCTTCTGCCAACTTGTTGATTGCTTTGTTGACCGATTTATTAACCAAATTGATGTATTTTTCCAAACATAGCGTAAGCCCCAAGCTAAACCAAGAGAGCCGATAATCATCACAAAATGGATAGAGAAAAATGGCATGGACTTAACTCTCCTCTGATTTGTCTCTAGATTTGTCTCTAGATTTGTCTCTGGATAGGCGTAGATTCTTTAAGCGATCGGCGATCGCTTCGAGTTTGTCGATACTGGCGCGATCGAGATCATTGGCAAAGGCGGCGACAATATCGGCATCACCCAATTCTAAAAAGCGATTGAGTTGATGATAGGCAAGTAAAGCTTGGGCTTCTTCACGAGAAATTAATGTTTGCCAATACAAAGTCCGTCCTTCTTTGTCGCAATTAATCCAGCCTTTCTGCTCTAGTCGGCGCAAAACCGTCATCACCGAGCCATAGGCTAACTCGCGATCGGGATCAACCAAAATGCGATCGTGAATATCTGTGGCGCTTAGTCTTGTATTGTCCCAGATAATATTTAGGAGTTCTGACTCTAAGGGACCTAGTGATAATTGTTTCGGTCGATATTTTGGTAAAGGTGTCATAAGAGCTTAAACGACATGGAAGCAGTTTTAAAAATACGCCGCTTAACCAATCATACAGTTGATCTCAAAATAAGTAGCTAAGCGTAATCAAAGATAAAATACGTCTTGTGTGAGTTGAGAGATGGGAGGGTGTAAATACGTTAAACCCTTCAGAAGCCTTGGCTATAGTATTGACTTTTAGAGAATAGTAGGATAAATTAAAGGTGTATCTAGCTAGATAATGATTGTAGTAGAGATCAAAAAAGACGACTTGCTCAGCCGCGTGCCTAGTAAGAGTCGTGATTACCCAGAGAGAAAAAGTCCTGGTTGACGATCACTATAATCTCTTATTTCATAAAGAATCTTAAGTAAGGGCTACCAATTGGCAGCCCTTATGTCATTTTGTGTGAATGCTATAATCCCTCCTTAGTTGTTCGGCATTTAGATCCCTATTAATAATGAATTTGCGAGAATAAGCCACTATATCAGCAAGCTGAAGCAGCCGTGATGCAGCAGAATCAATTCTGGCAACGTGATTAACTGGAGAGAATTCTCTATCCTTGGATTTCTCTCTGGATATTTCCTTCTCAAAATCAGGATGATTATTGTGATGATTGATGTCAATAATAACTTCTACGTTGTTAATATGCGTACTGTTCAGCACTTCTTTTTTAAAAAGCTTTAAACCAACTTTTACTGTCTCAATTAAACCTTGGGCATAAACTACTGGGGCAGGGACTTGTCGAATACCAACACTGCGATTAATCAAAATAAAATGTTCTTGAGATGCAGACTGCTTGAAGCGGAGCATAAGATCCTTGAGATCTTCATCTCTCATCTTAACGGCATGAATTTCATTAGCGCTTGTTTTTAACTGATCACTAAAACACTTATCTAAACGTCCAGTATCTTTCGCTAAAGCAATAACCCCACCGAAATATAAATCGCCTACACCCGCAGTCCCAAATTCATCAATAAAGAACAGGATTTTCTTATTATTGCCTTTAGCCATAGATAGCAAACAGAAATTACATTTGATGCAAAGCTATGATACGTCTTATGTGAGATAAAAAAGATGGGCTAAGCAGGCGATTGAGTAGTTTTTATTTCAGCTTGATATCTAGAATTTGATCGCGATCGCCTTCTTTCCAGGGTGTTTCTGCAAAAGGTGCTGTCGGTAATTTTGGTGTTCCCCAATTAGCAACTAAGTTCTGCAATAGGCGATCCTGAGCTCGGTGAAATGTATCAATATTGCCATCACCACGATTGACGATCGCAAACCAAATCGCTCCTTTTTGAGTCTGGACGATTCCCGCTAAGGCACTTACATCGGATAAAGTTCCTGTTTTGACGATCGCCCCTTGGGGAATCTTGCGTCCCTCAATTGTGCCGCAGTTGCAATTACCCATTGGGAACAGATCGGCTAGGGTCAAACCTTCCATCTGAGCGCGATTATGGACTGCCATCAAGATCCCCACCGTAGCGCGGGGTGAGATTTGATTCGCTTGTCCCAACCCCGAACCATTAATCAATCGAATTTCTGATAGGGGAACTCCTGATGCATTAGCCGCGATCTCCGATATTTGTTTGGCTCCTCCCATCTGCAAAGCTAAATTCTCCGCCATCTCATTATTACTATAAATATTCATATTTTTGAGAATTAGCCAAAGTGGTAATGACCGATGACGGATTAATAGTTTGCGGTCTGTAATATTTGTGGCGGCTGGGTTTGACAAGATCTGCACATTCCCCGAAATTACCAGTTGCGGTTGGGCAGTTCCCACAGGCATCTTGGCATATTGTTCCGCTACTTCTCCCTCCCATTGACTACTATCAAAGGCTTGACGTAAATAACTAGCTGATTCAAATAAATCAGGCTCGTAGTTCATGGAAAACTTGCCTGTGACAATCAAATTGCCCGTCACCCGCTTGATTCCCAACTTATTCAGCTTATTGCCAATGGCGATCGCATCTTCCCATACAAAAAACGGATCATTTTCGCTGTGAACTATCAAATCGCCATTGAGTACGCCGCCTTTAATTTTTCCCGTTTGGCTAATACTGGTGATAAAGCGATGGTTTGCCCCAAAGGTTTGCAAGGAGGCAAGAGTTGTGACAATTTTTGTAAGCGAGGCGGATGGCAGAGGTACGCTCGACAAATTTCCTGAAGCGATCGCCCCATCTTGGGACTGAATCCAAACACCTTGATTGGGATTAGTGAAGCCCGCCTGTTTAAGTTCACTAATCATTATGTTAATTGCTTGCTTTGCTACAGGATCACTTTGACGGTTGGCAACATCTACCGATGCTAATACGGGACGAGTGACAAAACTGATCAGCGATCGCGGAAACCTAGCTATTTCACGACCATCAAAAGATTGAGCCGCGCCCAACAATAGCAAGGCATTAACGAGACTCCACATTGTCATTCCGAAACCCAAATCTAAAATATATATACACTGGCTTTGCCAGCAAGTACATTTTAAGCATGAAACTAATCATCAAACATCGCTTTTTCGAGTTGAGCGATCGCTATTTCTAAATCATCGTTAACAATGGTGATATTAAACTCATCGGCGGCGGCGACTTCTAATTTGGCATGATTCAAACGTTTAGCGATTTGTTCATCACTATCAGTGCTACGTTGGCGCAGTCGCTCCTCCAAAATTTCCATCGATGGCGGCGCAATAAAAATCCGCTTCGCGGTGGGGAAAGATTTCGCCACCTGTCGCGCCCCTTCTAGCTCAATTTCTAACAGGACAATCTGCCCCAAGGCGATCGCTTCGTCAATAGGTGGGCGAGGCGTACCGTAGAAATTTCCTGCATATTCCGCCCATTCTAGAAACTCCCCTGCATCGCGCTTTTGGGCAAATTTGTCTCGAGTCCAAAAGAAATATTCGCGACCATTTTCTTCGCCATTACGTGGCGATCGCGTAGTTGCCGATATCGAGAAGAGAAAGCGATCGGGATATCGTTCTAATAATTTTTTTAGCAGAGTTCCCTTACCAACACCGCTCGGTCCTGTTACGACAATTAATTTACCTGTGGTTAGTTCACTTTCGCTCAAAGTTTTGTAAAGTCCTATTTTTAAGATGTGAGCAGGTATCGTTTATACACAAAGCTTTTCTGTCTACGTTTCAAGGTTTAGATCCACCTCAATCCCCCTTAAAAAGGGGGAAGAAGATAATTTAATTTATTCTCCTTTTAAGGGGAGCTAGGAGATCTTTGGTAACTTACGATATTAATGACAACTTTTGGGTACATCGTTAGACAAGATCTGATGGCTATTTAATCGGTAGCGACTTCTTTGCTGATTACAAAACGATTGGCAACAGTTTCGGGTTGAATTGCGGACAAAACTACATGGCTAGAATCAGTGACTATTACGGCTCTGGTACGTCTTCCGTAGGTAGCATCCACTAACTTGCCATGTTCACGCGCATCACTAATGATCCGCTTAATGGGAGCAGATTCGGGGCTAACGATCGCGATCACACGGTTTGCGGAAACAATATTACCAAAGCCAATGTTGATGAGCTTAATATCCATAGTTTTATCGACCTGAGATCGATTTAGAGGTGATGTAGCTTCATTTTTGCAATTATTATGACATTATCCTACAAAAATCATCGAGTTACGACATATTTTGTCATGTATGACACTCTTTTCTCAATGAATAATTGGGGGAGCCGCGCATCATCAACTATTCACTGGAAAGAGCTTAACCAGCTTGCATAATGATCTCCGCTAGCTTTTCAGCGATCGCGAGGGAATCAAAATAGTCACCGTGGTCGATCTCTCGATTGGTCAAAACTGTGGCATTGTGTCCATACATATTATCAGGAGCTAAAGCAGGTAAAGGATTCAGCTCTAGACTGCTTTCCCATCGCTTGTTTAGATCGGGCTGTGTAAAAAACTCAGCCACTTTCTGTCCTAATTCATTAACTACCTCTTTCTCAACTACAGAAGCTTTTAGGGCATTATCATGGCGAGAATAAAATACATGAGTTTCTTCAACTAGGTTTTCGATTCCTTCATAAAAAGGTCCCGTGTAATCGGTTTTCCCACCCGCAATGCCATCGACATCGCACTGAGTGACTTCCCGACGTTCGACATCAGGCGCAAGCATCACATATCGATCTACAAACCATTTGCCTTTCCCATCATCAGTGTTTTGGCGCTTCAATTGGTTCTCAATCGTGGCATTACCTGTTGCAGAAAGTGGTGTAAAAGTTTCGGTAACTGACCCACTAAGCATATTGCAAGTCAAGTAATTACCCATGCTGTGGGCGATGATATGCACCTTAGCATTAGGATTTTTCTTGCGAATATAGCTAATTAGATTACCTAATATAGGGGCTGTTTGCATGGCTTCAACGCGATCGGAAACATAGTCCAAAACGTTCCCATTTGAGGGCCAAGAGAACCCGATAAAAGCTGTCAAGTCTGAAGCTTCATCATTTAGCCTTTTGTCATATTCAACTTTAATCTCACCATTTTCATATTTTTCGGCAGTAATGGGATCGGTAATCAGAATTTTATTATGCTTCTCTTCTAACACCTGACTTAAAGTGTCGGCAAGGAGAGAGAAGGAAGTCAAAGCACCATGAAAAGGGACATTATATCCATGAATACCAATGATGATTCTTTTTATGGCTGGTTTAGCAAGGAAATTCTCAAATATCTTTTCTTCAGAATTCAAGATAATCGCTTCAGGTGGCATCGTTGTCTGATCGGTTGTGGCGAGATAATGAGCCATGAATCTTTTCATGTCAATCCAATGGTAGCCACCTTTCTGAAGTTGAATACGGTCAGCTTGATCGAAGGTGCGACCCAGATTGCTGCGATCGCGATTGGTTGCAAAGAAACGAATTGGTTTTAGTTTTGGAGTTGCCATAGCCGTTTAGTATTCGCCGTTTGATTCATTTGGTTTAATTTCAATACCCATTAAAACGAACAAGAGAGACGTTTTGTTGCCTCTCTTGTTTTGTAGATTTAATTTTTTATAGATTTAGATATTGAATCACCGTATTTACATCTTTATCACCGCGACCTGAGCAGTTAATAATGATGCGTTGATCGGCGGTCAGTTGCGGACAGAGGGTTTCTAAATAGGCGATCGCATGGGATGTTTCCAAGGCGGGAATAATTCCTTCTAAGCGAGATAGGCGTTGGAATGCATCGAGAGCTTCTTGATCGGTGACACTGTAATATTCAGCACGACCCAAATCCTTGAGATAGCTATGCTCTGGTCCCACCCCAGGGTAATCCAAACCTGCACTAATCGAATGCGCCTCTTGGACTTGTCCCTGATCATCTTGCAAGAGATAGCTCATCGCGCCATGCAAGACACCAACTCGTCCAAGGGTTAAAGTCGCAGCATGAAATTCTGTATTTGTGCCTTTACCTGCGGCTTCCACACCGATTAAGCGCACACTTGGCTCATCCACAAACTCATGGAACAGTCCCATCGCGTTCGATCCTCCCCCTACACAAGCCAACAAAATATCTGGTAAACCGCCCCATTTCTCTTGGCTCTGTCTACGGCTTTCTTTGCCAATTACGGCATGAAAATCACGCACAATCATCGGATAGGGATGCGGTCCTGCCACCGATCCGAGAATGTAATGGGTATCCACCACATTTGTCACCCAGTCGCGAATTGCTTCAGAAGTGGCATCCTTGAGCGTACCTGTCCCCGCTTCCACAGGACGAACTTCGGCTCCCATCAATTTCATCCGAAACACATTTAGAGATTGACGTTCCATGTCCTGTACGCCCATGTAAATTACACAATCCAGACCAAATCGAGCGCAAACTGTCGCTGTTGCCACGCCATGCTGTCCCGCTCCAGTTTCGGCAATCACCCGCTTTTTGCCCATGCGGATCGCTAGCAGTACTTGAGCTAGGGCATTGTTGATTTTGTGTGCGCCCGTGTGGTTGAGATCTTCACGCTTAAGATAAATCTGTGCTGTCCCATAGTGCTGCGTCAATCTTTCCGCAAAATAAAGAGGGCTAGGTCTACCGACATAATCCCGCAAATAGCCGTCTAATTCACGATTGAAGTCGGGATCATTTTTGTAATGATAAAAAGCCGTTTCTAGCTCTGTCAGAGCGCTCATCAGTGTTTCAGGAACATATTTGCCTCCAAAAATGCCAAATCTACCTAATGAGTCAGGACGATTCGTTGTAGCTGAAACAGGAAATGGCGAAGTCAGTTTTGGGGCTAGCGGCGTTGTAGTCATGGTTGGTGCGGTATTAATACGGTAAATTGTGGGTGATGATTTCTACGATTATAGTGCGGGGCTAGATTTCCAGACTGAATTTCGGGACTAAATTTCGGGACTAGATACTGAGTCTAGGGAATGATCTAGCTGCATTCTGGTCTCCATTTGCTTAATGAAGTAACCCGTCATCATTGCTGAACCAATTAAATTAGCGAGGTTTTCGCGATCCGTGGTGATGCTGACATTGAAATTCGGTGGTGGTAACATGCCAACCAAGTTTTGAATGTTTTGATGAATGATCTGGTGGGCTTCAGGAGTGACGGACTGGGCTACCCTTGCCAAGGTTTCAGGAGATTGACTCTTGAGATAATCGAGTAAAAGGTTATTGCTAGCATTGGGGTCGCTGTTAAGTTCACCGATGTTAAACATAGTAGATTCCCTAAAGATGTAATTTACTGGATTAATTTACTGGATCTATTCTTACCGATGCGATCGCTGATTTCTCAGGCGGAAAACCGTATTTAGCCGAACCAAGCAGCCTTGCAACGCAAGACTGGTTAAATTAAGTAGCTGGTTGCAATTAAATATAAAATGTGTGTGGAACGGGCATCTTGCCCGTCAACAGGCTAGAAGCCTGTTCCACTATCTAACAATTAATTATGCCTACCTACTTAAAAATGTTTTAGAAATCCTCATCATAGCCACTATTACTGCCACTGCTAGCGGCTTCATTTTCTTTGCGAGAGGTGAGTAACTCTAAGCGATCAACTCGAATTACAGGTTTTTGACGCTCATCACCCGTGGTGCGATCGTTCCAGCGATCGAACTTGAGAGAACCAGAGATCCCAATCAAGCTGCCTTTTTTGACATAGTTAGCAGCAACTTCTGCGGTTTTGTCCCAAACTTCGAGGTCAAACCAATCGGGAGGATCGTCACGATTGCTGGTATTACGATTAACGGCGATCGCAAAGTTGCAAACGACTTTTCCAGACTCAAAATATTTGACTTCAGGATCGCGTCCTGCTCGTCCGACTAGATGCACTTTATTTAAGGTCATAAGACAATCAAAACCGTTACAGATGGCTATATTTTATCTGTTTTTTGCCGATTTTGCCAATTTTGACATTAGTGATCGGGCGATCGCCTCTCTCAAAACTCAAAATCATCTTTCTAAGCAAGCTTACATATTTAAACGCCACCGATGCTAGTCTTGAGAAAGTCTTTAGTCCAAAATAATGCAAGAAAACCTTCGCGAAAGCTTTGAACTGACTGGTGAATATATAACTTTATGCAACTTATTGAAGGTCATAGGGATTGCTGATACAGGCGGCGTAGCCAAGTTAATGATTATCGATGGTGATGTTGAGGTAGATGGACAGGTGGAGTTACGCAAAGGCTGTAAAATTCGGGCGGGACAGAGGGTAAGCGGTTATGGATTTGTGATCGACGTGATCGCGAGTAGTCAAGTTGACGATTAGCTTATTACACACCCATAAGGCGATCGGACAATAGCTTAGGAGAAAGTTAATATACAAATTCCTAACACCATAATTGCACTACCGAAAAACCTTGTTCTGATGTTTTTTTCCTTAAATATCAGATGACCAAATCCTACACCCATCAATAGGCTAGTTTGTGTGACAGCAACGGAATTAGCTGCTACCGTTAACCCTACAGCAGTTACATGACACCACATATCTACGGCTTTCAAACTTCCCAATAAAACGAATTTAGAGAAATTAGTTCTTAGTTGAAAAACCCAATTGGGCGAGAAAACCATAACTATCGGTAACATCATCAATGCTGTACAAAAATACAAAGCAGCCGAAAATACTAAAGGAGAAGAATTTTTAGCTCCTATTTTGTCAAATGATGTTGTGAATGCCCAGAGTGCTGCCACTATAATCATTAGCCGCGATGATTGGGTATTGACTAGAGATAATAGGGTGCGACCTTGACTTAATACGAAGATAGCAGGATAATGAGAGAATAAAGAAGGAGGCAAGAAAGAAAATGTCGGCAAAGGTAATAAGTGTAGAAGGCACAAAAATAAAAATCGAACTGACAAT
>JBIKYX010000122.1:0-11222 GCA_044355035.1 Pseudanabaena sp. | reverse complement strand
AAACTGGCGACAAGTTTATTGTGGAAATGCAAAAAGCCAAAATCAAGCATTTCAAAGACAGAGCTTTGTTCTATTCCACCTTTCCCATTCGTGAACAATCGGAAAAAGGCGATTGGAATTTTCTACTACTGCCCATCTACTTTATCGCGATCTTAGATTTCGAGTATGACGAAAATACAATACCAAAATTTAGACGTGATGTATGTCTAAAAGACCAAGACGGAGATATTTTCTTTGATAAATTAAATTTTAAATTCTTGCAAATGCCTTTGTTCAACAAACAAGAAGATGAACTAGTAACGCATTTCGATAAATGGTTGTATTTTTTAAAGAACCTAGAAAGTTTTAATCACATACCCGCAATCCTGAATGAGCCAATCTTTCAGAAAGGATTTGAAATCGCGGAAATATCACATCTAAATATAGAGCAGTATGAACAGTACAAAAAGAGTTTAGTCCAGTATTTAGAAGTAAAAAATGTATTTGATACAGCCTTTGAGGAAGGTGAAAAGGTTGGGATTGAGAAAGGACTTGAGAAAGGGATTGAGCAGGGAATTGAGAAAGGGATTGAGAAAGTTGCTAAGGCTTTGAAAGAGCAGAATATCGCTATTGAAATTATTGTTGAATCGACTGGATTATCTTACGAAGCTATTCAAAGGATTTGAGTGAGAAATGCCCGTTATTGTTAGCTTTTGTGGAAGAGAGCTAAAATGTTCTCTAAGGTGATAGCTTGGCTGTAGTGTAATGTGAATTTAGTAATCGTAAGGATTTTTAGGCTCAGCGATCGCAGTGATATTGCTTGCGATAATCACGATCTGGCGCTTACCGTTGGTGGTTTCTACATCCGCTTGCCCTTCTATTTGTAACCAACTATCGGGTGGATATTTGGAACGACTCTCGTTAATTTTGATCGGTAAGCTCACAGGATACACGTCAGCCGCACAACAGGTAATCACAAATCGCGTAATCAAAAACTGATTATCTGGTTGATCGGGAGAATGCACCACAAAGCCAGTAAATTTTACCTTTTGTCCTTTGTAAGCGTCAGGCTCTGGATAGGCGCTGATTGTGCGTACCCATTCCACTAGAGTTCGCTCTTCGGGACGATTACTGGCTCGGAAAGATTGGGGAACAGTTCGTGCATCAGCAATATTTTCAATTACCCCACGATGGATTGCTTTTTCGCTGGTAAATGGACGGGGGCTAATAAATAAGGCGGCGATCGCCACAATTAGCAGCAAACCACTGCTCAAGGATGGCTTAATCAGGGTGACATGTTGTTCTTTATTCTTTGGATTATTTGTTTTCTTGTTCTGTTTATTATTGAGATTTTTGTTGAGATTTTGGCGCTTGGCTACACGCCAAGCTTCAGCACCGCCGATTATCAACAATCCTAAACCTGCGATTATTGTTAGTGGAATATAGTTGGGATGGATTAGGAGAAATAACTGTCCAGATAGCCAAAGTTTGGTTAACGCAATTCCCCAAGCAGCGATCGCGCATGATTCTAGCCAAGGTAAAAATTTTTGCCAGTAGGTACGCATACGCAGAGGATTAGTTGATTTTGATGGCATGAACAATCGAGAATAATAATCTGTTTGTATTTTAACGTGAATCCTTAATAAAAAAGCCGTGCTAAGCACGGCTTGAAAAATTCAGAATAATTTTGTTTTGGGATCAAATAATTAATCGTTCTTCTTGAACGAATCCAACCATTCACGCAACTGTTGCGTAGCAATATCCTTGCCGCCTAAACCAAAAGCCACAGCGATCGCTACAGCGATCGCACCAGTCAATAAACCAAAGGCAAGATCGACAATATTGCTAGCAATACCCATCTGCTTCAGAGCCATTGCGGTAATCAGAGCCACAACTGAAATTCTGGCGGCATGACCGAGGATTCTGGCTTGACGACCACCAGTGCTAGAGATGAGATTAAAGGCGAGATTCGCTAGATATAAGCCGATCGCGAAAATAATTACACCACTAAGTACTTGTCCCGAAATCTGCAATACACCGAAGACAATGCGGGTAAGCGCACTAACTTGTAGTACATCGGTAGCAGTAGCGATCGCCACTAGCATAATTGCAAGAAATACAATAATACCGACAATTTGCGAAGGAGTTTGTGATGGTAAAGCAGTTACAGCCTTATTTTCGGGATCTTCATTTGGAGCATCAGTGGCTGTAGCGGCGATCGCTGTAAAGCCTAACCATTGCAAAATATTGTTGAAGCCTAAACCAGTAAGAATGCCAGAAATGATATCTCTTGCGAACTGACCTAGGAAATATGCAACGGTGAGGATCACAGTAGCCACAAAAACCTGTGGCAGGAACCGCAATACTTGATCGAGCATCGCTGTTGCTGGACGAGAAATCGCGCCAACTTCCAATGCTTCCAAGGTAGATATGGCAGTAGGAATCAGAATCAAGATATAGACAAAATTTCCAACTACTTGAGACAGAGTATATTCAGTCTGATTAGAAGTCCATTTCTTAAGAAAACTGTCAGCGCCACTAGTTGCTAAGAGATTTGTGATAATCCGCTTTACTACCTGAGCAATCAACCAACCAATACCACCAATCATCACTGCCTTCAGGATTTTGGGTAGAGCGCTCAAAATTTGATTGACGAGATTTTGAACAGGTTGAAGTGCTTGCACTAGTCCCAAAGTATCAAGGACGAGGGGTAGAAATAGCAGCAGGATAAACCAATACAAAGTAGAGGATAGAGTCTCACTGAGTGGCAAAGCCTCTGTACTAGAATCAGCAACGCTCTCATTAACTTTAGAATCAATGTTTGCCGATCGCAAAAAGCGCCCAACAATCATTTTGCTAATCGTAGCTAGAACCCATGCAATACCAACGAGGATCGCAGCACCACCGAGCTTAGGTAGGAAGGATGTGATCTGTCCCAATAAGCCATTTAAGGGGGTAGCAACCGCGTCTAGTTTTAAATATTGGAAAAATCCAACTAAAGTAAAAAGTAAGATAATCCAAAAAACCGTAGTACCAGCCCATTTTTCGATGGGGAAAGCATCCGTACTTTTGCTGGAACCAGTTAACCAGCCTGCAAGTTTGTTATCAATACTGGTTCGCTTTAGCAAATTTTCGGTCATGGACGCGAAAAATATGGCGACTACCCAACCACCGACTAAAATGGCGATCGCAAAAACAAGTTGGAAGACAAGTCCATCAGGCTTAAGCAAATCCTCAACCGCAAATCCTTTCGCTGGTAGCGTTTGTGCTAACAGGAAAGAGTTAATATCATGCATACTGCACCTCACACTGAACAACCAAGGAAAAATATCCTCTTCAGTATCTTAAAGGTTGTTACAGATAAAAAAAAGTCAACAATGGTTAAGGTTTATTTTTAATATGGTAAAAAACTCAACTATTGATGATTTATTAGGCGGGGAGAGCAAAACTCTTGGGAATTGCATTAATTAGTTTCTGGGTATAGGGCTGTTGGGGATTGCTATAAATTGATTCGGCGGTATTTAGCTCCACGATCGCACCTTCGTTCATCACCATAATGCGATCGCTCATAAACTTTACCACACCGAGATCATGGGAAATGAAAATGTAAGTTAAACCAAACTCGGCTTGAAGCTCCTTAAGTAAATTGAGAACTTGTGCTTGAACAGAAACATCCAATGCGGAAACGGGTTCATCGGCAACGATTAATTTGGGATTGAGAGCTAAGGCTCTGGCAATACAAATACGCTGACGTTGACCACCTGAAAACTCATGGGGATAACGGCGCATGGCACTTTTAGTCAAACCGACCCGATCTAATAGATAGGCAGCCCGTTCTTTTCTTGCATCAGCATGGCGATAACGGTGAAAGCGCTCTTGATGGCTGTGAATTAACAACGGTTCAGCGATCGCATCACCAACGGACATACGCGGATTCAGTGAACCGTAAGGATCTTGGAATATCACTTGTAGATCGCAACGCAATTTCTGTAAAGCTTCTCCACGCAGTCGCGAGATTTCGCGTCCTTCAAACTTGACCGAACCCATCACTGTATTTGTCAAACCTAAAATCGCTCTTCCTGTCGTTGTTTTTCCACAGCCCGATTCGCCTACTAGTCCAAGGGTTTCACTAGGATAAACATCAAAACTAATATTATTTACGGCAACTACATTACGCTTTTTTAATCCAAAAATGCTGCGAATTGGGAATTCAATTCTGAGATTCTCGACGGAGAGAATTGGCTCTTGCTTCTGCAATTCATCCATCCGTGCCGCAATTTCTTCGGGTGGTACAACTTCCAAATAACGGGAATCAGTTGGTGTTTTTTCGACTATTTGTCCATTTTCGATCGCCATAAAGTCGCTGACCGTTGGTAATAATCGCAACTGGCGATCGCTTTGGGGACGACAGGCGATTAAACCTTTAGTATAGGGATGTTGCGGGGTTTGTAAGATCGCAGTGGTTGAACCCATCTCGACGACTTCACCTTGATTCATGACGATCGCCCGATCGGCTATCTCCGCCAAAATCCCCAAATCATGGGTAATAAAAATCATCGACATCTGACGCGATCGCTGAATTTCTTTGAGCAAATCGAGAATCGCCGCTTGGACAGTCACATCTAGCGCCGTAGTTGGCTCGTCAGCAATAATCAACTGCGGATTGCAAGAAATCGCCAGCGCAATCATCACCCTCTGTAATTGACCGCCCGAAAGTTCGTGAGGATAGCGTTCGATTAGTTGTTCTGGATTAGGTAATTGAACTTCATTAAATAACTGAATGGTGCGCGATTTGGCTTCATCGGCGGAAACATTTTGATGTAAGCGAATTGCTTCAATAACTTGATAACCACAGGTAAACAAGGGATTGAGCGATGTCATCGGTTCCTGAAATACCATCGATATGCGATCGCCTCGATATTGCCGCATTCTTGATAATGACACCTTAACTAAATCAACGGGTTGCTTGCCTGTCGGACGGAATAAAACTTCGCCATTAGAGATTCTGCCTGATTCTCCCAACAAACCCATAATTGCCAAAGCTGTCGCCGACTTGCCCGATCCTGATTCACCGACTATGCCAAGGGTCTGACCTTGAGCAAGATCGAAGGAGATATTTTTGACAGCATGGACAAGTCCTTCATCACCACGAAAGGTAACTTGAAGATTATGCACTGACAGCAATAAGTCTTCGGTGGTTTGGTCAATATTTGGGGACTGTGACATAGGAGATTATCTTAGAATTAAACATTATTATAAGTAGGTAAATGAGCTAAAGACTCAGCCAGCTAAAAACTTGCTCAACCGTCAGATCTAAATCAATTCCTGTTAGAACTGGTAAGCGATCGCTATTTGTAAATTCTCTAACACGGCGATCGCTATCTACTACCAAAACGCTCTCATCCTCAGCATCAAGCAACCAGCCTAGCTCAGTACCGTATTCCGCACAGTGTAAAAGCTTACCTAAAACTTGCCTGTATCGTTGATCTGGAGAAAGAATTTCAATAGCCCAATCAGGATGAATTTCAAAACGATTGGCGATGCGACCTGATGGGGAACGGGGAATTCTCTCCCAACGGAATACGGCTATATCTGGGACAATTGCTAATCCACCAAAAACACAGCGCAACTCTGGAAAGGCTTTAGCAATTTTCTGAGGTTTAGCGATTTGATTAATGGTTTCGCAGAGTGTAACTTGTAATAAGCTGTGTTCTCCTTGGGGCATTGGTTTCTGTGTGATTTGTCCATGAATAAATTCAGAGGCAGGTTTGGTCTCTGGCAATTGCAAGAACTCATCTATAGCTATGGGTCTAATTGCTGTAATGGTCATAGACTTATGCCCTACAAAACTCTTTTAATACTAACAGCGATCGCCATACTCATAACCCATCAACAACCAAAGCGATCGTCTATGCTCTTAATCATAAGTACTGTCACACACAATATGCATCTTCCCTACTCTCAACTCCCAACTCCCGAGCGCCATCTTGCTGCTTTTATCGCCAGTGACGCAGTGGTAATTGGTGATGTTCATCTCGCCGATCGCGTTAACATTTGGTACAAGGCAGTAATTAGAGCCGATGTTAATCGCATGGATATTGGCTACTGCACAAATATTCAGGATGGCGCAATCTTACATGGCGATCCTGAACAGCCCCTAGTCATTGGTGAATATGTAACGATTGGACATCGGGCGATCGTGCATGGAGTAGAAATTGGGCGCGGCTGTTTGATTGGTATGGGCGCGATTATTTTAGAAGGGGTGAAAATTGGCGCGGGTAGTATTGTTGGTGCAGGAGCCGTGGTGACGAAGGATGTGCCTGCGGGTGTGGTGGTCGCGGGTGTGCCAGCTAAGGTGATGCGTGAGCTATCGGAACAAGAACAAGAAAAGGCGATCGCCCATGCTGAAAACTATTATCAGCTATCGCTTTTGCATATTCAGGAAACTATATGAGCTTTTCAAGATGCGATCGCGCAGAATATTTCTAGATATAAAATCAAAATATTCCTAAATCGTTGGTGTAAATATGGAGCCAGTTTCTTCTCTAATTGTGGGCTTGTTAGTAATTGTTGGCACTGGTTCTCTAACTAAGGTTGGTGAAAATATTACCGATGAGACAGTTAAGCTAGCGAGATCGCTTTGGTCAGTCCTTAGTCGGAAAGCTCCAAACACCCCGACTGTAAAAGCAATTAGCGCGGGTCAAGAGATTGACTATCAGAAAGCCGTGATTGATGTCGAGGCGATCGCTGATGATCCTGATGTGGTGAAATTATTGGGTGAGGTGCGATCGCTTTTATCTAGCAATCAAGAACTAGCGGCTAAGGTTGAGGCTGTGGCTGCAAAGACTAAAGTCGTTCAAGTGATGGCTAGTGATATTGAGGGCGTAAACCTTCGCGCAAAGTCAATGAAGCAAACAGCACCATCGGGCAGTGGCTCGGTCGAACAGACGATGCTAAAAAATGTCAAAGTAACGGGTGAAATTGATTTGGGTGATTTAACTCAGGAGGCTTAGGCGATGGAAGAGTTATTAGAACTGAAGGGATTTTTGCTCAGTGGCAATATCTCTGATGCTTTGTTGTTGGTGGAGGAGATGACGGAGATGAGTAAGGATGACAAGCTGAATAAAATTTATAGCTTTGCCAAAATCTTGCTACTCCATCTGATCAAACAACGAGCCGAAAATCGCACTACGCGATCATGGGATCTGTCAATTAAAAATTCGGTACGAGAAATTCAGCGTACTAACCAACGGCGTAAGGCTAAAGGAAATTATTGCGAACCTTCAGAATTGCGTGAGACGATAGAAGAAGCCTATGAGATCGCGTTAGATGCTGCTGCGGGTGAGGCTTTTGAGGGCAGATATGAGGCTGATGCGTTGGGCGCGATGGTCGATCGCGAGGCTATTATTAATCAAGCGATCGCTTTAATCTTGGGTGAGGCAACATGACGACAGATCCGAAAAATCAACAGTCAGCGTTACAAGGTGTTGAAGTAGGGCGTGACCTCACAATTGAAAACATCACGCAAACCATTAATTACTATGATCGCCCAAATGATCTTCAATCAGAAAAATTCACCCATGACCAAAGTTTTTATAACAATCTGGGCGATCGCGAGATTGATCGTGATGGCAATTTTGTGGGGCGCGAGGCTGAATTAGCAAAGTTGCATGAGTTGCTACAAAAGCAAGCAGGGCAATCGGGAGATTTGCCAAGGCTGTTAATTGTGGGCATGGCGGGGATGGGTAAAAGCGAACTGGCGCGGCAGTATGGTAAATTGCATCTGATTGATTTTTCTGGCGGCGTGGGGATTTTTAATGGGTTGCAGTTTGGAGAAGAACTTAGGGACTTTATCCAGTTACGATTTTCTGAAGATCGGGATTTGCGGTATGCGCGAAATTTAGAATTGCAAGTGGCGGAAGGTTGGCAAAAATGGCAAGAATTTTGTGGTGCGGAGCGATTGGCGCTGATCGTTATTGATAATGTGACGAATTATCAAACTCAGGTTGCGCCCTATTTGCCAAAGATTTCGGGCGATCGCTGTCCATTTCGTTTTGTGTTGACTTCGCGATCGCAGTTGCGCGGTAATTTGGCGGTGCATGAAATTCAGGAATTAACGACTGAGGCGGCGGTGGAGGTATTGACAAAATGGGCGGAACCGAATCAGCAAACGGTGCTTGATCATCCTGAGCTTGCCAGAAGTCTTTGCGATCGCTTGGGATGCTTGCCCTTGGCGCTGACCTTGGTGGGGAATTGGATGAAGATTACTCAAGATACTTTACCGAAAGCGATCGCTAAATTGGAACAAGAAGGGCTGGCAAGTGAAGTATTGGAACCAGTTGCCGAAGCTCCCCAAAATATTGATGCTAGTAAGAACATTAAGCAGGGTTTGAAAGCGGTAATTACGGTGAGTTGGCAACAGTTGTCACCTGATGCTCGGCAGTTAGGGCGGGTTTTGAGTTTGTTTGAACCGATCAATTTGCCTTGGGAGTTGGTGGAGGCGGTGGTGCGCTCCTATCCGCAACCGTCAGCAGCGCCGATCGCTCGTAAAAGTTGGTGGCAAAGGTTTTGGGATTCGTTGGGGCAGTTGGTGAGGGGGCTATTACCATTTTTAGGGAAACCTGCGGAGCCGACTCCACCCGCTTTTGTGCCAATTCGGAATCTGACTAAAGCCGAAATCGATCTGCGGACAAGGACGCTGATTCAAAGTGTGGAGGAGGGTAAAACCTATCGCTTGCATCGGTTAATTCATGAGTTTTTTGCTATGCAATGGGATGGATATGATCGCGATGGTTGGCAGGAGGCATGGTTGCGGGGGCTGAGCGATCGCGCTAATGAGATTCCTGCGTTTGCGGCTTGGGAACGGGTGACAGCATGGCAACCCTTCCGCCCGCATTTTGCATCGGCTCAAAAATTTGTGGAAGCTCGACTCAAATCCGCTACGAATCCTGCTTTAGTCAGTGCCTATAAATTGCAAAAAAATAATCTCATTGGTGGTAGTTTTCGATTAAACCAAGCTCCAATTTTTGAGGCAACCTATCGCCAAGCGAAAAGTACGCACGATCGGGCTAAGGTTGCCTTGGCTAAGGGTGAAACTGCGGCGGCTGAAAATTATTTTGATGATGCGATTAAGGGTTATCAGAGGGTGATCGAGCAAGCGCGGGTGGCTTTGCCTGAGAACAGTATGATTTTGGCGGGTTATCTCCATCAGATCGCTGGTTTGTTTCGTGAATTAGGCAACTATAGCGTTGGTATTCCTCCCGCCGAAGAAGCAGTAAAAATTGCCAATGTTAAAGCAAGTCCTCTCACATTGGCAGTTTATCTCAATGAATTGGGACTTCTTTACTATCATCGAGGAAACTTCAGTGAAGCCGAACCTCTCTATATTCGATCTCTCGAAATCAGGGAATGCCAACTAGGAGCAGACCATCCCGATGTCGCCACCACTCTCAACAATCTCGCAGGACTTTATCATTCGCAAGAGAAGTACAGCGAAGCCGAACCTCTCTATCGGCGATCACTCGAAATTAGGGAACGTCAACTAGGAGCAGACCATCCCGATGTCGCCCAAAGTCTCAACAATCTCGCAGAACTTTACCGAGCGCAAAGGAAGTACAGTGAAGCCGAACCTCTCTGTCTGCGATCGTTTGAAATCAGGGAACGTCAACTAGGAGCAGACCATCCCGATGTCGCCACCACTCTCAACAATCTCGCATTACTTTACTATTCGCAAGGGAAGTACAGCGAAGCCGAACCTCTCCATCTGCGATCGCTCTCGATCAGGGAACGCCAACTAGGAGCAGACCATCCCGATGTCGCCCAAAGTCTATTCAACTTAGCTGCCCTTTATCACAACACCCAACGTCATCCCCAAGCCCTGCAATCCATCCAACGCGCCATCCAAATTTACGACCAAAAACTTGGCATAGAGCATCCGACTACTCAAAATGCGCTTGATTGGCTTCAGACGATTAAGGAAAAAGGAAAAGGGTAAAAGGAAAAAATGTGGATTTTTTGAGTTTTGTTGGTTGATGTTATCTTAGGACATAGGATTAGGCTAAAAATATATGTATCAAGTCACACTAAATTACGCCAAAGCAAACCTTGATGAACTATTGAGTTCCGAAACGTTACAACAAATGATTGCCGAAAGTCCTAATGATATAATAATAAACCTGTTGGGTAATAATGACTAGAATCGCTAACTAATACTGAATCTATCGTAACCAGAAAACTAGCTATGAACACAGCCACTAAAACCATCAAAGTTTACGATGAAATTGTTGAATTTATTGCATCTGGCACAACGCCCCAGAGCGTAATCGACTTCCATCTCTCTGAAACAGCCCAAGAACGTTTAGAAGATTTAGTTCACAGTGCTAAAAACAATGAACTTACAAAAGAAGATAAAAGAGAATTAGAGAAATATTTAGTATTAGAACATATCCTCAGACTCGCTAAAGCTAAAGCCTACAAGTATATCGACACTGGAATTAAAGAAAATGCCTCGATCTTACATTAATGCTGAGTTGCGGCGCTTGGTTGCACAACGTGCAGGTTATTCATGTGAATATTGCCTGATTGCAGAAGAAAATACGCCATCTTGCCAAGTTGACCACATCATTAGTGTGAAACATGGCGGTGACTCGACAGCCGAAAATCTTTGCTATGCTTGCCTATTCTGTAACCTGCAAAAAGGCACGGATCTAGGCTCGATTAATTGGCGAAGCGGAGATCTTGTCAGATTTTTTAACCCTCGCAGAGACTCATGGAGAGAACATTTTCAACTAGATGGAGCGATAATTCGATCAAGTACAGATATCGGCGAAGTCACAGCAAGGATTCTTGATTTTAATGATACAGATCGTATTTTAGAGCGACAAATACTCATCGAAAATAACAGATATCCATCAACAGCAGCTAAATGGAAAATGGGCTAAAGTCTCAACAATTTTCCATCGCTAAAATATAATTTGCCTGTCGCCTGATATCTTGAGTAGCGCGATCGCGAACAATTATCCAAAAAGCCATACCTGCTACTGCTTTGTTCCAAGTACCGACAATCGGAGATCTTGCCAATAAGCTGAAGTTACCAGTTCAGCCTCTGAGTTCAAACGGGTGCGACCTTGACTTAATACGAAGATAGCAGGATAATGAGAGAATAAAGAAGGAGGCAAGAAAGAAAATGTCGGCAAAGGTAATAAGTGTAGAAGGCACAAAAATAAAAATCGAACTTACAATCG
>JBIKYX010000036.1:0-36901 GCA_044355035.1 Pseudanabaena sp. | reverse complement strand
ACAAAAAAACCCCGCATTGCGGGGTTTTTTTGTTTGTTAAAGCTTAGTAACGAGCGCTGTTAGGCTTGTGTACGATGAAGCTTTGGACTTGGCACTGCTTGATGTTGTCGAAAGCAACAACACGGATGAAGCTACCAGGATAGCTAGAGCGGCAAGCTTGAACTTCGCTCAAAACTTCTTGAGGAGTTCTGGCGTTGAACAAGGGCAACTTCCAAAGAGTCCAGTAGTGGATAGAAGGATCGGAATCTTCGTTAAATTCGATCGCAGGATAGAAACCTTGCTTAAGGGTGTACTCGATTTGACGAGTGATTTGAGCATCGCTCAAAGGAGGAAGATAGGAAAGAGTTTCGTAATGACGCTCTTTTGGTAAAGTTTGCATTATTTTCTCGCAGTTAAAGTGGTATTTCTATGGATTTAAGTAGAAGCGCGATCGCTTTCAACAACTGAGTCTGTATCTAAGTTCGCAACAACTTCTAAAGGAATTTCGAGATTATTCTCAGAACTAGGTTCTACACTAGATTCAAGATTCTCACATTCTGCATATCCTTCAGAAGCCTGCACACTCATTATCTTCTCAAAATGTTGACGACGAAGCTGCATATTTGATTGTTGGATTCCAGTACGAGTCATTTCTGGCAAAAAATCTAAAATCTCATTGGCAAGATGTTCCCGCACTGTCATTACTCGAAAAGCCATTTCTTGGTGAACTGCGAACAGATCTTTAATATAAAGTTCGCCATTTTGGAGTCTTTCGCGTGTCGAGAATTGATTAAACCAGAGAGCTTTTAATCTATCAGTTTCTTCCAATTGCTCGGCAATCGTCTTTACAGCTTCAAATGTCAAAAAATTTATTAACATTTTGGCAGTGGACTTCGTACTGCGCTTGATATCCATAGGCTGAACTTAACCAAGAATTTTTTTGTGAGAATGGGCTACGCCCATTCTCACAAAAGCTGATCGATTTAGACGGTATCCATTGCTTCAAATTCAAACTTGATTTCTTTCCAGAGTTCAAGAGCAGCATTCAACTCAGGAGACCAACGACCAGCTTCACGAAGGATGTCGCCACCTTCACGCATCATGTCGCGACCTTCGTTACGAGCTTGTACGCAAGCTTCGAGAGCAACGCGGTTAGCGGTTGCACCAGGAGCAGCACCCCAAGGATGTCCCAAAGTACCACCACCGAACTGTAGGCAAGAGTCATCACCGAAGATTTCGACGAGCGCAGGCATGTGCCATACGTGGATACCACCCGAAGCAACGGGAAGTACACCAGGCATAGAAGCCCAATCTTGAGTGAAGTAGATACCACGAGAACGATCGAGTTCGATGTGGTCTTCACGCATTAGGTCAACAAAGCCCATGGTGATGCCCTTTTCGCCTTCGAGCTTACCAACAACGGTTCCAGAGTGGAGGTGATCGCCACCAGACATACGCAAGCACTTAGCCAAAACGCGGAAGTGAATCCCGTGAGTTTTTTGACGGTCGATAACAGCGTGCATAGCGCGGTGAATGTGCAATAGCAAGCCATTTTCGCGGCAATACTTAGCAAGAGAGGTGTTAGCTGTGAAACCACCAGTCAAGAAGTCATGCATGATGATTGGTGTGCCAATTTCCTTAGCGAAAGCTGCACGTTCCATCATTTGCTCAGATGTAGGCGCAGTTACGTTGAGGTAGTGACCCTTGATTTCGCCAGATTCAGCTTGAGCTTTTTCGATTGCTTCTTGTACAAACAGGAAGCGATCGCGCCAACGCATGAAAGGCTGAGAGTTGATGTTTTCGTCGTCTTTGGTGAAGTCCAAACCGCCGCGAAGACATTCGTATACTGCACGACCGTAGTTCTTAGCAGATAGACCCAATTTAGGCTTGATGGTACAACCCAATAGAGGACGACCGTACTTGTTCAACTTGTCGCGTTCAACTTGGATACCGTGAGGAGGTCCTTGGAATGTCTTCAAGTAAGCGATAGGCACACGGATGTCTTCTAGACGAAGTGCGCGAAGAGCTTTGAAACCGAATACGTTACCAACCAATGAGGTAAGCAAGTTGGTTACAGAACCTTCTTCAAACAAGTCAAGAGGATACGCGATGTAAGCGATGTATTGATTGTCTTCGTTGGGTACTGGTTCGACATCATAGCAACGACCTTTGTAGCGATCGAGGTCGGTCAACAAGTCTGTCCATACAGTTGTCCAAGTACCTGTAGAAGACTCAGCAGCTACCGCAGCAGCAGCTTCTTCTGGAGGTACGCCTGGTTGAGGCACGAAACGGAAAGCAGCGAGAAGGTCGGTATCTCTGGGAGTGTAATCAGGGGTATAGTACTTTAGTTTATAGTCCTGTACACCTGCGTCATAGCCAGCTTTGGCTTTAGACTGTGTTTGTGAGTAAGACATTAATATCTCCTTACTAAATTTAAATAAAAGTCGGAAAACTGCACGAAGTGCCGCAAAAAACTTTAAGCCTCAGAGTCAAGCGTCAAATCAAAAATTAAAGAAAAGTTAAAAATCCATTAAAAATCTAATTAGCCCTTTGAAATCTGATTCTTTAGTGAAACAATTTTTTGCTTAATACTTTATATAAGTTAATCCTATCAGGAGTTCTTCGTGTGAAGCCCTTGAGCGATGTCTATAATTTAAACATAAAGTGCGTATCCAGATTTACTTTTTTTCTAAAAAAAAATTTCTGAAAGCCTTATATTCAGCTAGAAATACATATAAAAAATATATATGACTCCAATAAGGGAGATATATCCTCTAGTAGATGTTTATTATATTTTCTTGGGAATCAAAACATTAAAAGCCTTTATAGACAAGCATTCCTGAAAACTTTCGCCCGAAAATCTCTTTTTGACTGATCGCGGATCTATCACTTGAATTTGTCGATCGCCTGCTCAATACTGATATAAAAACTAATATGATTGGTCAGTAATTCTAATCAGATTAAAATAATATTAGAAATACTAATATCTCTTATATCAATACAAAATGATTGTTTTTAGCCAGACTTTGTTGTTAAGTTAACTGTTGATTTGATTAGAGTATTTATACTCATTGAAATATTTTTTTAGCCTTAAGGAATTTGTTTAGAGAGCCAAGCTAACAGGACTAGTTCTAAACTCTGGTTGTTTTTATGCATTTCTTGCTTGACCCATTGCGCGATCGCATCGATCGCCGAGAAGCTAGAACCTGCTTTCCACTTCATATCTAGCCCCATTGAGGTGAGATGCGTGCCTTCGAGAGTCTGCAAACTGACGGTTGCAGGAAATTTTTGCTTAAGGATCTTGGACAAAATCGAGATTTCATCAATGCCATCGTCTACGAATTTGACTAATAAATTATTGGCAGTCTGATAATTGGCGGTGACTAGTTGCTCGGTTTCCTTTGGAGTAGGCGTGAACTCCATCGAGGACATTTCGGGGATTGTGCCAGCTAGTTCTTTGAAAAATGGAATTGAGCGATCGGCGCTGTAGTTGTTGTAGGCGATATAAATATTGCCAGCGCGAGTGGGTTTGTAGAGACTATTAATGAGTAAATGAATTTTGCAACCCATGCTATGTCCCATGCCAAATACTGGGAAATAATCGAGAAATAGTTTGCTCCGCGCCTTGCGAAAGGAGGTGTTAACGTCACGGGCGATCTGGCGATGGTCGAAGGTATTATTCAAAAATGGAGTAGCCACGATCGCATAATCATTCTTTGCCATCTGTTCTAACACTCGTCCATAGGCAACATGAGGCGCAGCCGCAAAAAATGCCCCACCGAGAAAGTGAATTACGCCCTTGGGTTTTGCTGGGGTCAGCACCCAATTTTCTTCAACTTGCTTCCACTCCATCGGTTTTGCCACTATTTGTGTTTTACAATTCTTTACATCTGTCTTATTTTATCAATTCATCTATGGAATCAAATATTTTTACATCGGTGATCTTGCCGATCGCGCTGGGAACAATGATGCTTGGGATGGGTTTATCCCTTGTGCCAGAAGATTTTCAGCGCGTGGGAAAATATCCTAAAGCCGTGATAATTGGTTTAGTGAGTCAATTGATTGTATTGCCGATTATTGGGTTTGCGATCGCTAAGATTATTCCCATGCAACCTGCGATCGCTACGGGATTGATGATTATCGCCTTATGCCCTGGAGGAGTTTCCTCCAACTTAGTCACATTTTTGGCGAAAGGCGATGTCGCCCTAAGCGTGACACTGACTGCTTTGAGCAGCTTGATTACAATATTTACGATTCCCATTTTTACTAATCTTGCTAGCCAACATTTCTTTGGGCAAAGTGCGGCGATCGAGTTACCGATTGGCACAACAATTCTGCAAATTTTTGTGATTACCTTTTTACCAACTGCGATCGGCATGAGTATTCGTCAATTCGCGCCCACCCTAGCTGCGAAATTAGAAAAATTTACCAGTGTTTCTGCCGCGTCATTACTTGCCTTGATTATTCTGTTGCTGATTATTAAAGAATGGAGCCGTCTACCAAATTTTATTCTGCAAGTTGGAGTAGGGGTTTTGCTATTAAATACCCTTTCCATGTTGGCAGGATTTTATTTGAGTAAGCTTTTTAACCTCAATCCCAAACAACAAATTTGCATTACCATCGAAGTGGGTCTGCAAAATGGAACATTAGGGATAGCAATTACCGCAGGACTACTAAATAATCCTGATATGGCAATTCCCGCAGCAATTTATAGCTTATTAATGTATGTAACGGGACTATTAGCGATCGGTTATGGTCGTCAACTGGCAAAATCAAAAAATCTCTGACATCCTCCAATCCGTCTAATCCGTGATTAAGACTTACTCACGATTAGGCTTGTCAGTAGCTTTGTTGAGTAGCCATAAAGAGCAAACTAATCCCACAAAATGAGCAAAGATAATATTGAAACTTGCTTGAATGATTTGAAAATCGAGGGGCTGAATCACCGAGTTAAAACTGCCTGCTCCTGGTAAAACGGCTTGTCCTTGTCCTGCTCTCAGGGTCAAAGCGCCAATAATCGCAAAGGCTCCGAGCAAAGTCACAAACATTCCTACCAGATTAATAATCAAGCCGATTTTGATTTGAAATACGGTTTGGCTTTTGGTAGGGCGATCGGGCGATCGCAGTTTTTTTGCCATTTGTGTATAGCGATAATTCCAGAAAATACTTGCGCCTAATATGGCTACACCCACCCACGCAAAGCTCAAACCTGGTAAAGATGCGGGACTAGTATCTAATCCTGTTGTCGGATTTAGCTGATTGCCACGAGGGAATAAGAAAAGTTGTAATAAAACGACTGAAGAAACAACGCACAAGACAACCTGCGTCCAAAATGAAGCCCAGCCCCAGCGCCGAAATGCTAAAACAACCCGCAACACATTGGGCGAGACATCACCATTATCCTCATCTTTTTTAGCGTTTTTTAGTTCTCTGGGCATAGCTGGTTTAAAACCTGACAAACAGCAAGGGAATTAGGCACAAGATAGGAGTTCGTAATATTCATATACTATCTTGTAGATCAAACTATATTAGACGCTTAATTTTAGAACTTACGCCATCAGAAGAAAAATAAACATTCTGAAGTTTCTCAATATATTGGTAAATCAATCCATGAATTTCTAGAGAGTATTCTTTTTCTGTGTCGAAAGAAAGTGTTTTCACCAGACGATTGTTGAGTGTGATAGCTTTTTCTGTATCGCTGCACTGCCACACTAATCGACCCAAGCAACTTACGAAATCCATGGCTTTTAGCGTTATCTCTTGAGTCCAAATTTTTTGATCCACGTCAGTTGGAACAATACTTTTGTCCCACATCTTGACTTGATAGCTTGAGACATTATCTTTTGCCCCACCGAAATGAACTTCCATCTTAATAAATGATTTTTCTAGATTAGCGTATATGCTGTAAAAACGAGATCCAGATTCATCTAAATCACGCCCGAAAGCTCTTAAATCGCATTTCCCATCTTTCACGGATTGAATTATCGACTCAGAAATGTGGCTTAAATTCTTATCCAACTGGCGATATTCAAAACTTTTGTCACGATCTTTATCGGTATTCATAAATTGAGATACTTCCTTAAATACGCAAGGATTTTCAACAAACAATTAGATATTATTCCAGCAATTAGTATAGAAATAACATCTTACGGTTCTACGATATATATAAGATTAATGAAATTTTGTCTGCACTCTAATTCTAAATTAAATAAAACTAGGAAGCAGATGTAATTTTGTTGATCAGTAATATTTCGAGATGTCTTCACCTTTTTCGGCTAAATAACTAAGCGATCGAAACCTTAAACCCACAAGTTGATCGTATAGCGGATTGATCTCGCACATAGCAGGAATATGCATAATCTTTTTGCCAAACAAAGAGAGATCGCGCTCGAAGGGGCATTGGGCTGGGACAATTTTGCAAATCAAATTGGCAAGCCGTAAATCGTGAACATCCATGTGATCGAGCCATTCTTTGACAGGCTCCAATAGATCGGGATGATGCTCATCTTCATGAGATGCTGCTTCTAGCTTGATGCGTAACTCGTTAATGGCGGTAACTTCTTGATCGAGGGCAGTACAAAAATCTTGAATAACTTGATCTTCACTATCGCTATATTTGCCATCGGCAAGCGCCATCATCACCGCCATTCGCAAGAAATTTTGACCGATGCGGCGATCTCTACCTAGGGTATCAGCCAGATCCTGAGCGCTAATTGGCTCAGAATTACTGATTTTTACCTCTTCACCCCATTCTTCGCTATGGCTAATTTGATCAAACAGTGTACGTTCCGATTCGCTGTACTCATTGTCGGCTAGAGCCACACTCATGAGTCCCCGTAACCAAGCCGATATCTGGGCTTGAGTGTATGGTGGGTGGTTAGGGGCGGTAAGATTTGTTGACATAAGATTTTTGTCTAAGGGTTGAATAAATAATAGATTGATTTTCTTGAAAGTGAAATCGAAAATTATTTCTTAAAAATTATTTCTTAGAGGTTGCAGTTGCCGATGTTTTTGGTGTGTTTGCTTTAGCAGCAGTTTTGCTAGCTGTTTTAGCTTTAGCGGTTGCCTTACTGCCTGTCTTAGTTGTTGTAGATTTTACCGCAGATTTTGCGGTTGCTTTTTTTGTGGTCGTCTTTTTGGTTTCGTCCGCATCAGTCGATTTACTCCGTTTACTCGTACCTTTGCTAACGCCTTGACCCGTTTTGCCAGACTTACTCGCCAACATTGATAAAGCCTCTTCTAGGGTTAAGCCTTCAACGGTTTGCTCTTTAGTTAACGAAACATTGACCTTGCCATGTTTGACATACGCGCCATACTTGCCATCAAGAATCTCGATCGCTTCATCATCATTAGGATGCTTACCAAGGGATTTCAAGACTTTAGCCGCCGCCGCGCCGCGCAGGGTTTTCGGTTGAGCGAGAAGTTCTAAACCGCGCTCAAAGGTAATCGAGTAGGGATCATCAGTGGATTTGAGCGATCGATTATCGTCCTTGTCACCATTGCCCTTGACATGACAAACATAGGGACCAAAACGCCCCGTATTTACAAATACGCGATTACCAGTGTCAGGATGTTCGCCCAAAGTACGCGGCAGAGCTAGCAACTTCACGGCAATATCAACGGTGACATTTTCGGGCTGCATTCCTTTCGGTAATGAAGCGCGTTTGGGTTTGGGGACTGCTTCCGTTGCTTGTCCCAACTGGACATAGGGACCATACTGCCCCATCATCATGAAGATTGGTTCGTTGAGTTCTGGATGAATACCAACTTGATCAGGACCTTCGAGTTTCTGCTTCAGGAGAAGTTCGATTTTTTCGGGAACTAAATCCGAGGGGGTCAAGTTTTGTGGGATCGAAGAATTGACCATGCGATCGCCTTCGCCAACTTGGATATAAGCACCGAATTTACCGATTTTGACCTTAACCGCATCATCCAAGCCTTCGAGCTTAACAGTCCGCGCTGATTCACCATCAATTAGGCTATCGCGAGACTTCACCTGTCCACTCAATCCCTCTTCCCCTGAATAGAATTTCTTAAGGTAGGGCAGCCATTCCACCGTACCCATCGAAATATCATCGAGGGTCTGTTCCATTTTCGAGGTGAAGCTGGGATCGACGAGATTGGGGAAATGCTCCTCTAATAAACTCGTAACCGCAAAGGCGGTAAATGTGGGAATCAAAGCATTATTAATTAGCTGCACATAACCGCGATCGCAGATTGTACCGATAATGCTGGCGTAGGTACTAGGGCGACCGATGCCTTCACTTTCGAGCATCTTCACTAGGGCGGCTTCGGTATACCTTGCAGGAGGTTGGGTTTCATGCCCGACTGTATTCAGTTCATGGCAGACAGGATGATCGCCAATTTTTAATGGCGGTAACATCACTTCTTTTTCTTCGAGGGCTGCATCAGGATCGTCGGAACCTTCAACATAGGCGCGGAAAAATCCTGCGAAGTCAATGCGTTTGCCCGAAGCCCGAAACAATGCATCTTCCACGGTCAATTGGACGCTGAGCATGGTCAACTGAGCATCCGCCATCTGTGAGGCAACGGTACGCTTCCAGATCAGGTCATAGAGCGATAACTCACGCCCCGATAAACCTGTTTCTTGAGGTGTGCGGAACGATTCACCCGCAGGACGAATCGCTTCGTGAGCTTCCTGTGCGCCTTTGGATTTGGTCACATATTGACGCGGTTCTTTGCTAAGGAAATTATTGCCATACATTTTGGTGACGCATTGACGCGCTGCGGTAATCGCCTGTTGCGACAGATGCACAGAGTCAGTACGCATGTAGGTAATAAAACCTTGCTCATACAAAGCTTGAGCCACGCGCATCGAGTCCCTTGCCGACAGACGCAATTTACGGTTTGCCTCCTGTTGCAATGTCGATGTCGTAAAAGGTGGTGATGGCTTGCGGGTGGTGGGGCGCTCTTCTAGATTGCTGACTGACCAGACCTTCCCATTTAAGCGATTTTGTAAAGCGATCGCCGCCGCTTCATCCAACAATAAAACTTTGCGACCCTTAGCAATTTTGCCTGTTGATTCATCAAAGTCTTTACCGATAGCCACGTTCACGCCGCCGACCGATACTAGCTGCACAGGAAATTCTTGCTTAGGCGCATAAAGACTTGCCTTTAAATCCCAGTAACTACCTGACTTAAAAGCGCGGCGCTCGCGCTCACGATTGACAATCACACGCACAGCCACGGACTGCACCCGTCCAGCCGAAAGCCCCCATGCAATTTTTTTCCAAAGCAAAGGTGAGAGGGTATAACCAACTAGGCGATCGAGAATACGGCGAGTTTCTTGGGCATGGACAAGGCGATCGTCGATCTGGCGACAATTTTTTAACGCGCCCTTAATTGCCTCTGAGGTAATCTCATGGAACACCATCCGTTTGATCGGCACTTTCGGTTGCAAAATTTGCAATAAGTGCCAAGAAATACTTTCCCCCTCACGGTCTTCGTCAGTTGCCAGAATGACTTCTTTAACGCCTTTTAGGGCAGCTTTGAGTTCGCGGACAATCTTTTTCTTATCGTCTGGCACGATATACAGTGGCTCAAAGTCTGCATCGACATTGACACCGAGCTTCGCCCAATCAAAGGCTTTTAGCTCCGCAGGAATATCACTAGCTGATTGTGGCAAATCGCGCACATGCCCCATCGAAGCTTCTACTCGATACTCAGAGGGCAGAAAGTTGCGAATGGTGCGAGCTTTAGTGGGCGATTCGACAATGACAAGGGTAGACATATTAGCCTGCAAGGTTTGCGGTAATCAACGCGGAAATTAAGCGGGAAGTAATTAAGTGGAGTAAGATAACAAATCAAAATTTGCTGTTAGCCCCTCTTAACCTATATACACTTATATAGATACTTATACAGAGTGTTTATACATAAATTTGATGTTTTTTCGTAGAGGGTAATTACACTAGCAGGTTTCCCGAAACCACTGGTTGTAAGTTTAGCCATTTAATGCATAGGTCTCAATTAATGCATGGAAAGTTGTATCACGCAAGCAATTAAATCAAGAACAAGCCTACTTACAATTTGCCGCGATACCCCGATAATTCGGCAAGAGTTTCTAAAGATCGGCTCCCAGCATAGATTCTGCCATTAATTTCCCAACTGGGGAAAGCGCGTACGCGCTTACTTTGACAAAGCTGAGTCTGAGGCTTAACCCCGCGTTGATCGCATTCAATTACCTCTAACTGATTAACGGCTTCTTTGCCAAAGCGTTGCTTTTGGGTATGGCAATGGGGACACCAAAAGGCGGTGTATAGTTTTGCGCCAGTTTTGCGTAAGTGCTGGGCTAATCCGATCGCCCCCGTTGATGAAGCCGATGTAACTCGTGGTGCAGCTACTTGGGCGATCGCTATTTCTGTCAGTTGGGGGGCAAATGTTAAAGCTGCAATACCTGCGAGGGTAACTGAGCGCCTCTTTAATCTTTGTGCAAGCAAGGTAGCCACCAAATTTCAACCCTGATTTAAATATAAAAGTACTATAAGTTCAGCATCATAACTCAAAATAAAAGCCTATTCCCTCAAGTTATAAGGAATGGGCTTTTGCATATGACTATCAAGCCATAAAAATCACTTTTTTCTGATCCTTGTTATATTCTGATGTTTTAGCATGCTTTACCTGAGTTAATCGATTGAGATCGCCTCATAAACCAAGCAATTGTTTAACATCATTTAAAGCGATCGCGGGTTGATTGTATTCTTCTTGCTTAGCTGCTCTTAAATCTTGTAAATCGTGAAAGTCTTCCAACATCTCTTTAATCGCCAAAAACTGCTCATAGGGAATCACCGCAAACATCGGCTTCCCATCTTTCGATATCAAGTCTGGATTTAAGTTAATCATAATTGAGTTTATTGGTAGGCTTTATCTCTAGGTTTAACGCGATAAATCACAATATTTTCGTTCTCTATCTCAAAAAGTACGCGATAGTTACCAACTCTTAATCGATATTCAGGCGTAAAATTGGTTAACTTTTTTACATCGCCAGCCAGATCATTTTCCATTAACTGAACCTTTTCTAAGATTTTACTTTGTATTTGTTTGGGTAGACTCCGTAAATCCTTAATTGCTTTAGGCTTAAATTCGATATCGTATTTCATTTTTAATGATTTTAGATTTTATTTTACTTCAAAGCAAATAGCGATTTAGCGATCGCACCACAAACCAAGCAATTGTTCGACACAACTATCGTGTTAAATAATCCATTATTCAAGGCGTTATTTTGATGGCATAGCGATCGCTAGTCTTGCCGATCGCAAATCTAAACGACTCACCCACAGTTTTATTCGACTGTGTCGCAAAAATTATTAGCCCCAGAATACACAATCCTGTAGCGATCGCAAAAATATTTGTCAGCCCCACTACACCGATCATTTTACCCATCACAGGTCCTGCAAATGCGATACCTAGATCAAAGCCAATCCATGTAAGTCCAAACACATAGCCTCTTTCTTGGGGAACAGTGCGATCGGCAAGCAAAGCCACGATCGCAGGGATTGTGATCCCTGAACCAATCCCTTCCGCAACTCCAGACAACAAAAATTCGTAGTCATGACTTGCGAAATAGATGATTGCCATAGATAACGCATAGAAGAAGATGCCAATGGAAATAAAGATTCCCCTTCCCCATTCATCGCTGAGCCGCCCAACAGGAAAACGAATGATGAATCCAGATAAAGCTGCTGCCATATAGAACCAACCTGCATTGAGAGCAATATTTTTTTGCTGCATCAAAATTGGCATAAAAGCGCTGAGAGTTCCAAAAGCAAATCCAACTAACAATAAAATCGTGGAAGGAACTCGGACTCTAGGATTAAGAAATGTTTGCCAAAATTCTGCTTTTTTGATTTCTTTGGATGCAGCATGGCGATCGCTTACATTTCCTTCTGTCTCAATTTGAGTTGTTAATAACAATCCGCCAAAAGCTAGTAAAGAAGCGGTGATGAATAGAGGTTGGTATCCCCAAGCTTCTTGCATTAAACCACCAATCGCGGGACCAAAAGCCAATCCCAACGGATTAACTAAGCTCATATAACCAATCACCTCACCACGTTTCTCGATTGGCGCAAGATCGGCGACTAGAGCGCTATAACTGGAAGCGAAAGCGGCAATACTAATGCCATGAACAGCGCGAAAGAACATCAATAAGGGAATCGATGGTAATAACGCATAACATAAAGGAACCACCGCCGCCACAATCAATCCAATTTGCATGGTGTAACGTCTACCCTTGCGATCGGAAAGCTTGCCCAGATAGGAGCGACATACCAATAATCCGATCGCAAAGGAACCCATAATCATTCCAATTTGATCGTAGGATTGGGTTAAGGTGCGGATGTATAGGGGTAAAGTCGGCAATTGCGAAGCCATACTTGACCAAAAAAATAGTCCCGCCCAAAAGACCGCAGTCAGGTTTTTGCGTAGGTTCGTATCGAGGTTAGAGAAAGTAGTGATGGACTGCATGATGCCAAATGATCCCAAGTATGACCATTAAAATATATAACCCAAGCCACTTGAGAAAACTTTCTGCAAATGGCTTGGGCTGCGATTACTTATTTAAAATTGTCGCTTAAGTTACCGATTAACGATATCAAGCGATCGGGTGAATAGTTCAATTCAAGTGTTGCAAAGCAACACTCGAATTGATGTCTTCTTAGTACTTAACGGGAGCAGGAATGGGAGCGCGATCGCGTCCAGCCGAAGAAGAACGGCGTGAATCATATCCACCGCCATCACGACTACCACTGTCACGACCACCGTCACGACCAGAGCGAGAGCCGTTACCGCCTTGACCACGCTTAATTGGTCTACCACTGTTGTAACCACCGCCATCACCACCACGATCGCGATCGCGTCCACGACCACCTTCAGGGCTGTGAGGTTGCTTAGCCAAAATCTGCAATGCCGCTTGCTCAGATTTCTCAGATTGCAGTTGAGTATAGGCAAGTTGTAATGCCGCAGCAGCGATCGCTTGAGGATCGTAATCTTCAACCAATTGCGAAACCAAAGGTAAGAAAGAAGCCAAACGCTCACCAGTCAAAGCTTCGAGGATTTGCTCAGTAAAGCGACCGATACGGCGCTCTTGAATCTGAGCAACATTAGGCAATGGTTGAGGAGGTAGAGGCATACCAACTTGCTGTTCCAATTGACGCAACTTGTAGCGCTCTTTTCCCGAAATCAAAGTAATCGCAATTCCCTTCTTGCCAGCGCGACCAGTCCGACCAATACGGTGAACATAGCGCTCAGGATCATCAGGAATATCGAGGTTAAAGACGTGAGTCAAGCCATCAATATCAAGCCCACGAGCCGCGATATCTGTGGCGACAACCCAGCGTACCTGTTGATTTCGGAAACGACGCAAGAGGTTCTCACGTTGGGACTGGGAGAGATTGCCGTGATATTCATCGACACTGTGACCACAGGATTGCAGAATCTCAGTCAATCTACTAGCGGAATCTTTAGTACGCACAAAGATAATTGCCGAAGTAGGCGCTTCATATTCCAAAACAGGCAATAGCGCCTCTTCTTTGGAAAGGTGATAGGGAACTAGATAAATCTGTTGATCAATGCGAGTGGGCGTAGAATCTTGAGTCTCGACCTTGACGGTGACGGGGGATTTCAAGAAGTTCTTCACCAAGCGCTTTACGGCTGGTGGCATGGTTGCCGAGAAGAAGGTGCTTTGTTTAGTAGAAGGTGTTGTTACCAAAATCCTTTCTACATCCTGAATGAAGCCCATGTTGAGCATTTCGTCTGCTTCATCTAGAACGAACCAAGCGAGGTCTTCTAGTTTGAGCTTGCCGCGCTCCATTAAATCGATTACGCGCCCTGGTGTACCGACAACGACATGGACACCGCGTTCGAGTTGAATCATTTGGCGACTAATATCAGATCCGCCATATACAGTGAGGATTTTTGCACCTGGCTTAGTATTAAAGCTACGGAGAGCTTGACCAACCTGAATTGCTAACTCACGAGTGGGGGTCAAAATTAATGCTTGCAAAGAATCACTGTTGAGATCCAATCGCTCCAGAATTGGGAGGGCAAAAGCAGCCGTTTTACCAGTACCTGTCTGGGCTTGACCGAGTACATCGGCTCCAGCGAGTAGTTGAGGAATTGCTTGTTCTTGAATGGCGGTTGGCTCTGTAAAGCCAATGGATTCGAGCTTAGCAACTCGTGCTTCAGAAATACCGAGAGAAAGAAAAGATGAGGGCATTGATGTTCCTAAGATTTGCAGCAAATTTGTTCTACGAACAGTTCGCCTATTCTGCCAATCGCACGCGATAAACAATCACTAACAAAGCCGAAGGACATCTCTGCCCTAGATTTTAAGCAGTTAAAAAAAAGCTTTTTTATGAAAACCTCAGCTTCCAAAGATTAAGATTGCTTTGGATGGTCATGCAATGGGAGAAATCAGCAAAACAGTGTTTTGTTGTTATTTAATTACTAGTATAAACCTATGTTAAAGATTGTAAACAATCTTTTCGAGAATTTATACCTACGACAAGTGGGTGTATGAGCCAACAATCTCTACTGAGACTGTGTTTTCGGCTAGCCAAATTAAATCAAAATAAATCAGTCGTTAGACAAAAGATTTTTTTTAGATTGATCTAAATCTGTCCACAGATCTTTGATCTGTTGATACGCTTCGATAGGTGAGATTTTACCGCCAGTCTCTAAGGCACAGATGATTGATATGCGATTTGTAAATTCTTGTAAATTAGCATCGAAAGCTATATTTTCAGGAGAAAACTCACCTCTATATCGAGATATAGGGTTCATAAACCGTTCTTTTTCAATATCAGACATGGATATGTAGCGGTTAAGTGTAAGCGGGACAGGTTGAGAAGATCTTTAGATCGCAGACGGATTTAGCTGTAGGGAAAAACGATGGTTCTACAACCTGCCCGAGTACGCGATTCTTTCGGCAAATTAGCCAATAAACTAAATTTCGACTAAGTAGCTGGTTGCAATTGAATATAAAATGTGGGGCGGGCATCTTGCCCGTTGACAGGCTAGAAGCCTGTTCCACTATCTAACAATTAATTAAGCCTAGCTAGCAACTGTAACTTTTTTAAGGGCTACGGCGAGTCTAGACTTACGACGTGCGCCTGTATTGCCGTGCAATACGCCACGCTTGACAGCGCGATCAATTTTGCTGTATGCCAAAGATTGCTTCGCATTAACTGTTTCTAGTGCTTCAGGTGTAGGATTTGCCTTATAAGCATCTACAGCTTCTAAATAGCTTTTCATTAAAGTCTTGACGGCTGACTTATATGACTTATTATGCAGACGGTTGCGCTCAGCGATCTGAATGCGCTTTTTTGCGGACTTGATATTTGCCACAGTTTATTCCTTTAACGAAATTGGACATGGTTTAAAGCGTCTATCATAATAGCATTTTAGTTGTATTATGCAAGCGTAAAAACCACAATTTTTTTCATCCCTGACTAAATCCCCCCCTCAAACGCCCATGACCTACCTGAATTTTGTTTCTTTCTTCGGCATTTTTGGACTGTGCTTTGTGGCTTGGATCTTTTCGGAAGATCGCCGAGTCATTCCTTGGCGCGTCATTATCTGGGGTATAGGCTTACAACTAGTTCTGGGATTTTTTATTTTTCAATTACCCATAACTAGGGAGTGGTTGCAGAACTTTAGCGCTTTATTAAATGGTTTGTTTGATTCGGCAGATACTGGCGCTAGATTTGTGTTTGGACGATTGCTCGTACCTCCCACAGGTCAAGAACCCTATGCTTTATTGCCACTCAAACCTGATGGGACTTGCGCCCCAGGACAGGTGCTACTCGATGATCTGACTACAGCCGCTAATGTCGCTGCGAAATACTGTACGACCAACCGTTTAGCCTATGTGTTTGCTTTTAGGGCTTTACCTGCGGTAATTTTCTTCTCAGGGTTTATGGCGCTGTTGGAAAATCTTGGCATTATTCAAGTGATTGTTAATGTGTTTGCCAAGTTGTTTTTCTGGACAATGCGTTTGAGTGGTGCAGAGGCGTTAAGTGGTGCAGCGAATATCTTTGTCGGTATTGAAGCAGCGATCGTGGTCAAGCCCTATTTGCCAAAGATGACCCGCAGTGAGCTATGTGCAATTTTGGCTTGCTGTTTTGGGACGGCGGCTTCTTCGACCTTGGCAATTTATACAAGTTTCTTAAAACCAGTTTTTCCAAATATCTTAGGTCACTTAGTTTCAGCCTCGATTATTGCGATCCCCGCTTGTTTCGTTTTATCAAAGATCCTTGTTCCTGAAACCTCAGTACCTGTGACGATGGGTGGGATTCCCAAGGAAGATAAGTCGGCAAAAAGCAATGATGACGGTGAACTGGAAAATGTGGGCGGCGAGACGATGAAGCGGATGAGTCCGATGGATGCCACGATTATTGGTGCATTGGATGGTCTGAAAATGGCTGCCTCGATCGCCGCAATTTTGATTTTGATTGTGGGCTTGGTTGATCTAATCAATCAAATTTTTGGTCAACTCGCTACGGTCAGCGATATTTTCAAAGTGATTAATCTGCCCAATATTCAAGGGGCTTTGTTTTATCCTTTGACTTTACTCACAGGTGTATCGCTAGATGATTCTTGGACAGCTTCAGTGATTATTGGTCGCCGTTTGCTAGAGACAGCGATCCCGCCTTATCAAGCCTTGGCTCAAGCTTCTAAAGATGGGTTAATTAGCGATCGCACGGTGATTATTGTTAGTTATGCGCTATCAGGTTTTGCTCACCTTGCATCGGTAGGCATTTTCGTGGGTGGCACGATCGCTTTGATCCCTTCGCGCCGCCGTGATATTTCTGATTTAGGTTGGAAAGCTTTATTTGTGGGTACTTTGGCAACTTTGATGATTTCTTGTATTGCTGGCGTGTTTGACGATGGCAGTCCGAGTATTTTGGGAGAGAAGAAAAAGGCTGAACCAGCCCAAGTGAAACCGAGTCCTTCACCAAGTATCTCACCAACTTCTTCACCGAGTGCTTCGCCAAGCATTTCACCGAGCGTTTCACCGAGTGCTTCTCCGAGCATTTCACCGAGTGCTTCTCCGAGCTTGACACCTAAAGCTTCACCTTCTTTACGCTAAATAAAAAAGCCTCACAATGTGAGGCTTTTTTTGTAGGCAAGGGGCTTAAGCCCCTTGTTCATTTTTGATTTTTAGCGATCGCGATATTGCTGTAACTCGGATTTTAGTTGAGCAATTTCGGCGCGGAGATTGTCAATGGTTTCTTGTAACTCATCGGGAGCGATATCGCTATCTTCAGTAGTTACATTCCCCTTTTGCTGTTCAGCCTTTTCGAGAATTGTTTCTACGAAAATACGGACTTGTTCGCGCTGTTCGGCATCAAATTTGCTCAAGGCACTGAGAGTATCAGTTACGGTTTCTTCAATGCGATCGATTACAGCCTCAGCAGTGGCTCTACCAATAAAGAAAGCGTCTAATGGTGATTTGCTCATAGGGGTTTAATTATTAGGTTTAATTCTTGTGAAGCTGTTGTTTACATATCTAAATATAACAACAAATCATAAGGTGGAAGAATTTAAAAAGGAGCCTTGATTTTTGGTTCTTTGTAATCTAGCTCTTTCAGCTTTTTCAAAATACGGCTGAAATAATCCTGCATATAGGCTTCAAGGGTAGTCATGTCTTCTTCCTCAAGTCCGAAAATTTTGTAAGTCTCTTTCATGTCAGCATCAAGGGGAATACCACTGGCGAGAACCTCGGCATAGGTCATGCGCTCGGCAAAGCTCCAACCAAATTCAAATCCAAGTGCAACTTTACGGGCAAACCGTAATAAACCGATGGGCATATTGGCTGTTCTGCGGGTGCGACCTGACATTCTTTCGCAAAGCTTGATGATTTCGCTGGGTTGCCATGCTTTAGGTCCTGCGATCGCAAAGGATTGGCGCTCGGTTTCCTTGACTGTTAAGGCGCGAACTGCGAACTTGGCAATGTCTTGGGTGTTCATGTAAGCGATCGGTGATGATTCGCCACCAATCCAGATTGTTTGATTTTCGAGAATGGGGATCGCATATTCGCCGATCAAGTTTTGAAAAAATCCGCAGGGTCTGAGGATGGTGTAGTTGAGATCTGTTTTGGCAAGAAATTTTTCCGTACAGTTTTTGATGTCCATTAATGGCACATTCGGATATTTTTCCGCATTCAGGATCGAGAAAAAGACAAAGCGTTGAATATTTGCGCGTTCAGCGGCTTGGATCAATGAGACTTTACCGAGCCAATCAACGTCCTTGATTCTCTGCGTTCCGCTCGAAGCGCGGGTTGTTGATGCATCAATTATTTCGGTGATCCCCTCTAATGCATCATCAATGCTTTCGCGATCGGCAAGATTTCCTGCCACGAGATCCGCGCCCCATTCCCTGAGAAAGCCTGCCTTCTTGGGATAGCGGACAAAACATTTGACTTTTAGCCCCCGATCCAGTGCGTGACGGGTGATTTGACGACCTAATGTACCTGTCGCACCGACGATCAGTAAGCTCATAAAATTTTTTATTAAATTAGTTTTGTAAACATATATAAATCTAACAGATATTCGGTGACAACTTTTGCTATGGGATATTTGCGATCGCTATATCTCGCTACAGATAGATTCTTAATGACTTTTTTGGGACAAGTATCTAGATATGCATCTGTTTTTATGTAACCGAATATTACGAAAATGTTGTTTTGCAAGAAGAATTATTGAGAACGATCGCAGAGATTAGTTGGCTGCTGTAGGCTAGCGAGTATTAAAAAAATTCGTTTAAATACTCAGCCATTGCTGTTTTCATAAAATGTACAATAAATCAACGAAAGATCCTGTGGTTGCCGCAGTTACAGCAGGTTTGGGTGCTGGTGCAGTTGCTTGTTTTAGTGTCAGCCAAGGACAAAATATTCTTGTGGCGATCGCAGTTACGGCGTTTGCGACAACTGTTGCTTTGATTGTTGACGGTCTATTCTTTAACTAAACTAGAAGGGAGGCGCTAAGTGCCTCCCTTTTGCATAATTATTTGCATAACTAATTTATATTTGGGATCGCGAAAAAATTGAGTACTGAACTAAAAAAATTTGTGATGTGGGGCAGCTATTGCGAAAATGTGCTAGAAAAACGCGCCCCTTTTCGTCAAGCTCATCTCGATAATCTTAAGGCGTTGCATGAGTCGGGGACATTGCTAACGGTGGGACCAACCCAAGATGTAACCAAAGTATTTGCCGTATATGTGGCGACTGATGTGGCGGCGGCGGCACGTTTGGTTGAGGCTGATCCCTATTGGCAAAATGGTATTTGGACAGATTATGAACTCCATGAATGGATTCAAGTCTACTAAAGAAAAAGGGCGCTTAGCGCCCTTTTATTCTTCGGGTGGAGTCGGACTGACCACAAAATGATTAAACAAGATACGGGTAGTACCTGCGATCGGCGGCGCGAGAACTGCCCCAACTACCCCAAAAAGCTCTGCACCGACAATAATCGAAAGTAGCAATTCAAAGGGATCAAGGTTTAAATAAGGCGCGACTAGCCAAGGCTGGAGGATAAAGGCTTCGATTTGTTGCAAACTAAAACAGATAAATATGGCGATCGCACCACGATTAAAGTCAACACCCCAAGCCGCGATAAAAATGGTAATTAGCGCAATCAATCCCCCCACATAAGGCACTAAATTAGCGATCGCCACTAACAAACCTAAAGCACCCGCATAGGGAATACCAAATATTGAAAGGGTTAAATAGGTACAGAATCCCAACAATGTCGAAGTACTAACCCTTCCCACCACATAAGCCCCCAAACATCTCGTAATCGGCGGCACAAGAATTTCGATTTCTTCGCGAATTTTTTGAGAGAAGGGACGTAAGCATCGCCGCATAAGACTACTGGAGTTGGCAACCATATAGGCGGCGATCAACATACTCAAAATGCCCAAACCGATCGCATTAAAGAACTGTAAAGTAAACCCAAAAGTCTGGCTAGCAATACCTTTTCCTAGATCTTGAACTTGATCAATCAATGGCTGAGCTTGCAAAATTCGGTTAAGTTGCTCTTGACTGAGATTAAACATCCCCCCCTTCGATAACTGAATTTGCTCTAACAAGCTTGGAAGCTTCGTAAAAAACTGCCCAAGCTCAAGCATGATTTGCGGTGCGGGCGCGATCGCTAAAATCACAATTACTAACAAAACTAAATACAGCAAGGAGATCGCCAACAAGCGATTTAAGCCAAATTCCCAACCCCTATACCTAACTCGAAAGCTCGTGATTTTCTCAATTATGGGGGTGATTGCTCCTGCTAAAAACAAACTGGTCAATAACAACTGCAAGGTTTGCTGCAATCGAAACGCAAGATAAATTGAGATCGCGGCAAAAGCGATGCGTTTCAGATATTTGCTAAGGGTAGATTTGCCGTTTAACACAGTTAGAATTATAACTTGGTGATAATTTCGGGAGAGACGTATCTTTACACATCCTCTGTTTATAATTGCACTAAATCACTAAAAAATTCAGATGAGCTATGGCATGAACTATGGGTATGAAGCGATCGCGATCGGGCGACGTATTTTATTAGAACTATTTCGTACCTACCGCACCTTGCTCCTATGGGTAATCTTTCCCGTTTCGATGCTCTTGCTCAATGGCTTTGTATTGGCGGAAGGATCAAAAATTACCACGGCAGAATCTTTTAAACTCGCTGCCCCAGCTTCATTAATTGGCTCGGCTCTGTTTTTTAGTTGTCTTGGCGGCACGATGTCTACCATTGTAGCTGAGCGCGAAAGCCTGACAATTAAGCGGTTGCTAATTTCGCCAATCAACGGGATTTCCTATTTTTTGGGTATTTTCTTTGCCTATTCGGCGATCGGCATCGGACAAACCCTAATTATTTATACAGTCGCCGCCTTTTGGGATGTGCGCTTTAGTGGATCGATTGGATTAGGTATTTTAGTGATTTTGGCAAGCATCGGCTCCTATGTGGGCATGGGCTTTGTAATTGCCGCCAAATTTGCCCGTCGCACTGAGGATGTCAATTCTTTAGTGGCTGGATTTGGAGTCCCACTCTTGATGCTAGGTGGTGCATTTTTCCCGACTACATTTTTGTCCAAAGATTTACTGTTGATTACACAGTTTAATCCTGTTTATCACATGAGCGAAGCCTTTACCGCCCTTTCAACTAATAATAAAACTCTCGCCGATCCCGATATGGTGATACACATCCGATTTTTAGTTGGCTTTTTTGTCGCGGCGATCGCTTCAGGATGGCTAGCATATAAACAGATGTTGAAAAGTGAAAGTCATCTGTAAAATCAAGCCTAATCCAAGAAATCATTTCATTATTATGAATAGGCTTTTCGATAGAATCAAGGTTGCTACATTCAGCCGATTCATACATATTAGCTCCGTATATACAATAGTTGAGTCTCATATCTCCCTGCTAAATAAGCAATACAAGCTATAGTGAATACCCTTTGATTAGGCAACTTTGGGAATACACTAAATGAACCTTTTTGAATATCTTAGTTTTTCTAATTGGGCTAAAAGACTTGTATAGAGAATAATCTAGCTGTATTATCATGAATATATGGACATTAATTCATGTTTTATTCGTTTAATTCATGTATGTGAATGCTTTTTTATATGAGAGAATGACAAAATCGCTTTGAGTAGCGAAAAACACGGAATTGCGTTCACCCTATGGATATATTTCTAAAAGTGTTCATATAGAATCTACAACTCCTATTTCTACAACCCATCACTTTAATTTCTTGTGGATCGATTGGGTGAGCAATCAATTGGGTGAGCAACTCCACAGAAATTGATACGAAGCTAGTTGTATCAATTTCAGACAAAAATAACGAGAAATGTAATGGCAGCAAAATATCACTTAAAAAACCGCGTCAGTATCATCACGCAATTTTACCCACCAGATTATGCGGCAACTGGGCAGTTTGTCTACGATTTGGCAGGGGCATTGGCTGATAAAGGGTTTGATGTTAGTGTTTTTACGGGAATGCCTGGCTACGCTTTTAAACAAACTGATGTCAAACGTCAGGAGGACGACAATGGCGTATTTGTCAGACGTACTGGCTCTGTAAATCTCATGTCCAAGCGTATCCGCAACAAGATTTTTGGGAGTATCTTGTTTCTCATCCGTTGTGTAGTTAAGTTTCGTCATAAAGGATTACGCGGTTCACATATGGTTTTGACTTCCGCGCCACCATTTTTGGGCTTAATTGGTTGGTTTTATAACAAGATTTTTGGGCATACATATAGCTGCATCATCTATGACATTTATCCAGAAGTTGCTGTACGCATGGGCGTTGTATCCTCTGACAATTGGATTGTAAAGTTCTGGGAATTTGTAAATCTCAAAGTATGGGAAAGAGCTAATTCATTGATTGTCCTCAGCGAACCAATGAAGCAGCTATTAGTCCAGAAAAACAGACAACTTGCGGACAAAATTCATGTCATTCATAGTTGGGCTGATCCTAAGTTTATTTTTCCTATTCCTAAATCACAAAATTGGTTTGCGGAGCAGTATGGATTGCTTGATCGCTTTGTTGTTTTGTATTCAGGTAACTTGGGGCGCTGTCATGATGCTCAAACAATCTTAAAATGCGCTCAATTGCTTAGCGATCGCAAGGATATTCAGTTTTTATTCATTGGTAGCGGTGCAGGGGCGCAGATCATCAAAAATGCGATCGCCACAGGAGAACTCACCAATGCATTGCAATTGCCTTATCAAGATAAAGAGGTTTTGCCATTTTCATTAACCGCTTGCGATCTCTCTCTCGTCAGTATGTTGCCCAAAGTTGGTGACACGATCGCACCTTCCAAAATGTATGGCATCTTAGCTGCGGGGCGACCTGTGGCAGCGATCTGTCCTCAGGATAGTTATCTGCGCGAAATGATTGATGACGGTGACTGTGGAGCTTGTTTTGATAATGACGATGCTCAGGGCTTAGCTAATTACATTTGCTGGCTTGCAGCAAACAAAGATATTCAAGAAAAGCTCGGTCGGAATGCGCGTAAGTTGCTTGAAACTAAGTACACAATCGCTCAAGCTGTCCCCCAGTACATTGATGCTTTGGGGATTGCTGACCCATCTTTTGATCTCATCCCAGAAAATCATCTTAGCTACACCACCGTATGATTTCTAGCTACTTGCTTCCTAATTGGGGCGGCGCTTTGAGCCGCCCCGCTAATTCTTGGTTTTTGCGCCGCAGGTTTTAATTGTTTGGATAAAAAGCTTGCTCGATATAATTTGCTAACCCCAAATCATCACCTATACGCTTGACTAGAGCCACATCAAACCGACAGGCTAAATTAGCTAGATGGGGATGTTGTCCTAAAAATATTGAGGCAGCCTTAATAATCTTGGCTTGTTTTTTCGTTGTGATTGCCAGACTACCATCAGCATCCCAATTGCGATTGCTTCGGGTCTTAACCTCGACAAATAATAGCCATTGGCGATCGCAAGCAATCAGATCCAACTCGCCCCACCGACAACGCCATTGAGTTTCTAAAATTTGCCAACCGTTATTTCGCAAAAGTTGCGCGACCAGAATTTCACCGCGATCGCCGATTTGTTTTGTCATATTGCCATAGCTGCTTATGGTAGGCTCATTCATATATAAAAACATAATTATGGAAATGCCGTTTTCCCCTTTACGCAATTTGCTCGTCAAATCTATCAAGATATTTTTGAGCTTGTTATTTTGTTTTGCGCTAATCACAAGTGAGCCTAGATCTGTTGAGGCTGATGTGTATGTCAAAGCCTTTCTTGCGGGATCAGATTTTTCAGGACGATCGCTTCAGGGCTATCAATTTAATGAATCAGATTTACGAAATGCCTCGTTTGTTGGTGCAGATGCTCAAGGTGTTAGCTTTTTTGCGGCTAATATGAAAGAAGCAAACCTAACAGGCGCAAATCTCAGCAATAGTACTCTTGATAATGCCCGTCTTGATCGGGCAAACTTAACTAATACCTTGCTAGCAGGCTCCTTTGTCTATGGGACTTCCTTTAATAATGTGATTATTGATGGAGCCGACTTTACGGACGTAGATTTACGCCCTCCAGTTCGTCGTAGTCTATGTAAAATAGCCACAGGAAAAAATCCTGTGACTGGACGAGTAACCAGTGATACTCTTGAATGTGAATAATAATTTCTGTATTTGGATGAGTTAAGTCGGTTTTAAGGGTTATGATGCTCAAGATACATCCACAATGTTTTGACGGATCGTATTCAATGAACGGTTTGACTCTCACAAATACTTGAAGTTCGTGTTGCTAATATTTGTTCTGATGATCGTTCTGCCTATCATTGTATGCAGTTAAATGAAACTTCCAGTGACCTCTCAAGTGGTCGATTGCTTCAAAGAAGCTTGTTGCCACAAAACTTGCCTGTTTATCCTGGGCTAGATATTGCTGCGGAAGTTTGGACAGCAGTTGATCTTGGTGGTGACTACTATCAATTTTTAGAGCAGTCAGGGACATTAGCGATCGCGATCGCTGATTCATCGGGTAAGTCTGTTGCTGGCGCAATCCATGCGGCTTTGTTTAAGGGACAGCTTGATGGCTATGGACAGCATGGCAGATTACAGAATCCTGCCTCGATGCTGAATTCCTTAAACCAGTTGCTATGCAAAAGCCGTACTGATGATGCGATCGCCTTAAGTTATGGCGCGATCGATCTTGTCAACTATGAATTACATTTGGGCAATGCAGGAATTCCCGGTCCGTTAATTTATCGGGCGGCTGACCATACCTGTGAAGAGATTGTTAATCCTGCGATCGCTCTTGGACGTTTTGATAGTGCTTCTTATCGAGCAACTTCACGCACTCTTAACGAAGGAGATATCGCAATTTTCTTCAGCGATGGGCTGTTTGAAGCGGCTGATCCATCGGGAGAAGAATTCGGCAGATCTAGTGATGGCGGTATTTCTGAATTGCGGAAAACGGTCATTCAATTAGCAAATCATTCGTCTTTCGGTATTTTAGAAGGGTTAAAAAAAGCTCTTGATGATTTTACTGAACGTGAGTATCCCGAAGACGATGTATCCATAGTCATTATTAAGCTGCAAAAAAAAGTGGCTTTTACAGAATTGCGTAACTGTCCCTATCTTGAGGCTTTACAAGCTTGGGAGCGCTCAGACGAAAAAGATGAATCCGCACTTTTAAGGGGATCTCGACTTGCCGAAGCGTTGACTTGGTCAAAAAGTCAATCGGATTTGTCCAGAGTAGATCTGAGTTTTCTAGAAGCGTCACAACGAATTAGCGATCGCGAACAACTGATGGCTGCGCGTGCCGCCGATGCCGATCGCCTTGAACAACTAACCCAAGACTTAGAAAAAAGTCTCGAATCTGAACGCCGCCAAAGAGTTGTCGCGGAAATGGGCGAGATTAATGAAAAAATTGTGGCGATGACAATTTCTTCTGAAGCCCTCTATCTTTCTAACAATCACATTGAAGCGATGATTGCAGGGGTGATCGGTGGTGTGCAACTAAAACGCTTAACGACTCAAGTTGATGCCAATACGCTCGAAAATTTACGAGCCAATACTCAAATTCGAGCGATTACCGCTCTAGAACAAGTTGTCTATGGTATCCATGAATATAATCGCCTCGAAGGGCATGGGTTTTGGGTTAATAAAGTCTGCTATTCGCGGGATGGTCAGTTTATCGCCTCAGCAAGTAGCGATCGCTCAATCAAAATTTGGACTACATCGGGAGTATTACTGCAAACCTTAGTCGGGCATACCAATTGGGTGACGAGTGTTGCCTTTAGTCCCGATGGCAATTTATTAGTCTCAGGCAGCCGTGACAATATGTTGAAGATCTGGCGGCGCGATCCCGCCGCCAATGGTAATTTCTCACCCAAACCTATAAATACAGTTAGAGGACATGAGGGACCGATTCTAGATGTCTGTTTTAGTCACGATGGCGAGATGATTGCTAGCGCCAGTGAAGATACCACCATTCGACTTTGGAAAAATGATGGCACGGTAATCAGAACTTTGCGGGGCGGACACGATCGCTGGGTCACTTGTGTCGCTTTTCATCCCAACGACAAATCTCTAGTTTCAGGTAGTGCCGATCGCAATCTGATTATTTGGAATGTCCTTGGCACACCGATGAGACATTTGCGCGGACATGATAGTTTTGTCGAAAGTGTTGCCTATGCTTCTAACGGTTTGGCGATCGCATCAGGCAGTCGCGATCGGACTGTTAAATTATGGGGATCGGATGGAGTTTTAATCAAAACTCTGTATGGACATTCTGACAAAGTATGGAGTGTCGCCTTTAGTCCCGACAATCACACGCTTGCCTCCAGTGGATTTGACCGCTCAATCCGAATCTGGGATGTCGAACAAGGTTTGCGGTATACCTTTCAAGGGCATGGGGATGTTGTGCATAGCATCGCCTTTAGTCCTGATGGCAAAAATCTCGCTTCGGCAAGCCGAGATACGACAGTCAAACTTTGGGCAATTCATGGCACGCCCTTACGGACTTTGATGGGGCATACTGACGAAATTCATTGTGTGGCAGTTAGTCCTGACTCTAAATTTTTAGCATCCAGTTGTAAAGATAAAACAGTCAATCTCTGGAATGCCAATGGTTCCCTAGCAGCGATTTTAGAAGGACATAACGACAAAGTTAACTGTGTCACCTTCAGTCCCGATAGCTCCACGATTTTGACGGCGAGTTCAGATTCCAGTATTAAAATATGGGATGTTAACGGCACATTAATCGATACGATTAGCGCCCACCGTGCGGAAATTTATAGTGTTGTTTACCGATGTGATGGCCAAGTTTTTGCGTCCTGTAGTGCGGATGGCACGGTGCGGGTATGGAGTGCGGATGGCAAATGGCTGCAAACCCTGACAGGGCATACTGCGGAAGTTTACAGTATTGATTTCAGCCCTGACGGTAGTATGCTTGCCTCGGCTAGCAAGGACAAATTGATCAATCTTTGGAGTTGGGATGGCACACTTCTCAAAACCTTGGATGGTCATAGTGCTGAGGTGTTTACGGTTTCCTTCAACCCCAACGGCACGGCGATCGCTAGTGGTAGCATGGATCAAAGCGTCAAGCTCTGGAATATTGATGGCACGTTAATTAAAACCCTAAATGGGCATAGTGCCGAAGTTACGAGTGTCAGGTTTAGCCCCGATGGGAAATCAATCGTTTCGGCAAGCGAAGACTCGACAGTACAGTTTTGGAGTGGCGATGGTACGCTTTTGCGGACTTTTAATGGTCATCAGGGTGCAGTCAAAAGTGTTTGTTTTAGTGCCAATGGCAAAACCTTGATGTCAGCAGGTGAGGATCGCAAAATCGTGATTTGGAATCTCGACCTAGAAAACTTATTGATGCGCGGGTGTCAATGGCTTCAAGAATATTTAAGAACCAATATCAATGTTTCTGAAGAGGACAAACGCACCTGTTTAGGTGGCTGCGGCTGGCTATACAAATATCTCAAAGGAAATCAGGCTTCGTAGATAATATTCCAGAGAAAGGATTAACGCCAGCGCAAAGCGCTGTATTAGTTTTTATGTTAGCAATTCCTCTGGCTTGGCTACAACTTACTTATCAAAAGGGACGGTTAGCGATCGCCATATTGGGCATTATGTTTGCCGTGATTTTGATTGCGATGCAGTTAGGTTTTCAAGAAGCCCTGTTTAAAAGTGCGGTTTTATTACATCTGAATCTGCGTAGTGATTTAATCTTGATTCATCCCAGCTCGAATAATTTGCTAAACCTCAGAGAGTTTCCCCGTCGCCGACTATATCAAGCCGATGGATTTTCAGGTGTTAAGTCCGTACATCCCGTATATATTGGTTTGGCTGTATGGAATGCTCGCGAACTGGGCGTAAAAGAAGATATTTTAGCGATTGGTGTTTCTCCTCAAGCCAATCCATTTCTATTTGCAAATATCCAGCCAGATTTAGACAAAACCCAGTTACCCGATGTGGTGTTATTTGATCGCGGCTCACGGGAAGATTTTTATGGCTCGGTGGGGTCAGAATATGAAGCTGCGATCGCCCAAGGCAAAACTATTACTAAAGAAATTTCCAATCGCGCCATCAAAATCGGCGGCATATTTACTATGGGGGTATCTTTCGCGGCAAATGGGACAATTATTACCAGTGAACAGAATTTTTTAAGGATTTTTCCCGATCGCCTTGTTGGCAATATTAATTTAGGTTTGGTGGAGTTAGAAAAAGGTGTAAATGCGATCGCCGTCCGAGATGCTATGCGATCGCAGTTAGATCAAGATGTGAATATATTAACAAAACAAGAGTTTATTGATCTAGAGTTAAATTACTGGGCTGAAGCCACACCGATTGGTTTTATTTTCAATTTAGGCGTGTCAATGGGTTTTATTGTGGGCGTAGTAATTGTCTACCAAGTTTTGTATAAAGATGTTTCCGATCATCTAGCTGAATACGCCACCCTTAAAGCTATGGGATATAGTAATTTTTTCCTATTCAGGCTTATTTTACAAGAATCTATGCTTTTATCCCTATGCGGGTTTGTACCAGCCTTATTTATTTGTGCAATTCTCTATAATCTCACCCAAAGCGCCACAGGTTTATTAATGGAGTTAAGCGGCGATCGCATTTTACAACTATTTTTATTAACGCTTGCCATGTCTAGCATTTCTGGAACATTATCCCTGCGTAAAGTCCAAACCGCCGATCCTGCCGAAATTTTCAATTAAAGCTTTTGAAAGAAACAACAAAAAAGCCCCGCATTGCGGGGCTTTTTTGTTAGCAAATTTCAGCCGTGAAAAAGTTATTTCTTCTTCTTGCTAGCAGCAGCAGCTTCAGCTTCTGTAATCAGAATTTTGCTGACAACGCCCGATCCAACGGTACGACCGCCTTCACGGATCGCAAAGCGCATCCCTTGCTCGATCGCGATGGGGTTGATCAATTCAACAGTCATCTTGATGCGATCGCCAGGCATAACCATTTCAGCAGCACTACCATCATCGGCAGTGAAGGTCTCAATCGTTCCAGTTACGTCTGTAGTACGTACATAGAACTGAGGACGATAGCCAGGGAAGAAAGGAGTCTTACGACCACCCTCTTTCTCAGTCAAAATATAAACTTCACCTTCAAACTTGGTATGAGGATTAATCGAATTAGGCTTAGCCAAAACCATGCCACGCTCGATCTGATCCTTCTGAATACCACGAAGCAACAAGCCAGCATTGTCGCCAGCCAAGCCTTCGTCCAAGCTCTTCTTGAACATTTCAATACCCGTAACCGTAGTAGTACGAGTATCGGCAAGACCAACAAGTTCGACAACATCGCCGACCTTGACAGTTCCACGCTCAATCCGACCAGTAGCAACAGTACCACGACCAGTAATCGAGAATACGTCTTCAACAGCCATCAAGAAAGGCTTGTCAACTTCACGCTCAGGAGTAGGAATGTAGGAATCAACCGAATCCATCAAAGCCCAAATCTTGTCAACCCAAGGATCTTCGCCACGCTGATTCTTAGGAGTAGCAGTCATTTTCTCAACTGCTTTTAAAGCTGAACCACGGGTGATCGGAATATTATCGCCATCGAAATCATAGGAAGAGAGCAGTTCACGAACCTCAAGTTCAACTAGCTCAACTAGCTCTTCTTCACCTTCCATTTGATCTTCTTTGTTCAAGAAAACGACAAGTTGAGGCACACCAACCTGACGAGCCAACAAAATATGTTCGCGAGTTTGAGGCTCAGGACCATCGGCAGCAGATACAAGCAGGATTGCACCGTCCATTTGGGCAGCACCAGTGATCATGTTCTTAACATAGTCAGCATGTCCAGGACAGTCAACGTGAGCATAGTGACGTGAAGTTGTTTGATACTCAACGTGAGCCGTGTTGATCGTAATACCACGAGCTTTTTCTTCAGGTGCAGCATCGATTTGATCATATGCTTTTGCAGTTGCTTGACCAGCAGCAGCAAGTGACATGGTGATAGCAGCAGTTAATGTGGTTTTACCGTGGTCAACGTGACCGATAGTACCAATATTGACGTGGGGTTTATCTCTCTCAAATTTAGCGCGTGCCATTTTTTCGTAATTATCCTTAATTTTGTAATTGTCGCCCTAAGTTACTAGAGCCTTTTCGGTAATTATTACTCTATTTTATAGAGTATTGGTCGAGTATTTTAAAGGACTACTCTTTTTTGCCCTTGTTTTTAGCAATGATGGCTTCAGCCACATTTCTAGGAACTTCTTCATAATGGCTAAATTCCATCGAGAAGCTAGCTCTACCTTGTGTTGACGAGCGTAGGTCAGTTGAATAACCAAACATCTCAGACAAAGGAACCCTTGACTCAACGGTTTTGCCAGAGGCGGTATCTTCCATGCCGATAATATTGCCACGACGGCGACTAAGGTCTCCAATCACATCACCCATGTAATCTTCAGGGGTTTCGACTTCAACCTTCATCATTGGTTCTAGCAATACGGGCTGGGCTTTCATTACTGCATCTTTGATTGCCATGGAACCAGCAATCTTAAAAGCCATTTCGGAAGAGTCAACGTCATGGAATGAACCATGAACGAGGGTTGCACGCAAGTCAATCACAGGATAGCCCGCCAGAATTCCTGACTCACAAGCTTCTTTCATACCTTGTTCTGAAGGTTTAATGAATTCCTTAGGAATCACACCACCAACGATCTTCGATACGAACTCAAATCCTGTGCCAGGCTCAGTCGGCTCCAAGTTGATCACAACGTGACCATATTGTCCCTTACCACCGCTTTGACGGGCAAATTTGCCTTCAATATCGGTGACGGTTTTGCGAATTGTTTCACGGTAAGCGACTTGAGGTGCGCCCACGTTAGCTTCAACGCCAAACTCACGCTTCATCCGATCAACGAGAATTTCAAGGTGAAGTTCTCCCATACCAGAAATAATCGTTTGATTGGTTTCTGGATCAGTCATGACGCGGAAAGTCGGATCTTCTTCAGAAAGTGATTGCAAAGCCTTGGATAGTTTTTCCATATCCTGCTTTGTTTTCGGCTCCACCGCAACAGAAATAACAGGCTCTGGGATAAACAAGGTTTCCAGTACAATTTGGGCATTGTCATCACAAAGTGTGTCACCAGTGAAGGTGTCTTTGAGTCCCAATACTGCACCAAGATCACCTGCTCTCAATTCATCAACTTCTTGGCGATCGTCTGCCTTCAAGATGATCAGTCGAGAGATACGTTCCTTCTTGTTCTTGCTAGAATTTAGCGCGTAGGAACCTTTCTTTAAGATGCCAGAGTAAACACGCACAAAGGTCAAGCGACCATAAGGGTCAGCCATGATTTTGAACGCAAGTGCCGACATTGGTGCATCATCTTTCGCTTCACGAATCGCTTCTTGACCGTTAGGAAGCAAGCCTGTAACTGGCTTAACGTCGCTAGGTGCAGGGAGATAATCGATTACAGCATCCAATAAAAGTTGTACACCTTTGTTTTTAAATGCGGAACCACAAGTCATCGGTACGATCTTGCCGCTTAAAGTACCTTTACGCAGACCTGTTCTGACTTCCTCTTCGGTGAGTTCTTCACCTTCAAGATATTTTTCCATCAGGACATCATCAGAGTCAGATACTGATTCGAGTAGATTGCCGCGCCACTCATTAGCTAGTTCAACTAAGTCCGCAGGAATATCTACTTCTTCAATATCTTTGCCTATTTCATCTTTATAGATATAAGCTTTCATTTTGACGAGATCGACAATTCCGACTAGTTCAGCTTCACTGCCGATTGGTAGTTGGATTGGCACTGCATTCGAGCCGAAACGACCGCGAATCTGCTCTCTTACTCGCAAAAAGTTCGCACCCATGCGATCCATTTTGTTAACGAATACGAGACGGGGGACTTTATAGCGATCGGCTTGTCTCCATACAGTTTCAGACTGGGGCTGTACGCCACCAACAGCACAGAAAACAGCAACTACGCCATCAAGTACCCGCATGGAGCGTTCGACTTCAATGGTGAAGTCAACGTGTCCAGGGGTGTCGATAATGTTGATGCGGTGGTCTTTCCAACTGGTGCTGATGGCTGCCGCCGTGATTGTGATACCACGTTCACGTTCTTGCGCCATCCAATCTGTTGTTGCGGTTCCATCATGGACTTCGCCGATTTTGTGAACAACGCCAGAGTAAAACAGAATCCGCTCTGTAGTTGTGGTTTTACCAGCGTCAATATGCGCTGCAATACCGATATTGCGTACCTTGTCTAAGGCAATAGAGCGTTCCACAATAGTTTCCTCTTGTTTGTCAGGAATTGAAAATTTATATTAAGAATAGTATAGAGAAGTAGTCTTTAGCAAAATATTAGGATTTGCCAACTGCCAATTCAAACTATCGAGCTTAATAACGGTAATGAGCAAATGCTTTGTTTGCTTCTGCCATTTTGTGGGTTTCTTCGCGCTTACGAATGGTTTGACCAGTTTCATTGGCGGCATCCATTAATTCGTTAGCTAGCTTGGTGACCATGCTACGTCCAGCACGAGCGCGAGAGTACTGCACAAGCCAACGAAGGGCTAGGGCGACACCGCGATCAGTACGGACTTCCATCGGTACTTGATAGGTAGCACCACCGACACGACGGGCTTTGACTTCGACGAGGGGGGTCGCATTGCGGATAGCACGGTCAAACACTTCTAGTGGTGGGTTGCCAGTGCGTTCGCCAATGGTGTCAAGAGCCTTGTAAACAATATGCGAAGCCACGGAATACTTGCCGCGTGACATTACACGACGGGTAAGCATAGTGATGAGACGGCTGTTATAAACAGAGTCTGGGGGAGTTATGCGCTTTGAAGCTTTCGTTCTACGGGACATTTCGGTACTAAATTCACCTTATAAAATGAATTACTAATTTTACTAATTTGCTAAATGGTCGCTAAATCGTTTTTAGAACTAAAATCTAAGACCTTCTATGGATGATTCTTATTTCTTCTTCTTTCCAGTAGTTGCGGCGGCTTGACCTGGCTTGGGTCGCTTTGCACCGTACTTGGAGCGTCCTTGCTTACGATCTTTCACGCCCGAAGTATCGAGAGTGCCGCGAATAATGTGATAACGAACACCTGGTAAATCTTTTACACGACCGCCTCTAATCATCACAACGGAGTGTTCTTGGAGGTTATGCCCAATCCCAGGAATGTATGCAGTGACTTCAAAGCCAGAAGTCAAGCGTACACGGGCGACCTTTCTAAGTGCCGAGTTGGGCTTTTTAGGTGTTGTAGTGTAGACACGAGTACATACTCCCCTGCGTTGGGGGCAGCTTTTTAGGGCAGGAGACTTTGTTTTGGTGATTATGGTTTGGCGCTCACTACGGATGAGCTGTTGGATCGTGGGCATAAGTGATGATTTGGTATATCTGCGGCTGTGTATTCTAATCAACAGCACATAATTATAACAAAGTACATCTCACTAAGTCAATTGCAAAAAACAATTGTCATGGTTTGATAAGCTTTGTTATGGCTATGTCGGCTGTGGCGATCGCTGTTTTTATATGGACAGCGTATAAACAAAAAAGCAATATAGGCAAAACTAACGATAATTTACGATTCGGGCAAAGCCTGCTGGGTCAAGACTTGCTCCACCAACTAGTACACCGTCAATTTCAGGTTGAGCCATGATTTCGTCAATATTATCAGCTTTGACGGAACCACCATATTGAATTGTAATGTTGCGATTTGTTAGTTTACTACGAATTAGACCAATTACGCGATTAGCTTCGCTAGATGCACAGGTGTCGCCTGTACCGATCGCCCAAATTGGTTCGTAGGCGATGATCAAATTATTTTGATCGACATCGACAAGATCGGCTGCTAGTTGCGAAAAAATCCAAGCTTCGGTTTCATTGGCATCACGATGCTGCTTACTTTCACCAACACATAGGATCGGTGTAAGCCCATGAGCTTGTGCAGCTTTGAGTCGTTTATTAACGGTTTCATCAGTTTCACCAAAGAACTGGCGACGTTCGCTATGTCCGATGATGACGTACTTGATGCCCATTTCCACTAACATCGGCGCGGAAATTTCGCCTGTAAATGCGCCATTTTCTGCCCAATGGACATTTTGAGCGCCAATACTTAGGTTTGCTTGACCGATCGCTGGCACGACTGTTTGTAAGATCGCCAGATTTGTATAGGGGACGCAAATAAGGATTTGCTGATCGGCGATCGCCGCTTGAGATGCGGTGTCTTTTAGATGCGATGGAAATTCTGAGAAAAATGTTTTGGCTTCAGACTGGGTTTTATACATTTTCCAGTTGCCAGCGATAACGATTTTACGCAAGGCTCGTTTACCCCTGATTTAGGATGATAAAAATAATAAATTGTTACTTAGTTTACCGAAAAATGGATCATTAAAATCAAAGGTGTCACGAACTGACAGTTTCGGTATTATCCCCAAAAAACTGAATGAGTCTAGCAGAAGGCTGCCAGACTCATGTCTTAAAGTAATTCAATTAAAGTTTCTACTAGTGGTTTACTGAAGCGTGTGAGTATTGACTAAACTATACGCTGTAGCCATTTTCTTTTAAGCCAAGGAGGTTTGTCTCATCGTCGCTAGGAACTTCAGGAATTGAAGAGCATTGCGATAGAAGTTTAAGAGACCCTACTAACAATACAGGCTATCAAAAGCTATCAATATTACACCGATCTTTGGAATAAGCACTGCCCCGTAAAGATCGAAGAATCGTGGGGAGCAACAAAGCGTCAATCCTGATTGACGGCGGACTCTTTCTATGGGCTTCTCCTTTCTTTCTTACAAGTTAGGTTTGCTTGGGGATTGAGTTGCTCTGTCTCTTGTGCCATGTATATACATTAACGCAGTTAGTATTGTGCAACACGTTTTGTTTACATAAATTTACTACTCTCTTGCCCGCGAGGAAATAACGGTGGCTATATCTTCGCGGGGGGGCATGTCAGCTCAAAGCGCGGTAATGCGATGAGACAACTTAAGCCTGTGATTGCAAATAGTTGGGTAAACCAAGTTGATCAATTAGCCTTAGCTGCTTTTCTAGCCAATAAGCATGATCTTGTTCGGTGTCGATGAGAATCTTCAGCAAAATATCGCGGCTTTGATAATCTTGTTCGGTCTCACAAACCGCGATCGCCTCTTTTAGATCGCCAACCACTTTATATTCGAGGTCCAAGTCATTCTTGAGCATTTCTGGAACAGTTTTCCCAATCTTGAGTCCGTCTTGCTGTGACAGATCGGGTGTACCTTCGAGAAACAAAATCCGCTCGATTAACCAACTGGCATGTTGGGTTTCGTCCGCCATTTCATGATTAATGCGTTCATACAGTTTGTTTAGTCCCCAATCCGCATAGATGCGTGAATGGGTGAAGTATTGATCTCTTGCCGCTAATTCGCCACTCAGCAACTTCGACAACTGTTGTAAAACTTTTTCACTGCCTTTCATAATTCTCTCACTTAATAATTTTTTTGACGTTCACAAACTAAACCATCGATTGCAAAAAGTTGGGCAACCCTGAATTTTCAATCAACCAGAGTTGGGACTCTAGCCAATCAATCTGCTCCTCAGTCTCTTCGATGAGTTTGGCAAACAAATCGCGGCTCACATAGTCCTGCTGAGTCTCACAAGTTAACACCGCCGATCGCAATCCATTCAGGATTTCCATACAGAGAGTGCGATCGCTTTGTAGCAACTCAGGTACATCTTCGCCGATCCTCAAACTACCTAAGCTCTGTAAATTGGGCAGCCCTTCTAGAAAAAGTACTCGCTCGATTAGTTCATCAGCCTGTTTCATCGCCTTAATTGAATAACGATATTCGCGATCGTTAAGCTGATTTAACCCCCAGTTTTTACACATGCGAGCATGGAGAAAATATTGGTTAATTGCCGTCAGTTGGGCTTTTAGCGCTTCGTTTAACTGACTTTTTACGTTCAGGTGTCCTTGCATAGCGATCGATGGTGAAAATTATTGACTTGACTAATCTAACCGATCTACGCGACAATAATGATAATTAATTGCAATAAGTTGTCATTAAGTATCATTATTAATATTAAAAATTACTCTCAAAAATGGAGTTGGAACCCAGATGTACGTTTGTATTTGCCACGCAATAACTGAAAAAGATATTCAAAAAGCTGTGAACAAGGGAGCTTGCTCGATCGCCATGTTATCGGAATTGACGTTATTGGGGAAAGACTGCGGTTGTTGCACTGAAGAGGCACATCGAGTTTTAAACCAATGTTCGGGCAAGCCTGCAACAGCTATCTAACTCCTGTCCGAGTAAAGCTACCCGATCGCGTATTACCGTTGCGTCCTGTCACAGTTGCGTTGCCAGAATAGTTTCCTTTGTCTGTACGGGTTGCCGTGCCATTTACTTGGCGAGTCTTGCCATTGGGATAGGTGGTATTGCGATTAAAAGTGCATTCACCACTATTACAAGTACGAGTATTGTTGTAAGTGCCTTGGTTGCCATTAGCGCCAGTGACTGTCCCAGAATTGGTTACAGTGCCATTGGTGCGGGTTCTCTGTCCATTTACACTGTGGTTATGGGCTTCTCCATTGCGATTGGTATGGGTAACAGTCCCCGTGTAATTGCTATTACCTTTGCCGTTATGAGTGTGGGTGTAGGTACTGTTAGTAGAAGTGGTTTTGCCGTTGGGATAAGTTGTCGTTGTGGAGCGATCGCTTGATTTGTTTTCTCGATTTCTATTAATTGTGGTAGTCGAAGTGGTAGTTTTACCATTCTCGCCAGTGAAAGTTCGCGTTACGTCTTCTGCCCATGCTGGAGTAGCAAGCAGTAAACCAAGAGCTAAGAGAGTGTTTGAAAAGTTTTAGAGTAGGTTAAATAGGGATGGATTTAGGGCTTAAACGACGAACCATCAGATGAACCATAGCGGCAAAGAGCATCATTTCGCTAGTGGTAGACAAAAATTCA
>JBIKYX010000121.1:0-11357 GCA_044355035.1 Pseudanabaena sp. | reverse complement strand
GGTCTGTGTCGTATGCTGGTCTTATCATAAATTGGGTCTCCTGTAGACCCTTTTACTTTATTCCCCCTTCACGCTTTTTCCTAGGTATACCCACCTTTTCAAACAGCCTCTAACAAAGAAGAGGATATAGAACTTTATCAAATTACTCTCAAAGCTATCGAAGAAATCGAAAAATTATCTCCATAAATACTAAATATACTGAACAACTAAAATGTAATTGATATATTTATTTAGCGATCGCTGGTTATGGGAGATTGGATAGGAGATCGCCCTATTTTGATTTTTGGTGAATAGGCGAACGCTGTTTGGTGATTTGAATTAGGGGGCGATCCCTTTACTTTAACTTTTGATGAATAGGCGATCGCTGAGAGTAATTGATTCAGGCTATAATCACCTTGAAACTTTGTGCTAGAAGAGGCATTCTATGTCAATAGTTATTACCCTTAATCCTAAATTAGAAGCATTGCTCCATAACAGAGCCGCAAAACAAGGTCAAGATATTAATTTTATTGCATCCGAATTATTAGCGAGTATCTTAGACTGGGAAGAAAAAGACTCAGAAGAAGCTATTAAGGGCATTCAATCAGGACTAAATGATTTTGAGTCAGGTCGATTTCGGTCTTTTCAAGATTTTGCTGAAGAAAAATGCCATAAGTATAATCTGCCAGCCAATTCATGAACTACCGCATTGAGATATCAAGTATTGCTGAAGCTGAAGCCGATAGTGCATTTTTACGGCTATCTCAAATCTCTTCTTCCGTAAAAGCCAGTCAGTGGTACTCAGGGTTGTTAGAAGTGATCGCATCTTTATCTCAGATGCCTAAGCGTTGTCCATTGGCACGAGAAAATGAGCATTTTAGCCAAGAACTGCGTCAATTACTCTATGGTCGGGGACGTAACTCATACCGAGTGATTTTCACTATTTTGGAAGGACAAGACATTTCCACAGTTCGCATTCTTCATATTCGCCATGCATACCAGCAAACTATTGGTGAAGAACCAGAATCAGAAGGAACTTAGGCGATCGCTGTTTGGTGTTTTGGATGATGGGGCGATCGCATAATCTGAAAACATATACTTGTGAAGTAAGCAATAAGAACGAGAATCCAATGGCATATAGTAACTTCACGCTGAGACAAGTCGAAAAAGACTTTCATTTGCAAATTGAAGAAAAAATTGATTTATTTGCCCATGTCACAGCGATCGCCCCTAGTGACGACATTAAAAAGATCCTCGCCGAAAATATTCCCCTTGCCCTTGCGATTAACACCGAAAAAGGGCGATCGGAATTTCTGATTGCCCCCACCTTGTTAGAGCTAAGACGGCGATCGCCAATACCCATTAGCTTATTTTCTGGCACAGAATTTAGCATTAGCCCCGAACAAGGACTTACAGGTTATTGCGATTATCTAATCAGCCTATCCAAACAACAACTCAGGATTAGCGCCCCAGTAATTGCGATCGTTGAAGCCAAAAACGAGGATATTAAATCAGGACTTGGGCAGTGTATTGCGGAAATGGTCGCGGCTCAATTGTTCAATGAACTAGAAAACAATGACATTGATACCATTTATGGCATCGTCACAACTGGGGAAATCTGGAAATTTCTGCAAATAACTGAGCAAATTGTAGAGATCGATCTTACGGACTACTACATCACAGACATTGGCAAGATCCTTGGTGTTCTCCTAAATTTTGTGTCCACAAAAACAATTTAAAAATACTCTCAACTACTTTTAGCTTGAAATAAGGCGATCGCTCTTTGGTAACTTGAATGATGGTGACTCGCGAGAGATTATGAAAATCGACTAGAATATATTACAAAAGTTTATATTTGTAGGTGTTTTATGGATACTATCGATCTGAGTAAACTTGTACAGAAGGGTTACTATGTCACGCTAGGCTTAACATCGACATTAATTGAGGTGATCCAAGATCCGATCAAACGCGAAGAAAATATCAGAATGTTGGGGCGTAGTTTTGATGAAGTTACACAGGAGCTTGCAGACAAAGGCATTAGCACCGAAGCCGAAGCTCGGAGTTATGTAGATAGCTTTATTTCACAACAGGTAAACGGCTCATCTAACACTAATTCATCTAATACAAATGTAGATTCGCCATCCGCAGGGCTAACCACAGTCACGACAACTGCAAGTACCGTTGATGAGGCTGCCGAAAGTGACAAAGCCGATAAAAAAGTAAAGGCGAGTTTGCGTGATGAAATTCAGGAACTCACGGAACAAATAGCAAGTTTACGTTCAGAGTTGGAGCAACTGCGTTAAAAATAAATAAAAAAAGAGGTGCTTTGCGCCTCTTTTTTTGTTTGAAACGCTAGCTTTTGTGTCAGAATTCTGGGATATTTTGTATTGCTGAAAAGGAATAAATAATTATGCGCCTAGGACAATTACTATCATTAGCAGGTTATCAAAATTCTCATCCTGCAATAGATGGCTTAGAAGTCAAGCGCCTAATTACGGATTCGCGGGCTTGCCAAGCAGGTGACTTGTTTATTGGCATGACAGGGACTCAGGTGGATGGCGGTAAATTCGCACCACAGGCGATCGCTCAGGGTGCGATCGCAGCGATTATTTCTCAATCAGCCTTTGATAATTTGGATTCTCAAGATCTAGCGAAAACTAACACCAAGACTAAAGCGATCGCCGTTGATGATGTGGTTGTCGCTTGTAGCAAACTTGCCACTGCCTTTTATGACTATCCCGCCGAAAAGATCAAATTAGTGGGGGTGACGGGAACCAATGGCAAAACTACCACCACCCATTTAATCGAATTTTTACTGCAAACTCGCTATGCATCAGCACTATTTGGCACACTCTATACCCGTTGGGCGGGTTATTCTCTCACTGCTACCCATACTACGCCCTTTGCTGTGGACTTACAGGCGCAACTTGCCGCAGCGATCGCCGCAGGTTGTGATGTCGGATTAATGGAGGTTAGCTCCCATGCCTTAGATCAGCAGCGCGTGTTGGGTTGTCCGTTTGAGGTGAGCGTATTTACCAATTTGACCCAAGATCATTTGGACTATCACCATAATCTGGAAGACTATTTTCAAGCCAAGGCATTGTTATTTAGTGACACCTATTTACAAGGTCGAGCGATCATTAATTTTGACGATCCCTTTGGACAGCGTTTGGTACAGATGATTACAGATAGCCCAATCTGGACTTATAGCATTAGTAACTCGCAGGCTGATTTTTATACCGAGGACTTAACCTATTTGCCGAATGGTGCAACTGGGACGTTACATACACCACAGGGTGCGATCGCCTTTAAATCACCATTAGTTGGTCGCTTCAATGTCGAGAATATCTTGGCAGCGATCGCTACAGCATTGCATATGGGGATGGGGTTAGAAGAAGTTGTGAGCCGTTTGCCTGAATTTAAAAATGTGCCTGGACGAGTGGAACGGGTGCAGGTCAGTGAGGATCAAGATATCACTGTCGTAGTGGACTATGCCCATACTCCCGACAGCCTAGAAAATTTACTCAAAGCTATGCGTCCCTTTGCTCAACGCGAATTAATTTGTGTATTTGGCTGTGGCGGGGATCGCGATCGGACCAAGCGACCATTAATGGGTGGGATCGCCGCCAGACTTGCCGATCGCATCTATGTCACCTCAGATAATCCCCGCACCGAAGATCCCCAAGCAATTTTGGCTGATGTTGTCGTTGGAGTAAAAGCTAATATTGGCGACAAACCCTTAATTGTGGAAGGAGATCGCCATAAATGTATCGAAAGTGCAATCAAGGATGCTCAAACAGGAGATACGATTCTGATTGCTGGCAAGGGACATGAAGACTATCAAATTATTGGGCGCGAGAAAATTCATTTCGATGATCGAGAAGAAGCTCAAGCAGCTCTAAGACTAAGAACTCTAGGCAAAAACACGTAAGGAGTATCGGTTATGATGCAAAAGGAAGTATATTCAGAACCAAGATAGGTTGATCAAAACCAAGTAGAAATCAAGCATAAATAACAAGCTTAAATAAATAGGAAGAAATAGCTGCATGGGTTCGCAAACCGTCCCCAAACCTAAGTTGTTAGTTATCGATGATGAACCCGATAACTTAGATTTGCTGTTTCGGACTTTTTATCGAGATTTTCAGGTGTTACGTGCCAATGGGGGCTTGGAGGCTTTGGAATTACTGGAGCGTGAAGGCGAAGTCGCCGTGATCATCTCCGACCAGAGAATGCCGATCATGAGTGGAACCGAATTTCTCAGCCAGATGGCGGTTAAATATCCCGATACAATGCGGATTATTTTGACTGGCTACACTGACGTAGAAGATTTAGTTGAGGCGATTAACACTTGCAAGGTATTCAAATATGTCACCAAACCTTGGGATGAAATCGACCTTAAAAATGTCGTACGTCAAGCAATGGATACGCACAATGTATTGCGAAATCGTACTGCCGAATTACGTCGCACCCTCCGCCAACAGTCATTACTAAATGCGATCGCTTCCTCTGTTGATAGTGCTGCGCCTTACCGTGAAAGTATTGCCGCGATCGCGGAATCAATTGCTAATAATTTTGAAGTATCAGTGAGTATTCTGCGTCTATGTGAAAATGGGAAACTTTCCGAAGATTATTTTGCCTATGGTAATAACAAGATTGAGAATTTGCCAAATCTATCTCAAGCTCTCACCCTAACCTCACAAATTGTGGCAGTTGCTGATATTGATCAAGATCAACGCATTTCTGAAGCTAACAAATTAATTTATGCGGAAGCAAATATTAAATCCGTATTGTTTGTTCCTCTAGAGGTACAGAAAGAATGCCTTGCGATGCTCGCTCTATATCATTGCGATCAATATCATGAATGGAGTAGTGATGAACTTGATTTAATCGAATTGGCTGCCGACCAAGCGGCGATCGTTAGTTCTCGTGCCAGAGCCTATGATCGTGTCCAAGAACTAGCGCAGCGTGAATCCTTACTGAACACGATTACCAGTACGATCCGCTCCAGTCTTGATCCTCAAGAGATTTTTGCCTCGATTACCCAGCAATTAGGACAAGCTCTCAATTCCGAGAGTTGTGCCTTATCATTATGGACAGAAGAAGATAATTATTTGCGCTGCGTGGGCTTACATTTACTTGATCCCGATGAAATTATTGATAGTCCCTATACTCAAAACAACAATTCCAAGACCACGCGATTGCCATTATCCCAATCGCCATTATCACAACCTCAGTTACCGCAATCAATAGTCCAGATTTCCGATAATCCTGTTTTACAAGCTTTAATTGCATCGAAGCAGCCAGTAGTGATCGCTGATTTGCAAGAAACGCCCGAATGGAATCTTGTTGATTTACCCTTACGCTCCAATGCCCGGTCGCTGCTAATCGTGCCACTGCTCTATGATGGCAAAATTATTGGCAGTATCTCCATGCGCCAAAATAAACATTCCCGTCAATGGCAACCTTCAGAAATATCTCTAGTCCAAGCCGTAGCTGCCCAAGCGGCGATCGCTGTGCAACAAGCCAATCTATTCCAAAAAACCCACCAACAAGCGCAGCAACTACTGGAACTGGATCATCAAAAAACGGAATTTTTTCAAAATCTCTCCCATGAATTCCGTACCCCATTGACGCTCACCATTGGTCCTCTAGAAGCAGCGATCGAAAAATCACAGCCCCTTCCCTACGACCAATCGGTCATTGCGTTACGGAACTGTCGTCGTCTCCTGCGTCTGGTAAATCAGCTATTGGATATTCAACGACTCGATGCGGGTAAAATGCAAGCCTGTTTCCGAGCTTGTAATCTCGTTGAATTTACCAATCAAACCATCGAAGCTTTTCGTCCCTATTGCGATCGCAAAAAAATTCATTTGTTCAGTGACTTTGGCAAATGCCCAGAGGTTTATCTAGACTTAGAGAAGTTTGATAAGGTTCTTTATAACCTACTTTCTAATGCGATGAAATTTACGCCTAGCAATGGCACTATCACCGTTACGCTCACTACAGGCGTAGATAAAAAACACTGTATTTTGAGTGTTAAAGATACAGGTATTGGCATTCGTGAGGATCAAATTCCAATTCTATTTGATCGTTTCCGACAAGCCGAAGGCTCTGTCAATCGTAGCTATGAAGGGAGTGGCTTAGGCTTGGCTCTGGTCAAAGAATTGGTGAACTTGCATGGTGGTAGTATTGCCGTCACTTCCAATTATGGCTATGGCGCAAGTTTTGAAATATCGATTCCGATTGGGAAAGAACATTTACCCGCCGAACAAGTTACCAGCTTGCCTGCGGATTTGCAAATATCTAGAGCCTTTGTCGAACTTGCCGATCTGGAAACTGAACTAAGTACGGAATTAAATTTAGACGATGAGGCGATCGCTAATGATCGTGGAAATGATCACGAAAATGAAGACAGTGCCACAGGTAAGATCTTGATCGTAGATGACAATCGTGATTTGCGTGGATATTTACGGCGCATCCTCAATCAAGCTGGTTATAGTGTGGTGTCCGCTCATAATGGCGCACATGGTTATGCTCAAGCCCAAGAGCATCGCCCTGATTTGATTGTCACCGATCTAATGATGCCTCAAGTTTCAGGTTTAGACTTGATCGCCATGATTCGTGCAGATGGGCAGTTATCAGGTATTCCGATCATTTTACTGACGGCTAAAGCTAACGAAGAGACAAGGATTGAAGGTACGGAAATGGGAGCCGATGGTTACTTAGCCAAGCCCTTTAACGACCGCGAATTATTAGCTGAAGTTCGTAACCTACTGGCGCTCAAGACCAATGAACGTCGCGTTGCCCAACTGAATCTCTATCTTACCGAATCAGTTCTCAAACGATTTCTGCCCCCCAGTTTAGTTGCTAAAGCTGCGACAGGGGAACTCAGCCTCGATCTACGTCCTGAGCCGAAGATGATTACGGTTCTATTTACAGATATCGTTGGATTTACATCTCTCTCCAATACTTTGCGATCGCTACGGGTTGCAGAATTACTCAATCAATATTTAGGGGCGATGACCGAAGCCATTTTTGCGAATGGTGGAACCGTTGATAAGTTTATGGGTGATGGAATTATGGCGCTGTTTGGTGCGCCTGAAGATTGCAGCCCTAACGAACAAGTCCGCCGCGCTGTTAACACTGCTAAACACATGCAGCGATCGCTAGCTCAACTTAATCAACAATGGGAAACGCAAGGCATTCCTAGAGTCAGTTTTCGCTGTGGCATCCATCAAGGTACAGCAGTAGTTGGTATGTTTGGTAGTGCGGAGCGATCGGATTATACGGCGATCGGTCCGACTGTAAATATTGCTGCTCGGCTTCAAGTCGCCTCGGAACCTGATTGCATTCTGGTATCAGCCGCAGTTGCGGACTATCTCCATGAGGAGGATCTGCGTAAATGTGCGCCACTTAAACTCAAAGGTATTGATGAAACTGTGCTGACATTTTTTGTGGATAGTTAGGGCTTACTCATTGTTTCAATTTATTTAAGCCCCCTACTTGTGTGTACATCGCCTATATAGAAAGGGGCTTGAGTACCAAGCAGTTTATCCCAAAAAGTAAAATATAATCCGTAATGGAAAGTGTAATTAAGATGATGAATGGAATGGTGAGCAGGACCAATAAACCATTTACCTAGAAAATGATGGGGAAAGGTAAGTGGTAGTCGATCCAGTCCGAGATGATTTAAGACAGCCCAAACTGTCATGGTAGTCATCACCGCAATTAAAGTAATAAAATGCAATGGGAGAATAAAAATAATTCCCACCAGAAAGAGAGAAGCCACGATCGCCTCTAATGGATCAAAAGCAAATGAAGTCCAAGGCGTAGGATATCGCGATCGATGATGTCCTTGATGCATATAGCGAAAGAGTGACGGATGGTGAAATAAGCGATGCGTGAAATAGAAATAGGCATCTTGAAGCACCAATACCGCCATATAACTAACCCCTAAATACCACAAGCCATATTGGTGAGGATCGCTATATATGCGAGTGAGATGACAATTATATACGGATAAAACTATTGCCGAAGCGATCGCAAATACGACCGATGACATAATCGAAAGCTTAATGTCGCGTTGGATTGATTCCCAAGAGGGATGCTGAAGTAGGAGTTTAGGGCTAATTAAAGATTTCTCTAAAAAAGACTGGCGTAAAGTTGAATAAAAGAACCAATAAGTTCCCCCTGCCACTAGAAAATAACGGATTAGAATAATCCCAAAAAAGGTAACACCATAGAATCCAAATGAGTGATTGATTAATTCCATTTTTTCCTACCTGTTGTTTAGAAACCATTTAAGAATTGTTTAGATCCACCCAGCCCCCTTTTAAGGGGAAAAATCAATTTAATTATCTTCTTCCCCCTTTTTAAGGGGGATTGAGGGGGATATCTTTAAATTTTTGACCGTAGAAAGTAAGTCTTAAATAGTTTCTTAGGCTCGTTGATAGAAGATAAATCTAACTAAGGAAACGGCAAGATAACTCAAGATGGCATAGGCAATAATTGCAATTATGATATTCACATCGAATATGTTTGCGCCACCATCGGACGTTGGGCTAATAAACAGCGTGGAAAATGGAGCTATAAAAGGTGCAGATAGATTGTTAATTAATCGCGCAAATTCATTCTGGGGATTAGCACCAAAAAACCGTAATGCAAACCTTAGTCCCAGTAGTATTTCTAGCATTCCTGACAACCAATAAATACTATTTACAATCCAAATATAAGCATTACTTCGCTGCGCTGTTCCTAATCGGTTCTCTTCTTGACGTAGGCGAAAAGCCTCCTCGTTGTGCTGTAACTCTTGTTTGCGCTCAAGATTGGTTTCATCGGGTAAATTTTGGGTCATAACTTATAGCAACTTAAATAAAGCAGAGGATTACCCAACTATTTATCACCGCTAAATGTTTGATTTCTTGAATGAATTAGATGATTTGATTGATTACGACATAAATTGTATTAATTGGTATGCATCAGCTGATTAAGCCAAGATACTTAAACAATAAAGCCCGTGCTTTGCCCTTGAGATGCTTGCCAACTCCGGGCATCGTAATAGAGATCTTCTAAACAAATACTGTAAAGCGCATCTTTGAGCTTGCGATCAAGTCTCTGCCAAAGCGCAAATGTCACCCAATCAGAGGCTAACTTTTCCTGTGGCTTTAGTCTGGGCAATGGATGCGTATCCTCCCCAACTGCGGACAAAATTTCGCCGAGGAAGATATCTTTCGGCGATCGCTTTAGTTTATATCCGCCCTGCACACCGCGCACCGATTCCACTAAACCTGCCTGACGTAGCGCCATCAAAATTTTTTCTAAATATGCAGCAGGGATGGCTTGGCGATCGCTAATTTCTCGCACCGAAACAGGTTTCCGTTTTGCCCAAACTACAAGATCGAGCATAGCTTTGACACTGTAATGCCCCTTTCTGGTTAGTTTCATAAAAACAAATCAGCCAAAGTAAAAATAGTGCTTTGCGCTATCTCTACTTTAGTGGTCAAAGCAAAAGATAAATCAACAGGTGCAGGCAACATTTCGCCGCCGCGCCAATCTAATATCTGCACCAAAATCAAATAACCCACTCCCAAAATCACGGCGACAACGCCTGTCAAAACTGATATCCATTGCGATCGTTGCATATTTTTTCCCTAACTAAAATTGTAGATATTACGCAAACCCGATTAGACTGATTTTTGAACGAAATTTTTAAACAAAAAATCTCAATCAATCTATGAATTCGCAAAAACGTACAGACTAACTGCTATTATCCCTCTTGAAATATCTTTACTGTTAGTGTTTAGAAAAATCATGATACTAACTAAAGCTCTGCTTCGGTAGGAACAAACCTTTTTAATGATCCGTCCTGAAACTTGAACATAAGCATATAGACCTTCTAATTGGTCTACATCTAGCTCAAGTCCAGCAGGAGCGATTGATTGATGAGTTATAGCCTATCTTGGTCAACCAGCATCGGAGGGTATACGCCCTTCAACTCCGTGTCCGTTGATAAGCTCCCCATTGTTGAATTGGTGCAAATGTGCCAACAGGAAGCGCAGCCGCGAAGGTCTGCGTTTGCAGAACTCATGCGACGCAACCAATCCTATGTCGATCAGGTTTTGTATAAGCTCGCTCCTGATTGGCAAGATCGTGCTGACCTAGCCCAAGAGGTATGGTTGCGCGTTTATCGTAATCTTCACCGCTTGCAAGAACCCGAAAAATTTCGTGGTTGGCTGAGTCGAATTGCCACCAACTTGTTCTATGACGAGTTGCGTAAACGCAAAAGAGTTGGCAATTCCGTATCCCTTGATGCGCCATTTAAGTCTGGTGACGGTGACGAAATGAGTTGGGATTTGCCAAGCTCAGCACCCAGCCCACTTGACAATATGTCTACACAGGAGTTTTACGAACAACTCCGCAAAGCCATTCAAGATTTGCCTGCCAGCTTTCGTGAAACGATCGTATTGCGGGAAATTCAAGGCTTGTCCTACGAAGAAATTTCTGAACTGACAGGGGTATCGCTTGGTACGGTAAAATCACGGATAGCCAGAGCCAGATTGAAGCTACAAGCGCAATTACAACCTTACTTATCAAACATGTAATTTGTCGAATATGTAATTTGTCAAACGGGTGATTTGTTAAATTTGTAATTAAGGAATGTATTGAAGTTATGAGTGCTAACCAAATTTTTGATAATTATATGGCTATTCCACAAGAGCGCTTTGAGTTGCTCAGCGCCTATATTGATGGCGAAGTTAGTGAATCTGAAGAACAGCTAGTCGAACTATGGCTGGTCGATGATGTTAATTTTCGACATATTTATCAGCAACAACTAAAGTTACGACAATTATTAATTGAGCTGCCAGTCCCTGTGGCTGTGAACTCATCGCCAAAAGCAGAGACAGAATTAATGATCGATCGCGTCTTTGCTCAAATCGATAAGCGATCGCAGCGTCGCAAATGGAAATTGGCAGGAATAGGCATCGCAGTAGCGGCTGTGGTCGGCGTATTCGGCTCCATGTTTACCTTGAATTCTTCCCCCCAATTTAGCCCTGTTTCTAACAGTATTAAGATTAAATCTCCTGCACCAGTTGCGGAGGAGCCAATTTTAATCGCGATGGAAGAGCCGCTTGTACCTCTGCCCAAGGCAATGAGTTCTAAGTAATTCTAACTAAAACCTGCTTCGCAATAAAACCTGCTTTGCGCGTTTTGTTTGAACCTTGTGTGGCGGTTTTCCGTCTAAAGATTAAGCACAAGATTACAAAAAAAGTTGGCTCAATAGGCGATGCGGGGAGGTGAGCCAAAGGAAGAAATTGGTAATATTGTATCGAAATCTATAAGCGATGATCGCTATGCTGAGCCTAAACTTAACCCATCTA
>JBIKYX010000120.1:0-11363 GCA_044355035.1 Pseudanabaena sp. | reverse complement strand
AAGTTACCTTTGTATTTGGGCTTCTTTGAGTTTGTTCATAATGCCAAGAGGAGGGGTAAAGCTTTGCTAAGTGCTTTGTTGGACTCTCTCCTTTCTTTACCTCCCCGAATCACCTATTGAGCCAATTAGTTTTGTCAGTCAGTTAAGCTACAAAGTCGGAACACCAGCATTATGGCGTAACTCAGAAACCATTTAAGAGTACTTTCTACCGTCAGAGACTCTAAGAGATCCCCCTCAATCCCCCTTAAAAAGGGGGAAGAAGATAGTTTAATTGATTCTCTTTTGTATAAGCTACGGTGTACACACAAGTTGTCAGCTATATCGTTAGTTACTTAAAGATCCCCCTCAATCCCCCTTAAAAAGGGGAAGAAGATAATTTAATTGATTCTCCCCCCTTTACAAGGGGGGCTGGGGGGGATCTAAACCCTGAAACGTAGACCGTTAGACTTGTGTGTACACCGTAGCTTTTGTAAGGGGCTGGGGGGATCTAGACAGGTTTCTCAACATAGAATGAATTGGCAATCTAGCCTTGAATAGCTTGCAATACGGCTTTAGGCGAAAGTTTATCCTTAAACCAAATAGTCAAGGAAGGCGTATCGTTAAAATTGACACCTGCTTTTTCGAGATTTAGGCGTTCGGAAATAGCCAAAATCAAATTTTCACAGTTAGCTTGCTGGACTTGATAAAACTTTTTGCGTAAATATTCGGGTCGCCAATAGCCAACTATTTCTAGTAAATAATTGCGTCCATCGGGATGAACTAAGCGAAAGTCGGGAATCATCACACTCCCAGGGATAGGAATTAGATCAACTTCTCTTTCTAATTTCCACTCAGTTTTTAGTTCCGCCCAGCGTTCTGCAAAGGAAGCCTCGATCGCACTGTCGTACATTTTCCCCGCAGGATAGTGACTCTCCAAACCACAATCAGAATCGAGCGTAAATAGCCCTGTGCGCTTTTGTTTAGAATAAGCATCTTTTTCCACCAGAGTCGCTTGGAGACTCCATTTCGTGACGTGAAGTAAAGCGGGGAGCAGTTTGGCGATCGCTAAGCCATAACGAGTACTTGTACCGAACAAACTAGTCGCACCATCGACAGTAATCGTAAAGCCATAATCCACATCACCTTCGATATAGGACATCAGTTGAAATAACTTGAGATAACGGAATAATAATTTGTATTCCCCTGGGTCGTTGCGATGCACATTTAGGGTCATGTGACTGGCGCGATAGAATATGCCTTGAACTTGAGAGAGATTGTAACGATGAATTAATGCTTCGGGCGTTGGTATTTCAAATTGAGTGAGAATCCGATTTTCGATTAAGTCAGCATATAGCCCTGCGGTAATTTGACATGGCAATACTTCCCGATGCAGTTCTTCGGTTAAGGTGGCTGCTAGTTTAGATAGAGTTTGTGCAGTTGCTTGCTGACTGGGGATAATCTCGGCAGACAATTCAAAAATGCGGCGGCGTAACTCCTGTGGCTCTAGAGGGCTGATGATTTCAAAGGTACTGAAAGATGATTTGAGAATATGGGCTAATCCGCGCTTAACGCGATAGTCTGGAGTATCACCTTCGAGTTCTTGTAATTGGCGATCGAGTTCACCCTGTGTACCGCCCTTAGCCTGTTCAAAAATCGCAATTAAATCTATAGCGATCGCTTGATTTTTATCATCCAGTTTTAAACGTTTAGGAACAACGGTTTCGCCATTCAATCGATGCATCAGGAGATCGCTAGGCAACATAAATCTTCTCGCTTCTCAATCTGCCCAAAAATCTTCTAAGGTGATTAAAGTTGATGACTTATTACCATTTGAATCTGCTGAATCAACTCCATTTTGGTTAATTACCGACGTTTCACCCAAGATGCGTTCCATAGTTTTTGCGCCTATATCAGCATTAAGTTGAGCATTAAGTTGACTTGTATTTTGATTGCTAACCTGATTGGAAATACTTGGCGATTCTGGATTGGGTTTGTCTTCTTGTTCAATGAGCGATAGTAATTTATCCAGATTCTGCTTCGAGATTCTGGACTTAATCGCCTCAATATCTTCTTCTGTCTCTGACATTTTAATGCTAGATGCACTAGAAGAACTTACATCAGGCGATCGCTGACCAAAGCCGAAGTTATTGAATAAATCTTGATCTTCATCTAGGGGTATAGTTTCATCATCCACTAATCGAACGGTTACATCGTCAGTATTTTCCATGTCAGGGAAGTCATCAAACAATGAACTGGCAGTTAGAGAAGGTGATTTAGACCAATCCGCTATTTCTGTTACTTCGGAACTAGTAACATCATCAGTTACTTGAGCATTAATTGGCTCATCAATTATTAGCGAAGTTGATGATGGCGAAGTTGATGATGGGAAACTATCAAATTCATCAAATAACGAATCAGTAGTAATTCTTTCGGGTTCCGAGCTTCCATTGGAATTTTCAGAGCTATCCTGTGAAACTTCATTGTCAAGCACAGGAGAATCATCGTAGCTTACAGGTTTCTTCTCCATTTCTTCAAGGATAACTTCTTCAAGTTCAGCTTCTTCAGGCTCAACTTCTTCAAGTTTAATTTCTTCAGGCTCAACTTCTTCAGGCTGAGATTCGGTGAGATCTAATGTCAGCCCTTGATGGTTATCATCAGCAGGCTGTTCATCTTCCGCAGGTTCCAAAAAGATCTTACTCACAAGGCGTATTTTTGCTTTTTGCCATTGTTGCCCCGGCTGCAAAATTGATAGATTCGTAATTACTTGATCGCCATGTTCGTCAGTTTTACTAGATTCGGCGATCGTGTCCAGTAAACTCCGCAAATTAGGATTAGAAGCAACAGTGGTGAATAAAAAACTCGGTTTACTAATTACCTGAATTAATTCTGTCAATGTCGTCAAGCATCGAACATTGCCCATGTGTTCATCCGTGAAGCGGACAATCACATCTTGATACTCTTGTAAATTTTGTTGAATTTGAGATGATTTCTGCACGAGGAGAACCCCACTAGAATTTTTAACGAGATTCATTGATTGATCTGGCGTTGTTCTTGCTTGATCCGACTCCGTTGATTTAACAATTTGTGGGTTTGGCAATGATTCATCAAAATTATTGTTAAGGATAATTTCATATCGCCAAGCCAAATAATTATTATCTGAACAATAAGTAAAAATTTTTACACTCTTTAGCTGTTCAATTTGCAATACCATCATGCCGCGATGAATGATCGTAACGATCGCTTTCTGGCTGGGGACTTGTGACGCTTGTAAAGAGATTTTAAGACATTGTGGGGATTCAAGCTCTGCGGATGCATGTATCCCTTTGGATGTGAGAGATCTATTGATCAAAGCCGCGATCGCATTGGGATCACCTTGCTTTGCTAATTCCATAACGCTTAGTTGTGTCATATCCTATTCCCGCTTGGCTACAAATTTCCTTAGCAATTACAGATATCTCGTAACTATCACGACTTTTATTCGTATTTTTATTCGCGCTTCGCCTTTGCCAATTTAAATGTAACTGAATTTCTTGCAAATTAACGGATTTAGATACAAATTTTATAGCGATCGTTAAAGATAGCGCGTTGCGCCATCTTAAAACCCAAAAGAGAGTTACGGCACGCCGCAACTCTCTTTTGAATTTGATTAAAATTTAATTAAAAAAAGGAGCGCCACGCACCCTTCCTTTTGGTGATTCAAGAATTAGTCATCATACAAACGACATTCGTCAGCTTCGGGATTATCATCGCAGTAGCGTTCAAGGGAATTTTTAGGCTTGTCGTCTTGTGCATGGGACAACTCAGACTGAAGCTCCTCGACGGACTCCCAAGCAACAACGCACTCTTGAGAGTCAGTACCGCTAGTCTCGCAGGTTTCTCTGGCTTGTTTCACTTCTACTAGGATTTGTTCTTTAATGTTGCTCATGTATTTTGTCTGCTATCTATAACCTAAATATTAACAGACTGATGACAGATAGCCATCATGCATCGGGAAGAGGAAACTAACTTGATATAGTTAGCAGTTAGCTCAAACCCATAGTAGATGGCAACATTCCCGCCAAGATAATAAAGCCGATCCAGACGTTTTGACCAAACGCTTTTTGATATAGCTCGGTGGGAATTTCAGTTTGAGTCAGTCTGCTACATTGCCAAATCCATATTACCCCTGCGATCAAACAAGCAAAGTAATGTGCGTAACCAAGTTTAATATCCCATCCTAGCCAAACCAAGCAAGCAAGGGCGATCGCTAGACATATACCGATCGCTAATATGACGTATTTACCAAAAAATAAAGCGCTGGAATTTACGCCAACTTTGAGATCATCCTCGCGATCGCTCATCGCATAAATCGTGTCAAATCCCATCGTCCAAGCAATCACGGCTGCCCACAACTCCCAAGCATGGTGATCTAGTCCGCCTGTAACCGCACTCCAAGGAATTAATACGGCAAAGCCCCAAGCGATCGACAGCACTAGCTGTGGTACAGGAAAAAAGCGCTTGCAAGCAGGATAAATCGCAATTACGGGTACGGCGGCAAAGCATAGTCCAAAGCTGAGAGGACTGAGATAGGTGGACAGCCCAAAGGCACAAAGCCCAGCCACTAACAAAACAGCGATCCCCACTTGAATCGATAGCGATCGCTCGGCGAGGGGACGATTTTTGGTGCGCTCGACTTGGGGATCAATATCACGATCCCAGAGATCGTTAATTACGCAACCTGCGGCACTGGTTGCCAAGCTGCCAAGGATGACTACGCCCAATAGATCGAGGGGCGGTGATATTTGTTGTACTTTTGCGGCGGCGATCGTTGACCAGAGGGCTGGCAACATCAAGATTAAACGCCCTGCGGGTTTATGCCACCGCAGCAGACGCACGATTTTCTGAAATGTCGATTCAGGCGGTGATTGATTATTGGTCAGTCCTGTGGTCATGGCAAATGATAGCTAATTCTAATGAGTTGATTGATCTAAGTCTCTTTCCATATTAAGCAAAGTTGCTGATTACAAGAGTTTTCAGTATTGTTACGCTGACATCTGGGCTAAGGACATCTCTGTATTCACAAAGTATTAGTAAATACGAGATTTTAAAATGTTATCAATTACCTCTACTTTCAAAAAATCTTTATTCAAAAAATTTGTTTCCAAAAAGCTTATCGCTTTGTTGACCGTGGGGCTGACTATATCAGGATTTTCTCAAATCAATGTGGATAGAGCGATCGCCGAAACTTTAACTGGCTTAACTACTGGCTTAACTACTGAGCTAAAAAATGACAAAACCTGCGATGGTACGGGCGGAATTCTTGCCTATGCCGAAACTAAGGACTATGCGCTCTATGTCTGTGCCGATGCCAAGGAGCGATCGCAACCGCGCCACTATCGGAGTGTGAACAAAAATGGTACGCCTGGGGTGAAACTCACCGCCAAAACCTATAATCCCAATCAAGGCAACTATTTTGAGTTTCATAATGGTGACTATGTATATATGCTTCAGCTACCTTCGGAGACAATCAAAAATCCGATGCTGATCGTCGAATTTCCCGATGGTTTAGGCTATGAGCAGAAAATAACCAGATTTTTGTTGAGCAATGATTTGCGATCGCTCATATCTTCCAAAAAATAATTAAAAATCGCGCATTGCGCGATTTTTAATTTGTAGAGTTTTATATGCTAGTATTTATGGACTTTAGGGGAATTAGCTCAGTTGGTAGAGTGCTGCGATCGCACCGCAGAGGTCAGGGGTTCGAGCCTCCTATTCTCCATTTTTTAATTAAAACCAATATGTGGTGGAGCGGGCTTCGCCCGCTCCACCAGATTGATTCCTTAACCATGATGGCGATTTTATTTCAACCATTCTTCAAGACTGGTTGTTAATTTACCTGTAATTTGTGCCGTCAGTTGATCGCGCTTTTGTTTACGCAACCATTTTTGAAACTGTTTTTCATATTCTTCACTTTCAGATTGATATGTCACCCATGCATCTAGAGCCACACCCAATCCCCAAAATATGAGTGGATAAATCGCCCAGCCAATCTTCCCAGATGTAAATAAATTAAGTGCAACTAAAAAAGAATTAACGATCGCATATTTCAAGAAGTTAGATTTCAAGGACTTCTTTTTAAACTTATCAAACTCAACTTGTTCTTTACGAATACTTTGCTTTGATTGCCATTCCTGCACCGAGGCGAGAAAGTCAGCTTCACTAACACCCATATCAGAGGCGATCTCATAGACCTGTTGTTTAGTGAGGTTTTGACCATTGGTTCTCTTCGCAAGGGCAAAACGCAGAATTTGATCGACTTGTTCTTCTGAATAAGTTTCCATTTTTTTCTCCGTAGATTTATTCACTCCTATCCTAGTTCAGAGATAAAGCGATCGCAACAATCGCGTAACCAATAGGTATAGGCTTCGGGATGTAACTGAATATCAGATTGTAAAGTCTGCAAATCTATCCATTTCCAATCTTCTGCTTCTTCAGGATTAAGTATCGGTGCGCGATCGCTATAGCCTAGAAAAACATGATCATACTCGTATTCCGTTAAATCATGATCGAGGGACGCTTGGTAAACGAAACTAAAAACTTCTTGCAAATCACAATCAAAGCCCATTTCCTCCTGTAAGCGACGGTGAGCCGCCATTAAGGTCGATTCATCGGGGCGGGGATGGCTACAGCAAGTATTTGTCCATAGTCCACCTGAATGATATTTATGGGCGGCACGTTTTTGCAACAAAAGCTCTCCCTGTGAGTTAAGCACAAATATGGAAAAAGCCCGATGCAACAATCCCTCACGGTGAGCCTGTAACTTTTCCGCAACCCCAACGGGGCGATCGCTGATATCTACTAAGATTACTTTTTCTTCTAATGCTAAGGGATTGATTAACTTTGTTTTTATATTCATGATATTTATGTTATGATAGATAACCTTGTTTTTAAGAATAAGCTTTTAAGCCCTTATTTAAGCCCTATTTTCATGCCGATTTTTAAGAATCTCAACGTTTTAGCGCGATCGCTTTGCAATTGAGCTTTACTCAAGATATAGCAAATTTTTGAGAGGGATCTAGATATGTTTCAACAAGTTTTATTAGTTGTTGATGGTTCAGGGCGATCGCGTGAAATGATCAATATGCTACTAGCACTACCTAGTATGCAAAATTTGCAAATTAATGTGCTGCACGTCATCCCCAACTCAATTAACTCCGAAGCAGTTACAGAATATCGACTCGCTGGCGAAAAAATTATTGATCGAGAAGTCAAAAATTTGCGCTTGGCTTCAGGAAACACGACTCTATCCATGCTCAAAGAGGGAGAGCCGAAGGATATTGTCTGTAAAGTTGCGGAAGATTTAAAACCAGACTTGATGATTATGGGATCTCGCGGCTTGGGACGACTGCAAGCAATTTTGGCAAATTCGGTCAGTCAATATGTGTTCCAGTTGTCCGACGCTCCCATGTTGTTGGTCAAGGATGACGTATATATCAAAACCATTCGTAGCGTTATGGTTTCCGTTGATGGCTCTGCGTCTTCAAACAACTGTCTCGATCTAGCGATTAAGCTCGTCAGTGGAGCAAAAGATGTTGAGATTTTGTTAGCGCGTGTGGTCAAACGTAAGGAAGATGCTAATGCCAGCACTGAACCAGTTTTAATGGAAGCTAGTGCCAAGTTGAAGCGGATGAATATTCCGTCACGTTCTTTTATCAGTTCGGGAGATGTGGGTAGAGAACTTTGCAAGCTTGCTGATCAGGCAAATGCTAGCCTGTTGATGGTTGGTTCTCCCGATCGCCGTCCATCGATCGCCCGCAGTTTACCCGATCTTGATCGCTTGCTTGGTTCATCGGTATCAGACTATGTGCGTGTGAATGCGACTGTTCCTGTGTTGTTAACCCGTACTGTTGAGTAGAGAATATTACGCTAAGGATGGGCGGTGCAAAGCGCCGTTCATTCTTATTTATGACGGGATATATCGCTACAATGAATAGGAAATTAAGTCTAGTGGTGTAAGTCAGCTATGCATATAGAAAGGTTGCGGATGCAAAATTTCAGGGGGTTCAAAGATGTCACTATAGATTTCCCATCAAATCTTGCTGTTTTTATAGGCGTAAATGGCTCAGGGAAATCAAGCATTATTGATTGTCTGGATAATTTATTATTTGAGTTAATTAGTCGATTACTTCGCACCATTAGAAACACAAAAAGTCCGATTGCGTTGGGAATGGAGTGCTTTGGAGAAAATGATATTTCTAATGGCTCAGAAGAAACTATAAATGAATTAACACTTTTCTATTCAGAATTTAGTCAAAAATTTTCTAGGAACATTAAACTACTATCCTATTTTGCTTACCCTTCGAGCAGCGAAGAACCTCGTCGAGATTTTGAACGTAGTAACCTTGAAGATGTCGAAAATTTCAAACAATTTATTAATAGCAAGATAAATAATAATCCTACTGAAAGTATTCCGATTGTTATTTGTTATTCTACCAAAAGAGCAGTTACCTATTACAGACTTTCTGGAGGTGAGCCTTTGACTCCAAATGCAGCTAAACTATCTCAAGTTAACTGTTATACGGATGCTACTAATCAGTACAATATCAATTTTGAAACTTTTTTTGTATGGTTTAAAAGTAATGAGGATCTAGAACAAGAGACAAGGCTAGATGGCGATCTGGATTATCAAGACTATCAATTAAAGTTAGTTAGGAAAGCAATTATATCAATATTACCTGATTATACGGATCTCAAAGTTAAGCGATCGCGTATGCAGATTGTCCTTAAAAAGCAAGATCATGAGCTAGTGCTTAATCAACTTTCTGATGGTGAGAAAAATTTATTAGTGATGGTTGCAGATATTGCGAGAAGATTGGCGATCGCTAATCCAGATCCTACAAAAAATGCATTACAAGGTGAAGGAATTATTCTAATTGATGAAATAGAATTACATTTACATCCTCAATGGCAACGCGACATTATTCCCCGTCTTACTAGTACTTTCCCTAACTGTCAGTTTATTGTGACAACACACTCCCCTCAAGTTCTTAGTAACGTTAAAAAAGAGAACGTATTTATCGTTGAAGATTTTCAAGTTTATCCTGCTGATGCCTATACATTTGGGCGCGATAGCAACTCGATTTTGTCAGAATTAATGGGAGTCACTGAAAGACCAGTCGAGATTCAAGAAAAACTAACAGAATGCCTATATAAAATCGATGATGGTCAAATCGAAGAAGCCAAAATATTACTACATGAATTATCTGATTTGCTTGGTCACAACGACTCAGAAATTGTCAAGGCAAATACTTTGATTAGTTTTCTGTCTAAGGTGAAATGAAAAAGATTATTAAACAATCAGAGCCACGTTCTCTTGTAGAGCATCGATCGCAAGTTAACGCTAACTATGACAATTATCCTGACAAAGATAAATTGAGAGAATCTTTGCTAAAAGAACAAGGATATATTTGTTCCTACTGTATGAGCCGCATCAAATTAGATGAGATGAAGATAGAACATTGGCTACCTCAAACCAAATACGCAACTCGACAACTCGACTACAGAAATTTACTGGGCGCTTGTATGGGTAATCAAGGAGCGCGTCCTCAAAATCAACATTGTGACACTAGAAAAGGAGATGCTGAAATTATTATCAATCCAATCGAAGGTGACAAAAATTGTGAAAATTTAATCAAATATCGTCCTGACGGTAAAATTTACTCAGATGATGTATCTATCAATCACGATTTGAATGAGACTTTAAACTTAAATCTGGAATTTCTAAAAAAGAATCGCAAAGTTGCTCTGGATGCAGTACTTGCTCAACTTCGGAAAAAATTTCCAAATACAAATTGGAGTACAACTATCCGACAAAAAATTATCAATGAGTTGAGTGATACAGATGGAAATGGTTACTACAGTGAGTATTGCCAAATAGCCATTTGGTACTTGAAATACAAGTTATAGCGATCACCTTCTAAACAACATTCAACCCTTACTGATCTAAAACTGCATCATACTCAGAATGACAGCTTTTGAAATAGTTCTTGTTGTAAATAGTTCTTGTTGTAAATAATTCTTGTTGTAAATAATTCTTGATAACTTATTCGACGCAACGAGAGGATAAAGCTTTCACCATGTCTTCAGCAATAAATTAACTATAAATCAGCGCATTATTTACAGCAAGAATTTCTTTAATATTTCTTAGGAACTACAAAAACTTCAATATTTAAAGTGTCATTTTTTTGACATAAATCATTTTCTAATCCAACTGGATTATTTATCCATTCATCTGGATCATAGACAAAGAATACTAATGTCTTTAAGTTTGGGAGCATTTTATACCTAGCAATATCATCAATCAACTGTTTGCCTAATTCTTTCGCATCCATACTTTCTCTAGTTTTTTTGACCTCTATGCCAATTCCCGCATCTACAATAAAGAAATCTAGTCTTGAGTTTTTCTCAGCAAAATTAGGTACGGCAACCTCAGGACGAATATCTTTGAAGAATAGCTTTAAAATGGCATGTAATAAGTCTTGTGTATCGTATTCATCGTTGATTTCTAAAGTAACTCTATTGCTGTGCCTAATCTTAAGCTGTCTAGCTACTAAGTGGAATCTAGATATAATCATTTTTACAAGTTCTAAGGCATCTGGCTGGATAACTTCATCATATTTAATCTCATGGTATAAGTCATCCTCTAATATAGAAATACTAGACTTTAACGCATTAACTAAAAAAGACTTTAATTGAAGGAACTTATCTTCATCATTGCGAAGAACTTGAATCTGCTTGCAATAATTAATTAGTTTGATTGGGCTGGAATTATCCTTAAAAGATCTAGCTAATATAACAAAAACTCTATTGCTCCAAGAAATCCATTCGGGAGAGTATCTCTCTGGATATCCAGACTGAGATTTTGTAGAAAAATTTTTATAGTTGAACTTATCTGCTTCCTTAAGTAACCTTTGAATTTGTATTTTTAAAGTATCCATTTATCTATCAACTTGTTGTACTAATTTTAATTTACCAAGGAGATCTTTATAAGTAACTATATCCATGACTCTAATGTATAAGTAACTATATCCATGACTCTAATGAAAAAGGATGTACTTGATAAACACGCCTAAAATCACTGTCAGCAGAAACTAAAGTTAAATCATATTGAATCGCCGTTGCTGCAATCCAAAGATCGTGATCGGTGAATCCTAGATTTTCAATAGTTACACTTCGACGTTTGCTTTTATCCTTTGGGGCAAATTGGTTAAAAACTTTTGGCTCAATCGTTTAAGCTATGCTAATGTAACACAAAGCACAAAACACCAAATATGCAGCCGATTTTAACCCAGATACTAAATTTAACAGGAATCGAAGTAGAAAACTATACAAATGTAGAAGATCGA
>JBIKYX010000119.1:0-11412 GCA_044355035.1 Pseudanabaena sp. | reverse complement strand
ATGCTCTTTGCCGCTATGGTTCATCTGATGGTTCGTCGTTTAAGCCCTAAATCCATCCCTATTTAACCTACTCTAAAACTTTTCAAACACTCTCTAATAGTTGTAGGTCTGAATCGTGATGGCATCGTGGAATATGCAAATCCATTTTTTCTAGATTCCGCAGGTTATCAGTTAGAGGAAGTAATTGGCAAACACTGGTTCTCTAATTTTTTACCGCAGATTGAACAAGAGAAAGTAATAGGAGACTTCTCAGACTCATTACTTAACCTCGATCACTTCAACAAATATTATCAAAACTCTATTGTCACCAAGACTGGCGAAGAAAGAATGATTGCTTGGAATAATACGATCCTTCGTAATCAAGATGAAGAATTTATTGGCACAATGAGTATTGGTGAAGACATCACCGAAAAGTTAAAAGTTGAACGCATCAAAAGTGAATTTATCTCCATTGCTAGTCATGAACTCAGAACGCCCTTAGCTTCGATTCGCGGCGCGTTAGGATTACTTGCTTCAGGGGTATTAGACAATAAGCCAGAAATTGCTAAAAAAACGATTTTACTAATTGATGATGAACCAAATCTAGCAGAAGTTATTTCTATTTGTTTAATCAGCTTTAAGGGATGGAATGTTCAAGTAGCTAACTCTGGTAAAGCAGGGCTTAGCCTTGTGCAAACAGTCAAACCCGATGCAATTCTCCTTGATGTGATGATGCCTGAAATGGATGGTATTACCGTCTATCAATCCTTGCAAAAGAATCCTGACACGCAAAATATCCCCGTAATTTTTTTGACCGCCAAGGTGCAAGCAAACGATCTCAAAAAATTCTCTGAACTAGGGGTAGTTGGCACTATTGCCAAGCCCTTTGAACCACTCGTAATAGCCGATCAAATTAGTGAGCTTTTAAATTGGTAAGTATATTGTCTTGTCCTCAGATTATCCTCATTTTTATTCTTTACACTATACCCAAAGTTCCAAATCTACTATAAGAACAAAGACTGTAATTATAACCAAAATGAAAAACGAATCTACAAAAACAATTTTATTAATCGATGATGAAGAATATATCTGTCAAGTTGTAGAGTCTTGTGTACAATTATTTAGCAATTGGCAAATTATATCTACTAGATCGGGAGAGGAGGGACTAGCCGCTAGTGTCATAGCCAAACCTGATGCGATCGTGCTAGATATGCTGATGCCAAGTATGGATGGGTTTGCGGTTCTCAAAGAACTACAAGCCAATCCTGAACTTGCGGATATTCCCGTAGTTCTATTGACTGCTCGCGTCGATCTAACCGAACCTCAAAAGCTTACTCAGTTAGGAGTCCAAGGTGCGATCGCTAAACCTTTTCATCCCACTAAGATCGCTGCTGAAATTGCTGAGATTCTCGGTTGGTAATCTTGTTCAGATTGCTTCCCAGTCCCGAAAAGTTGCGGCTTGTCCCCAAAGATTTCCTGCTTGATCAACCACATTCCAAATAATGGCGCGATTAATATAAAAGCGATCGCCATTGCTAGCAATCCGAATACCACGATAGTTACTGATATAGCCCTGTAATTTAGCCTGTGCTAAAAGCTGTTCCCTTTCGCTCCGTTCCATCGGCTCGGCAGTATAACGTGATGGCGTTTTGGTAAAAGTTTCCCAATCCATTTGCCACAAATCGAGAGCTTTTTGATTGCCATAATTCAGCACAGGATCAGCTTGAGTATCATGGGAAACAATCACAAAATCAGCGTTAAATAATGCATTAAATAATGTGTTAGCCCGATCGCTTGATGATTGATAATTGGTGGCTGGCAATAGATCCTGACCAGTCCAATGATGAAAGCTATACAGCAGTAGCTCACAATGCTGTAATAATTCTGCTTGCAGCCAAGGTTGAGATTTATTCCCACTCATAATTATTTTCTTTCTAAAGTAGTCCGAGGCTTATAATTTACCGATATTTGGGGCGATCGCTAAAACAGGACGAGCCACCATAATCCCGATCGCTTGATCGACATTTTCAATATAACGTTGCAGATCGCTGGCGACAGTAACTTGCCCCGATGGTGACGCATGAATAAATCCAACCCCTTTCGGTGTGAGATAGACTAGACCTGTATGTGTTGCGTCTAAACCTTTGAGATTGGTAGTTACCGCAATAATATCGCCTGCCTTGAGTAATGGATAGATAGAATCAATCTTCTCTGTGGGAATATAACGTAATGGCTCAGCTTTCATCTCTGTTGCTATCTTGCGTTCCATCGCTAAAATGCATTGATAATTAGCTTCACTATTCTTCAAGCGTGGATATTTCTCCCAATTGCTACTCATAAAATTTAGCGTCTTATCGAGATTAACCCCTCCCAATTCACCAGTTAGATCACGAACAATATTCCGTCTCTGATTGTCCCTTATCCATTCAGAAAAATAATGTAAGCGGCTACAATACCCATCTAGTTTGCCATTAACATATCGAACTTCCTCTACATTTTGGACAAAATTTTCATAAGTAGGATTTGCACTAATTAAATTTCGTGAAAAGGCTAGAACAGTTTCTACAAATAGCACACAGTCGAATTCTGTCAAAGATACAAATAGGTTTTCAGTTTTACCTTGATCCAATAAACCTTCACGATAAGCTGCGCCTAAAAATTTAGTCGCCACAGATTGTAAAACTTGACTGTTTGGTAATGTCGATGGTGAGCGATCGCTAAATGATGTAATTAATCGCTGAAATTCACGTTGATTAGTGCTGCGATCGTTAACGGATGGTGATTTGGCGATCGCACTGACATGACTATTTTCATGATTATTGTGCAAATTTCCAACAAGAAAATCACCTCCAATTACCCCCATTAAAGTCGTCAGCAATAACATTTTGCCAAATTTTCGCATAAATATCCCGCGTAATGTGTCTTTTTCCATTTGAATGTCATGGTACAACGCTTTGGGATCGCAATATAGAATAGAGCGGTAATTTAAGTGTACGACTCTCAATACCTATGACTCAAATAGCTAGTACTTCTAGGAAAGCTTTAGCAACTTCATCGGGGCAACCGATCGCTTTAGTTTGGCATCGGCGCGATTTGCGGATTGATGACAATCCTGCACTGAGTGAGGCGATCGCACAGGTAGGCGATCGGGGGAACGTACTCGGACTATTTATATTTGACCCTGACATTCTCGATGATGGTGTGACGGAGGGGAGCAAAGTTGATTTTATGTTAGGTTGCTTGCGGGAGTTACAAGCTAACTATCGCCGATTGGGGAGCGATTTGTTGTTTATGCTTGGTCAACCTATCAAGTCAATTTGCGAGTTAGGGAAAGCTGTTAATGCAAGTCATGTCTTTTTCAATCAAGATGTCGAGCCTTTTGCGATTAAGCGCGATCGCGAAGCAACTAATGCTCTGCAAGAAATAGGGATAAAAGTCCAGAGTTTTGTGGATATTGGTTTGATTGCTCCTGATGCGATCGCCACTCAAGCAGGTGAACCATACAAAGTTTACACTCCATTTTGGCGAAATTGGCAAAGCAAACCGAAGCCTAATCCGCTGAATGCACCGCAAAAATTAACGGGATTAGATAACTACGAAAATCTCCCCGTAATTCCTTTGCCAAGTTTACGCGAACTGAAATTTATAAATGACATTACCTTACCGAAGACTGGTGAGGCGGCGGCTTTAAATTTATTAACCAGCTTTTGTGATGGTAATGGAATTTTGCGTTATCAAACTGAGCGCGACTTTCCTGCCCATACAGGTACATCAACATTAAGTCCCCATTTACGTTTCGGCACAGTGGGCATTAGGAGAGTCTGGGAACAGGCGATCGCGGCTGAGCAGTTGGTTCGCAGTGAAGAAGAAGCTACAGGAATTACTACTTGGAAACAGGAATTAGCATGGCGCGAGTTTTATCAGCACGTTCTATTTTATTTCCCTGAACTTGAGATAGGTGCATATCGTCCACAGATGCGAAACTTCCCTTGGGATGATGATGAAGAGAAATTTGTGGCTTGGTGTGAAGGACGCACGGGTTTTCCTATAGTCGATGCGGCGATGCGTCAGCTTAATCAAACAGGCTGGATGCATAACCGTTGTCGGATGATTGTCGCTAGTTTTTTAACCAAGGATTTAATAATCAATTGGCAATGGGGTGAGCGCTATTTTATGCAGAAACTACTAGATGGAGACTTAGCAGCAAATAACGGCGGTTGGCAATGGAGCGCCTCTAGTGGCATGGATCAAAAGCCTTTACGGATTTTTAATCCTGCTTCCCAATCGCGTAAATACGATCCTGAAGGAGAATATATTTTGCGCTGGTTGCCTGAATTGCAGGGATTAACCACAGCCGAACTTTTAAGCGGCAATATTCCACCGCATCAATGCCAAAAGCGCGATTATCCTTTAGCGATCGTTGATCACAATGTGCAGCAGAAAAAGTTTAAAGAACTGTATCAAAGTTGCAAAATCATCGGTTCTGAATAGTTATCGCTAGAAGTTTTTCGTTTGCTTCTAAAATTTCTTGCTCTTGCGTTGATGGTTTGACTGGTTTCGCTAATGTGATTGAAACTGTATTTCCGAAAACTCAGGTGCAATTATGCATTGTCCACATGTTCATAAATTCAGTTGCTTTTGTGCCTTCGCAACAGCTATTACCAAATATTCTTTATTAAATATTTTCTTTAAGAATTAATTTTTCTTTTATCATTAGGACTTAATGCATATATGATTAATATTATATTTTAAAAGTGATTTCAAAATATAATTTGCGATATCTTGAAAATCACAAGAATATTTGAAAGTTTAAATTTTGGGTATTGCTGTAATTATGGTATTGCTACAATTTGGGGGGGATCGTAGTTTCTACGACAGGAAATACGATAACGCAGCAATCGAGACTTTAAAGAATTATTCACGTCTCAAAAATACACATTAAAAAATATATTTAGGAGTATCTATGGCTCTCGACTCGCAAGTTTTCATGAAAACGATGGAAACACGCATTTCTTTTTCCGCCGATGACAAGGCTTTACTCACCGCCAATGCAGCATGGGGAAGTTCGATCGCTTTACAAATGGCAGAAGTTTTTTATGCCTATCTCGCTCGCGACCCCGAAATGAATGCCATCATCAATGCCAAAGAAGGCAGGATGCATCGTTTAAACGAGACTTTTGTCCAATGGTTTGGTGAAATGTTTACGGGGATGGATGACTGGGGCAAAGCTTATGCCGAGCGCCGTTGGCGGATTGGATTAGTCCATGTGCAGATTGGGATCGGTCCTCAGCACGTTGTTCCCGCGATGGCAACTGTGGTCAATGAAGTTGGCAAGCAACTCAAAGCCGCAGGGCTTTCTGAAGACTTGCGCGATTCTTTGGGACGTATTTGTATGATCGACCTTGCTTTCATTGAGCAAGCTTATGTCGAAGTTTCCTCACAAGCCGTGATGCGCGAAACAGGATGGACTGAAGGTCTATTTAAACGCATGATTTCCACTGGCGCGGCGGGGATGAAATAATCATCACAAGTGATTACCAAGTAGTATTACGAATAATCAAAAAACATATATGATTACAAATCGTGCCGAACTCGGCGAATTTAGCAGTATTGTTTGCTTCAAAGCGATCGTTACTGGAGCCGAAGAAGCCCTAGGTGAAAAGGCAGCGATGATCACCCTGATCTCCGCAGGTCGTATGCGTGGTAAACAATTGGCTGAACAGCTTGAACTTAAAGGAAAAGGCAGTTCCCATGCAGAACTTGTCCCCCTTCTCCAGAAAGCGCTGGGCAAAGATGGGACAAGACTTTGCATTGTAGAAAAGATTGAGCAAACCAATGAATTAGTCAAAGTCTATTGCCGCGAGACAATTTGTTCGGCAGGTGAACCACAAGGATCAGAACGCAAGCTGACCTTTACACTGGGCGCGATCCAAGGAGTAATGGAATCAGTAATGGGCGAACGTCTACGGGGCAAGCAAACTGAATCTGTTTTACGTGGCGGTTCCTACGATGTCATTGAATTTGAAATAATTGGTTAGACCACTATTCCACGCGGTTTATATCTAAAAGCAATCCACAGAATAATTCGTAAGAATAATTCACACAATAAATCAAAATAAATTAAGGAGAAAGAAAATGGGTATTAATGTTGCCAAATTGGAAGGAATCTTACAAAATCTTGTCACCAGTACCAGCGATGTCCAAGGAGCCGCGCTAGTATCACCCGATGGTCTAGCTCTAGCGTCTAGTTTACCTAGCGGTATGGATGAAGAAAGGGTTGCGGCAATGTCGGCGGCGATGCTTTCTCTTGGTGAGCGCATTGGTAGTGAGCTAGCCAGAGGTACAATTGATCGCCTATATGTTGAAGGCGACAAAGGTTACGGGATCTTGACAAGTTGTGGGGAAGAAGCAGTGCTACTGGTTCTGGCTAGTAAGGCGGCTAAACAGGGACTACTCATGCTAGAGATCAAGCGCGTGACAGGCGATCTGAAAGCCGCTCTCGCTTAACTGTTTATTGATTTATGGAAGTTCAAGATAAGTGGCGCAATGCGCCGCTTATCTTGAAGATAAAGGGTAGGGATAAAAAATATTCATGGAAATAATGCGTTTGGTTGTGGCTGGTACGGTTGGTGCGGGGAAATCAACCTTTATTCGGACTGTGAGCGAAATTGATGTTGTCGATACCGATCGCCGAGCCACGGATGAAACCGCCGAAATAAAACATAGAACCACTGTGGCAATGGATTTTGGTCGCCTTACCTTTGGTCCGAATATGGCTCTGCATCTTTATGGAACCCCAGGGCAGCAGCGCTTTGACTTTATGTGGGACATTTTGATTCGTAAGGCTCATGGCTTTATTCTATTGGTAGCGGCACATCGCCCTCACGAGTTTCGCTATGCGAGGCGCATTCTTAGTTTTATGAATCGCCGCGTCCAAATCCCTTACATCATTGGTATCACGCATATGGACTGCGAAGGGGCTTGGTCGAGTGAAAATATTAAACTGGCTTTAGGCTTTGTGGATGAGCAGAATCAACCACCTGTAGTTGTGTTGAATGCTGATGAGCGCGATACTGTCGTTCAATCGATCGTGGCGCTGGTGCAGTATTACATTCAAAATTCATCTTCTGCTTAATCTTCTCGATTGATTTTTTGGGTTGATATTATTAAAAATTGCAGTTATTCTCGTTATATATATTTGGGCTTTTACTCCTTGGTTCATCGTTATGGCAATTACAGGCTCTTTATCCGAATTTTCTCTCCCAGAGCTATTTCAGTTTTTAGATCAGGGACAAAAAACGGGAATATTGACAATTAGAGATCCACAAGATTTGCAAACTGGTAAACCATTTTTGCGGCATATTTGGCTACATAATGGGCGGGTTGTGGCAGCAGGCGATCGCTTGGACAATCGAGGATTAGCACGATTAATTGAGCAGAGAGGCTGGATTAACGAACAAATTCGTCCCGAAGTAGATCGATTAGTTCAGGCTAATGTCCCTTTAGGGTTGAATCTAAAATCAATGGGAATATTGCAACCAGATCAACTCAAATTATTATTTAGTATTCAAGTTTTACGGCAAGTTTGTTCTCTCTTTCAAGTGGAAACAGGGCAGTTCCGCTTTGATGCAAAAACTGATTTACCCAAAGCAGAAATGACGGGTTTAAGTCTCCCTGCAACGGAAACGACATTGATGGGACTGCGTAGCCTTAAGGATTGGAAAACCTTGGAAAGTAAGCTTCCTGAACCTAATTCTACATTATTTAATCTTATCGCAGGTCAACCAAGTTTGCGTTTAGATGCCAATGAGACTCAAGTATGGTCTCTTGCGGATGGTTCGCTCAATCTCAAAAAAATGGCTGAGAGATTTCAGATTCCCATTGAAAAAGTGCGCCAAATTGCTTTTCGATTAATCGTGGTGGGGTTAGTAGAAGAAGTGCCTGATATTGATGCGGTGATCGCAGATAATGTTGATGAGGAAAAGGCGATCGCTGCGGATGCAGATGTACAAGTGATAAATAAGTCGGAGCGGACGGAAATTAGTAATTCCTTTTTGCAGAGTCTAGTTGGATTTTTGCAACATAAGGCTTGATAAGCCATGTTATGCAGAATAAGGCTTGATAAGCCATGTTATGCAGACTTGATTGGGAAATCTTAATTGGCAAATGGAGATCGCTCTAAAATCTAATTCCATTATTTCCTACATTTTCAACGGTACAAACTTGAAACTGAGGATGGGTAAATAAAAAAGGTGCGCTGAGGCGCACCATGAAAATCACGTAATTAATTCGACTAATTACAGCTAGACTGCTAGATCACTCCAAGGGAATACAGTTTTCTGATTCGCCTGTCCAACAAGAATAATTGTCTTCTGTTCAGTATCTACTGCAATACTAGTAAGGTAGCGAGCGCCAGGCTTTTCCCACTGTTTAACAACTTTACCCGTTGCATCATAGGCAAGAATAGCCATCGCCATTCTATTGTCTGCATAACTGTAAGCCCAGTAGGTATACCCGTTCCACTGAATCACAGGTGCTCCGTTTGGAGTAAAGGTGAAAGGAGAATGGAAATTTTGGGGTTGAGCAGGTGCATTCTCAGGCTTAACTGTTGCAATAACAGGATCTGTCAACAATTCAACCTTGATTGCAGAGGTAACATCATTAAAATCATTGCCAACCCAAGACGCATCCGCAGTAAACACTTTACTGCGACCGAGATCAATACCATGCTCGTACAGAGTAACCTTAAGTCCTTGTGGAACTTTCAAAGAACTTAGCACATCGTTTGGAAAACCGATATCCGACACTCCATAGCTTCCAACTCCCACTTCCCTACTAATACCTTGGAAGTCCCCATGTTCATAGATAGTAGCTTTCAAAGTAGATTGGACGTAGGTTCCAGCAATTCTATCAACACGCAATCCTGTTGGCCCGCCAACATTATTCACTTTGAACTCTAAGGTGTTGACACCAACTACAAAACCGCTAGAGATTTGAAACTGGCTAGTTGTAGTCCAAGAACCCAGAGGATACTGATTAGAAACAGAAACGCCGTTGATGAGAATATCCAATATCTGATCGTCAACAGTTACATAGCCAGAAACTGATGCTGAGGAGAAACTTGGGAGTGTAAAGGTTGTTCTATAAACAAAAACTCCTACAGGACCGCTAGAAGACGCGCTGTTAGGACCGATCCATCTTGCAGTCGAAGTATTGCCAAGCCAATTAATGGGAGCCAAAGCGGTGTTGGGAGTTGTAGCAACAGGAAGCGCAGTACCAGCAGGGGCGGCTACCAAAGTGTAGTGGGTATCTCCAGCACTGTCACCCAAGACGTTGCGAGCATTATCTACACCAGTGTTGTACAAATCTGCGATCGCTACAGGGGTGTTAGGATCAACCTTAGAAACGATTGAATAAGCGATCGAGAGTTTTCCGTGGTTATCGAGGTAGCAAGAAGTTGCGTCATTCGCTACGAATGACACTGTTTCGTTCGGTTGCAATTCCAAAGTTTGGGTTTTCCCAGCAGCAACACGTTTTACATTGCCCTGTGAGTCTTTGATTTCTGCAACTAAAGCGGCGGGGTTAGCAGTAGGATACTTGTACTTGTATTTTGGATTTTTTAAAGCCTCATCAGTATAGCCATTGCCATCAACTAGAGCTTGAAACTTTGCCATGTCACCAGTCTGTCCAGCAATATCTGGACGATACAGAGACCACTTACCAGTTGCATTTATCTCAACCGTAATTGGTTTGTCAGAAGTGTTAGTCAAACCAGGAAGGTTTTTATCTTGAGTAGCTAGTAGCTCTAAAGCTCCCGAAGGAGAGGATACATTAATAGAATTCAAACTCATAAAGAAATGTTACTCCTTACTGAATGTAAAAGTTTTAACTGTAAAGTTTTATGTCTAAAACCCGCCTGTCATTATTGGTAGCTCGGACGTTTTTCCACAAAGTTAGAAGCATCGGAGGATACTATCTACGAATCAGATAGTCGTATAGCTGGAGGTTAAGTCTTAACTAAAAATACAGCTGTTTAACAAGATCTGTAATCGTCCGTGTGAATCAATTGATATTATCTTTAGAAACATCCTACCCATCGAACATAGTATAATATTTCCAGCAAAAGTCAATAGGTAATTTAGGCTACGCATATTGTCGTAAGCCCAACCAAAAATGACCTGCGATCGCTTTCAAATTATCTTTCACATCACATTGTCAGGGGTGATGGTCGATCTCCGTTATGCATGAGTTTCCATATAATCTTCTATCCAATTGCGACTTAGCCTCATAACTTTATCTAGATTGAAAAGTCACAGAATTACATGACCATCTGCTCCTTTAAGAACATTCTAAAAGTTTATTTGAAAGCTTTGTTTTCCCTAAATTCCCTTTGAAAAGAGAAACTTTTTAATCGTTCCCCCCTTTCGTAAGCCACCGTGTACACAAGGCATAAAACCTAGTCCACTCAATAATTAATCATCACCTAGCCCTAATTTTGGAGAAACAAGAAAATGAAACTGTTTATAAATTTTCGAGAATTGGATAACTCAGGGAGATTAAAAGGATCGAAAGATGGAAACGTAGACATTTGACTTGTGTACACTCAGAAGCTTTCGTAAGGGAGTTTAGGGGCGATGAGCAGGTTCGTAAGTTATTCCACTAAAATATCTACAGTGTTGGAGGAAATTGAATAACAGACAGAGAGGCTGCCATAGTTATCCCGATAGTTAGAAGGTACATCATTTGTGCTGAATGATACTGTTTCATTTGGTTGTAACTCAAAGGTTTGTTTTTTCCCTGCGACAACACGCCTTATTTTGCCCTGCGCGTTTTTGATTTCTGAAATCAAAGATGCTGGATTCGCAGCAGGATACTTGTACTTGTATTTTGGGTTTTTTAGAGCCTCGTCATTGTATCCATCCCCATCAACTAGAGCTTGAAATTTTGCCATGTCTCCAGTCTGCCCAGCAATATCAGGACGGTATAGGCACCATTCGCCTGTTGCGTTGATTTCGATTGTGATTGGCTTGACCGAAGTGTTTACCAAGCCAGAAAGGTCTTGATTTTGAGCGGCTAGTATCTCTAAAACTGCGGACGGAGACGATGTATTAATAGAATTTAAAGTCATAAAATATAGTAGTTCCTATCAACTGTAAAGTTTGGTGCAAAGAATTTGCTTGCCATTATGATATAACGTTATTCATTAAAGTCAAGCTAGAGTTTTACTTAATATTTGAACTATTTTTATTTGTAACAGTTTTCATTTTCTTTAGATACAGTTTGTCTATGGACACATGCATCATTATGGAATAAAAAATAAATAACATATGCAAATAAGGATAGAATAAATAAAAATAAGTGTTAATTATGTACTATTGCGAAGAGATTGAATCGGAGATGTTGAAGTTTTACACATCACTAAGTGAGAAAGAC
>JBIKYX010000171.1:0-3505 GCA_044355035.1 Pseudanabaena sp. | reverse complement strand
AATAATAAACTAAAGCTAATTAAACGCTCTGGATACGGCTTCAGAAATTTTGATAACTTTAAGTTGCGTTCTCTAATTTGTTGGCATTTAGATATTAGTCGAGCATAGTTTGAACGATTGAGCCAAAAAGTCGGGGATCTCAACCTCAATTCAAACCGTAGGGGCGCAGCATTACCGCCATCATTAACGTTTATCACCCCAATTATCAAACGGTAATGCTTCGCCCAAACCCCACAACGCAGGGACAATTTATCGGCGAGAGCGAAGAGGGTAAAGCATTTGCAGATCGAGATTTTTTGTGAGGAGTTTAGATATTGTGGCGCAAATGCTTTACCCCTACAAGTTATTGGTGTTATTGGTGCTATTGGCGCGATCGCTTACAAGCGATCGCGCTCTTCAGGTTCCACATTAGGCACTTTTGCTAATACCTTCTCAAAAGCATCCCAACTCACCCGCCTTGACTTCTCCGTCAAATAATCCCTAGTTGACCACACCGCAAGCTGAGACGACAAAGCGATCGCCACTAATCCATCTATAGGAATTTGTTCTCTTTGAGCAAAAGACTCTAACTGTTGGTATAGGACATCGGGAATATCAGCACTAACTCTCATGACTCAATCTCATCATCCAAATTAACACCCAACTGTCGCAACTTTTCCGCAAGACGATCTGCCCTCGCTTTTTCTTGCTCTGCTCGTTGATTAGCCGCCAAATTCGCACTATATAACTCCTCAGGCGTGAGCAACTTCTCTCCATTATCCAGACGATAAAACCCAATCAAATACTCCTCAGCCTGTAACTTCAGTTGTAATACTTCACTGCAATTATCGCGAATGGGCTTATACACACCATCCTCATTCAGTCGATAGCCTTGCAACTGTTCTGCAAGCCATTCTCCATAGGGATCGAATAGCCAGTATTCAGTTACTCCCAACTGCTCGTATAGTGTCTTCTTAAAGTTCCAATCGGTTTCCTTTGTCCCTGCCGATGTTACCTCAAAAATAATTGCTGGTGTTTGTTGTCCTTCCCAAATTTTGTAATTGGCATAGAGTCGTTTTTCGATATCAAACACGACCATCACATCAGGTGCAACTCTAGCTCTGGGATTACCTTCAATGTAATAGAGGTATTGATCGGCAAAGACAACTGCCTGCTGCTCCTGCAAATATAACCGCAAAAGCGCAAGAGACATTAGAATTGCCAGAACATGCTGTTGAGTTTCTGCCAAGGGTTCTCCGTCGGAACTGGGATAGATGATTTCTGAGGTTGCCGAATTGGTGGCTGGTGCGATCACCTTTACTTTGGCATTTACTTTCTGCTGCGATCGCTCTTCGGTAATGGCTACCATAACGCTCTAGGGCTGATTGTTGATCGGAATTATATCACACGCCTACAGACAGCTTACTTACAACTCACCCGCCTTGACTTCTCCGTTAGCGATCGCAATAGTTTAAAATGCAGACACTCTTAAGATTTGTTTCGCATGATCGAGCCATCAATACCTGATCAATCATTGGATCAACCATCCAATCAAGCTTTTACGGGATTTCGCAAGGCGATCGCCCACAAGGAATTTTTAATCACTGCCGAGGTGTCGCCGCCCAAAGGCTGCAACCCAACGCACATGATCGAACAAACGCGAGCGCTGAAAGGGCGTGTCCATGCGGTGAATATTACCGATTCCAGTCGAGCCGTGATGAGCATGAGTCCCGTAGCGGCTTCAGTCTTGATTCAGCAGCAATTGGGGATTGAAACAGTTTGTCAGCTTGCCTGTCGCGATCGCAATCGCATTGCTTTGCAAGGAGACTTATTTGGGGCGGCGGCGTTGGGAATTACGAATATTTTGGCGCTTACGGGCGATCCTGTGAAAGCGGGTGATTCTCCCGATGCGCGATCGGTTTTTGATTATGAATCAGTGAGGTTATTGCAATTAATTCAAAAACTTAATCAAGGACTGGATGCCAATGGTAAAGCATTACCCCACCAAGGTACGGATTTTTTAGTGGGAGCTGCTGTTGATCCGCAGTCGCCCAGTTGGTCGGGATTGCAAAGACGCTTTGAGCGGAAGCTAAGTGCAGGGGCGCATTTTTTTCAAAGTCAATTAATTACCGATTTCGATCGCCTCGATAAATTTGTCACTGAAATTGCCAATCAATCAGACAAGCCCATTCTCGCAGGAATATTTCTGATTAAATCTGCTAAAAATGCTTTGTTCCTAAATAAATTTGTGCCTGGGGTGCAGATTCCTGACCATATTATTGATCGCTTAGCCAAGGCTAAATCGCCATTACAGGAAGGCATAGCGATCGCGGCCGAACAAATCCAAACGGCGCAGCAAATCTGTCAAGGCGTACATATTATGGCGATCAAAGCCGAACATTTGATTCCTGAAATCTTGGATCGGGCAGGTGTAGCCGAGATCTCACTTTAGGTATATTTGCTTAGCAAATTATCCAAATTAGACACAAATACAAGACTTTCGGTTAATCTAGTAAATAAATTAAACTCACATCTATGGCAAGACGTAGATATTCTTCTACCCTGAATACACCACCGACAGAACCAAAAAAATCTAACGACACCACCACGAAACTAGCGATCGCGGGTGCGATTTTTGCGGTTGGCATTGGTGTTGGGATTGCTCTCTCTACGCTCAATCCTACGCCGCGTACAGTTGACGCAATTCGGTTAGATAATCTTGCACCTAGTCGCGATTTTTGTAATAACTATGGTGCTTCGGCGATGGTGATGAGCAGTCGTGTGTATGTCACGCTCAATCCCTTTAATGTTTTTATCAGTCAAGCGGAGCCTGTGCCTGGTTGTGTGGTGTTGCCCAATAACTGGAATCTGTTGCTACAAAAAAATGTGATTAAGGAAGCGGATATTCGTCAATGCAAAGATCGGATGAATACCTTTGGCTTCACAGGCGATCTCGATAAGGCTCCTGCGGTTGATTGCATTTATGAAAGTAAAAATGCGGCAGAAAAATTTACCAACGGTGTACCAACTGCTCCTAGTCCTAGCCCCAATCCATAAAACCCATCAAATTCGCCAAAATCAAACAGCGATCGCGCCCTGAACACCCAAAATCGTGATCGCCTTTCCAAAATCTAAATTCTTGTAATGGCGCTGTTATGATAACAGTGGTTTATGTGTAAATCTTGATTATGAAAAATTATCGCGATCGCATACGGATCAGTCCAAATATTCGCAGTGGTAAGCCATGTATAGTTATTGCGTTTTTCAAATGAGTACGGTACGAACTTCAGTCTCAAGGAAAAAGCCAAGAAGGTCTTTTTGCTGAAGAGAAGCAATGAAAGTAGAAACAGCAGCATCTAAATCTGCTCTAGTTCTAGGCTTAAGTTTGCGTAAAAAAGCCTTGGCTCAATAGGCGATGCGGGGAGGTGAGCCAAAGGAAGAAATTGGTAATATTGTATCGAAATCTATAAGCGATGATCGCTATGCTGAGCCTAAACTTAACCCATCTAATCGATGACGGAAAATG
>JBIKYX010000118.1:0-11418 GCA_044355035.1 Pseudanabaena sp. | reverse complement strand
TGATCATTTGTGAGGTCTGTGTCGTATGCTGGTCTTATCATAAATTGGGTCTCCTGTAGACCCTTTTACTTTATTCCCCCTTCACGCTTTTTCCTAGGTATACCCACCTTTTCAAACAGCCTCTTACAGGATCTTGCAAATGATAAGCCAGATATGCATTGGCAAAAACATTGTTTGGGACTTCAGTGATCCCTTCGGGAAGTTCGCGAAACTCATCGCGCCTTTTTTCGTACCAAAATTTAGTTTGATATGAAGCATTTTGTAGCCTAATTTGGATATCGTCATTAGCACAAAAGTCGCGATCGTATATAGGATTCTGCGAATTAGTGTATCTAGTTACATTCAAATCAAAATCAGTTCCTCCTGATTTCAAAAGACGTAAAGTAAGCAAAGACTCACTATCCATTTGAATACGCTTTGTCGGAGATGCATTTTTATAAGCACGGTAAATAGAATAGACTGTCTGTGCGCCGTTTATAATTTGCAATCCAGTTAGCTGTAGCTTTTCAGCCTTTTTCCCAATTTTAGGTAATAGATATGTAATAGCAGTAATACCATTATTGTAATACCAAAAATAAGCAGGATTCTCAAGCGCTGTTTTTTCTATTTCCTCATTGAATTCTGATTGAAGAAGAGGATTTCTAACATTTTTATAGAAAAGTGCAAAACCATATTTTTCAAATAAATCATATATACTTTTAGGACGAAGTAAAAACATATATGCTTCAAATGGCTTTTGTATTTCAATACGTCCATTTCCTTGTACAATCTCAATATCAATGAGACTTTCTTCTGGATTTTGATAGCTTTCTAGAGGATTTAAAGGCTCAATTTTTTTGTATTTTCTATCGATATAATCTAATTTAATTCGATTAACATCAATAACTTCAAACTTGATTTTTTCATCATTATTTATGAAAGCCTTAATATTCTCATCTGCCCCTCCTCTATATTGAGAAAGTGTCAAAAAAATAAATTTAACTTCTCCATTCTCTTTGAGATGTTTATCTAACTCTTCTAGTTTTAATTTCAATTTATCATTAAAGTCCTCTTTTTCACCCCGCAAAATTGTGGTGAAATCACTCAAAGCTTTAAGTATTTCATCTTTGTCGGATTCTTTTTCCGAGTTACCTAAATTGTTCCACTTCGACTGAACAACATAGAAAACTTTGTCCCCATAATTATTTATTTTGTCAAAGACGATATCGCAAGAACTATCATTATCCCCGTCAGTGATAAAACTTGTGTAGCTAGATATCTTGCCATAAAATTCAAGAAACCAAATTAAAAGTGCATAAGACTTCTGGTTGTTGATAGCATTTCTATGTTTTTGTATGAATTTATCATCTTTATACTTTTCTAAAAGCTCGTTAAGTTCGCTATCTATAATGTTATAAAAATCTTTAGTAAACATAGCAAGCAGGATTAAATAAAAGTGAATATTTATTGAAATTTTACGAAATTGCTGTGATTTTTCGACAGAGAATTAAATCTTATATCGAATATACTACATCTTCTCCAATGCCTTTAGCACAGTTGTAAACTTAAACTTCATTTCACGGCGCTCATTTTCAACCTTCGAGTATTACGGTTTAAAATTTACTAAAGGCGAGCGCTGTTTAATTTTTTGTGGAATGGCGATCGTGCCTTGGGGTGTTGAAGGGGCGATCGCTGTTTGATTTTTGTGGAGTGGCGATCAGGCTAAGTTAACAAAGTGAATCAATTGTTATAATTGTTCCTAAAATATAAGTTAGTTTTAAACCTAATGCCAATAACCCTAGAAGAAAGAGTAGCAATCCTAGAAGCTGAAATCAACCTGATAAAAAACAAGGTGGAAAGTCCAACTGCCACAGTAAACCCTTGGTGGGAAAAAATCACAGGAACATTTGCTGATAGTCCAGACTATGACAAAGCCATGCAACTAGGTAAAAAATACCGCGAATCTTTGCGTAAAACTTCCACTAAGTCCCGCAAAAAATAGATGTACATACTCGATACAGATCATCTCAGCATATTAGATCGTGGTGGGATTAACGCTCAGTGTCTTCTTACTCGTTTATCAAAAGTCAATCCTAATCAAGTCTCAGCAACCATTATCAGCTACGAAGAACAGACAAGAGGCTGGTTAAGCCACATTTCTAAAGCACGCAACCTTGAAGCTCAAGTTGAAATTTATAAACAACTTAAAAGACAAATCAACAATTACTGCGCTATTCCAATTATTGATTTTGATATAGAAGCCGCGAATGAATTCCAACGAATCAGAAAGTTATATCCTCGCCTCGGCACAATGGACTTAAAAATTGCAGCTATCGCGATTGTCAACAATGCGATCGTCTTAACTCGCAACACTTCCGATTTTGGACAAATTGCTAACTTACAAATAGAAGATTGGACACAATAAATACTATTGATAGCTGGTTGATTTTTGTGGAGTGGCGATCGTGATGTTTTGGGTTTGAGTGGGCGTTCGGTGTTTGATTTTTTGTTGAGGCGATCGTGATTTTGGGTGTTGAGAGAGGCGCTCGTTGGTTGATCTTTTGGAAAGGTGATCGTGATTTTGTGGTTGAGTGGGCGATCGCTGTTTGATTTTTTGGGAGAGGCGATCGTGACACTTTACAGGTTTTGAAAATATGCTAATTTAACAAATATGATGAGATCAAGTTAAATGCCAACAGTTCTGTATTTAAAAGGCTGGCGATTTTTCTTTTATTCAGATGAAGGAAATGAGCCAATTCATATTCACGTTCAGAAAGGAGACAGCGAATGTAAATATTGGCTAGACATCGATCTCTACGAAATTCGTGAAGCTTACTCCTATGGGATGTCGTCACGAGATACGAGAGAAGTTAAGAAAATAATTTTACAAAACTTTGATGAAATAGTAGATGAATGGCAAACATTCAGGAGCCAGCAAAATGGATAAGCAATACAACGTATCGAATATAGAATTTAGCGGCGAGTGGATAATTCTATCGATTAATGAAGAAACCTATCAAATCCCAATTGCTCAAGCTTCTAAAAAACTTACTCAAGCAACAGATATCGAGCGCAAGATGTACCGTATTTCCCCATCAGGTTATGGAATTCATTGGTATGCGATCGATGAAGATCTAACAACTAAAGGACTTATTAAATTAGCCACGGTTGCCCAAACAGCTTAAACAAAGCGCGATCACTTTTTGATTTTTGTGGAGTGGCGATATTACACCCATTAAATTTGTTTTTTGCTAGACTACATACCAAATACTCATTACTTTGAGGTTATTTATGAGATCAATAGAGCTACTTACGAAAGAATTATTAGCTCTCCCTAGTATTTCTAGAGCGCTATTAGCAGAAAAACTAGTCGAAAGCCTAGAATTTGACATCGATCCAACTATCCAAGCAACATGGACAGCCGAGGCAAAAAAAAGACGTGATGCAGTCCGTAATGGTTCTGTTCAAACCATCGAAGGAGAAGATGCCCTAGCTCAGGTAAGGCGGTTACTTGCGTAATGAAGTATGTATTTCACCCCGAAGCACTGGCGGAATATTCTGATGCAGTTCAATATTACGCTGAACAGAGAACGCAAATCGCACAAGCTTTTATCAATGCAATTGAAGATGCAATTTTTAGAATTAGAGAATCTCCTAATCGTTACCCCGCAATTGACGAAGATATTCGACGATGCATGACAAGGAAATTCCCCTATGGGATTCTCTATACCATTGAGCCAGACTATATTCTAATCTTAGCCGTGATGCATTGCAGTCGAGAAGTTGGGTATTGGAAAAACAGGAAATAAGGCGATCGCTGTTTAATTTTTTGGGAGAGGCGATCGCCCTGATGGTATAAAGGAGTAACGAAGATAGCAATTATGTTTGTGACTCGATCGCACCTTCAGCATCATTAGCGATCGCCTTTAATCGATCTAACATATCTGTAGTCACATCTTGCCACATCCCGCGCTGATTCGCTTCAAGTAAACGTTCGCTCATATCTCTTAATGCATAGGGATTGCTTTGTTTAACAAAATTCTGAACTTCTGGATTAAAAATATAGGCCTCGGCAATTCCCTTATACATAAAATCAGAAACACAATGAGTCGTAGCATCATAGGCAAATAGATAATCGAGAGTTGCCGACATCTCGAATGTACCCTTGTAACCGTGACGCATTGCGCCTGCAATCCATTTGGGATTAACGACACGCGATCGATAGACCCGTGCAATCTCTTCACTCAGTTTGCGAACCTTGGGCTGAGTCATGCGTGAATTATCACCAAAATATACTTCAGGAGCATTGCCAGATATCGAAGCGATCGCTGCGGTCATCCCGCCTTGAAACTGATAATAATCATCGGAATCGAGAATGTCATGTTCGCGATTGTCTTGATTTTGCAGCACGATTTGCATATTGCCAAGACGTTGATTAAAGGCTTCAGGAGCAGATTTGCCTTCGGATTTGCTGGTGTATGCATAGGCACTCCAATTGATATAGGCTCGCGCTAAATCCTGTTCGCTTTCCCAGTTTTGCGATTCAATCAAGCCCTGTAAACCTGCACCATAGGCACTCGGCTTAGAACCAAACACACGATAGCGCGATCGCTCTTCAGCCTGTTCTACAGTCAGTCCTGACTCTTGCCAATATGTTGATTCTGCTAGAACTTTTGCCGCAAGTGGATTTTGCTCAGCAGGTTCATCGAGATTAGCAACAGCATTCACGGCACTATCAAATAAATCAATTAGATTGGGAAACGCATCTCTAAAGAATCCTGAAATCCTCAAAGTTACATCAACACGGGGACGACCTAATATCGATAGAGGCAGAATCTCAAAATCAATCACGCGCCGAGATACTCCATCCCAAACGGGTTGCACACCAAGCAAAGCCAGAGCTTCGGCTAAGTCATCGCCACCTGTTCGCATTGTCGAAGTTCCCCAAATCGACAGTCCTAAAGTTTGCGGATATTCACCATGCTCTTGCGTGTAAGTTTCAATCAGAACATCAGCAGCCTTGCGCCCAATATCCCAAGCTGTTTCTGTCGGCACAGCGCGAATATCGACAGAATAAAAATTGCGTCCTGTAGGTAATACTTCAGGACGACCTCTAGTCGGCGCTCCTGATGCGCCACTGGCAATATATTCACCGTTTAATCCTCGTAATAAATTGGTGATTTCTTGATTGGTTTTGTAGAGAGATGGGAGTAGGCGATCGCGAATCCAATTTAATTCTGTCGCAATCTCGCCCCCCTTGCTAAGAGGGGAAGGGGGGATCTCTTCAATAATCTTTTCCACCAACTCCGCCGCATATTCCTCTATAACTTCAACGGCATCGCCAATAATCCGACAATTCGCTAATCGCAAATGAGAATTTGCCTCAAGTAATTCGCCTAAATCCGCAGTCAATGGATCGAAATCTAAACCCCAATCCTCAGCGATCGCTCTAGTCAAACCCTGCCGATTAGCGGTTGGATTACGGGCGATCGCTACGACCAAATCCCTTAACTGGCGACCTTCTGGACATACCCCGAAAATATGCAGACCATCGCGAATTTGCGCCTCCTTAATTTCGCAGAGATAACCATCGGCTGTCGTAAGAATCGTATTTAAAGAATCTTCTAAACGGTCGAGAGAAATTCCTAAATCTTGATGTAGATTTTCCTGTTTAATTAATTCAGTTAATCGCTCTCTCAACATTGGCAATCTCGAAGGATCGAGAGTTTCGGCTTCGTAATATTCATCGATCAAACCTTCTAATTGTTGCAAACCACCATACAACTCAGCGCGAGTCATCGGCGGCGTAAGGTGATCGAGAATCACTGCTTGCGATCGCCTTTTTGCCTGAGATCCTTCCCCTGGGTCATTGACAATAAAGGGATAGAAGTGCGGCATAGCTCCAAAGGCGGCTTCTGGATAGCAATTTTCCGACAGGGCTACACTCTTCCCGGGGAGCCATTCGAGATTGCCATGCTTACCAACATGGGCGATCGCATGGGCGTTAAATTTGTCGCGCACCCAATGGTAAAAAGCCATATAGTCATGGGTCGGTTCTAAATCAGGAGCATGGTAATTAAGCGTAGGATCGAGATCGTAGCCGCGTGATGGTTGAATTCCAACAAAAATATTACCAAACTGAATACCTGTGATCGCAAATTCTTGCTCTACTCTCGGTTGATTCCATCTAGTACTAATCCCATTCTGCACAGATTCGGGCAATTTCTGGAAATAGGTTTGATAATCTGCTAATGATAGAGATTGATAGATTTGTCGCATACCATAGGCTTCTCGATCATTGGTTACACCTGTGGTTAATAACCGCATCAAATCATCGCTAGTCTCAGGAATCTCGCCAACGTTATAGCCCGAATTTCGCAAAGCTTTGAGAATCTCTAGACAACTAGCGGGCGTATCTAAACCCACTCCATTTGCTAATCTGCCATCACGATTAGGATAGTTTGCCATAATCAACGCAACCTTGCGATCGCCCACTTCTGTATGCTTGAGATTCACCCATTTAGCCGCCAGATCTGCCACAAAATTAATCCGCGATCGCACAGGTTCATAAGTTAGAATTTCCGTTTGCAAAGCCAAATTCTGTCCCTGCATCGCTTTAAAGGAAACGGCTCTAGTAATTATGCGTCCATCCACTTCAGGCAACACCACATTCATTGCCATGTCGCGGGGTGAAAGCCCTTGAGTACCAGCAGCCCAACCTTTTCGCAGTCCGCCACTAAAAATCACTTGAAAGACGGGTACATTCAAAGCTTCCCAAAGATCGACTTGAGGAGAGTCTGTCTTTAAACTTGCCAAAGAGAAACTAGTCGTATTCATGACCACATCAACTTTCTGTCCAAATTCTGTAGAACAATAGCGAATTAGTTCGGCTTGGACATCAGGTTCTTTGAGAGAAGAGACAAATATGGGGATTGGGGTCAGATTTCGTTCGGTTAGAGCCTCACATAAAGCGGCGATCGCTGCCGTATTTCCCGATAAATAATGAGCGCGATAAAAGAGAATGGCGACTTTTCCTAGAGCATCTCTTACAAAGGGGGAAGAATTTTCTTCTCCCCCCTTTCTCAAGGGGGGCTGGGGGGGATCTAACTCTAGAACGGAGACAGAAGATTTTGAAGACACAACTTCATATATGCCAATGCGTGGGACTGGCTGAGAAGTTTGATATTCTGTCTCAAAACCCAGAAATTCAGTAGCAATGAATTTAAGTAAATTTTGATAATTTGCGACTCCTGCTTCAATAAAATATTGCCAAGCCTGATTAACCAAAGTCAGCGATGTCGTGGAATGGCTAGTCAAATTTGGGTCAGGACGCTCATCCCCTGGTAATACGATTAAAATCGCCCCCGTATTTAAAGCCGTTTCTTTAACAACTTCTAATCCATAACTCCAATAAGACTGCCCCCCAATCAATCTCACAATAATCACTTTCGCTTTGCTTAACACCTCTTCTGCATAGGTATCAATTACAATTTGTTGTTGCAATTGCAATAAGTTCACCACCCTGATTTGCGGAAAATCATCCGATAGCTGAGCAGTGGCGGCGGCGAGGGTCTGGATATCCGTATCGGCGGCGGTGATGATCACGATCGGCGCTGGTTCTTGATCAACAAAAACAATATTGTCGGTGGACTGATTCCATCCTCCTGAAATAGTAGCGATGCGATGCATTAGTTCTCCAAATAGAGACGATTATCCTATGTCAATCATACAAGAAATTTTTTGAAATTGAGATCTGTGGTCTTATATTGACTAAGTTAAGGTGAGGTTCGGTTATGAGTGATGATTTCCTAATTGATAAAGAATCTGTAATCAATTGTTTGCGGCAACATTTGGAATATTTGCGCCAGAATTTTTATATTAAGAGGCTGGCTTTGTTTGGATCGTTTGCTAGAGGGGATGCGGATTTGGCTAGTGATGTAGATTTGGTGGTTGAGTTTGATCGCCCGATTGGTTTGCGGTTTATGGAGTTGTGTGATTACCTTGAGGAATGTTTGGGGCGTGAGGTTGAGCAAGAAGGCTATTCGTCCGCGTACTTGGGATTTTATTCGGGATGAAATGCGTTATGTCTAGGCGATCGCTTATGATGTTTAAATGTAAGGCGCGGAGGTTGAAATAAATGACAACGGTGGAGATGTTACGCGATCGCCTTTTTGAAAAGTTGGATGATCTAGAACCTGAAAAGTTGAGTTCTGTGGAAGATGTGAAGCAGTTATTTAAGGAAACTCAGGCTTTGGCTAGTGTGAGTGAAATTACTGATGAAGAGATTGCTGAAGAAATCGCTGCTTATAGGCGAGGCGAGTGAGGCTGTACATGAATAGAGATAATGATTTTACGTTTAATAATGCGGCGTTTAGTGTTATTGGCTTAAAGGATGATGATAGTGAAGATAAGGGCTATTGGTTGCTCAAAAGTCCTTCTGAAAGGCTGATAGCGTTGGAATATCTAAGACAGGTAATGTATGGCTATGATCCAAATACCACCAGACTTCAAAGAGTTTTTGAGATTGCTAAATTTCCATCAAGTTGATTACTTGTTGATTGGTGGATATGCTGTTGGCTATTATGGATTTGTAAGGGCAACTGGTGATATGGATGTTTGGGTTAGGATTAGCCCAGATAATGCAACAAGTATTGTCAATGCTCTCATAGAGTTTGGTTTTGCAGTTCCAGAGTTATCACCCGAACTATTTCTTAAAGAAGAGCAAATAATTCGTATGGGTGTGCCACCATTAAGGTTAGAAATTTTAACTACTATTTCAGGAGTTGTGTTTGATGAATGTTTTGAAAATCGTTTGGTAATTCAAATCGATGATCTGAGTATAAATACAATTAATTTGCAAGACTTAAAGCGTAATAAACTATCTAGTGGGAGACTTAAAGATTTGCTGGATTTAGAGAATCTACCTTAATGCTTGTGAAGCGTGATCGCCTCTTCTCCTGATTATTTAATTACAGGCGATCGCTTATGATGTTTAAATGTAAGGCGCGGAGGTTGAAAATAAATGACAATTCGTGAAATGACTGCGGTTAGGGAGAATAAATATCCTATTTTGCAAGATGTTTTAACTACTTTACGCAATTTGCAACCTTATCTGTATGAACGATGGGGTGTGACAGAGTTGGCTGTGTTTGGCTCGGTGGCGAGGGGTGAGGCGGGGATTGAGAGTGATGTAGATATTTTGTTTGATTACGATCGCCCTCTGGGTTTGGAATTTATGGCTCTTGCTTATTTCCTTGAGGAGAAGTTGGGCTTTGATGTGGATTTGTTAAGCAAGAAGGCTATTCGTCCGCGTACTTGGGATTTTATTCGGGATGAAATGCGTTATGTCTAGGCGATCGATTATGATGTTTGAATCTAAAGCACGAAGTTAGGAGCTATATGTATGATGGTGAATACATCTTTTAATCAGGTGTTGGATTTGGTGGAAGCTATGCCAGATGAGGAACAGATGATTTTATTTGATTTAATCAATAGAAGAAGGTCTGAGCGCAGGCGTGATGAGATTGCGGCAAATATTGCGATCGCTGCTAAGGAGTATGAACGGGGTCAGGTTTTTCGTGGCAGTGTTGATGATGTTATGGCTGAGTTGATGAAATGAGAGCTTTAGTATTTGCTTCTTCGTTTAAACGTTCTTTCAAGGCTTTGATTCGTGAGAAGAAAGGTATTGAATTAAAGATATCGGAAAAGCTTGATTTGCTGGTTAGAGATCCTTTTCATCCTTCTTTAAGGACGCATAAGCTTAAAGGTAAGCTGTCTGGTGCATGGGCTTGTACAGTCGAATATGATTGTCGAATTGTATTCAATTTTGCAAAAAATCCTGATTCAGGCGAAGAAGAGATTTTCTTGATTGATGTTGGTACTCATGATGATGTTTATTAAGGTGAGGTTGGGTTATGAGTGATGATTTGCCGATGGGGTGGGAATTAGTTGGATTTCCTGAAGTAGTCTTTTTTCAAGAGGGACCTGGACTACGCAAATATCAATATCGTAAAAGTGGTGTTCCATTTTTGAATATCCGTACTTTTGTTGACGAAAGAATAGATAAGAAGTTGTGTAATTACCTTGATTTAGAAGAAGTTGAACAAAAATACAAACATTTTCTTGTAGATGCAAATGACATTCTTGTTGCAACATCTGGATCTATAGGAAAAATGGCGATCGCTAAGTCTCAAGATTTACCTTTGATGCTGAATACAAGCATTATGAGATTTCGTCCTATTACTGAAGAAAAACTAGAAAGAGGGTTTTTATACTTTTTCCTAAAATCAGATCATTTCTTTATGCAAGCAGAATCTGCATGGACTGGTACTGCTCAAAAAAATATGGGACCTTCTCATGTCAAAACTTTTAGTATACTTCTCCCGCCACTTAATGAACAACGGCGGATTGTGGATAAATTGGAGCGGATAGGCGATCGCCACCGCACGGCGCGTAATGAGCTAAGCCACATCCCAAAACTAATTGCGCGTTACAAACAGGCTGTTTTAGCTGCTGCTTGCTCTGGCAAATTAACAGAAGATTGGCGAGAAAAAAGAAAAACTTCTATGGATTCTTGGGAGACAAAATTGGGATCTGATGTTTTTTTTGTCATTACAAGTGGCTCAAGAGGGTGGGCAAAATATTATTCAGATAGTGGGGCAATTTTTTTAAGAGTGGGAAATCTTGACCATCTGACTATTGATCTTGATTTAGAAGAAATCCAATATGTTTGTCCTCCTGATGGTGCAGAAGGTCAACGTACAAAGATAGAAATAGGTGACATTCTCATTTCAATTACTGCCGATGTTGGAATGATTGCTCTTATTCGAGAAGATATTGGAGAGGCTTATATAAATCAGCATTTATGTTTAGCTAGACAAACAGGTGATTACTACGGTGAATATCTTGCGTACTACCTATCATCACCTTCAGGAGGATTAGCTCAGTTAGGTGAAGCACAAAGAGGTGTTACAAAAGCTGGATTAACTTTAGGTGATATTCGACAGTTGAATATTTTAGTTCCCCCACTTGAAGAACAAAAAGAAATTGTTTGGCGGGTTGAGAAGATGTTTGAGAAGATCGACATGATGGAGCAGGAATATCAAAAAGCGGCAAAACTTTGTGACAGATTGGAACAGGCGACATTAGCAAAAGCATTTCGGGGCGAACTTGTACCGCAAGACCCTGACGATGAGCCAGCATCGGTATTGTTGGAACAAGTAAAAAGGGAAAAGGAAAAAGGAAAAATTAAAACTAAGAAATAGGAGAAAAACAATAGTTTATCCAGTTAGGGAATCCAACTTATCAAGCAGTCTTAGAGAGTGTTTGAAAAGTTTTAGAGTAGGTTAAATAGGGATGGATTTAGGGCTTAAACGACGAACCATCAGATGAACCATAGCGGCAAAGAGCATCATTTCGCTAGTGGTAGACAAAAATTCA
>JBIKYX010000035.1:0-37193 GCA_044355035.1 Pseudanabaena sp. | reverse complement strand
GTCGTATGCTGGTCTTATCATAAATTGGGTCTCCTGTAGACCCTTTTACTTTATTCCCCCTTCACGCTTTTTCCTAGGTATACCCACCTTTTCAAACAGCCTCTAAGGCTCAATTGTAGATCCTACAAATAGTTTTCGCCAATTCAATGATGAAATTCAATGGATTCTGATTCCTGTAGCCGAATATAGATTTCGACTTTTTAAATCTTAACCATCACTTGCTCAATCACTGCTTTTCTAGCCCATTTATCAGCTTCCAGAATATCTTCAAGCTCTGGTTTGGAAACGCAATTATGCCGATCGCATACATGTTTAATCAGATCTGCAATCTGGACATAGCGAATTCGTTCTTGCAAGAATAGTTCCACTACTTGCTCATTGGCTGCATTCAAAACCGCAGGCATAGTTCCACCCGCACGACCTGCGGCGTAGGCCAGTTCCATACAAGGGTATTTCTGATGATCGGGAGCGCGGAAGGTGAGGGTGCCACATTTGACGAGATCGAGACGTTCCCATTGAGTCGGTACGCGATCAGGATAGGAGAGAGAATAGAGCAGAGGTAAACGCATATCAGGAATACCAAGCTGAGCCAGTACCGAAGTATCTTCCAATTCAATCAGTGAATGAATAATACTTTGAGGATGAATCACAATCTCAATCTGATCGTAATCTACATCAAAGAGATAATGGGCTTCGATTACTTCCAACCCTTTGTTCATTAGGGTTGCGGAATCAATCGTAATTTTTTTACCCATCGCCCAGTTTGGATGCTTGAGGGCATCGGCGACAGTCACTGATGCTAGCTCCTCTGTGGGGCGATCGCGAAAGGCTCCCCCCGAAGCCGTGAGAATAATCCGTCGCAGTCCCCCCTCTGGTACTCCTTGCAAGCACTGAAAAATTGCTGAATGTTCGGAGTCGGCGGGAAATAATTTCACACCGTGTTTTTTGACTAATGGTTTGACCACTTCGCCGCCAGCGATCAAAGTCTCTTTATTGGCTAAAGCAATATTTTTACCCGCTTTAATTGCGGCGATCGTTGGTAATAGCCCTGCACATCCGACTATTCCCGTCACTGCTACTTCCGAGTCACCATAGGCGGCGACAGTTTCGACACCTTCGGCTCCAGCTAATATAATTGGCTTTATGGCAAGATCACCGATCGCCTCTTTTAATTCTGTAAGCTTATTTTGATTAGCGATCGCTACAATTTCAGGTTGAAACTGGCGAATTTGTTGGGCAAATAGTTGAATATTCCCCCCTGCGGTCATCCCCACAACCCGAAATTTATCAGGATATTCAGCCACAATATCTAGAGTTTGTGTGCCAATAGAGCCTGTAGAGCCAAGCAAAGTAATAGACTTCATAGCAAGAAATTATTGATTTTTGAATATTAATTATTTATTAATCAAAGTCTTGCATATTACAGCCCTTTGCGCTGACATGAAACAGAAAACCAAGCTTAAAAGTGTCGCTTTGCAGCACCTCTTAGGCTTGGCTCTAGATCACTTGAAGCCGTAAACTTCGATTATCTTGACAATATCTCAAGTCTCACAGGTGCAACCCCAGAAGCAACCATACCAATCATGTCTGCTGCGCCAGCCGACACATCGATGATGCGTCCATCTGCATAGGGACCACGATCATTGATGCGGACGACAACCGATTGACCATTGTCCATGTTTACCACTCTTACCAAAGTCCCAAAGGGCAGACTAGGATGGGCGGCGGTCAAATCATTGGCATTAAATATCTCGCCACTGGCGCTTTGATTGCCATCAAAACCAGGTCCGTACCAAGAAGCCATACCCGACATCACACCCACGATTTGATTGTTCAAAGCGGGTTTGAATGTGGGTGTTGGCGCAAACTTGGGCTTGGGTGCATTCGCTACCTCAGAGACAGGATTAGCACCACCTAATAAACGACGGAGGAGGTTGGCTGATTCCAGCACATTTTCGGTTTGAGTTTGTAAAGATTCAGGCAAAATTGCTTGTCCATCAAATTTCAATGTGGCGCGATCGCCTAATTTGATTACATAATTGCCATTATTCCAAGCGGGGATAATCTTACTTGCATCCAGACCATCACGATTAAGTTGATTAATCATTGCGGCGGTGGCGGTGGCGCGTTCGATGGGGTTACTAGAGGTTAGTAGCTTTTCGGGGTTCTCTCCTGTTGGTCCAGAAATATTCTTGGTAGCCCCCTTGATTTCGCTCTTTTGCTTGCTTTGATCGTTACCCAGATCATTAGCAGTCTCTGAAGCTGACTTTGTGGCTTCGTCAGATTCGACATAGGTAACAACGGGAATGCCCCTAACATATACAGTGGCGGCATTTTTGCCATTTAACTTATGGGTATGAATCCGAGCGATCGCTTCGTCTTTGGATTTATTTGGTAATTGCGATCGGGATTCAGTGACTTTAAGTGTATTGGGTAGAGGAGTAGATGCACTGGTAGATGCAATGGTGTCTCTAACTTCCGATGGGGGTGTTGTTTGAGCTTGGGCGCTATGACTGGTGAGACTTGAGATGATCGCGAGAGCTACGACTGAGGTAGAGAGAGTATAGCTCCAGTTCCAATTAAGCATAAGTAAAACAAAAAATGAAGATAAACGACAAAACTGACAAAACTTGGCTTAGTTCTTGATTCAGCTTTTGTTGCGACCATTTCTAGGTAAAGATTCTAGGTGAAGTCATCAATAAAAAGTAAATCAGCCAATTCACAGATCAGGAACAAAACATTAAATGTTCTATTCCTGTGATTCAGACTAACATGGTTATCTCAAATGGCAATAGTTAGCGCTTAAGTCCTTACTCTGTATAGATTTGATGTCTTCTTTCTCGTTAAAAAGCAAAATTTTGCTTCTTTCCCATTAGAATTGTTTATTGAAATGGAACTTTGTGCTAATAATCACAAAAATACCCCTCTAAAAGTACGCCTTTTGGCATAGGTATTTTTGCTTGTAAAAAAGTTTTATGTGCATTGCCTCCTGATACACAAGAAAAATTCGGTTTTATTTACAATTGGTAGTTAAGCTCGTCACCATGTAAGCCTTATAAAAAGGTGATCCCAGAAATAAACGCCTAAAAATTGCGTTAAATCAGTCTAATGATAGATACTTAATTTAGCTTTGCCACGACTATTTTGGGCTAATTTAGCAAATCATCTTCTCAAGGTACTAAACCCAGATTTTCACTACTAAAAAAATCATGACTGTACAGAAACCACTAAGAAGTTAAGCAAAACAATTACAGCTAAAGTATAAGAATTACTAATCAAACAGCCCTAGATTCTTTAAAAAAATTTTAAAGATTTGCCGAAATTGCTTTTTTGTAGCGGTTTTTATTTGACTTTACATAAAAAAAGTAAGGGCAATTCATGAACTACCCGTACTTTTTTGCGTTTTCTATAAAGTTTTCTATAAAGCGTGATTCTAAGGTAGTGGCAATTCATGAATTGCCACTACGTTTGGCTGTCTTGCTTTAGCGATCGCATCATTCAACTTGCCACTGCGAAATCCTTCTAGATCAAGGGTTATGGAACTAAAGCCATATTCACGAAAGGTTTGCGTAAGATCTCCGATCGCCGTTACGTTCATAAATTCGCTCATAAATTCGTGAAAGCGATCGCTTGGCACTTCGATTTTGGCAGTATCACCCATCGATCGCACTCTGATATCGCCCTTCCAACCGCGATCGCGTAAATACTGTTCGGCATTACCCACCCGCCGCAATTTCTCAACTGTAATCTCTTCACCATAGGGAAACCGCGAACTTAAGCATGGTTGTGAAGGTTTGTCCCACCAAGGCAGTCCTAAGTATTCCGATAACATCCTTACTTCGATTTTGCTAATTCCTACTTCGGCAAGAGGCGATCGCACTCCCCGTTCTTTTGCCGCTTGTATGCCTGGGCGATAATCTTGCAAATCATCGGCATTTAAGCCATCGACAACATAGCCATAACCCATTGTTTTGGCAAGGGGCTTGAGGGTGTCATGGAGTTCACTTTTGCAGAAGTAGCACCGATTAATCGGATTGGACGTGTAATTAGGGTTATTCATTTCATCGGTCTGCACGACTTGATGTTTTACACCCATAAATTCGGCTTGAACCTGAGCGGCAGCAAGATCGGCGGGTAATAAAGATGGTGAGTTAGCAGTAATGGCTAAAGCGCGATCGCCTAAAACATCAAAAGCCACCTTGGCGACAAGGGTACTGTCAATACCACCAGAGTAAGCAACAAGGACTTCCGATGACTCATTAAAAATTTGGCGTAGGCGATCGAGCTTGTCGGATAGGGTGGCATTTAACATAAAAAATTTGAGAAGGCGATCGGGGGATTTGCAAGATTAGTGGCGGAGCTTACGCGGAAAGAAGAATTGCCCTCACCCCTAGCCCCTCTCCCGCAGGAGAGGGGAACAAGAAAACGACTAAATCTTACTCCCCCTCGCCTTGCGGGAGAGGGGGCAGGGGGTGAGGGCTTAATTAATCTCGTTCCATTATCTGTGCCATGCGGTTAATCTTGAGCATTAACGCATCGAAATCATCGAAGGTGAGCGATTGGGGACCATCGGACAAAGCTTTTTTGGGATTGGGATGAACTTCGATCATTAGTGAATCTACACCCGCAGCGATCGCCGCTAGACTCATCGATGGGACATAATCTGACCACCCCGTACCATGACTAGGATCGATCATGATCGGTAAATGGGTTAATTTGCGTAATACGGGTATGGCGGATAAATCTAAGGTGTTGCGCGTATATTCGCGATCGAAGGTACGAATGCCGCGTTCACAAAGGATCACGTTAGGATTACCCTCAGCGAGAATATACTCAGCCGCCATCAGCCAATCGTCAATAGTGGCTGCTAAACCGCGTTTAAGCAGGATTGGTTTGTTCTGTTTACCGACCTGTTTTAGCAAGGAGAAGTTCTGCATATTTCTCGCACCAATTTGGAGGACATCGGCAACTTCGGCAATTTTATCGATATCGGCGGTATCCATGACTTCGGTGATAATCCCTAAGCCACTGGCTTGACGGGCGGCGGCGAGTAGGGATAAGGCGCTCTCTCCATGACCTTGAAAGGCATAGGGAGATGTACGCGGCTTGTATGCACCACCACGCAAAAACTGCGCTCCTGCCGCTTTAACTCGTAGAGCCGTTTCGACGATCATTTCTTCATTTTCTACGGAGCAGGGACCTGCGACAACGACTAGGGGCTGATTTTCCCCGATCGCAATGTCACCATTGGGGGTAGGCACAATCACGGTACTCGATTCATTTTGGCGATATTGGCGACTAGCGCGTTTAAATGGGCGTTCTACGCGCAATACGGTCTCGATCCAAGTACTTAATTCTTCAATACGATGGACATCAAGATTGGCGGTTTCGCCGACTAGTCCCAACACAACCTTGTGTTTACCAACAATTTTTTCGGGAGACAGTCCCCAACTAGATAGTTCATCGCAGATGCGATCTATTTCCGCTTCAGGTGTACCAATTTTAGTTACTACGATCACGGCTAGTCTCCTTTACATGACATTTAGTATGGCATTTGGTGATTATTATAACATTTTGCAGAAGCTAGCGGCTGGGGGGAATCTAAAAATTTATGATAAAATCAACCCCATTGTATCTCTCAGAGCTACTATGCAAACCACCGAAGCCCCAATTAAGTCCACAGCGCCCTCTCCTCCATTTATCCCCGCACAATCAATTAATCTTCCCGATCATAAACAGCTACCCGAATCAGACGGAACCTTTGTGAAAAATTTTCAGGAACACCCACAAAGCATTGTTTTAACCAGTTCGATCGCCCCAGTCTTAGAGAAATTACATCCCGATGGACGTTACTGCATCGGTCAGGATAGCGGTATCTACTGGCGAATGATGGAACCACCTGAAAAAGGAGCCGAAGCCCCTGACTGGTTTTATGTACCGAATGTCTCACCACTTCTCGATGGTGAATATCGCCGTTCCTATGTGATGTGGAAAGAATTTGTCGCGCCGTTAATAGCGATCGAATTTGTCTCTGGCAGTGGCAAAGAAGAAAGAGATGCCACCCCGCCTAGTGAAACCGAAAAAGCGGGTAAATTCTGGGTTTATGAACAAGCAATCCGTATTCCTTTTTATGCCATTTTTGATACATGGAGAGATAATCTTGAAGCTTATCACTTGGTCGATAATCGCTATATCAAGATGCAACCTAACGATCGCGGTCATTACGCTATTGCACCGATGGGTGTAGAACTGGGGCTGAAATTCGAGAATGGTGTGGCTTGGTTGCGGTGGTGGGATGAGGCGGGAAATTTATTGCTGACAGGGGATGAACGGGCGGTGCAAGCTGAGCAAAAACGGGTGCAGGCTGAACAAAAACAGGTGCAAGCTGAACAAAAACGGGTGCAGGCTGAACAAAAACAGGTGCAGGCTGAAGTGATCGCTGATCAGGAACGTTTAATCGCTAATCAAGAACGTTTGGCTAAACAACAGGCTGAGGCGATCGCTGATCAAGAACGGCTAATTGCTAATCAGGAGCGTCAACAGAAAGAAAAGTTAGAGGCTTATTTGCGATCGCTGGGTATTAACCCTGATGATCTTTGATAGATTTGAGCTTAAAACCGTAGGGTTAATTCATGAATTAACCCTGCTTTTCTATTTTTTTCTATTTTCAAACGAAAAAACATAGTAATTCTTAAGATAACTTGTGAATTATTACTGTTAAGATTCTGAGGTGTCGAATCGCAAAAAAACGAAAAAATCATGATATCTGAATCAGGATCAAATTTGGAAGCAGAATCTGATTTATCGTTGGATCTTGAGCCAGAACTGCAAGATTCTTTTCCGATCGCTGCGATTGGTGCATCAGCAGGCGGTTTAGAAGCCTTTACGGAATTATTGGCAAACTTGCCTAATGATACTGGCATGGGATTTGTGCTGATTCAGCATTTAGCACCTGAGCATGATAGTCAATTGAGCGAGATTTTGCGACGGACGACTGAGATGCCAGTGAATCAGGCGCAGGAGGGAATGCGGATTGTCCCGAATAGTGTCTATGTGATCCCGCCGAATACGTTGATGACCTTGGAGCAGGGGATTTTGCGGCTGGAACCAAGGCGAAAAGTGCGCGGCAAATATATGGTGATCGATGGCTTTTTTAGTTCATTGGCGGCGGATCGTGGTGAGAATGCGATCGCCGTATTACTGTCGGGCAGTAACGAAGATGGTACGGTCGGCTTAGGGGTGATCAAGTCCGTGGGCGGAGTTACCTTTGCTCAAGAACTTACTTCGGCAGAATATCCAACTATGCCGATGATTGCGATCGCTTCGGGCTATGTGGATATGGTGTTAGCGCCTGAAGAGATTGCGGCGGAACTGGTGATCATCAGCCAGAAAGCTAATGAAAGCAGGGCGGTGATTGATGCTGAGGTGACAAGGGATGCGATCGATATACCTTCGACAGGAATTTTTATGAATAGCAGCGCACCGCTGGCGCATATTTTTTCACTGTTGCTGAATCGGATGGGGGTGGACTTTAGTAACTACAAGCAAGGTACGATCAGGCGGCGGATTGCGCGGCGGATGGGGCTGTTGAATTTAAAAGATTTGGAAGCCTACCGAGAATTTTTGCAGACGCATCCCGATGAGGTGGAGAAGCTATATCACGATATTTTGATTAATGTGACCAGCTTTTTTCGGGAGCCAGAGTCTTTTAAGGTTCTCCAAGAATTAGTTTTCCCCGCGATTTGTGAATATAAATCTTTTGATGCACCGATCAGGATCTGGGTTGCAGGTTGCTCTACTGGTGAAGAAGTCTATTCGATCGCCATCAGTTTATTAGAATTTTTTGGTAATCGCCCTGCCAAACACCCGATTCAAATTTTCGCCACTGATATTAGTGAAATCGCGATCGCTAAAGCAAGATTAGGAATTTACAATCATCAATCCCTTGTTGATATTTCCCCAGAACGTCTGCGCCAATTTTTTACCCAAGTTCAAGATGGTTATCAGATCGGCAAGTCGGTGCGCGAATTATGTGTATTTGCGCGACAAAATCTGACTAGCGATCCGCCCTTTTCGCGGTTGGATTTAATCAGTTGTCGGAATATGTTGATTTATCTAGAGCCTGTACTTCAAAAAAAGGTGATGCCGATTTTTCACTATGCACTCAATCCTAATGGCTTTTTGATGTTAGGCAGTTCCGAAGGCATTGGCAGCGCCTCAGATTTGTTTGCGATCGCTGACAAAAAGAATCGTATTTATAACCGCAAACCAACTGCACCGCAGATGAATTTTAACTTTGTCAAAAGTACCTATGTCAAACAGCCAGAAATTCCTGTCAAGCGCATTCTCCCCGAACCTGAATCCAATTTGGAACAGATCGCCGATCAGATCGTGTTGAATCAATATGCGCCTGTGGGCGTGATTGTGAATGTTGATTTGGATATTTTGCAATTTCGGGGACAGACCAGTCTATATCTAGAAGCGGCGGCGGGTAAGGCGAGTTTAAACCTATTAAAAATGGCGCGTCCTGAATTAATGCTGGAGTTGCGCTCGCTTCTCTACGATGCCAAGAAGCAAAATATCCCGATCACCAAAGACAACATTCCCATGTCATCGCTGTTGGTGAAAATCAATGTGATTCCGATCCAGAATGATAACGATCTTTGTTTTTTAGTGCTGTTTGAGAGTCGCACCGAACCAATTTTATCCGCCCCCCCTGTTAACGCTCCTGTGAGTAAATCTCGGAAAGAGCGCCAGAATGAAGTGAATATTGAAATAGCGCGGCTCACCCATGAGCTATTCAAAACTAAGGAATATTTGCGATCGATTATTGAGTCGCAGGAAGCAACTAATCAAGATCTCAAGGTCGCGAGTGAAGAATATTTGTCTAGTAATGAGGAGTTGCAAAGTGCCAATGAGGAATTGGAAACTGCTAAAGAAGAAATTCAGGCGACCAATGAGGAATTAAGCACGGTCAATGAGGAAATGCGCGATCGCAATACTCAATTAAATTTTGTGAATAACGATCTCCAAAATCTGCTCAAAAGTGTGAATATTCCGATTTTGATGTTATCAGGAGACTTACGGATTCGCCGCTTTACACCGATGGCGGAGCAAGCCTTTAACCTGATTGCTAGCGATGTCGGGCGACCCTTTAGCGATATTCAGACAAATATTGGTGTTCCCGATTTAATGAGCTTAATCAGCCAAGTACTCGATACATTAATTCCCTTTGAGCAGGACGTGCAGAGTCGCTCAGGACATTGGGATATTCTCCGTATCCGTCCCTATCGCACTACCGACAATGTGATTGATGGCGTGGTGATTAGTCTATTTGACATTGATCTGCTTAAAAATAGTGCGATCGAGTTAAGCTTTTCCCGCAATTATGCCAATGCGATTATTGAGACATTACGTCAGCCTTTGGTTGTTCTCAATGCCCAGATGCAAGTTGTTACGGCTAACCATGCTTTCTATACAGTTTTCCAAATAGTGCCTGCACTAACCGAACAGCGATCATTTTTTGATTTAGGGCAAGGTGAATGGAACATTCCCAAATTGCGATCGCTGCTCAATCAGATTCTGACCATCGGCATCTCTGTCCAAGACTATGAAATCACCCAAAATTTCGCCAAACTGGGAACTCGTACGATGCTGCTGAATATTTGTCAAATCCAGCAAGCCGATCAGGGCAAAATGATCTTGATTGCGATGGAAGATATTACTGAGCGTAAACTCCAAAAACAACAACTAATCGCTCAAAACCAAGCTCTATCAGAGGCGATCGCGGCAAGTGATGCGGCAAATCAAGCCAAGAGTAAATTTTTAGGTAATGTCAGTCACGAACTCCGCACGCCCCTAAATTCGATTATGGGATTTTCGCAACTTTTGCAAGACAATCCCAGTTTAGATGAAGAAGCTAAAGAATTTATCAGCATAATTTATAATTCGGGTGAACATCTGTTTGCCTTAATCAAAGATCTCCTCGATATCTCAAGGCTCGAAGCCGATAAAATGGAACTCGAACCCAATTTGATCGACTTAGCCAATTTCTTAAAAACAACCGTGGATATAGTCTGGCTCAAGGCGATTCAAAAAAATCTCGCCCTCACTCAAAATTTTGCCCCCGATCTCCCCGAAACGATCTATGCCGATGAAAAACGCCTCAAACAAGTGATTCTGAATTTATTAAGCAACGCGATCAAGTTTACATCCGCAGGTGAAATCACCTTCACTGTCCGCAAGATTACTAATGCTCCCAAGATTCAATTTGCGATCGCTGATACAGGTACGGGCATCGCCGCCCCTGAACTTGCCAAAATATTTCTGCCCTTTGAACAGGTCGGAGAAGTCGCCGTGAAAACGGAAGGAACAGGTTTAGGTTTAGCGATTAGCCAAGACATTATCAATAGAATGGGCGGCGAAATCACCGTAGTTAGCCAGATTGGAGTTGGGAGTATCTTTAGCTTTGAGCTAGACCTCAGCACTCCTCCAACAATGGGCTTAAGCCCATTGTCCATTCCAGAGAGTCCACCGAACCCACAAAGCCTGATTAGCGGTGCGATCGCTAGTTCCACACCACCACAAACCACAAATTTACTTGAAGCAGAAAATCCCCTCACCCCTAGCCTCCCTCCCGCAGGAGAGGAAGATCCCCTCACCCCTAGCCCCTCTCCCGCAGGAGAGGGGGACAAGAGGATTCTGAGCATTCTCGTTGCCGAAGACGTAATCTACAATCAGATGTTAATCAAGCTCTTTCTGCAAAAGCTCGGCTACCAACCTGATATCGTCAGCAATGGATTAGAAGTCCTAGCTAAATTGCGCGAAAAACGCTACGACATCATCTTAATGGATATCCAAATGCCACAAATGGATGGAATGGAAGCAACCCGCCGCATTGTCGCTGGATATCCTGAAAGCGATCGCCCCTACATTATTGCTGTATCCGCTAACTCATCTGGAGAGGATCAGTCGCAATATCTAGCCTTGGGGATGAATGATGCGATCGCTAAGCCTTATGTATTGGATGAACTACAGCAAGCTCTATCACGGTTCAATCCCTAACTCCCGTAGACGTTGCGCTAAAGATTCAGCGCGTTGTTCAGCAAGTTGCTTTTCAAGCTCTGATTGTTCGGCACGTTGTTGAGCAAGTTGTTTTTCCAACTCTAATTGTTCCGCCTCAGTCAAAATCCAATCATTATTTGCATCATAAAATCGTAACCACAATCGATTAACGCCTTTATACCTACCCTGCCATAACCCAATACCCAACTCAATTTCAGGCATCCAGATCTTGGAATCAGCTAAATCTCGCTCAACATAGCGATCGCTTTCTAATGTAAACACCCTCATGCGATCGGTATAGCGGCTAAAAATCACATAATAGGGGATTCGCAAAATTTTCTCGTACACTTCCCATTTTGATGGTGGCTTTTTGGATTGCCCATTTTGAGAATTACCATTTTGAGAAGCACCATTTTGAGAAGTGCTTAGCCTCGACTCACCCAAATCTTCTTTTTCTGTACTAGGTGATAGCAACTCGACAACAAGATGGGGACTAACGCCCTCCTGCCAGATCACATAACTCAAACGCAAATCTTTATCATCATAGAGCTTCGGCACACCCACAACTCCAAACCAATCAGGGCGCTTGTACCAATTTTGATGATGATCGTAATAAAGATAGAGATCACAAGCACTAAATATGCGATCGCTTCGATAATTTGCAGGGAAAAAAGTCAACCACAAAAGCTCAGACTGAAAACTATGAAATTGATCCACCCCATTCTCCTCATGGTTTTCGCTTGGTAAGTCATACATCGTCGGTAAAGTATCTCTAGGCGATAGAGGCGGATCACTTTGTTCAGTCGGATATTTCAGGCGGTACATAAATCTGCTCCCTAAATTCACGATGTCAATGTAGGATGTATTAATGCAAGGTAACGCATCAATTACGCTATCGCTAACCTATTCTACGTTTAATTCTAGCAATTATTAAATATATGCTCAAGGCGATCGCGACAATCCCCAATCAGCCGCCAAACAATCAGCCAATCCTATATGAAACCGACTTCTATGCTTGGACGCAAACACAAGTTGAGCTAATGAAGCGCGGCAATTTAAACGCCCTTGATCTTGCCAACTTAATAGAGGAAATTCAGTCTTTGGGGAAACAACAAAAACAAGAACTCAGAAACCGACTAGGAGTTCTAATTGGACATTTGCTGAAATGGCAATATCAACCCAATTTTCGTAGTAAAAGTTGGAGAGTGACTATTCGCGGGCAGCGCCGCCGCATTAAAGAGCATATACTCGAAAATCCTAGTTTAAAGTCCTATCTACACCAAGCAATTGCCGAAGCATTTCCAGATGGTATAGATTTAGTCTTAAAAGAAACTCCTCTAGAAGAGAAAGATCTACCATCCAACTGCCCTTATACATTCGAGCAACTTTTTGATCCTTTGTTTCCCGATGGAATTGAGTAGCATGGATAACTCAAATATCACTTTTCGTTTAGCACAATTTATTGATATTGATCCCCTGATGGAACTTGCACAGGAATTCTATCAATTTGATCATATTGTTTTTGATGATTCTGTCGTTAAAGCTTTTACGGCTCTGCTTAGCGATGAAAACTTTGGTTTAATCTGGTTGATTTGCGATCACGATCGCCCAATTGGATATGTTGCCTTGACCTTCTTTTTTAGCATGGAATATCATGGACGCTGTGGACTAGTCGATGAGTTATATATTCGTGAAGCTTATCGAGGGTTGGGAATTGGTAAACAAGTATTTGTCCTCATCGAAGAGCATCTTAGATCTCATGGGATGCGATCGCTGTCTTTAGTGGTCGATTTCTGGAACGACAAAGCCGAAGCTCTCTACACCAAAATCGGATTTCAACGCGAAAAGCGTCATCTGATGATCAAGCATCTAGCTACTTAGCTCACAGCCGCTATACTAGTGAATGCTATATTTGACCAGTAGCGCTTTCGCAATCAGTGTTCCTATGGGCTACGAGCCTTTACATCATAAATATCGCCCCCAAATCTTTGACGACCTAGTTGGACAAGAGGCGATCGCGCACACGCTTTCAAATGCGCTAAACACCAAGCGGATCGCACCCGCATATCTATTCACAGGGGCGCGTGGTACAGGCAAAACATCAAGTGCGCGAATCATGGCAAAGTCGCTCAATTGCCTAAGTTCGGACAATCCTACGCCCCATCCCTGTGGTAAATGCGAATTATGCCTGAGTATTGCCAATGGTAACGCTTTAGATATCACCGAAATTGACGCGGCAAGTAATACTGGTGTCGATAATATTCGCGAATTGATCGAACGCGCCCAGTTTGCGCCAGTTAAGGCTCGATTTAAGGTTTATATCATTGACGAGTGCCATATGTTAAGCACGGCTGCATTCAATGCCTTACTGAAAACCCTCGAAGAACCTCCCGATCGCGTTACTTTTATTCTTGCCACCACTGATCCACAGCGCGTATTACCGACTATTATCTCTCGCTGTCAGCGCTTTGACTTTCGGCGGATTCCCCTTGATGCGATGGTCAAACACTTAGGGAAGATTTCGGTAAATGAAAATATTAATATTCATACTGAAGCAATTACCTTAGTTTCTCAAATTTCTCAGGGTGGGCTGCGCGATGCCGAATCTCTCCTCGATCAGTTGAGCTTGTTAGATGGAGAGATTACGATTGAGGCGGTTTGGGAGCTAGTAGGTTCCGTACCTGAACAGGATTTATTATCATTAATCGAAGCGATCGCTGCTGATCATTCCACTCAATTAATCGATTATGTGCGCCGCATTATGGATCGGGGACGTGAACCATTGATAGTGTTGCAGAACTTAGCGAATGTTTATCGTGATTTATTAATTGCCAAAACTGCAAGCGATCGCAGCGATCTTGTTGCTATGACCAGCACAGGCTGGGGACGATTAGTGCAGCTTGCTCAAGCTTTACCAATAGGAAATATTCTACTCGGACAACAACATTTGCGATCGGCGGAGTTGCAAATCCGTAATTCTACACAACCGCGTCTCTGGCTAGAAGTCACCCTCATGGGCTTATTACCATCGGCAATGGGAGCGCAAGCGGGTAATTCCCAAGCGGCTTATCCATCCCCATCATTTGCTCCACCGCGCACAAATATCCCTACAAATATCCCGCCAACGTCTCAGCTTACACCACCTCCAGTTACGCCTCAACCTCCCAAATCTAACCCCATTTCTCCAGTTCCATCTCAACAGGATTTAACAGCAACTTCTCAATCAACTGTAACGCCCCAAGTATCACCAAATCCCATAGCGCCTCCCCAAGTTGCGGAAACACCGATCTATTCGGGAAATGACGATAACTTAGAGAACTTCGCTTCCGTTGGTTACGATCTAGCTCAGCTATGGCAAAACGTATTGACGATGTTGCCAACTCCCACTAAATCAGTTTTTATCCAAATTCAAGCCCACATTCTCACCCTTGATAGTGGCAGCGTTAAAATTGGCTTAGGTGGAAATCGTGACGAAACCACTAAAAATATTGTGGTTCAGAAGCGTCCCGAACTAGAAGAAGCATTTAAAAAGCATTTACAACGCCCGATTAAGGTCATGTTTACCTTTGTCTCCGCATCCCCACAAGCTGAGCAGATACAGCCTCCCGCCCCTCTTCCCATCAGTCCCGCGATCGCCCCACCCCCAATAGCACCACCCCCAATAGCACCACCCCCAATCACACCACCCCCAATCACACCATCAGTACCCGTTTCTGCTTATTCTCCTCCAGTCCAGCAGCCAGCCTCCAATCCCACACCACCACAGCCAAATATTAGCAAGCCTGTAAAGCCAGATAATACTGAGGTTAAAGGTTATGTGGGAATATCAGCAGAAGATATGGTCGTCAAAAATATGGCTGAATTCTTTAATGGTCAAATTATTGACATGGACGAAGAACCGAGCGAATAGAAGACTCAAGAGTATTTTTATTCATAATTTATTCGTGATCATACAAATCGTTGCGGAGATAGTAAAGGAATAATCGTGTCAGATTGTCCCATCGCATGGGCTGCAAATCTTTTGGATAAAGTTGGTACATAAACAGTAGGACTAGTAAAACCTGAAAATAAATGTAAATTCTCATAGCCATCTAGTGATCCAACTAACGGTAAATTGTCAGAACTAAAAGCAACTAAACAATTGCGCCAAACGCCTTTTAACTCCGCAATTTTAGGTAGGATTTTGCCAACGGAAGCTCGAATATCAGCTTCGCTTTGACTCGGATCGATCGCTGCATAGGCATCTGTTAAAAGACGACTGAGTTGACCAAACCTAATCCGACCATTGAGAAATTGAATTGCACCTGCATCAATCGAAGGTGGTAGAATCTCTTTCCCAGCGATGTCCCAAATTGCATCTTGGTCATCCTTGGTAGTAGCTGACTCAAGTTCATCGCGTTTAGAATTTGCAGGCATTACCATCGATCGCAATTTGAAGTCAACTGATTCTGTCTCGATCGCCTCAGCATGGGTGAAATAAATCCGCGCCTTGATTCCTGATTTTTTGAGTAAAGCGCGTGACAGCCCACCCGCACAAACTACAACCTGATCGCTATATAGTTCACCTTGTTTCGTGGCTACACCCTTTACCCGATCGCCTTTCACTAATAAATTTTCCACTTTGGTATAGATAATCTCACCACCCAGTTTTTGAAAAGCTTGACTATGGGCAGTGACAAAACTATCCAGATTGATATGGGCATGGGGAAATAATAATGCGCCGCCAATTCCTGTTTGATTGAGTAATGGTTCGCGATCAGCCGCCTCTTGTGCAGTTAATAACTTGGGAGCAATCATGCAATCTTCGTATTGAGCAAGAACAGCGATCGGATCGGCTTCTGGTTCAATTGTTAGTAGTAAATCTATCTCCCGAAATTCAGTATCCAAGCCTAACTCGTCAGATAGTTCTCTCTGTCGAGCAATTCCCTCTTGGCTAAGTTGGCGCGTGAGCGCAGTTGTCGCCGCCCAATAGGAAATCCCCCCATAGCCAAGGCTGCTTGAACCTTTGAGTTGCTGATGCTCCTCGACTAGCAACACTGAGAAACCTGCTTTTTGCAGTTCATAGCTCAGTGATATTCCTGTAATACCACCACCAATTACAATCCAATCATGCATGATTTTTTGAGATTATATGAAAACTTTTGGAATTTTTGAGTTTGTTTTAAGTTGATTTTAGGTTGATTTTTCAAGCAAATTCATCATCATTATAGCGATCGCCGTAGCGACTCTCCGATGAGTTAGTTAACGTTTATCCCATAGAAAAATGGGCTTAATCCCATTGGCTGTAGAGCATTCACAGGCAAGCCGCCATACATCTTAAGAAAACATAGAGAATATCCCAACTTGCTCAAAAAAACCTGTTAAAATGTTAAGTAATAAAAATTAACATAACTTTTTAATACACTTTGTTTTTAACTCCTGACAAGGTTGAACTAGAGCAGCGCTCCTTAGAACGTGAAGCACCAGTTCAAGCTAACTCCTTGACTGTAAAAACCACGCCAGCGTTTTCCATATATCCCTTTAAAAATCTCGATAGTCTCGATAATAATCACACACTTGCAAACTTACTGAATATTGCCAATCTGTCTAAATATTGGCAAATTTGGTCTAGTTCCTTATTTTTAGTGTCTGTACCCGTATTTTTTGAAGCTCCGCTTGTGCGCTATGCACCTTGGTTGAGCTTAATTTTTACTGTCGGTTGGTTAGCGATCGCCAAACACCTCCAAGCCGCTCCCAAATCGGAATTATGGGGGAGTTTAATTTGGGGTTTTAGCCTCACTTGGTTATGTGGCTCCATCTATTGGGGATGGTTGCGTTGGGAACCTGCCTATCATGTGCCTGTAGAAGCTTTAGCCCTGCCTTGGGCAATTTGGGCGATTGGCAAGCCATCCCACCGTGTCGGCGGTTGGTTTTATATCGGTTCTTTACTTGGTACAGCGATTACCGATCTTTATTTCTACATCACCCATCTTTTCCCCCATTGGCAAGCTCTGATGCAGGTGGAGTCAAATATCAGCCTTGCCAAGCCGATTCTCAAAAATGCATTAGCTCTAGTGGAAACGCCTTGGGGCATGACATGGGCTTGTATTTTAGCCGCGATGCTTTTGCTGATTGGGAATAAGGCTATGCGATCGCCAGATCTTGGCTATTGGGCATTTGGTGGTGCTGTACTCGGTACAATTTTTGTGGATTTATTATTTTTTAGTGTTGCTATCTTCGGCTAAATAAAAACCCAGCGCTTGCGGCGCTGGGTGCAGTCAGTTTAAGGCTTCATTGATAATTATACTAAAAGAACTGAGACTCTTTTACCTCACGCGATCGGGTGAAAGAAAGTAATGATTTGGTTAATCAAGGGGTAAATCATCCACTTTCTTAAATTCTCCATTCCAAGGTGCAAAAAATGGCAAGAACATCATCCCTGGAATCGCTAATACTAACGTAAACAAGAAAAACAAAGCCCAACCCTTGCCATCACTGCCAGCTAGCCACGAGATTTGATTGATTGCTGTCCATGATGGCATATTGCGCTGAATGAATTGGGCGGACTCACCTGAAAATGGTGAAGCTAACAGATCGCGCCCAACCGCAAACAGGCTGGAAAGTAAAGCAAATTGAGTTGCCGAAAAATTAGGATTGCACAACAGCATGAAAAAACCTAAAAATCCTGCGGTTCCTAATCCACCACAAAAGTTCTCGACATTAATCGCCGCTAGCAGCACATAATCATTTTTGCCAACTACGGCGATCGCATAGTAGCCAATATTGCTAATTGCTTGCAGAAATCCAAACACCCATAGCGATCGATTGATGCCAATTTTGCTAAGAATTGCGCCACCCGCAAGGGTTCCGACAATGGTTGCTACCAGTCCAATCCCCTGACGCACCGTGCCGATCGTGCCATCGGAAAACAACGTTTTTAAGAAAGGAACTGCCATCTTGCCGACCATCGCATCGCTAAATCGATAAAATATCGTGAATACCAGAATTAGCAAAACTTTCTGGATACCTAAACGGTGAAAAAATTCTTGAAAAGGTTTAACTACTGCTTCATCTAATGTGGTTGGGCGATCGCTAGTTTCTGGAGGTTCAGGCGCAGCGATCGTGGCAATCAGCCCCAGACTCATGACTATTGCCAAAAGCACATATACCCAAGCCCAACCAAATTGACTCGCTAAGTTAAATCCAATGAAACCCGCAGATAGTAGAGCGATCCGATAGCCCAAAACCCAAATACCAATCCCAGCACCAACTTCTTGTACTTCCAAAACATCAGTTCGATAGGCATCGATCGCAATGTCTTGAGTGGCGCTGAGAAAAGCAAGAATTAGGGCGGCGATCGCTAAAATCGGTAAACTACCCGCTCGCTCTGTGGGCAGAAGATTACCAATTGCAAACATTTGTAAAGCAACTGCCAAAATCGCCAGCACCAAACCGCCCTGTGTTAATAAAATCCAGCCGCGCCGTCGCCCTAAAAATGGTGGTACAAAGCGATCGATCACAGGCGACCATAAAAATTTGAGGGAATAGGGTAGAGAAACTAGCCCTAACCAACCAATCGTACTGAGGTCAAACTTAGCGCTAGTCAGCCACGCACGGAAAGCATCATCGGTGAGCGCATAGGGTAGCCCCGATGCAAAACCCAACGACAAAAGCGCCGCCATTTTGCGACTCTGAAAAACTCGAAAAAACTCGAATGCTCGAAAAAAAATTTGGGCGATCGCCTTCATGATCCTATGTACATGACCGTATCTATCATGACCTTAAGTATGCTTACGGATTAGACTACAATATATATGTAAGCGGAGACGCAAGTTTCCGTTCACTCCTCACACCACATTCCGCCTGAGCTAATGAGCAGCAAAGGCGGTTTCTTCTTTTTTAGCTAAAGTGTCTTTAGTAAAATTTTTGCCTGAGCTTATGATTTGCGAAGGTGGTTTCTTTTTTTTAGCTAAAGTACCTTTAGTAAAATTTTTACCTGAGCTTATGATTTGCAAAAGTGGTTTCTTCTTTTTTAGCTAAAGTGCCTTTAGTAAATTTTTTGCCTGAGCTTATGATTTGCGAAGATGGTTTCTTCTTTTTTTAGCTAAAGTGCTTTTAGTAAAATTTTTGCCTGAGCTTATGAGCAGCAAAGGCGATTTCTTCTTTCGATTAAGTACTTAGCTTAACAATTATGGCTTTTAGCAAACTTTTAATAGCTTTTTAATAGCATTTGTAAAAGCAACTGTTATACTAGCTACACACAATTTTTGAAATTTAATTTTTAATATTTAGGGAGTGAGCTAAGCATGTCATCAGCGATCGCAGTCACAGATGCTAGCTTTGAGCAGGATGTACTTAAAAGTGAAGTTCCTGTTCTAGTAGATTTTTGGGCTCCTTGGTGTGGCCCCTGCCGCATGGTTGCGCCTGTAGTGGAAGAAATTGCTGGAATATACGAAGGCAGAATCAAGGTTTTCAAACTTAATACCGATGAAAATCCTACCGTTGCTGGACAATATGGCATTCGTAGTATCCCCACACTTATGATCTTTAAGGACGGACAAAAAGTAGATACCGTTGTAGGTGCTGTCCCCAAGGCGACTCTGTCTACAACAATCGAGAAGTATTTAGCAGATAAAGCTGCGCCTTCTGAAAAGAAAGCTGGCGACGAATAGAGTGAATCCTTCAAAAATTTGAGTCGGCTTTGTCACTGACGAGAAATCGTAAGTTTGTCAAGAGGTCAAATTCTGATTCAAATTTTCTTAAAAAGCCTTACTTTGTAGGGCTTTTAATTTATATTTAAACTTATTCAGCGTTATTCAACGAAACTAAGTAGTGCCGCAATCCAAGATTGTCGAAATTTTATCAGTGGACGAGTTACGGCGCACGATTAATCGTCTAGCATCGCAGATTGTGGAAGCTAACGGCGATTTGTCAAATATCGTGCTGCTCGGTATTTACACTCGCGGCGTGCCATTAAGTGTGGCGATCACTAGGCAGATCGAAGTACTGGAAGGAGTGGTGGTTCCTTCGGGAGCGCTTGATATTACATTTTATCGCGATGACTTAGATCGGATTGGGTTACGAACACCCAGCAAAACTGAGATTCCGTCTGACCTAAATGGTAAAACAGTGATTTTGGTGGATGACGTGATTTATAGCGGTCGGACGATCGGGGCAGCGCTAAGCGCGGTAAATGATTATGGTCGCCCCAAGGTTTTGCGATTGATGGTTTTGATTGATCGTGGTCATCGTGAGTTACCTATTCACCCTGATTATGTAGGACGGACTTTACCTACCTCTAAGGATGAACAAGTGAAAGTATATTTAACGGCGGCGGGAGATGGTCGCGATGGTGTGGAGTTGATTAAACCGATTTCATAAAAAAGGCTAGGTGGCGCAGAGCGCTGCCTATGCTTTGTAAATTATTGGTCAAGCTGCTAGAACGGGATCTCTGTAACTAGGGTTGATATTTGCAAGATCTCGTGTCTTATCCATGCTGCTTACAGCTAAGCGATCGCAAGGAATTGTGTCAGCATGAACGGCGCTGAAGTTAGAACTTTCATAAATCTCCAGTAATGCGTCCCCCGCAGCCGAAAACTGAAGACACTGATTTGGTAATATCGTTCTTTCAAAAAAAGCAGGTTGAGTTTTAGTTTGAGATATGCGGACTATTTGCATAAACTCACTTTCGTTACGATACAAGCAGGTTAATTGATTAAACTGATTTTCTAAGCTTTGAGAATTAATCTTACGCGATTGAATATTAAACATTTTTTAAAACCTGTGCGAAACCGCTAACTTTGTCAAGTCATGATCCCAGAGTACGGGATCGTCCCATGACTATCGGTGATATAGCGCACATATTCCAACTTTCTTAATCTTTGGGATCGCTATTTGAATTGGAACTAAAAAGGCGGCACTTCGTGCCGCTTTTTGTTTTGAGATTTTTGGGATCGCTTGACCATAAATTTAGTGAGATCAACAAACTGAAATAAGAAAACTCAGTTTGATTATTTCAGTTAGACACTTTTTGGGATCGCTTGACCATGAATTTAGTGAGATCAACAAAAGTATCGCGGCGTAAATATGGATAATCGCCAATCCAAAAATTGTATTGGGGAATATAAGCATCAGACGTTTGACGACTAACTCGCCCAAAACGGCGATCGTTAGAAAACAACAACATATAAACCGTTTGTTCGGGTTTAATGCGTTTGAGTTCACGCTTCATGGGCAGTCGCAAAGTTGTCACAAACTCAGTTTCATCCCCAAGCTCAATATTCAAAAAACTTTCCGCATCGTAACTAACGTCCATTCTCCCGCGTGAATCAACCTTCTCCGCCCGCGCCAATACTTCCTGAGAAACATATACATCTAAAACTTCCGCCTGCCAAAAACCACAATAGGCAAACCTGCGTAACTTGGCATTACGAATACTCGCCTGAATTACTGGTTCTAGCATCCAATACAACCCACCCAAAGCGGCACAAACAAACATGGAGACAGCCGCAAAACTATTGGGGTTACTTTCATTAACGCGGTTATATAGCAGGGTAAAAACAATCACACTGGCGATCGAGATGGCTACGCGACGAAATACTCTCTGTCCATCGCCCCAATAGTATTGATACTGCTCTGACGTGGGAACAGCAGGGATTAGTTCGTCAAAATTTCGGCGTTTGAGTGGTGTAATCATAGAAATTATTATAAAACCCAAATAAGCGGATTCCCCTGCTTTGCGGACGAATCCGCTTTAATTGCCTATATTTCCTTTTGCTAGTAAAGCTGCCCCATAAGCCGCTTCAGGTTGAATAGCATCTTGCATCGGTACTCGCAAATAGCGATCGCGGATCTTTGTCCATACTTGATTTTTAGCCCCACCCCCTGCCGTATAAACTTTTTGAACTGGTGAAGCGCCCAACTCTTGCAAAAGTGCGTAGCCCTCCGCCTCGATTCTTGACATGCTTTCTAACAATCCATGCAAAAACTCTACAGCATTATCAGGACGCGGCTCTAGTCTAGGGATCAGATGAGGATCGTTAATCGGAAAGCGATCGCCAATTTTGGGCAGAGGATAATAATCTAGGGGACTCGATATTTGAGGATCAATGCGATCGCTCAGTACTTGTAATTCGAGATCGCTAAAAAATTGACGCAGTACTGCCCCGCCCACATTTGACGCGCCGCCAACTAGCCATAAACAGCCCCATTTTGGATGATCGTAGCGATGGCTATAGATGCCATATTCGGCATTGTTAATGGCGCGATCGCTTAATACTTTCAGCACCATTGTTGAGCCGAGAGAAGTAACGGCTGTACCAAGTTCGGGAATACCAACCGCCGCGAAAAAGGCTGCATTACTATCGGTTGTCCCCGCCGCGATCGCACAATTTAGAGGTAAATTTAATCTTGAGGCGATCGCCTCCTGAATAATGCCCACGCAAGTACTGGGCGCAAATACCTTTGGCAAAACTAATTGGGGATTTTTTAAAGCCCAAGCTTTTAACCAATCGGGATATCGTAAAAGTTGAGGCTCGTAACCTAACTTGAGCGTGTTGTGATAATCGCTTACGCCTAACTTGCCATGCATCAAATAACTCAGCCAGTCCGCCTGATGCAAAAAATAAGTTTCTTGTTTTGAGCTTTCTGACTGTACCAACGAAATCAATTTGGCAAAACTGGAAGTAGCACTGCCAACTAAATGTTGCGGCGGCGCGATCACCTTTACTTGGGCTAAAATTTCAGGCGCACAAGCATCGCTATAAATCATTGGCACAGAGATGACTTTGCCATTGCGATCGCAAATTAAAACGGTTGCGGAAGTTCCATCAATGACTATTTTTTTGATGTTTTGCCTAATATTTATCGGTAAACTAGCGATTATTTCGTAAAGCGTATTTTCCCAGCTTACACAGTCTCGAATGTCGTAGTCACCACGAGAGATCGCCACGATCTCTCCATTTGGATCAATAGCGATCGCCCTTACCCCTGAAGTGCCAAAATCAATTCCCAGAAAATAATTCATGACTAAGCACAACACAGCTAAAAATTTTGTGAGCAAGGGGCTTAAGCCCCTTGTCTTTTCCAAAGATTAAGCCTTTGCTCTAAGCCTTTGCTCTGGGGATATGTTTTTCTAAACAAATTTTGAGCATTTGAGCATCAAATAAAACTGGTAAGAAATGAATACTTTTCACCTCTTTAAAATAGAACAATACGGGAAAAGCAAACCAGAAAACTTGCCAATCTTGCCAATCTTGATAGGGGAAAGTACGGAACATTTCTTGCGATCGATAAACTTCTAAATCTGTTGTCGTAAATACTAAACGAATTGTCGCTGCTTGATAAGCTAGAAATAATCCAAAAATTGCAATCACTCCCGCAGCAATCGGTTGTACCCAAATAAACGGTATACCTGCCAACACCAGTACGGACGGAATCGCATAGTTGGGATTTAGTTCTGTATTCTGCGATGCATTATTGGGATTTGCAAAAGAATTTGAAGTAGTCATAATCGTTTAAGTAATTGATTTCTATCTATGGATATACATTTAATCTTGGATGTGTGGCTCTTTGAATTGAAGTGATAGAATAACCCTCATGAAGCCAATTAAGACATTAGTGCGCTCTATTTAGTTTATTCTCAAATTATTGGACGTTTAGCAAACTAATATAACTTTATACCCCAGATTAGGAAACAGCTATGAACTTATCCTCAACAATTAACGACTTGAACATGCCTTTGCACGAAGCGGCAAAAGATCCCAAAGTCTGGAGCGATCTCAAACAGGCGATCGCTACAAGTTCAGGATTTGATAAATGGCAGCGATCTCGACATGGTGATCCCAAGGATCTTTTAACAAAAGACAAGCAAACGCAAGAAAGCGTCCTTGAAGATCTCGTGCGTAGCTATTTGCGTGAGACACTAGAGACGTTAGCATATTAATTGCGAGATTGTCTTGTGAGCGAAATATTTGATTCATTATATGATTCATTAAAAGAGCAACTAGCTGCGGATGATATGGCTGTGCGGATGAAAGCCCTCCACGCTAGTCGCTCTCTTACATTGTCTGAACGATTTTCTCTAGTTGCGATCGCCTGCGCCGATCCCTATGCGCGTATTCGTTACGATGCTGTTAGTCAAATCGGCACGGTTGGCACGGTTGATTTAGCCAAGTCTTTTGAAATTTTAAGCGATCGCCTGAATATTGATCCCGAAATTGATGTCCGCGCTGCCGCCGCCGCCTCGCTGGGATCTCTACAACTTACCCAAGCGTTCGGGCTACTAAAAACGGCTTACGAGTCCACTAATGATTGGATGTTCCAATTTAGCATTGTGGCAGCGATCGGTGAGTTAGGCGATCCACAAGGCTTTGATTTCCTATCCGAAGCATTGCAAAGTCCTAATGAATTAGTCAAAATTGCGGCGATCGGTTCTCTAGGCGATTTGGGCAATCCTAAAGCGGTGACACTGTTATTACCCCTAGCCGAAGATCCCGATTGGCAAATTCGTCATCGTGTTTCCCAGTCTCTAGTTCAACTCGGCGGCGATGAAGCCAAATCTGCTCTAGAAAAACTAGCTAATGATCCTATGCCCCAAGTTGCCGAAGCCACGCGATCACAGCTATGATTGCTACCTTTGTCAGTTTTAAGTAAAACCGACGATCCGACTGAAACCCTCAGAAAAACCGCAAAAATAATTGACAATATCGAAAACAGGCAAGTAAAAAATAATGTCAGTGCAGCAACTGCAATTATTTCTGGGTTAGCATTAAGTAAGGACGTGATTCAAAAATTATTGAGGAGCGACATTATGAAAGAATCAGTGATTTATCAAGATATTTTACTTGAGGGTACAGCGAAGGGCAGATATGAGGAGAGAAACCAAATTGCTCTAAAAATGTTGCGTTCTAATATGGCTGTCGATTTGGTGACGCAGTTTACTGGTTTGACTATTAAACAAGTTGAAAAATTACAAAAATCCGCCACGGAATTGACAAAAATTACAAAGCCGACAAGAGCTAAGCGATCGCCAAATGCCTAAAATCATGATTCCAAAACTATAGAGCGATCAAATACATCGCTAATCGAGTAGGGACAATCGGCAGGAAATTCTAATCCTGTTTCTTTTTCAGCATTTAAATTAGCGATCGCATAGGTTTCATCTAACCATTCATTTGTTAGATAGCGCTTTAGGCTGGGACTATCTTTTAAGTAGCGAACGATATGCGCCCGTTCACGCTGAATAGTTATTTGCCAACTCCGCGATCGCCGTTCGGGTTGATAGTCCCATTTGAGTAAATGATGCAAAATTAGCCGCACGCTACTTAAGAGGCGATCGCGTTCTCGCTTAGACAAGTCGCGCACCTCATCTACTAAATTATCGATATCTAACTCTGCAAACCGACCTTCTGATAACAGATCCGCCATTTGTTCAGCCCAGAGTCCATAATCTTGCTCATATAGCACAGTCATCGCCACAACTCCAACGAAGGCTCATAACGCTTACTATATATTATTTTCCATAATAAAAAAGTAGTGGTAATTCATGAATTACCACTACTTTTTTTAGATATTAAATGAAACCGAGATCAACTAAATCCTAGAAGGAGAAAGTGGTACGGATTACACCAACAGTTGCAGTGCCATTACCACTTACGCTATTAGGGCTAAACACAAAGAATACACCAGGAGTGATGCTGATGTTCTTAGAAACACGGAAGCGGTATAGAGCTTCCAAGTGGTAAGGAGTTGTATTTTGTGTGCCAACTGTATTTCCTGTGCTTACACTGTTCTTGTAAAGAGGCTGACCAAAAATTACAGCAGCCATATCTCCTTCTCCGAACAAGTCTTTAGCAGATAATGCTGCCATCCAACTGGTGAAGGTTGTAGAACCAGTTGCAGTACCCACAGCATCAGCGAAGATATAAGAACCCCAAGTGTTGAATGTAAACTTCTTGGTAATGTCCCAAACAAGGCTACCCACAACTGTATTTGATTTAATGCCAGTTACTGCACCAGCGCTTACAGTTAACGCATCATTATTTAAACCTGATGCAAGAGAATTTGACGCAGTGTAGGCATTTGCATAGCCAAAGCCAAGAGTTAATGCATCAGATGGCTTGTACACCAATTGAGCAGCAAGCTTAGTGTCTCCACCAGTTAGACCACCACCAGATGTGATGTTAGGGGCTGTACCAGCAGGATTTTCGGGTGAAGCTGCATTAGAAGCGCTATATGCAAGTTCTAAATTAGCTTGATTGTTGAACTTGAAGTTCAAACCAGCGACTGCTAGACCACTAGTACGACTGCTAGAAGCGATGCGGATCAAAGGATTGAAACGACCGAAACGTGAAATAGTACCTTGTGCATCGTTTTCAAGAGGATTCAGAGGACTGATTACATCTTCAGGTGCGCCGATGGGTGCAACATAAGCAGTGATGTTGGAGCCAACAGGGAATCTGTAGAACAAGCGATTGATTTCAAAAGCATTGTTTGGTGTGCCACTCTCAAATGACAAACGACTACCACTACCACCACCTAATGTTGTACTGATGTTAGGAGTATTACTAGCTTGTAAGCGAGTTCTCAACAAGTCTTTGCCAGTAAAACTGGTGTCTAAATTAAGACGAACGCGATAGCTAAAGATTGTATTGGTTTTGTCAGTAGCAGCACCAACATCATCAAGTCCATCGGAAGCAGCAGCTAGACCCATGACAGCTTCGCCGCGTAGCTTGGTGGTGGTGGAGAACTGTTGAGCTTCGAGCTTAGAGGTCTTAGCATCGAGAGCATCAACACGACCACGAAGAGTTGCTAATTCAGCAGCGAACTCTTCTTGAAGCTTTTGTAATGTAGCGAGATCTTCTTTGCCAACCTTGTCAGCTAAACCTGCGGAAATAATTTCGTTGATCTTGTCCAAGCAAGCATTCAAACCAGCAGCGAATTCATAACGGCTAGTTGCTTGTTTGCCACGGAAAGTGCGATCGGGGTAGCCAGCGATGCAACCATAACGCTCTACCAAGGACTGTAATGCGGTGAAAGCCCAATCAGTAGGTCTGACATCACTAAGCTGAGATACGGAAGTTACATTTTGAGCAACTGCACTAGGACGCAATTCGACTTGTTCGACAAGAGCATCAGCACTTGCAGCACGAACAACTTCAGACGCTTTAGAAGCTTGAGCATTAGCAGCACCACTGATAAGTGCAGATGCGGCTACAGCTACAGAAACTGCTAAGCTATAATTTTTCTTAGAAAAATTAGACATATAAACTTATATTCCTCACAATGCAACAATTGTACATCTATTCCTTGATAAATGTATCAACAATTGCAGCAAAAAGTTAAGTGTTGTTTGACACATGAGCCGTAATTATTTGCGGAAACATGTCTTATGGTAGATATTTTTCTGTTGATAAAAATATTTGAAGCAGTAATTGAGCTAAAATAACTACACCGTGGGGAACACTTGTACAAGCTGACTCTACAAATTCTTAACCGATCTCAAGTCTAAACATTACGATCAAATTGGAAGCAGCCTCGCCGCTATAGAATGTTGAGCCTTTGCTTCTAGTTTGTCTTTAATATGGTTTGAGTTTGTAGTTTGTTTTTTAGTCTGCCATTGCGTTCTCCCTCTCCTCTGCCTTAATTTGCTCACCCTAAACAATCGTTCGACCCTCGCCTCATGGAATTCTCGATTACCCAACTGTTAGACAACTTCTCTGATGACAAGCTAGTTACGCCCAAAGCGATCGAAAAAAAACTTGGAATTGGGGACGACAATAAAACCGTCCGTAGACTTCAAGTCGCCCTTGATGCTCTCGAAAAAATTGGCATCCTTGAAAAAGACAAGGGACGCTACCGCCGCATTCACGAAGAAGGGCTGGTGGAAGGTCGTTTGCGCTGTTCCAGCAAAGGTTTTTGCTTTGCGATTCAAGATGTTGAAGAAGCTGAAGATATATACGTTCGCGAAAGCCGTTTGAGTAATGCTTGGAATGGCGATCGCGTATTGGTGCGTGTAACTAAAGATGGCGTGAGACGGCGATCGCCTGAAGGTGAAGTGCGCTTGATTCTTGAGCGATCGAATCCAACCCTATTATCAACGGTGAAACTCACGGACGATAGTTACCGAGCCGTGCCGCTTGACGATCGCCTGTTGTTTGAAGTGGAGCTATTACCAGACGATGAGCATCCCGATCTCAGCATTGCCGAGGGCAAACTAGTCCATTTAGAGATGGTGAGATTTTCCCTAGGTAATCACTTGCCGATTGGGAGGATTTTGCAGGTTTTGGGCGATGATGCCGAATCAACTAATGATATTGATCTAGTCTGCTGTAAACATAATTTACCGAGGAGATTCAGTGCTAAGGCTTTGACGGCAGCCGCAAGTTTGCCAAGGGGAGTCAGAAAGGCGGATCTCAAACATCGTCTTGATTTACGCAAAACTCTGACTGTGAGAATCGGTAATGCCGCCGCGATTTCTATAGCCCAAACAGAAACAGGTTGGGATTTGGGAGTACATATTCCCGATGTCGCTACCTATGTGACCAGTGGTTCACCTTTAGATCTAGAAGCGCAAAAACGTCTGCGATCGTTCTTTTTGGGTGATACGATTTTGCCGATGTTGCCAGAGATGAATGTATTTAATCAACCTGAATATCTGGCGATGTCAGTGTTGATTAAATTGGATCATGCAGGAAATATGGTTTCCTTTGAGATTCAACCCTCAGCAATTTTGGTACGCGCTAATTTGAGTTATCAAAGAGCGCAACAAATTCTGGATGGCAAAGACGCAGTTGATCAAGATGCTCCTAGCCAAGAAATTGACAAGGAAGTCGAAGAGTTGGTGCATCTGATTGCCAAGGTCGGCACACTGCTACAAGAATGTTCTAATGCAATCAGACTAGTATTACCTCAAGCCCCTTCGCAAGAAGCTGATGAGGGGGTACGCGGTTTAACCGTAGTTCCATTTACTTTGCCGATCGCTGGTACGGTTACGGAAGTGATGATTTTAGCGAATAGAGCGATCGCTTCCCATTTACAGTCTTTAGCGATTCCTGCAATTTATCTACGTCAGATTGCACCCGATCAAGGCAAAATTGACGATTGGCTGAAGTTATTAGAGAGCATGGGAATTGCGGCTCAGATCGAAAATCCTGAGCAGATTCAAATTGCGGATTTGCATGGCATTTTGCAGCAATTGAACCAGATTGAACAGGATGCTAGCCGCGATATTCTCAAGTATTTACTACTATCCATGTTCAAAACTAACGAACATGTTTTAGCGCCTGCATTACATTTTGGGTTGGGATTGATAGAGCAACCCTATGTTCATGGAGTCTGCCCTCAAAATCATTACGCCGATCTACTAATTCAGCGCACTTTGCACACTGTGTTTGAAGAAGGTCGCGATCGCCGTAGTATCAGAATTAAAGACGGCGTAAATCTGCGAAGCTCTACTTCTCACGGTCAAGTCAATTGGAGTGTTTTGCCACCTGACACCGAGCGGCAGTTGATTGAAGATTTGGAATCCGTTTTACCAAAACTTAATCAAGCCGATGCGCTGTATCATCGCTCAATTTCTGATTTGGATGGACTTCGCAAAGCCGAGTTTATGCGATCACACACGGGCGAAAACTTCTACGGGATTATTACCAGTGTCCAGTCCTATGGATTTTTTGTGGAAATCGAATCTCTATTGGTAGAAGGTCTAGTTCATGTTAGTTCCTTAAAGGATGACTGGTATGAGTTCCCCTTGATTAATGGCAAGGGTCGAGCTAGGGCTTCAACTTTATTAGTTGGTCGTCGCAGTGGTCGTCAATATTCGTTGGGCGATCGCGTACAGGTACAGGTAAAAGGTGTCGATTACTATCGTCAACAAATTGATTTAGTAGCAGTTGTCATACCTGAAGGCGATCGCAATTTATCTGCTTCGGAACCCACAACGGAAGTGGAAAATTTTGAAGAAGACACCCCAGAAACTGTACAATAAGAGCGTTTGCCTAAAGTTCCTGACTAAAGTTTCTGACTAAAGTTTTTGAATAGGCTTAACAAGGGGCTTAAGCCCCTTGCCTATTGATTCATATTTCTACTTATCCCCTCGAGTCTCCACCATGTCGCTTTCCCGCTTACTGGTGACTGTCTTAAACCGTCTTCAGCCATCTGCGGAGACGGTTATGCTTGTGTCGGCGATCGCGGTTGGGCTAATCAGTGGTACTGGGGTAACACTGTTTCGCAAACTAATTTTGCTCACGCAGGAAATCTATTGGCACGATCTAGCGGTAGTAATCAACGGAAATTTTCCTTGGTTGATTGTAACTATCCCGATGTTAGGGGCGCTCGTGGTTAGTCTCGTCCGCCTCAAACTCGATCAAGTTGAATCGGTAGCCACAGGGAAACCACCTGCATCACGCGATGTTGGGCAGATACCCTATGCCCATATTCCGCTTAAAACGATCGCGGCGGCGCTGTCTCTTGGGGCAGGGGCTTCATTAGGTCCAGAAGGTCCAAGTGTTGAGTTGGGTAGTAACATTGGCTCCACCTTAGGGCAGATGATGCAATTTTCCAGCGAACGCATCCGTCTATTGATTGGTGCAGGTGGAGCGGCGGGTTTAGCCGCAGGATTTAATGCGCCGATCGCAGGCGTATTTTTTGCCCTTGAGGTATTGTTGCGCGACTCCTATCGCACTGATAAATCTAGTCCCAACTCTGATGTCAGCGTGGTGGTCATCGCCTCGGTTATTTCAGCGTTGGTTTCACAAATCAGTTTAGGTGAGCGTCCTGCCTTTAGTTTGCCTGTTTATGAGGTACGTAGTTATTGGGAATTGCCTCTATATCTAGGTTTAGGGGTTCTTGCTAGTGTCGTGGCTCTATTGTTCACCCGTGCGATCAAACAAGCCAAAAGATTTTTTGCGGGAGAATGGGAGATCGCCCCATTTATGCAAAAAATACCGATGCCGATCAAACTGCTGATCGGTGGGCTATGCGTGGGGCTGATTGCCTTGAAATTTCCTGAAGCGATCGGTATTGGCTATGAAACCGTGGAATCGATCCTGCAAGATACGCCTTTCACGATTCCTTTACTGGCGATTTTATTAATCGTCAAGCTTTTATTAACCGCAATTAGTTCTGCTAGCGGCTTTGTGGGGGGGATATTCGCGCCCTCGATTTTTTTGGGAGCCGTACTTGGTAGTTTATATGGACAGGCGATCGCCAGTTTTTTACCCGCCACGATTCCGATCGCAGCATCCCCTGCCTACGCATTAGTTGGTATGGCGGCGGTTTTAGCAGGAACTGTTCGCGCCCCCTTGACATCAGTTTTGTTGCTGTTTGAAATGACTCGCGACTATCGCATTGTCTTGCCCTTAATGGCGGCAGTCGGGCTTTGTGCATGGGTACTTGATCAAATCGACACCTCGAAACCTGCGAGTCCAATGGTCATGCCATTATCCAATTTACCCGCCGACATCGAAGTTCTCGAAAAAATCAGAATTGCGGAGGTGATGACCCTCAATCCTGCTTCGATTAAATACTCCATGCCTCTGCTTCAAGCTGCCCAATTTATTACGAGCGGCTATCATCACAGCGCCTTAGTATTAGACGACATTAATCATTTACAGGGCATTCTCACAACCCAAGACATCAAACGCTTGTTATCAGCACCCGCAGGCGATCGCCCCATCGAAGAACTAACTGTAGAAAATATCTGCACAAGTCAAGTACTATGCACCTATGCCGATGAATCCCTTGCCGAAGCGCTCAAACGTATGGCAGCTAGGGATTTACGTCAAATGCCCGTGGTCGATCGCAATCAGCCTAAACGGGTAATTGGTATGGTCGATCGCCTTGCGATTACCACAGCTTATAATACTGCCCTAACAAAAAGGGCGATCGCTGCTAGAATGACAGCGATTAAAGCAACAGCAGCAACAGCAGCCATTACTGCAAAAAGTAGTTCTAGCAATAATGCTGGTGATAAAGACAATAATTTAGATAATAATCTAGATAATAATTTCTCTACTAATAATTTAAAAAGTAATTCAAACAAGGAATTAGTCCCATAAATCCCCAAATCAAGGATGTCATGAACAACGAAGAAATACTAATTGAATTTGTGGCTAATGGTGATCAGGCGAATATTGCCTCGGTTAAATCAATTAACACCACCAAAATCAAAGATAGCATTCAGCAACTGACTGGCTTGGTGCAGCAACTAGCAACAGAAAGTACACAAAGCCCCAATAATGGTCTGGTTTTGGATGAAGTAGAAATCGCGATCAAACTCACTGAGTCAGGTGAAGCGATCCTTTTGGGTGATGGACAGAGCAGTGGCACAATGACCTTACGCTTTCGCCGCGCAAGTACTTCGCTAGTAAATACTAAGTCGGATATTTCTGGGCAAGCTCTGCTATCGAGTACGGGAGTTGACTATACCAAACTACAGGCTTTGCTATCTAGTAGTAAATGGCAAGAAGCCAATCAAGAGACATGGAATGTGATGTGTCAGGCTGCCCATAAAAATGCTGGCTCGGTTCTATCACCTGAGGATATTAAACAAATAAATTGTGATGACTTGAAGACTATCGATGGGCTATGGAAGCAGTATAGTCAAGGTCGGTATGGGTTTAGCGCTCAAAACCAAATCTATATGTCATCGATTCTCGGATGAGTTTAGAGACGAGTATGGTCGCTTACAAAAAGTCGCTTACAAAAGGTCGCTTACAAAAGTATTAAGGGGTTAACATCATGGATCAGGACAAGCAAAAGCAAATTACGGGATATTTTATTGAGGAAGCGAAGGAGCATCTGCAAACCATTGAATCAGGTTTGCTGAATTTGCAAACGCTAATGTCCGACACGGAAGCGGTTAATGAAATATTTCGTGCCGCTCATTCGATTAAGGGGGGCGCAGCGATGCTGGGATTTAGTAGTATTCAGCACGTTTCGCATAATTTTGAAGACTATTTTAAGATTATGCGCGAAAATAGTACGCTCAAAGTCGATCAACATCTTCAGACCCTCTTTCTGCAAGCCTTTGATAAGTTACAAGAATTAGTGGAGCTTCTTCAAAGTCCCTATGGACTCACAAAAGATGCTGTGGATGTGATTATGTCAGGCTCCGATCAGATTTTTGCCAACCTAAAAGCGCATTTGCAAAATTTAATTTCGGGTAAGGGCGCGGACGAATCGATCGCCACTACTTCTAAAATAAGTCTTAAATCTGAGCCAAAGCCTGCTTCTAAGAATGACACAAAGGAACTTTTAAGTGTCTTTCAATCGGAAGTGCCGCAGAGATTGCGAAATATGTTGGAACTTTTTAAACAGCCTGATAGCCCTCGCAGTCGTCAAAATCTAGAGAGCATTTGCACTCAGTTACAGGAAATTGGCGATCGCTTTGGTCTAGAGCAATGGTCGCAGATGATTCAATCCGTGAAGGCGGCGGTTGGTAATCCCAACAATCCATTTCGTGCCCTCGCACCCGTTTTGATTAAAGAGATTAAACAGTCTCAAGAGCATGTTCTTGCCCAAAGAGGACGGGAAATCAAGGTGTCACCACAATTATTGCAATTGCTTCCCGTTGATTACATCAATAAGCTGGAAGCTGCTAAATCTGCCAAATCAGAGGCTAATGCCATGAGTATTGCCTCGGCGGATGAGGTTAGCAAAATATTTGGGGCAGTGATCGAAGAGGATAAAGCAGTAAAAGGCTGGCAGTCCTTTAGCGATCGCATTGGTTGGCGACAAAATGGTACTTGGGTTGCATCCAATGCCGTACAGTCGGGGTCTGCACCTGATGGACATTTCCCTACGCCCCTTTGGTTGGCAGCTTGGCATCAATCTAAAGATAGCAAGGCGAAAGAGCTTCAATCTCAGTACGCTAGTCTTTTAGCCAAAATTGCTAGCTGCGATTTACCGTAACAAATTGAATAGGCAATTGAATAGGCAAGTGGCTTAAGCCACTTGTTACACATGTAAGCAACTTGAGGGAATTTTTAATGAAGAGTTTGTTCGCGACAATTTTGGCGATTAGTACGGCGACTGGGTCTTTACCCGCGATCGCGAATTCTATTAATCAAGGTGGATTTTCTACTAGCCAAGGCGCAGCCAATAAGTTAATAGCCACTGGGTTAACGGTAAATGTCAAACCGACAGAAGCACCAAGTGCCAGTAATTCTTTCGCGCAAGGTTCTCTAAAAATTGCAAAACAAATTCCCGCCGATGCGCTTGGATTATTAGTTTTTAATGCTAATCCCGCTTCTTGGCAAATTTTGGCAACATCTTCAACCGAGACATTTAGTCCATTATCAGCAATTAACAAATTGCTTAGCTTTTTAAATTCATCGCAATATGCGATTCTCAAAGGTTCCGAACTTTGGTTAGGTACAGAAGTAGCGATCGCATTTTTGTTGAATCCCAATTCCCAAGCAGGATTCACATTTGCGGCTTTAGCTCCCATCAGTGACAACAAGCAATATGAGCTTTTTGTCAAACAATTACCCGCAATGTTTGCGTCTGAACCAACAGAAACGCTATACCAGAATGTCCAAATTTTAGAATGGCAATTAGAATCTGGCGATGATCAAGGCGATCAAGGTGATCAAGATAATCAAACTAGAGCAGTCGAGCCTGAATCCCTAGACAAACCTAAACAAGAGCCAACTGATCCTGCTGAAGAAGAAGAGCTTCCCTCACCGCCTGAACCAAATTTAGTAGATTTCGGCTTTAAGCGTGTGGCGATCGCGAAGTTATCCAGTGGCTATGCCGTAATTGCCTCTGATCGCCAAGCAATTGAAAAGATGATTGACCTATCTGTTGCTAGTTCTAATACTAAAGATGCTAATTCGCAGCCACCATTAACATCTTTAGCCGATCATCCGCACTTTTTGCGATCGCTAAATAATCCACTATGGAATCGCTCATTGTTGGCAGGTTATGGTGACTATAAAGGAATTGGTCAACTCTCGGAATTTTTTGCCGCCGATCTGCCCGAAACATCGGAAATTCCTGGATTCAGCCGTGCCGAGTATATTCAGGGCTTGCAATATACTTTGAGTCAATATAACAGTTTTGATCTATTTGCATGGATGACTCCTCAAGGAATTAGAAGTCAAAGTAGTAGCTATTTCTCGGAAGTGCGACCACCTTTACCGATCGATAAAGAATCACGCGATCGCCTACTAGCATATCTGCCTTCCAACATTTATGGCGCGATTACCAGTCGCAATCTCAATCGTCAGTGGCAATGGTTTGTAGAAGAGGCAAAATTGCAACCGACTTACAAGATGTTTGTCGAAGGATTGAGAATGACTAAACCTTTGATAGTCGCGGCGGGACTAGATCTTGATATTGAGAAGGATGTAATTTCGTGGATGGATGGTGAATATGCCTTTGTCGCTTTTCCTAGCGATCGCTCACCCTTTCTAGAGTTGGGTACAGACCTCACATTAGGAGCGCTGGTGCGTACTTCTAAGCCTGACGCAGCAAATATGGCACTTGATAAAGTCTCAAAATTCCTGATTAACCTGGATAAGGATGCTGTCGAAGTCAAAAAGCGTCAAGTTGGTAACGTTTTACTGACTAGTATTGAAGTTCCTGATGCGCGTGAATCTGGCAAAACCCAAAGTGTCTTTGCTTATGGTTGGCGCGATCGCCAAACTCTAATACTGACCTTGGGTTCGGCTGCCGCTTCTGCCTTTGTCCCGACCGCTAAACCCTCTCTAGCAGAGTCAGAGATGTTTCGTGAGGCGATCGCAGATATGCCACAACCAAATTTTGGCTATTTTTACCTCAACGCTAATGTTCTTGCTAAGCTAGGGGCTAATTTTTTCTGGTCAGAGTTCATGCCCAACTTGGATATGGCTGATAGTCCGCAATCAAACCCAGAATCAAAACCTGAGTTACCCGAATCGATTAAAAAGCAGATTGATAGATTAGGTGGTGCTGTTTTTGTCTATTCAGAAACAAGCGATCGCTTTCAAGCAGACTTCTTTCTTGGTCTAAACGCATCTTCTGAACTTAATTCTTCTGATCGTAATGGAACAGCCAAATAATTTGGCTGTTCCATGTTTACTTAGGCATGTTTACTTAAATTCTAGAATCACACCCTAGGGCGTGATCCTAAAACCTGATTAAGCAGTAACTAGCTCAGGACGTTTGCTGTTACGAATATCGGTAATCGCCTTGGCATAGTCGGATGTATTAAATACTGCGGAACCAGCCACGATCGCATTAGCGCCAACTTCCAAAACTTGCCAAGTGTTGCTTGGTTTCAGACCGCCATCAACCTCAATCCAAGGATCAAGTCCGCGATCGTCACACATTTGACGTAACTTGGCAATTTTAGGAATCACGTTAGGAATAAAGCTTTGTCCGCCAAATCCAGGGTTAACGCTCATGATCAACACCAAATCGCATAGATCAAGTACATACTCAATAAAACTCAAAGGTGTTGAAGGATTAAGAGAAACACCAGCCAGTTTCCCTAGTTCTTTAATTTGGCAAAGATTGCGATGTAAGTGAGGACAAGCAGTGTGTTCTGCATGAACAGTGATAATGTCTGCTCCCGCCTTAGCGAAGTCAGCAACATATCTCTCTGGCTCAGCAATCATTAAATGTACATCTAAAATTTTGGTTGTAACAGGACGAATTGCCGAAACAACTAATGGTCCGATTGTAATGTTAGGGACAAAGCGACCATCCATCACGTCAACATGAATCCAATCTGCACCCGCCGCATCAACTGCACGAATGTCGTCACCGAGACGGCTAAAGTCAGCAGACAGGATCGAGGGGGAAATAACTGTGGACTTTTTAGGCATATGATTTACGGGGGCTTAGCTTAACAAAGATCTAAAAAAACAGCAGATAACGGTAGTTTTAACTACAGTCTTAATTATTAATTAAATTTAGCAGTTTTGATCGCGATAATTACAATAAAACGCCTAGCGATCACCAAATTAATGCATAAATTAATGCACAAACTAATGCTCAAATTAATGCACAAATAATTTGGATTACAGAAGTAAATCCTAAGAGAGTGTTTGAAAAGTTTTAGAGTAGGTTAAATAGGGATGGATTTAGGGCTTAAACGACGAACCATCAGATGAACCATAGCGGCAAAGAGCATCATTTCGCTAGTGGTAGACAAAAATTCA
>JBIKYX010000117.1:0-11485 GCA_044355035.1 Pseudanabaena sp. | reverse complement strand
AGCATAATTCTGAGTTTAAGAGCTTTAGTTTTAACTTCTACGCGTTGGGAGCAATTCTGGCAAAATCTCAATCAGTATGGGTTTCCTGTTGCCACTTAATAAGTGTATTATATTAAGGTCGCACCCGTTTTTGTAATCATGATTTGTCCATTGTTTACCTCAACTCTAGCGATACCTTCATCAGTGGGAACAAATAGCCAATTACCGATCGCACTGCCGCCATGAATATTCGTCAACCATGCGCGATCGCCTTTGGATGCAGCAAGGGTTGCAACTAGTTCACCATTAGGACGCAATACAGAAACGCGATGGATGATGTTGCCCTGCTCTTGGGTGATGGTGAAGAACCAGCAGAGGTCATTGCTAAAGACGCAATTGGCATCAATTAGTTCTCCTTGAATAGGTGGAATATTTACGCGATCGCCTATTCCCACACACTTAGTATCAAAGGTAAAAGCGACACTAATCGCACCCGCCCGATAGAAGCCAAAGCCGAAGGTTTCGCCTATCCAGAATTGGGTTTGTCCTTCGAGAATGTCACCGATATATTCATTGCCTAGCTTGCCATCGCGGAGTAATTGACCTTGATCAATCCAATAGCGAGAGAAGGAATTAGCTCGGATTAGCTCGGCGGCGATCGCTTGCGGTGGTTGTCCTTGCGTGAGTGTGAGCGCTTTGCCTTGCTTAGTAACGATTGTGGACTTGCCAAAGATAGCGAATTGAATATTAGCATCGAGTTCTCCTGATAATAAAACTGTGTTATCTTCGCGCTTAAATTCGTGGTTAGCGTGATAGAGATAGTTGAGAGAATTGTTTTGTAAAGCGACTTGAAGAATTACGCCTTCAGTTTGGAATATATGAATAACTTTGCAGCCCTCACCCCCAGCCCCTCTCCCAGAGGTAGAGGGGGGAAACGCAATTAAAGGTGTACAAATTGGGCAAGTAGTTCTTAAATGTTCGATTCCACATTGATTACATTTTATCCAACGCATTGATGAGAGAAGCTTTTGAGGGAAGTCTCCGCGCCAATCTTTCTCAAAGCAATTATGGAAATGATGTAATAAATCATCGGATAGAACTTTGTAAGGAATGGCGGGTTTGGGATAGCGGACATCGGGATGAAATATCGTAATTCTTTGGAGTGGTCTTGCGCTGTGGGGGATTTGTGAGGCTTGCGATTTGGGCTTGTATACGCCGCCATAGGGATCGACATAGAGGAGGCTCTGCATCAGCATCACCGTGAAGGCATACCAATCGGATTCGGGGGTATGCGGACTGGTTAGAATTGGCTGATTTGCTTGGCGATCGCACAAGATTGGATCAACAAATCGCGCTGTAAATACCTGACAGGGAAATTGTCCAAATTGAAAGGAATCAGCATCAATTAGATAGACTTGATTTTGGGAAACCAGCAGATTCAAATCATTGAAATCGCCAATCGTGACATTTGCTTGATGAACTTTAAGAACAGTCTCATGTAAATCACGAAATAAGCTAGTGACTAATTGCTGCGAGATGCCGTTTGTATTGCGGTAATTGCGATCGCTATATTTCAAAAGTGGCACTGTATTTTGCAAAAAAGGCATCGCATAGCCGAGAATCATTCCCTGTTTATCCTTAGCTAAAGCTTCAGGCTTAATTACCCTCACAGGCAAATTTTGCGGGAAAGCAGGTAGCTTTTGCTGATGAATAGCAATTCTGGCTTGAGCCGCCAATTGTTCTTGAAGTAATAGTTCATAATCAGGATGATCGGCGGTTTTGAAAAGTTTGAGAACTTTGCCATTTTTGAGATCATAGATATCCGCTTCGCCACCTTTGCCGATTGCGTCTTTAGGATTAACTCTAATTCGCTTTTGATTAAGATAGATATCCATGATTTTGTACCTAATATTTCAAATAGCAAGGCAAGTTATAAGTTCTGTTAAACTCAATCACAGTGTTCTGAATCCGCCGATCAAGTTTTTTCCAGACTTGTACTGCGATCACATGAGGCACACCACCATAAAAAGCTTCAGCAATACCTCCAGTAATTGCGGCGATCGTGTCGCTATCACCACCGAGAGATACAGCATTACGAATCGCATCTTCAAAATCCGTTGATTCTAAAAAAGCAATAATCGCTTCAGGGACACTTTTTTGACAGGAAACTTCAAACTTATAATTGGGACGAATTTCATCGATGGTGCGATGCAAATCGTAAGCGAAAGTTTGCTCAATATAATCTTGAATCTCTTGCTTAGTCTTACCCTGACGCGCTAAGAAAACCGCCGCCGCTGTAGCCTGTCCGCCTTTAATGCCTTCAGGATGATTGTGAGTTGTGGCGGTACAACGTTCTGCTTCTTTGAGAACATCTTCGAGATTGTCATAAGCCCATGCGATAGGACTTACTCGCATCGCCGCACCATTACCCCAACTGTTATAACCTTCTTTTCCATTTTTTATTACCCAGCAAGTAAATCGCTGTCCAAAACCAGCTAAAGGGTAGCGCCAAAAGCATTTTTTGAAGTTGCTTGCATAGCTAGTTCCTGTGAGAATGGAATGAGCAACAGCGTAGGTAAGAACGGTGTCATCACTAAAATGACTGCCAAAGGAGAATAGTTGGAAATCTTTTCGCTTCATGGGAAGCACTTCATAAATCGAACCGATAATATCACCAGCGATCGCACCTAACATAAGTCATACCTCGTTCTAAATTCTTCAACTACTTCACGCATTTCTTTGGGTAAATAACTTAAAGCCTTTTCAGAAATATCTTGAGGAACACCACCATAAAAAGCTTCGGCTATGCCGCCTGTAATACAGGTTAAAGTATCGCTATCACCACCGAGAGAAATTCCATTGCGAATTGCATCTTCAAAATCCGTTGATTCTAGAAATGCAATAATTGCTTCGGGAACTGTTTCTTGACAAGATTCATTAAATTTATAAATGGGACGAATCTCGTTTAAGGTTCGATCTAGGTCATAGTTGAAAGATTTAGCAATCGCTGCTTTTATTTGTTCTTTAGTCTGACCCTTACGAGCCATATAAATCGCGACAGCGGTTGCTTGCGCTCCCTTAATTCCTTCAGAATGATTGTGAGTGACCTCCGCCGATTTCTTAGATTCAGCTAAAACCAATGGAAATGTATTAAAAGCAAATCCTATAGAACTAACTCGCATCGCCGAACCATTACCCCAGCTATTGTATGGCTCCATACTCTCAAAGCGTATCCATTGAGCAAAGCGTCCACCATAGCCACGATTGGGATATTTGCGAGCATAGTTTTTGATGTATTCCGCATAATTACCTTGATTCATCAAGCAATCAGCAACAGCTACAGTCAACACGCTATCATCGGTAAAATCACAGGCTCCACCAAAGAGAGGAAAAGCTTTTGAACGATGATTATTAAACTCGTAAATTGAACCAACGATATCACCAACAATTGCACCTAACATAATCCATACCTCTCTCTAAATCCTTCAACTACTTCACACATTTCTTTGGATAAATAACTCAAAGCTTTTTCTGCAATATCTTGAGGGACACCACCATAAAAAGCTTCGGCTATGCCGCCTGTAATACAAGTGAGTGTATCGGTATCACCACCAAGGGAAACGGCATTACGAATTGCATCTTCAAAACTAGTTGATTCTAAAAAAGCAATAATTGCTTCGGGGACGCTTTTTTGACAGGAAACTTCAAACTTATAGCTAGGGCGAATTTCGTCTAAGGTTCTATCTAAGTCATAACCAGAGGAGCTAGTGATCGCCGCTTTTATTTGCTTTTTACTCTGACCTTTACGCGCCATATAAATCGCCACAGCCGTTGCTTGCGCTCCCTTAATTCCTTCAGGGTGATTATGGGTAACTTCCGCCGATCTCTTTGCTTCAAGTATTACCGATCTCAAATCATTACAGGCGAAACCTACTGCACTAACTCGCATCGCTGAGCCATTACCCCAGCTATTGTACGGCTCCAAACTATCAGAACTAATCCATTTTCTAAAGCTCCTTCCATACCGTCTACCTGTATATTTACGAGCATAATTTTTGATGTATTTTGCATAGTTGCCATTATTCATCAAGCAATCAGCAACAGCTACAGTTAATACAGTGTCATCAGTATATTCACATCCATCACCAAAGAGAGGGAAGTCTTTTGAGCGATGGTTATTAAACTCGTAAATTGAACCAACGATATCACCAACAATTGCTCCAAGCATATTTTTTACCTCTAAAATAAATTTTCTGTTGTGTTCGATCTGTAGGGGCAATTCATGAAATGCCCCTACAGATGACTTCTTCTAATCACTACTAAACTAGTATCATCTGACAAAACGCCTGATCGCTTAGTTAACTCTTTTCTATTCCAATCAGGCTTTACTTCCTCCCGATTGAGCATCGCTAACTTACGGCGAATCGCATCAGGATTTTTAAAATAGCGATCTTCTTGCCAAAATTGATGGATGTCTTCAACTTTTACTAAATCATCAATGCCATCGGTGGCAATGAGAAGAGATTCTAGTTCTGATGTGGGTAAGCGATCGCGTATTTCAAAATTAATTGCATCGGGTTTATACAACCCATAGGCAAGATAGGGCGGCGCGTTATCAGGATAGGCAGGAATTTGATTAAGTTCGCCATTGATAGCGATCGCGCCATCTCCCATCGAAAAAGTAACTGTTTCGAGATCTGTAATTACCGTGCCGAGAATCGTAAATAGCAAATAGTCATTTACAAATTCCATATCGCCATTGGTAAGCATTACGAAATCTTTTAACTTCTGCAATAAGTTGTGCTTGACCAGATTCCAAAATTCAGGATTAGATATTTCAGAATCTTGATTTCCCTCTTGATTGAGAAGATTAGTAATCTCCGCAATCACCAACCTCGCACCCAACTTTGCACCGACTTCGCTATGTTTACCACTGCCGCAGCCATCGCACACCACCGCAATTATAAATTTTTCGTTAGCAATAATCTGATAGGCATCCTGATTGTTTTTACCAGCAAGAACATGATTGCGCCCAATGATCGAGCCAATGGCATATTCAAAAGAGTCAACTTGTCCTTGCATCGCGATATAGTGTATAAACTACACAAACTACCATAGTGTCATTTCTACACTATGTCAAGCTAAAAATAATTACGAATTACGAATTAGGAATTATCACTCCGTAACTCGTAATTCGTAATTGATAATTCGTAATTAAAATGCACACCTACAACTACCCCCGCCCCGCCCTTACCGTTGACTGCATCGTTTTTGGACTTGATGCGGAGTTAGATCTTAAAATAATGCTGATTAAGCGTGACATCTCGCCATTTCAAGGAGAATGGGCAATCCCTGGGGGATTTGTGCGGATGGATGAAACCTTGGAACAGGCGGCTTTGCGTGAATTACAGGAAGAAACTGGGATTCATGATGTGTTTTTGGAGCAGCTATATACTTTTGGTGACTTGGATCGTGATCCCCGCGATCGCACAATTACCGTGTCCTATTACGCATTGATTAATTTAGTTGAACAACAAATTCAAGCGGCGACCGATGCGAGTGAGGCAAATTGGTTTCGGATTTCTGAGATACCTAAATTAGCCTTTGATCATGATCGGATTTTGCAAACAGCGATCGCTCGACTGCGCGGCAAAATTCGTTATGAGCCAATTGGATTTGAGCTATTACCGCAAAAATTTACACTGACGCAATTACAAAAATTGTACGAAACTGTTTTAGATCGTCAGCTTGACAAACGTAATTTTCGTAAAAAAATCTTGGGGATGGACTTACTGATTGATACCAATGAACTCGAACAAGGTGTTTCCCATCGTGCAGCTAAGCTTTATCGGTTCGATGAGAATAAATACTTAGAACTAAAACAAAATGGTTTTAATTTTGAGATTTAAAGAAGAGAGTTGCAGTACTTTGCGCCATTGGTCTCTTTTTGGTTTGATGTCTTAAACTTAGCGATCGCAAACCGATTATTAAAGCTACGATATACAAGTAGTTGTATCTGCTCAGCCATTTTTTAGCCCACCTTTGAGCCAAACCGTATGTATAAAAAGGAATTTAAAATTCCAAGTCAATATACAAATAATTTCTACGATGGTTCAATCTACGATCTTGTTTTTCTAGACTTAGAATGGTGTCGCGATTTTCATCAGGATGGATTAGCGGTACAAAAAATTTTTGGTTACACCCTCACTCGCATTCTCGAAAATAGTAACGAACAGTACATCAAAATTCAATTTATTGAATCAAGCACCCAAGAAAAAAAAATCATCCAAGATATTTTGAATGATTTGCAAAATTTTCAGAATAAGTACTTTATCGGATATGGGCTTTCCACTAGCGATATGTTTTGTCTGAGGCAAAGAATGGAGGCTCTGGATTTTATCCCCAAAGTAGATAAAATTAAAATTTTAGATTTGCAAAAAACAAGTCAACGTAATGATTTAAATCAAGGTTTGAACAATCTATTTGCTTATCTAGGGATTCCGATCTACAAAAAAATTAAGGGATATTATGTGTTTCGGAATGGGAGCAAGGTGCTGCACAAGGAAAAAGGATACGAAACGGTTTTGAACGAAATCTACGAATATTGTCTAGAGGATGCTGAAAACTATTTTCATATCATTCATAATTGGCAATCCCAATTTCCTTTAGTCGATCGCACTATGCACCAGATTGTCAATCTCAAAATCGATCCCCGTTCAGAACACCGTATCAGGTCAAGACGTGGAGCCGCTTTACAAAGACCATCTTAAAAGCTATGAAATTCAGGATAAGTTTAAAAGTGCCGCGAAGCGGCACTTTTAAACTTTCAATAGGCTGTATTTGCAGTAATATATGAAACAAGACCTTTTACAAGCATTTTTTAGAAGAAAGCGTGATTGATACTCGTCTCGATCTTTACCCAGCAACGACATTTCCTAACGGTTGGCGCGGACTGATACATCGCTATGCCGATTATTTGCCCGTGACCGAGCAAACCCCAATTGTGACTTTGCATGAAGGCAATACGCCTCTAATTCCTGCGATCGCTTTGAGTCAGAGACTCGGACGCAATATTAAGGTTTTGCTGAAATATGACGGTCTTAACCCCACTGGTAGCTTTAAAGATCGCGGCATGACGATGGCGATTTCTAAGGCAAAGGAGGCGGGATCGGCGGCGGTAATTTGTGCGAGTACGGGTAATACTTCGGCGGCGGCAGCAGCCTATGCTAAGCGCGGTGGCTTGAAAGCCTTTGTATTAATTCCTGATGGCAAAATTGCTCTCGGTAAACTTAGCCAAGCCTTGATCTATGGGGCTGAGGTGATTGCGATCGATGGTAATTTTGACCAAGCGCTCACAATTGTGCGGGAACTGTCGGAAAAATTCCCAATTACCTTGGTTAATTCCGTCAATCCTTATCGCTTAGAAGGGCAAAAAACCGCCGCCTTTGAATTAGTGGAATCGATGGGAGATGCTCCTGACTGGCTCTGTATTCCGATGGGTAACGCGGGGAATATCACCGCCTATTGGATGGGCTTTTCACAATATTATGCCTCTGGCAAATGCAAAAAATTACCGCGCATGATGGGATTCCAAGCGGCGGGTTCGGCTCCTTTGGTAACAGGGGAAATTTTCGATAAACCCGAAACGATCGCTACTGCCATCCGTATCGGTAATCCTGCCAATTGGCAAAAAGCTCTGAGAGTGAGGGAAGAAAGCGGCGGTGATTTTCATAGTGTTACGGATATAGAAATTTTGTCAGCTTACAAATTTCTGGCGGGTGAAGAGGGCGTTTTCTGTGAGCCAGCTAGTGCTGCTTCGGTAGCAGGTTTGCTGAAAGTCAGCGAACAAATTCCTTCAGGGGCAACGATTGTCTGTGTGTTGACTGGTAATGGCATTAAAGATCCAGACACTGCGATCGCCTGTGCCGAATCGAAATTACACAAGGGCATTGCACCAGACATCACCAGCGTTGCCAAGGTAATGGGATTTTAATAAAAAGTTCAGGCAAGGGGCTTAAGCCCCTTGTTCAAGGAGCCGATTTTATTTTTCTTTACCTATAGATATAAAAGCAACTATAGTTGTTTGAAAAATTGTAGTATCTACAAGATTATCAGGGATATAAGATTTATGTCAGCAGCCACCAAAAAATATCGATTGATTACCCGTAGCGATTTTGACGGCGTTGTCAGTGCCGTATTGTTCAAAGAGATGGATATGATCGATGAGATCCTCTTTGTCCATCCCAAAGACGTGCAGGACGGTAAAGTTGAAGTTTGCGATCGCGACATTCTGAGTAACTTGCCATATGTTGAAGGCGCTTATATGGTTTTTGATCACCATGTCAGCGAGACGATGCGAATTTACGACACTCCCACTAATCATGTAATCGAAGGTGAAGCGCCATCAGCCGCAAGAGTCGTTTACAACTACTATGGTGGCAAGCTGAAATTTCCACGCATTTCACAGGCGATGATGCTAGCCGTAGATAAATGCGATTCTGCTCAATTTGACATTGACGATATTCTCAATCCTGATGGCTGGGTATTATTGAGCTTTCTCATGGATTCGCGCACAGGATTAGGACGATTTCGTGAGTTTACGATTTCTAACTATGCCTTGATGATGGAATTAGTGGAAGCCTGTCGCACAATTCCCATTGAAGAAATCATGCAGATTCCAGATGTCAAAGAGCGTGTCGATCTCTATTTGACTCAGCAGGAAATCTTTAAGCGACAGATTCAAAGTTGTGCAGAAGTTCACGACAAGTTGGTGATTATCGACTTACGCAATGAGCCGACAATATATGCTGGCAACCGCTTTATGGTGTATGCCCTATATCCTGAATGCAATATTTCTATCCATTTGATGTGGGGTAAACAGCAGCAAAACACGGTATTTGCTACGGGTAAATCCGTTCTCAATCGCACCTGTCCGATCAATATCGGTGAGTTGATGCTGCGTTACGAAGGAGGCGGTCATGCTAATGCGGGTACTTGCCAAATTGCTAATGATCAAGCGGAAGAGGTAAAACAGGAGTTGATTGAGATTATTACGCGGAATAATGTAGTGCAGACAGTGACTTTAAACTAGTGACTTTAGCTTAGAGCGCAAAATCGCCAGAGCTTCGGCTCGATGACTGATTTTCCCTTTGACTTCAGGCGAGATCTCACCGAAGGTTTGATTAAGTTCGGTGACTAGGAAAATAGGGTCATAACCAAATCCACCATTGCCGCGTGAATTATCGGCGATCGCTCCTTTGCAAATCCCAATTGCATCGGCAGCGATCGCTCCGTCTGGTGAGGCGATCGCGATCGCGCAAACAAATTGAGCTTCACGATTAGGCTGATTGTGCAGTTCATATTCCGCTAATTCTTGCAAAACCCGATTCATGCGATCGCTATCTGTGTCTGCATATCGTGCGGATAAAACCCCAGGTGCGCCATTGAGAGCAGTGACTTCTAGTCCAGAGTCATCGGCGATCGCCCATTCATTAGTGGCGATTGCTACTTGAGAAGCCTTAAGATGGGCATTCTCAATGAAAGTTACTCCTGTCTCTTCGACATCAATTTCGTCTGGCTTAGCAACTAGGATTACGCCTAAATCCGCTAAGTAATCGCGAAATTCCTTGATTTTGCCAGTATTGCCACTGGCGATCACTAATTTTTGTAGTTGTGTTGATATATCAGACATTTTTTACGCCAAGATTTACGGCAAGATTTCTAACCAGAGCCTAATTTTTAGCTAATAACTTCAGCTATTTCGATAACTTGACCATCGGGATCTTTAACCAAAAAATTTAACGGCTTTTCACTACGAACTTTGTGCTTGATCCCGCGCACTTGAATCTGTAGCAATAACTGCTCCACACAGTCACGATTAAAACAAATATGTCGCCCCCGATCGCGATCGGTAGCATTGGCTCCAGGGACGATGTGCAGTTGCACATTTTTCTTTAGCTGATACCATGCGCCCTCCATGTCTGCCGAATACTTAGATTTAGCAGTTCGGGCAGTAGCGGGGATATAAATTGGATCGGCTGGTGCGCCCATGCCATATTCATAGCCATAGTAATAATGTAGCGGTACATCAGCGATCGGCAGTTTCAGCTCGCCTTCGTAAAAGTATCGCGCTTGATCGAGATTTGACACCATAATCGTATGTACTTTAGGTGCGCTGGTGAGGAACATCCACATGGCAACAGCGTATGCACCAAGCAGCATGACCATAATGCCTTGAGTAGAAAACAGTGACTCCATCGGAAAGCAACTACATATTATAGAGACTAGAGTTTTTAGTTTAACCCAACTGTCATAGGTTTAAGTCACAAACTACACGATCTGAGTATTTACATTATTTATCGTAGGGAATATCTGATGTTTTTTTGCCAACTGTGGCAGTAAAGCTTGGAATTTTTTGCAAGTCAGCAGTCAGTTTTTCATCAAAAGTCAGGGCATATTTTCTGTCTGACAATAAAACCACTGGGATATGCTCTCTATCTTCAGAGTTAGACATTAATTTTCTTTTGACTTTGTTTGTAAAGTGTTCTTGCTGAAAATCTCGGATCTGTTCATTACTAATTTCATTCAGTCTGCCTTGCCGAGTTAACAAGTTAATAATTACGGCAATATTACTTCCTGAAGCTGCATGACGCATAGTTCTTCCATATTCAGCTAACAGCTTTTTTGAAACAACTAAATAAGCTTTATTATCTCCAGTCTCAGATTGCATAAGCCATTTGATGAGCTTTTTATATTCAGGATCAATAGGATTAGTAAAATTTTTAGCTATATTGGTGTCGATAAATATATCTTTTTTAGTCATTAGATATTTCTTGAAAATTAAACCTGTCAAGCATTAAGAGCAATATCCATCGTATCAATCATATATGTCTCAAAAAATCCTTTCGGAGCATTTAAGATTTGTCCATCTTTTGTAAATTCAATGCGATGAGCAACACTACCATCTTTAATCGAATTTTCAAAATAATAAACCGCCACATCTTCAGGCTGAATTTCTCCTTTAACTATGAGTAATCTCATTCTATTGAGCAAATACTCACTATGAGTTTCAACAATATAGTTTTTATTTCTCTCTTTAACTTGCTTAACTAAATAGTCACCCAAGTTAGCTTGTACAGAAGGATGTAAATGTATTTCTGGTTGAGACATTATTAATGTTGAATCATCTTCCAACTGCAAATCAGCAACAACAATTGGTAAGAATTGACTAATACCAAAACCAACATCTGCCAATGATTCCCATTTGCTTCTGCTTTTCACTTTGACTTTTAGTTCAAATCTGCCACCTACTAACCTATGAGGTTTAATGTCATACAATATCTTTATATATTTAAGAATATTAACTAACTCATCTAATTCTTTAGAGGCTGTTTGAAAAGGTGGGTATACCTAGGAAAAAGCGTGAAGGGGGAATAAAGTAAAAGGGTCTACAGGAGACCCAATTTATGATAAGACCAGCATACGACACAGACCTCACAAATGATCA
>JBIKYX010000116.1:0-11613 GCA_044355035.1 Pseudanabaena sp. | reverse complement strand
GAGCTTCGTAAAACCTTATTAGTATTCTTTGCCCCTTCACGAGGTTTATCTATTCGTGATATACAGCGACAACTTTTGTTAAATAGCGATCGCTTCACTTTATTGTTTAAATGCTTTGATAGCTCAGTGGCTATTGCTGTTTCAGATTCTAACGTCACTCATCTTTTTCAACCACTCACAAGAAAGCGGCGCTGAAGCGCCGCTCCCTCATCCCCAAAATTTATATCAGTTCGTAAAATCAATTAATTTTAGATTTATATCGTAACTAACTTTACTTTGCAAATATTTCGTTATTTATATATCTTTTAATTTCTCTGGGGATTCGCTACACTGTTGCCAATCAACTAATCCAAGGTAGGGGTAATTCATGAATTGCCCTTACCTTGGGTAAATACCAAGTAAAAAGAAAACTCATGGCGCAAGACATTAAACTGGTCGTGGTCGATATTGATGGCACGATTAGCGGTGATGCCAATCAGGTCAATGATGCTGTCAAACAAGCTGTGAAAGACGCTCAAGCCCAAGGTGTAAAAGTGGCGATCGCCACGGGTCGGATGTATCGCTCGGCAGTAAGATTTCATGAATTAATCGCCTCGGATATGCCATTGATATCCTATCAAGGGGCATTTATTAAAGATCCTAAAACCGATGAATTAGTTGGACATTGGCCAGTTGAACTGAATCAAGCCCTGTCTTTACTTGACGATTTGGCAGAGTTTGCTACGAATGATCAGCTTTCGATTCACATCTATGTGAATGATGAACTCTATGTTCGCAAAATGACTGCTCAAACTCAAGCCTACGCAGAACGTTCTAAAGTCGGAGTCAAAGTAGTCGGCGATTTGCGAGAATTCTTAACTAAGGCAAGTACCGATCATCCACCAACAAAGATTTTGGCTTTGAGCGATACAGCCGAACTAGTCACAGAAATGCTGCGAGTCTTGAAAGATCGCTACACACCACAGCAGCTTTATCTCACGAAGTCGGTGGCAACTTTTTTTGAAGCAACCAATCCCATCGCCAATAAAGGAACGGCGGTTAAACATTTAGCCGAGAATATTTTGGGATTTGACCGATCGCAAGTTTTAGCGATCGGTGATAATTTTAACGATTTAGAAATGCTGGAATATGCAGGTATTGGCGTGGCAATGGGAAATGCTCCTGATGGGCTAAAACCACTCGCTGATTGGGTTGCTCCTAGCGTTGAAGATGATGGTGTGGCTGTAGCGATCGAAAAGTTTGTCCTTAAGTAAATGGTTGCAATTAAATAAATATAAAATGTGGGACGGGCATCTTGCCCGTCAACAGGCTAGAAGCCTGTTCCACTATCTAATAATTAATTAATTAAGTCTACCTACTTAGCTAGATTTCTGGCTCAATCCCCGCCGCTCGTAACTGCGCCATTAATCGCTCTACATGAAGATGTTCCTGTTCAGCGCGTTGGCGCTCTTGCTCAGCGCGTTGATACTCTTTAGTCGCCCTTTGGCTTTCAATTTCAGCACGTTCAGAGCCAGTTATTAACAGATTGCCGCGATCGTCCCACCAACGTAACCAAGGTAAATTGAGATTTTGATATTGTCCTTGCCAAATACCGATTTCAATACCAAGTTGCTCAATTGGGTAATGCCCGCGATCGTTAGGGATGACAAGTTCAAATCTATTTTCGATAAATTTATACAACTCAACGCTGGCAGTTTTGACTTCATAAATGCCATAGAAAGCGGGGCGAATCACCTGCTCGTAAATAAAAAATTTACCTGTCCAAGGAGTTTTATCTCTTTCCTCTTTGCCAGTCCCAGACACAAATTCCAAGATAATCAGTGGGGCAATAAATTCTTGCCATAAAACATAAGATCGCCGTGGAATCCCATTTAATGTTGGCGGTACATTCGGCACATAAAACCAGTCTGGTGCTTCGGCTCCTTTTTCGGGTGGTTCGGTCATACGCCAATAAATGCCGCTATCCTGCCCGATCGCATATTGTCCATCGGGATGAATTTGTTGCAGGACAGGTTCGAGGGAATCGGTGAGCAGAATACTTTGGGGATGCTCTTGGAAATTTTTCACAAATGTACCATCTGATTCTGGCAGTTGGGTATGATCTGGCAGTACAACTGGATCTATGGATGGATCGATAGTGAAAGTCATGACTTTCTACCTCGGCGAGATTATTACAATTATAGTCAGGTGCGTTAAGAACTAGAAAGAGGCAAAATTAGGCGACTGAGAATGCGATTGTCTTCTAATTGATAGAGCGATAGTTCTCCACCTGCCTCCACCATCAAATTTTGACATATGGCGAGATGCAACCCTGGAGGCTGATCTAGTAACGAAGGTGATAGGGGATCGATCGCTCTACCTTGATGTAGCTCTTGGAGTAAAGATGCATCAACTTCACCATAATCAGTAATCGATAGTTCTAATAATTTTTCGTCAATCTGGCGACACCAAATATCAATGCGACCGCCCACCGACGATCGCCCACAGGCAAATAGTAATAACTCATTGAGAATCATTTCCATTTTGGCAATGTCACCACCGACCACAACATTGGCTTGATTATGTACCTGTGACCAAATCTGACGCTGTTTAATTAAGGAATCAACTCGCTCGATCGCCCGTTTCAACATCCCTGCGAGAGGCGCAGTCTCGTAATTAGGACGCAAGCGCCATTGCTCTTTGCGAATAATCTGAGGTAATGGAGATAATGAACCCTGTAATTGCTTAAGTGAGCTTTGCATGGTGACATTGCTCAGTCCTCCCGCACCATTTGCTCTCGCATCAGCATCTAGCAAGCGCTGCACACCAGTACTAACCGTGCGATAGATATCTTCGAGTCGGCGGTGCTTGTACCAATTCAGGCGCTCTAGTTCTTGGCGATTATGCTTGAGATGATCGACCAGTAATAAATGGCGGCGCGACCAAGCCAGTTGATTAGCTAGCATATTAAAAGCTTGGAGTTGGCGATCGACCCAACGCCGACCAGCGCGATCGGCGACCAAAATCATCCCCGTAGGTTGATGCTCAGGCGTTGTCCGTAAAGCTGTTACCATTATATGTCCGAGCGCAGGAGCATTCAGCCAAGCTCTAGTTGATTCTGGCAAATCGTGGACACTCAAAGGCAAAATTCCTTCACTTTGAATTGTCCACTGTACAAGCGGATCTTCTTCGATCGCAATCAGAGTCTCGCTAACCGTAAGCTGAAATTCTTCCCGACTGGAAAATACCGAGGCAATCTGTCCACCCTGTCTGCCGGGGAGCCAAATTACTAAGACCGCAAGGGGCGATTGCGTCACCTGCGCCATTAACTGCGTGGCGGTATGATGCAATTTTTCGAGGCTATTGGACTGTTGCAAGGCTACTAGACCGAACTGCACCGATTGGTGGGACTTTTGGCGCTCATCCGATAGGCGCTGCAATTCATTTTGGTGAACGATTAAGCCAATTTGTTGAGCAACAGCCTGTACCATTTCTCGCTCTGGGCGTGACCATGTGCGTGGCGCTTCATGTCCCACACCTAAAACTCCTTCCAGAGACTTTCCAACTGAGGTACTACTGACAATCATTGATCGCACATCAAGATCGATCAATGCATTTCGCCAAGCCAAAAACTTAAAATCACTATCCAGATTTTCTACTGTAGCGGCATCGGCAGACTGCTCCAACATCTGCACATCAACAGTAGCTAGCGCGGGTAATAGGGTTGGTAAGGGGCGGCGGTTTTTGGGATGATACTGAAAATCGACGCGAAAAACCTCGTTGTCTTTGTCATAGGTCGCCACCCAAAAACGTTCTAATCCGAGGCGCTGACATAGCTGTTCGGAAGCATTTTCTAGAGATTTTTGCCAATCACTGTCTGAGTAAATGGCTCTGGCAATCCCTGCGGTGAGAATTTGATCCGAGGCAATGCGATCGAGGGTGACTTCCATCTCTTCTAAGGGAGCCGTAATCGCGGCTAGCTGGGCTGCACCACGCACAAAATTGCGTTCATCATCTGTCCATAGTCTTGGTTCATCACCCTCCACCGACAAAAATCCTAAAAGTTCAGACTGAAAAAAGATCGGTGCAATAACTATTGACGTTGCACCAAACTGCTCCATCACTCGATTGCTAACATCGCCCTTAGTCATAGATTTGGCATCCACCACCACCACGACTTGATCCTTCGTTAGCGCCTGATAAAGTGTGGGCGCATTCTGGACGGTAACGCCAGCCGTATTGTCCACGACCTGTTTAGATTTCGGTCCAGCTTGACGATTGGTCACACGCCGCCAAAAATACTGATGCTCTCGTTCAAACCAATAGATGTTTGTGTGATCAGGCATCACAAAGCTATGGGTTTCCTGCACAATTTCTTCGAGACGGTCAGTAAGTGTAGGAATATTGCGAATTTTGGCAAGGATTTGCCACATTGGTTCGTCTGGACGTTTAGCATTTTGATAATGCCACTCGGCATCAAGACGACTTAGGGTTGCCCCCAGAGCGCCAAGTACGACCGAAAGTCTAGCTCTTTCATCGTTGCGGGGTGTCCCATTCCATAGGTTTGAGCCAAGTAAAGCTACGCCAAAACTGCGATCGCGATAGTAGATCGGCCAGAGTAAAGTGCCTTGAATATCAAATTTTTGAGCTACTTTTTGCCATTCACCGCTACGTTTCTCTTGACGCAGATCGGCGATTGGTAAGGGCTTACGTTGCAAAATTACTTGATCGAGTAAATCACCTGCGGTGAGGGCAAAGCGATCCTTTAAAAATTTTAGTTCTCCCGCAGGAGTAGTCCCACCTTTGCCTGTGAGACGATGATTTTCGGCATCATAAAGCCCAATCCAAATTAGTTTGTAATCAAAGTTATCGCGAAGATAATCAAGGGTTGCGGTTAACAGGTTGTCAATACCATCTTCATCACGCAAAAACTGCATGATTCGCCCAAGGTTAACAAATTGGCGATCCCATGGGTTAGCTCCTGCTTGACTCATATTTTTGCCCTGAAGATTTTGACGTAAGTTTGGCTAGCAGCCGATGGAAAATGGATAAGAACTAGATAAAAGTCCAGATAAGAATATTCTGCAATGAGCCAGCAACTATAAGTATTTCATCATAAGCTTACAATCATTGTTTCGTAAAGTCAGCTAGCAGTTGTTTCAATTTGGAGATTTTCTATTCAGTTTCCATTGTAAGTGTGAGTCCTTGATAAATTTGGGCGATCGCAAAGCTAAGATTGATGCTTTTTAACTCGATTGTGTCGCCGTCTTTGTAGTTAGTAATTACCCATTCACCATTATCTTTTTTATGGTACAGGTCTATTTCGATACTGGTGGAGCTAACCAGTAAATAGTCTTGCAATACGGGGTTATTGGCATACAGTCTAAACTTACCACCGCGATCGTAAGCTTCGGTACTGGGAGATAAAACTTCCACGATTAAAGATGGATAAGTAATATATTGAGTGGTAGTTTTGTCGAGATCGTCACAGGTGACGCTAACATCGGGGTAAGTGTAGTTAGTGGTTCCGACAATTTTCACTTTAATATCAGAATTTCCGACAATGCAACTACCCTGTAAATGCGAATCGAACATGGTGACAAATCGGATCGCAATCCTTCCATGATTAACGCTGCCGCCACTCATGGCATAGACTTCACCTTCGATATATTCGTGCTTGTTTAGTTGTTTTTCTTCCCAAGCGAAATATTCGTTAGGAGTGAGTTTAGGAAAATTTTCTTTGGTTGCGAACATATTTTGGGATAGGATGGTTGATTTATGATTAAGCCATTTAATTTAGGCTGGGAATTTTCACAGACAAAACCTCACCTTTTGCTACAACTTTCGCCCCTTCCGTAATGCAGAATTGTATGCCGTCAGCAAGAAACTCTGAAACCAGTTCAGGCGCAAGAAATTCCATTGTTGCACGATCAATTTGAGTAGGAGTTTTTACACCTCCTTCTAATTTTGTTAAGAAATGCAAAATGATGCTAAATAATTGCCGATCTCCATCTGCAAAATAGGCTGTAGCAGCGTAATCAACCATTGCAATCGGTCTTTTTCTCCCACCTTGATCCGCAGTCAGCCAGTTAAGCTTAACTTCAGCAGAAAGAGTTGATGCTACATTTATAACCTGCATTATATTTTTCATCTTGACACGGATAAAATTTCGAGTGGCTTAATTTGATCTAAAATTTCTTCGTCCGCCCATATAGCCTTACCGATGCCATCCAGATTTTCTTCGCGTGGATACATTTTTGCTACAACTTCTAAGCTCACAGTTGCGATCACAACATGGAATTTGTTAGAAGCGTAAAAGCGTTTTCCCCACTCCAAAGCATTTTCTAGGCTCTCAGCAAACCATTTGCCTTCCATCGAACAACCAGAAGGGCAGGGGCGAAACATACCATAACTAAGAATATCTGCCAGTTCAGCCTCGCTAACTGCTCTATATAGCTTGATCGCTAACTCTCCTAAGTAAACCAATAGATAGTGATTATATTACTCGACTAGCCACTCTAGCGATCGCTCACCGATTTGAAGGGGAATGCTAACGGCTTTGCCGAGGCGGGGGCGTTCTTTGGTGGTGTCGATGAATTTCTGGACTTGCTCGACTACCCCCCAATCGCTCAAATAAGCAGCGATCGCATCAAGATGTTGAATAAACTCCGCTTCACCCATCGAAAATGATTGCTGCTCTTGATAGCGCCACATTACCTGTAGGAAAATTTTACCTTGGGTTTTGCGTAACTGCACATCATAGGAATAGTCCCATTTTGTGGCGATCGCCTGTCGCAGTTCTGAACCAGTCATGACACATTACCTGATAATGCTTTACTCAAATGTCCGTTAGACGCTTCCAAAATTTCGGCGGCGCTGTCAGCATCCACCGACTTCCAATGCATTAACAGAGCTAGCTTCACTTTTTTACCCGATCGCACTAATAAGTCCGCCGCCGCCTCTCGACTAAGGGATGTGAGATCGCGAATAATCCTGATCGCCCGATCTTCCAGTTTGCTATTTGTCACCGATACATCGATCATGCGATTGCCATAAACCTTACCCAGTTGCACCATTACGCCTGTAGAAATTGTATTTAGCACCAGTTTAGTTGCCGTTCCCGCCTTGAGTCTGGTTGAACCTGCTAAAATCTCTGCGCCCACCAGTGGACGAATCTCAATATCGTACTGAATCGGAAATTGGTCTGGGGGAACGCAGCAAAAAAAGACTGTCTTAGCGCCGCGTTGTTTAGCCTCTTTCAGCGCCCCATGCACATAGGGAGTTGTTCCACCTGCGGTGATCCCAAATACGACATCCCGATCGCTAATATTTCTTTCGGCGATCGCCGCCGCGCCATCATCTTCCCGATCTTCTAGAGCCTCTGAACTCCGCACCATCGCATTCATTCCCCCTGCCAAGATCCCCTGAATCAATTCAGGATCACTACAAAAAGTAGGCGGACATTCAGCCGCATCCAATACACCGAGTCTGCCACTCGTGCCAGCACCAACATAAAACAAGCGCCCACCATTGGCGATCGCCGCCGCAATTACCGTAATCGCCTCAGCGATCGCCTCTTTTTCCTGTCCAACCGCCGCAACAGCCTTGGCATCCTCACGGTTAAACAATTCCACAATTTCTAGCGCACTCAACTGATCCAAATTCTGACTATAGGGATTAGCCTGCTCCGTCAACAAATAACCACGATCCTGATTTTGCGCTCCTAACCCATTACCCATAAAACTTTTTCCTTTTTCCTTTTTCCTTGAACCTACTGCCCAAACTCAACTCTAGCTTTTTCGACAATTTCCGCCGTAACCGTATCACTGCCAGAATCCTGAGCTAATTGTTCGATGCGTTGACGCGCTTGAGATCGCACAAAGTAGGGAATATTTTTGTACTTGACTTTTGCTTCGGCAGTCCAAGTTAAGGTTTCACCATAATCTGGGTTTTCCATGTTTTTGGGGATTGTGTAGCTGTTTGGTTAGCGGTATCAGAGCGATCGCTAGTATGTTATTTTCACACATAGCCAAGCATTTCTTGACTGGAAAGGCTAAAGTTACGAATTGAGTTATTGATAAACAAATAAATTTAGGGTAATATTCTACTCTTGATACATAGTTTGTCTTTTTGCGGAGACTTAGATTGGGGGGGAAGCTAAATCTAATCCTAATTTTTTGGGGAATTTAAACAATGCAATTTAATTTTAGTTACGCACAAGGCGTATCCCAAACTCAGATGGCTGCTTTCGAGATGGCAGGCAAAATCTGGTCTTCATACTTGACCGACAACGTGACCATTAATATTGCTGTTGATGTCCAAAAAGACTTTGCTGGTAATACCATTGCTGGCGCGATCTCTCGTTCTAACGACTATTTTTTTCACAGCTATGCTAATCACCTTAAGCAAGATGCTAAGACCAGCAACGATTTAAGAGCGGTTGGCGCACAGAATTTTAATAACAATATATTTGAAGCAAGATATGACATTAATGTTTCACCCAATCCTGTGAGCATACAGCTGCCTGGCTGGCAGTTAAGTATTAATAGTGCTAATGCCAAATCTGTGGGAAACGCAGGCGGGAGTGGTATGGATACCAAAGCTAGTAATGTCCTTGATGGCTACATTGTCATGCGTGACTTGACAGGGACAAATACCAGTTGGAATTATAACTTCACCCGTCAGAACACAACTCCTGCAAAATCAGTTGATTTTATTGGTGTGGCTATTCATGAAATTGGTCATGTTTTAGGCTTTCAAAGCAGTATTGATCGCCCATGGGTTGGCACAGATAATCTAAGTGGTCTAGACTATCTGCTGGGGCTTGTGGATCGTGTTAATCAAGCTTCTCCTCTAGACCTTTTCCGCTATTCCAATAAAAGTAGGGTTGGAAGCAAGACAAACATCGACTTAAGTGTTGGTGGTAGTCAATATTTTGGACTTGGGACTAATGGTGCGACTGTTGTTGGACGTTTAGATAGTGGTGTTGATAAGACCAGAGGTGGCAATGGGTTTCAGGCAAGTCACTGGGAATCTGGCGGAATTATGGATGCAGAGATTCAGCGTGGTAAGACTGCCGCAATCACCGCTTTAGATTTGAATGCTTTTGATGCGATCGGCTGGGATATTGCCACAGGCGGTATCAATAAAATCATTAATTATGCCCAACTAGAAAGAGAAGCTAGGCAGATTGCTCGTCAAAAGACAACGCAAAACCTCGACAACGCGATGGCGTTGATGTTTGATAGCACTGATATGTACACGCCTAAGGCTGCGGGTGATACATCTCTTGAAGCTCGCAAAGGTGGTTGGTGGCAACAGCTTTTTGCTCGTAAAGGTGGCTGGTGGCAAGAATATTTTGCCCGTACAGGCGGATGGTGGCAGGGAATTAAGGAAGCTTTCGGTGGAGAGGCAATTTTTGATTCGATTGAAGGTGCAGATATTGAGCTTTTGCTGTCTTCTGATGATTATTTCTCTGATCGCTTAATTGAACCAACTGATGCCGATGATGTTAATCCTTTGACAGGTAAATCTGAAGGTGCAGTATTGGTTGGAGAAGTAGTTGCTCAAAGACAGTTTTTTCAACGTAACGATGTTGATTTATTTCAGTCTCATATCGGCTTTCAGAGTTCGGATACTTCAGTATTCGATCAACAAGATACCAATAGAAGCACTGAATTTTTGCCTTCTACGGAGTCAGCTTACTCAAATGTAGTTGGAAATCGCAACGTTCCGAATCTCGTTTCTGTGATTTCTAACAATTTTCAACTAACAGACACCAGTGCATTCACGCCTCTAGTTCATTCTGATTGGTGGATGTCCCGTTAATGAAGTTTAATAAATATACAAAACGTTTTAATAATTAATAAAATAAAATCTTAGACACTGATTGATTTTTACTTCGGTAAGGGTAAGATAGATCCATGTTGGCGGGATAAGTCTTTTTGTGGAGACTTAGATTTGGGGGGAAGCTAAATCTAATCCTAATTTTTTGGGGAATTTAAACAATGCAATTTAATTTTAGTTACGCTCAAGGCGTATCCCAGACTCAGATGGCTGCTTTTGAAATGGCTGGGAAGATCTGGTCTTCGTACTTGACTGATGACGTAACGATCAACATCGCTGTTGATGTCCAAAAAGACTTTGCTGGCAATACCATCGCTGGTGCTATTGCTCGAACTAACGATTACTCGTTTAGTACTTATGCTAATGCCCTTAGATATGATGCCGATCCCACCAGCACCGATCTAAAAGTAATTAGCTCACAGACGGTTAATAGCAATTCATTTAAAGCGAGATATGACGCTATTGTTTCTAACCAAACTGTCAATTCGCAACAGGTTGGCTCCAAACTAAGTATCAACAGTGCTAACGCCAAATCAGTGGGGGCAGTAGGAAGAGGAATAGATACTAAAGCTAGTAATGTCCTTGATGGCTACATTGTCATGCGCGACCTGACTGGCACAAATACGAGTTGGAGTTATAATTTCAACCGACAGAACACAGTCGCGGCAAACTCAGTAGACTTTATTGGTGTGGCTGTTCACGAAATTGGTCATATTTTAGGCTTTCAAAGCAGTATCGATCGCCCTTGGGTTGGCGGCGGTAATTTAAGTAGCTCGGAATATAAATTAGCGCTCAAGGAGCGTGTTAACCAAGCCTCGACTCTAGACCTTTTCCGCTATTCCAACAAAAGCAATGTTGGATTCGAGTCAAACATCGACTTAAGTGTTGGTGGTGATCAATACTTTGGACTTGGGACTAATGGCACGACTTTTGTTGGTAGATTTGATAATGGCGTGGATACGACCAGAGGTGGCAATGGCTTTCAAGCAAGTCATTGGGAGTCTGGCGGAATCATGGACGCGGAAGTTCGGCGTGGTCAGACCACCGCAATTACAGGTTTAGATTTGATTGCTTTTGATGCGATCGGTTGGGATATTGCCACAGGTGGCATCAATAAAATGATTAATTATGCCCAGCTAGAAATGGAATCCAAGCAGATTGCTAGTCAAAAGACAAAGCAAAATCTCGACAACGCGATGGCGTTGATGTTTGATAACTCCGATATTTACGCGCCTAAGGGGGCGGGTGATACATCTCTTGAAGCTCGCAAAGGTGGATGGTGGCAGCAGCTTTTTGCGCGTAAAGGTGGCTGGTGGCAAGAATATTTTGCCCGTACAGGGGGATGGTGGCAGGGAATTAAGGAAGCTTTCGGTGGAGAGGCGATTTTTGATTCCATTGAAGGTGGAGATATTGAACTTTTGCTGTCTTCCGATGTGCCATCGTATGATCGCTTAATTGAACCAACTGATGCCGATGATGTTAATCCTTTGACAGGTAAATCTGAAGGTGCGCCGTTGGTTGGAGAAGTAGTTGCTCAAAGACAGTTTTTTCAACGTGCCGATGTTGATTTATTTCAGCCTCATATCGGTTTTCAAAGTTCGGGTACTTCAGTATTCGATCAACAAGATACCAATAGAAGCACTGAATTTTCGCCTTCTACAGAGTCAGCTTACTCAAATGTAGTTGGAAATCGCAACGTTCCGAATCTCGTTTCTGTGATTTCTAACAATTTTCAACTAACAGACACCAGTGCATTCACGCCTCTAGTTCATTCTGATTGGTGGATGT
>JBIKYX010000034.1:0-38120 GCA_044355035.1 Pseudanabaena sp. | reverse complement strand
CTTTCTCACTTAGTGATGTGTAAAACTTCAACATCTCCGATTCAATCTCTTCGCAATAGTACATAATTAACACTTATTTTTATTTATTCTATCCTTATTTGCATATGTTATTTATTTTTTATTCCTTGCCACTTTCTATCATCACAGATCTTGGCTTACCTTGGCATTATCGAGACATTGGTACGTTAGGCGATGGGAGCGAAGTTGTTTTTGAAATATACAAAGCTTCTGTAATTTGGGATGGTCAAGAGCAAATTATCGATGTGGCGGCTTCTGATGCAGATCCGTTGGTGGGAATGGGACTATTGTATGGTTTTAAGCTTCAGATTGAGGCGATTGAAGGTGGGCGCGTTGCAGTTGAAGCCTTGAATTAGTGTGATCGCCAATCTTGTAGGGTACATGAACAAAGTATAACGCGCCTTATTTTGCTTAAATTTGAGATACTTTGTACGGTACTGTTAAATAGTACATTTTCAGTAAAATCACTTAATGTCAGACTCTTTGCAACCTCAATAAATACATCAGCGATCGCCCTATTCAGGTAAAAAGTCTTCATCAAGTACTTGTTCGTAGGTAAAGGGGCAAATCTCAGGAAAATTATTTAAAGGTAATCTTGTTTCGATTTTGGCTTGCTTACGAGCGTTTCGATAACATTTATCAAATATTTGTAAATAGTATCTTTTTAAACTAGGACTAATTTCAAAACGCTCATCTATGCGACGACGATGTTCAGCAATACTTTTCTCCCAGCTTCTCGTGCGTTTGTGCGGCTGATATTGCCACTTAAGCAAATGTAATAAAACAACAACTAAATTACTACTCAAAGCAAGTTTATCGCTATTTCCCATTGATTCCACTTCTTCGAGTAAATTCACCACATCTATCTCTGTTAATTTGCCACTACGCAATAGATTAGCTGTCGCCTCAACCCATAAGTTAAAATCGTAATCATAGAGATTGGCAAGTGGAGCAGGGGAATTATTAGCGATCGCAGTTTGGAGAATATCTTCTGTCTCAAAGTAAGCCTGTGTCATCAGCTTCTCCTTAAAATTTTATTCCTGTAATGAGAAGAGAGTTGGAGCGCTTTGAGTCCCAACCCTCTTCTATACTAGTCTAAACAGCGAGAAACTTTTGAATGACTTCGTTACTGAGTTCCGATGTTTGACCAGAGGCGACAATACCGCCCTTTTGCATTGCATAGTACCAATCAGCTTGACGGACAAAATGCAAATGCTGCTCCACTAACAAGATCGAGATCCCCGTGGTTGCCACAATCTGCTTGACCGCCGATTCAATCTCTAAAATAATTGATGGCTGGATTCCTTCCGTGGGTTCATCGAGAATTAATAATCTGGGCTGTCCCATCAAAGCACGGGCGATCGCTAATTGTTGCTGTTGACCACCGCTAAGATCACCGCCCATCCGACCAAGCATCGATTTCAATACGGGGAATAGTTCATAAACCATATCCAATAGAGTTTGTCTCACCGCAGGAGTAACAGGGCGAGATTCTAAACCGAGTAATAAGTTCTCTTTGACAGTCATACGCGGCATCACTTCGCGACCCTGTGGCACATACCCCACACCCATACGGGCGCGTTGATCGGGGGTGAGTTGGGTGATATCTTTACCAAAAAAAGTAACATCTCCCTGTCTCGGCTTGAGCAATCCCATGATCGTTTTTAAGAGCGTGGTTTTACCAACGCCATTCCGACCAATCAGACAGACCATCTTGCCAGAAGCGACACCCATATCAACATTGCGAAGAATATGGCTCTCACCGTAATAAACATTGAGATTGTTCAATTGTAAAATCGGATCGTAATTATCTTCCATTATTCCTCCTCCTGATGACCGAGATAGACTTCAATTACTCTGGGATCGTTTTGTACCTCTTCAAAGTTGCCTTCGCAAAGGACAGAGCCTTGATGTAAAACCGTTACCTTACGAGCAATCTGGCGCACAAATTCCATATCATGCTCGATGACGATGATCGAATGAGATTCGGCAAGTGACATCAAAAGTTCACCCGTTTTCTCAGTTTCTTCATCGGTTAAACCAGCAACAGGTTCATCTACTAGCAATAGATCGGGAGACTGAGCAATTAACATCCCAATTTCCAGCCATTGTTTTTCACCGTGAGAGAGAAATTCTGCTTTCATCTCCGATTTATGCATCAGTCCGATCGTCTTCAGAAGCTCATATACCTTCTGCTTTTCTACCACTGATGGTGGTTTGAACAGAGTAGAGAAGACATTTTTATTCGGATTACTAGCTAGCTCTAAGTTCTCTCTAGGAGTGAGATTTAGGTAAATGCGTGGAGTCTGGAACTTACGTCCCACACCCATTCTGGCAATTTGATGCTCGGCAAGTGATCGCGTATTTTTACCCTTAAATCTCACCTGACCTTCGGTGGGCTTGACCTTCCCTGTAATCACATCGAGAAAGGTGGTTTTGCCAGCACCATTCGGTCCAATAATCACGCGCAACTCACCCTGCTCCATATCGAAGTTGAGGTGGTTGATTGCTTTAAAACCGTCAAAGCTAACCGTGACATCTTCAATCTCCAAGATTCTTTCGTTCATTCTGCACCTCTGGATCTAATTCAAGACTAGGATATGTAACCGTTGGTCTGCCACCAAAAACTCTCTTGAATAGCAATACACCACTGGTGCGGAACCAACCAACTAAACCATCGGGTAACACCATTACCACGATCAAGAACATTGCTCCCTGAAAGAATAACCAGATTTCAGGGAACTGCTCGCTAAGGATACTTTTGGCAAAGTTAACTAAAATCGTGCCAATAAATGCACCGATTAAACTTCCACGACCACCCACGGCGACCCAAATCACCATTTCGATGGACAGTCCAATATCCATAGATTTTGGCGAGATGATGCCAGTTTGAGGCGTGAATAGAGCGCCTCCAATACCTGCTAAGACGGCGGAGATGGCGAATACCAGTACTTTAAAGCCTGTGGGATCGTAACCTGAAAACCTTGCCCGATTTTCATCATCGCGAAGAGCAATTAATAGTCTGCCGAATCTTCCAGTTGTCAGCCATCGACAGAGGGTATAGGATAAGCCCAAAAATACTACCGTCAGGACATAGAAAACTCTCTGAGTCTCAGGTGCGTTGACATCATAGCCAAAAATGGTTTTGAAGTCAGTGAGTCCATTGGTTCCGTTAATATATTGCAACTGACCGTTGAAAAAATTGAAGAAAATAATCGTGGTTGCTTGGGTCAAAATCGAGAAATATACGCCACGAATGCGATTTCTGAATACTAGGTATCCCAAGGTTGCGCCAACGATCGCGGGGATCAGGACAACGGCTAACAGCGTAAATTCAAAGGAGAAAAACGGCTCCCACAAAGCAGGAAGCTTGGTAATTCCATAGAGAGGCATAAAAGAGGGGAGCTTTTCGATCGCATCGGCAGGGAATTGCAGTTTTAAATGCATGGCGATCGCATAGCCGCCCAAGCCAAAAAACACACCATGCCCCAAGCTCAAAAGTCCCGTATAGCCCCAAATTAGGTCAATTCCTAGAGCCACGATCGCCAATGCCAAAAATCGACCTAGCATCGTGATTCTAAAAGCTTGTCCTGTGGCGGTAAAAACTGCGGGGATCACAAAAATTAGGATTATGGCGATCGCTAAGCCGATACCGATTTCAAAGAAGAGCGATCGCCAATTCTGTTTAGATTTTGCTGGAGTAGAAATATCTGTGGAAATATCTGTCATGCTCTTTTATCCATATTCAACCGAAAACCATACTAAACCTAAAGAATTATGCTTATAACTCTGCTGACCGCCCTTTTTGAGGAAACATTCCCGCAGGTTTGTATTGTAAGAACGCGACAATCATCAAGAAAAGCAGTACTTTCGCCATACTGGTCGTGCCGAAAAAAGTAAAAAATCCTGCGACAGGACTTTGTGCGCCAAATAAAGTTACAAAGGTCTGTGAACCAAGTAGATAACTGGTAATCCCGATCGCCATCGCGGCGGCAATACTACCAAATAATTTACCGACACCACCAACTACTACCACCATGAACGTGTCCACAATATAGTTTTGTCCTGTATTTGGTCCGACCGAGCCGAGGAAACTAACCGCACAGCCCGCAATCCCAGCCAAGCCAGAACCGAGTGAAAAGGTAAGAGCATCAACTGTTTTAGTAGGAATTCCCAAACAAGCACTCATCTGGCGATTTTGCATCACCGCCCGAATTCGCAAGCCCCAAGGTGATTTTTCTAAGAACAGATAAATTCCAATCACACAGGCGATCGTCAAAACGATTATAAATAAACGCACATAGGGTAATTGTAAAGTCCCAATCGCAATCCCACCTCTCAGCCATTTTGGAGCAGTCACATCCACATTCTGAGCGCCAAACCAAGGCTGAGTGACTGCCATTTTATAGGTCTGACCAAGAAATACAGCCACTGCACCTGAAATAGCAAGGGATAGAGGTAACAGAATAGCGATCGCCCAATTCCGAATTCCTTCCCAATTCGGTCTTTTCTGTAAAATCCAGACCGCACCAAAGTACAACAAGCTAAAAATTAACAGGGCAGCAATAATCACCCAATTCACACTGCGGACAAATTGCTGCAAGATCAAGCTCACGCCCCAAGTTGCCAATAATGTTTCTAGCGGTCGTCCGTACAGGTAACGAATCACGCCTTTTTCGAGAAGAAATCCCACCGCCGCCGTCACTAAAAAAGCGGCAATGAGAGCCGCAAAAACATAAAAATCAGTCCAAGGCTCACCCAATTTTTTGAAGCCATTCTGCACCACAAAGGTTGTATATGCACCTAGCATCATTAATTCGCCGTGAGCCATATTAATCACGCCCATCAAGCCAAACACGATCGCCAGCCCCAGAGCCGCCAGCAACAATACAGAACCCGTACTGATGCCATTAAATACTCCCTCTAAAAGTCGGAGAAGATTATCTGTCATGACTCTATTTACATAAAGGATAATAAGTTATCGCAGCAGAGATGCCCCTCAATCACCCTTTTCAAGCTACCGTAGGTTGTTAAGGTGATCTGGGGATCTAAATAGTTTCCAAAACACAATTTGCTGTGCAGACATCGCCCACACAGCAAACTATGTTGAAATTTGAGTTTATTGATCAAGGGTTAGAACATAAAATACTGCCTAACAAGAAGCTTCAGCACCTTGCCTGTGGAAGTATGCTTTATGCCTTCTTGAACTTACCGCCCTTAGACTTGTCAGAGTAATCGCAAGCATAGCCCTTGGTTTCAGCAACGAACTGGTTCCAAGGCAAAGGTGCAACGGCGGACTTGGTTTCGTAAACGATCTTGAATTGACCGTCGGCAGTAACTTCACCGATACGCACAAACTTGGACAAGTGATGACTGTTTTCCATTGTCACCATACCTTCAGGTGCATCAAAAGTTTGACCAAGAGCAGCCATTCTTACCGCTTCGAGATCATCAGCCTTACCAGCTTTCTCAACTGCCTTCTTCCAAATGTTGACAGCGATGTAGCCTGCTTCCATTGGGTCATTGGTGACACGATCGGCACCAAATTTAGCCTTGAAAGCTTCAACAAACTTCTTATTAGCAGGGGTGTCAACGGTCATGAAGTAGTTCCATGCTGCATAGTGACCTTTGAGGAATTCAGGTCCGATCGCCTTAACTTCTTCTTCCGCGATACTAACAGACATCGAAGGATATTTGTCAGCCGTCAAACCAGCACCTTGCATCTGTTTGAAGAAGGCAACGTTGCTATCACCATTGAGGGAGTTGTAGATTACGCCGCCATTGGGGAGTGCTTGCTTGATCTTGGCAATAATTGGCGTAACTTCAGAGTTGCCAAGAGGTAGATAGTCTTCACCGACTACTTTGCCGCCCAAAGCTTCCAATTGAGCTTTAATGATTGTGTTTGCAGTACGAGGGAACACATAGTCAGAACCGACTAAGAAGAATTCTTTACCCTTATTCTTCAGCAGCCACTCGACAGAAGGCTCAATTTGTTGGTTAGGAGTAGCTCCAGTGTAGAAAATATTCTTCGAGCATTCTTGACCTTCATACTGGACAGGATAGAACAGAAGGTGATCTTTCGCTTCAAATACTGGCAATACAGCTTTGCGACTGGATGATGTCCAGCAGCCAAATACAGCAACAACCTTGTCCTGTTCGATTAATTTCTTGGATTTTTCGGCAAAGGTTGGCCAGTCAGAGTTGCCATCTTCCACGATCGCTTCGATCTGTTTACCGAGGACACCGCCTGCTTTGTTGATTTCTTCGATCGCCAATTGAGTTGCGTCAACAAGACTCTTCTCACTGATAGCCATTGTGCCGCTCAGAGAGTGCAGAATACCAACCTTGATCGTACCACCCTTAGCGGCGGCTGTGGTTGCTGCGGCTGTAGGTGAAGCAGCAGTGGTAGGCGAAGCAGCAGTGGTTGCGGTGGGGGTAGTAGTGGCTGGGGCGCAGGCTTTAATTAAACTGCTAACACCAAGAGCCGCAGATCCATACACAATGAACTTACGACGATTCATTTTCTTACTCATTAAATTTTAACGCCTCCAAACAGTTGGATATTAGCTTATACAAAAAAACTACACAAAAAACTAGGATGGAGGTTAAACCTCACTCCTCTCACATTAAGCAATCTTTTAATTAACTGATTATTTATTCAATCAATCAATCAAAGTGATAGCCTTACAATCCTGATATAGATAACCCTTGCCAGTTGTATCCTACGATACATTTCTTTCTGCTTGAGTTCCCTGTTAATTTAGTGATTATGTCGTTTTACATTTGAGAGTTTTATAGGCAACGGACTTAAGTCCCTACCCAAAACAGCTAGTTCGCGGCTTCGCTGCACACCGCTATTTCTTAGTGTTTAGATTGTTTCTAAATTGTGTTTACATTCTACTCACAATAAATTCTGTAACTTTGCTTAAACCTTCTTGAGTCTTGAGATTACTGAATATAAAGGGTTTGATTCCACGCATTTTCAAGGCATCGCGTTCCATCACGCCCAGATCTGCGCCAACATAGGGAGCGAGATCGATTTTATTAATCACCAATAAATCGGATTTAGTAATTCCTGGTCCGCCCTTGCGAGGAATTTTGTCACCTGCGGCAACATCAATTACATATAGAGTTAAGTCTACAAGTTCAGGGCTAAAGGTTGACGCAAGATTATCACCGCCACTCTCCACAAAAATTAAATCTAAATTTTCAAAGCGGAGTTCTAACTGCTCGATCGCTGCTAAATTCATGGATGCATCTTCACGAATGGCTGTGTGAGGACATCCGCCTGTCTCCACCCCCACAATGCGATCGCGTTCTAAGGCTTCACTGCGTACGAGAAACTGAGCATCCTCTTGGGTATAAATATCATTGGTGACGACCGCAATCTGAAAATGCGATCGCATTGACTTACACAGAGCATCAACAAGCGCCGTTTTTCCTGAACCAACAGGACCCGCAACCCCAACACGAAATGGTGACATAGAAATGTGTCCTTGAATCTTTAAAGTCTGTAATATTATGCTAGGCTCGAAGCACTGTCTATAATGCCTCTAGGTCTTAGCGGTCTAGTTTCAGCTAATTTATGCATATTATCACACAGCGCTTATCCTCAGAAGCGAAGCAACTTATCGATCTCGTTGATCGCGAATCTCTTCTCACCCTTGCTCTAGTTGCAGAAGATAGAACTCGCAGTCGTTATCGGTTTATGACAGTTGAAGGTGAAGAGATTAATTTACAACTTCACAGAGGGACGGTACTTAAAGACGGTGACATCCTCGCTGATGCCAATAATCAAGCGATCGCCGTTGTCATCGCCAAGCCCGAACCAGTCTTGACCGTCACCGCCCACAACGCTTTAGACTTTTTACGCGCAGCCTATCATTTAGGAAATCGCCATATTGCTTTAGAGGTTACGGAAACCTATCTGCGTCTGTCTCCTGACTCAGTTTTAGAAGATATGGTTCTGCAAATGGGATTGACTGTAACGAAAGAGACTCAACCTTTTCAACCAGAAACTGGCGCTTACCATCATCATGATCATTAATCCAGATACCATTAATCCAAATACCATTAATCCAAATACCATTAATCTAGATATTTTCAATTCTGATTCTTTGCAGTTATTGCGATTGCTACAAATTACTAGCCCTGCTTTACCTGTGGGAGCTTATAGCTATTCTGAAGGGATTGAATATCTATGTAGTGAGCGGACGATCCAAACTGAGTCTGATTTGTTTGATTGGTTAAAGAGAGAATTAAGTTTTGGATTTGTGACTAATGAAGCAGCGATCGCTCTTCGCGCTCATCAATCTGTACTTAATGGCAATTTAGAGTCTTTAAAATATTGGAATAACTGGTTTTCGGCAACTAGGGAAACAGAAGAAATTCGTCTTGCTAGTTGGCAAATGGGACAGTCACTTATGAAATTATGGTGTCAACTTCCAGAAGATATTACGTTAAGCAAAAACAGGCAAAAAATCGCTGATTTTCTGCCCCAAGCAAAAGAGAATTCCCAAAGTAATTGCAAAAGTAATTCCCAAGGTAATTCCATAATGCAGGGTTGTAACTATGCGATCGCTTTTGGTATTGTCGCCGCTAGTTTAGAAATCGATGCGCGTAATACAGTAGTTGGATATATATACAGTTGGCTATCTAATTTAGTTAGTGCGGCTGTGCGATCGGTTCCATTTGGTCAGACGAGTGGACAGAAAATTATATTTAGTCTCAGTAGTAATATTTTGGTTAGTTCTCAATTTGCATTACAACGAGTAGATAGTGAATTAGAATGGTGTGGGTGGGGGACGAGTTTAGCTTGTGCTAATCACGAGACTCAATATTCTCGATTATTTCGCAGTTAAATTATCGCAGTTAAATTATCGCAGTTAAATTATCACAGTTAAACTAATTGTCCATCTTCAAATAATAGAAAAGTATGGAAACTGGAAACGACAACTTTACTACATCTGAACTACGCGCCCCAGATACAGTTGCAGAAAGAGAAAGAGAAATCGAAACATTGAGATCTCAGGTGGCTAGTTTAACGGAACAGTTAAACGCTAGACTCATTCAAGAGCAGCAACTCGCACAGGTTAATCATAGTTTGAGGATGGAAATCCTTGATCGTCAACAGACCGAAGCAACTTTACGATTACTATTAGAACGACTGGCAAGCGAAAAAAGTGATTTAGAGATCATTCTTGATACCACAACTGACCATAGCGACACCATCGAAGCGATGTTATACGACCGAGCCTTATCGTTGACTCGCGAAGCCACCATTGATGGATTGACGCAGATTGCCAACCGCCGTGCCTTCGATCAAAGACTAGAAAAAGAATGGCAGCGATTGGCTAGGGAAAATTTGCCGCTCTCATTGCTATTGTGCGATGTCGATTTTTTTAAACGTTATAACGATCGCTATGGGCATCCTGCGGGGGATGATTGTTTACGCGCTGTGGCTAAGGCGATCGACTCATGTATTCGCCGTCCCGCCGATCTTGCTGCTAGGTATGGTGGCGAAGAGTTTGCGGTAATTTTACCGAATACTGAACAAAATGGTGCAGCCTTTATTGCTAACAAAATTTTAGGAGCTGTGGCTGCATTGGATCTAGTCCATGATGCATCCTATGTGAAAGATCGGGTTTCACTGAGTATTGGCATTTCCACAACCAAACCCAAACGTAAAGGACAACCGAAGGAATTAATTGAGGCTACCGATAAAGCTTTGTATTTAGCCAAAAGTGAGGGGCGCGATCGCGTTGTATTTACACAGTCTGGATTGTGATAGATTGAGATAAAATTGCTACAAAAACTCAATGAGCAAAAACTAAATGAGTACAACCGAACGCATTGAACAGCTAGCCGCCACGATCGCCGAAGATGTCTATATTGATATTGCCAAATGGCATTTATATTTGAATGATGCCCATCTCCATCGCCCTCTTGCGGAAAAATTTTATCCGATGTTAATTAGTGGGATTACTTCAGCAGATGTCAGCAAAGTCTTGAAAGAAACGATGATTGCGATCGGTGGTGGTAAGCGTGATATTCCTCTCAGTGAATTGATTCCGAATTCTTGTCAAAGTAGATTGCTAACTATTTTAGAAGAGTTTGAACTTTAAACATAATTGCTTAAACTAACCGTCTGATTCTTTATGATTACTTTTCATGATTGCTTTTTATGATTACATTACCAACTTGGGTAACTCTATCAAGATTGATCGCCGTTCCAATTATTTTTGGATTATTTATTTGGCAAGATAGCGAACTTACACGCCTAATTGCGCTAAGTGTATTTATTATTGCGGCGATTACCGATTGGCTAGATGGATATTTAGCAAGAAAACTTAATCAAATTACTGAACTTGGTAAATTTCTTGATCCCCTAGTTGATAAAGTCCTGACGATCGCCTTATTTTTGTTGTTTATTGAACTAGGTCAGGTTCCTGCTTGGGCAGTGTTTCTGATTATTACGCGAGAGTTGTTAATCACCGCTTGGCGCGGCGCTCCTACGGCGGCGAATAATCCTACTGAAAGCAATCAACCGCAAATCATCGGTGCAAATTTTTGGGGTAAAGCCAAAACCGTCATGCAAATTGTGGCGATCGCTGCTTTATTGATTAAAATCCCCTATGCGATCGTTTTTTTCTGGCTTGCCCTAGCACTCACGTTGATTTCTGGCATTCTCTACATTGTGCCGAAGTCAGATGCAAAGTTATAATTTAAGCGATAGTGCTTTTTTGCCGAAGGCTAAACAATATCTATATGCCGAAGGCTAAACAACATCTATAATATTAAAAGTTGCGGTTGGAGTAGGTTTCTCATGGCGACATCACAAACCATAGGCAAAGTGTTTGGCAATCTCTTGGGCGGACGCTTTCGAGTTGTGCAAACTCTCGCTGATGAGAGCTATGGACAAACTTACTTAGTGGAAGATACCGTAATTTCAGAAATGCCGCGCTGGATCGCCAAAAGTTTTTGTCTAATTAATAAAACTAACTTGCAACTAGATTGGGCGCGATCGTTGTTTCGGAATGAAGTTCCCAAATTGCAGAAACTGAGCGAACTTAGTCCAGACTTTCCCAAGATTACTACTTATTTTGAACAAGAGGAGGAATTTTATATCGTTGAAGAAGCGATCGCGGGAACTAGAGTGAGTGATGAAATTGCCAAAGGTAAGCTGTATAGCGAGTCGGAAATCATTAATTTTCTGAATCAACTGCTCTCTAGTTTACATATTGCCCACGGCGACAACATCATTCATGGTGATATCAATCCGCGTAATTTAATTCACCGCAAAGATGATGCTAGTCACTTTGTCCTTACCAACTTCGCTGTGCTTAAAGGTGTTTATGCTACAGCCGCAAGAAATGGAGTTGTTCTCGGCACACCCAGCTATATGCCCTTTGAGCAAGCCCTTGGAAATTTCACTCCCACCTGTGATATTTACGCTCTCGGCTTAACGGCTATCCAATTATTGACGGGTTTACATCCAAGTAATTTAGTCCGTCGCGAAGACTTGAATCTGTTAGATTGGCAAATGGATGCTTCAGTGCGACCAGAGTTGGCAAAGATTCTCAATCGCATGGTTAAACATCATCCAGAGGATCGTTATCAGACCGCGCAAGAAGTTCTCTACGACCTCTATCACTTACCCAAAAGCCAAGAACAAAACACCTTCCTGACCCCAGATTTTACATTAGGACAATATGCGGGGCGTTGGGCGATCATTTTAGCCTGTTTAGTTGGGGTTGGTTGGGCGACGCTGAATTATCAGCAATTTCCGCAAATGCTTCCTAAAATAGCCCTACCCAATTTCAGCCCCCAACCCGCGCCCACTCCAACTATAGCTCCTGTAACTTCTACTTATAAATTGCGTCTGAATCTCACAGGACATACTGGCTGGGTCAGGGCGGTGACGTTCTTTCCCAATGGGTTTAGTTTTGCCAGTGGCAGTTACGATCGCACCGTGAGATTATGGAATATCCGTAACAATCAATCCTTCGGCACTTTATCCAATCACCTTGGTTCCATTTCAGGCATTAATGCGATCGCTGTGCATCCCAATGGCAATACCTTTGCGATCGCCTGTATTGATAAAACCATAAAGTTATGGAACTTCCGCAGTGGTCAACCAATTCGCACTCTTGAAGGACATACTGGACAGGTCTACAGTGCAGCCTACAGCCCTGATGGTAAGACTTTAGCTAGTGCCAGTGCCGATCAAACGATCAAGATTTGGGATTGGCGCAAGGGTGCGTTATTACAAACCTTCGCAGGGCATCAGGATAAAGTGGTATCGATCGCCTTTCATCCCAATGGCAAAAAAATCGCTAGTGCTAGTTCTGATAAAACGATCAAAATTTGGGATGTGAGTACGGGCAGAGAACTGCTGAGTATCACTGGACACAAGTCGCCTGTAAATGCGATCGCCTTCAGTCCCGATGGCAAATTTATCGTCAGTGGCAGTCAAGATCAAACCGTCAAAATCTGGGATGCAAATACGGGTAAAATCAGGCAGACATTAACAGGACATACCGATAGTGTGTTAACCGTAGCCATGAATCGAGATGGTAGTGCGATCGCCTCTGCTGGTGTCGATAAAACCATTCGGATCTGGAATGTGAAGACTGGCGAAACAACCCAAATTCTCAGTGAGCATACCGCACCAGTTTTATCTCTAAGCTTCAGCCCCAAAGATGAAACTCTAGTTAGTGGTAGCGCCGATCGCTCAGTCATGGTGTGGCAATTGCTATATTAGCTATGACATCAAAATATTAAATAATTAATTATCTTTAACAAATATGGTTACAGCCGTCTCTGACATCAGCAATGATTTATCTGCGCGTGAATTATTTCAAGCCGCCTATGAAAATCGGTACACATGGGATAGCAACTTTCCTGGGTTGACCGCTAATGTCTCTGTGGCGATCAATGGCGTGGCGCGTACTGGCAAAGCTCGCATTAACCAAGATCTATCGGTCGAAGTGAGCATGGATGAGCCACAGCTAATTGATCGCACCACCCGCACCCCTAGCGGTGAAGAAAAAACTGTTTCGGTTGATGATGGTCAAGAATGGCTATACAACCAACTCCGTGATGTGGTTACTCACCGCAAACGCAAAACCTTTGAAGAAGCGCATGGCAAATCTTCTTTCAATCTTGGTGCAGTCGATGAGTCGGGAGCCGTAGAAATCCTAGTCACGGGCGACTCAATGGGATCGAATTACAAAGTTCGTGGCAACGAGATCTCGATGGTCAGCCGCGTCATGGGTCGAATTGGCTTTGTGATCAATCACCTCGGTCATCTGGATACGGGTGAAGGTTATATCTCTTCTGCGTATACGGCGGTTTTTCGGAATCCGATGAATGATGAAATCGTGCGTCAAGCTCGGTTTGAAGATATCTACGAAAAGCTGGGTAATTACTATGTGATGACCAAACAAGTCGTACAGTCTAATGAGCAGGGACAAACCAAAAACTACGAAATTATCTTCAGTGACATTCAGCTATTGGGTTAATCAATTAAATTATCTTCTTCCCCCTTTGTAAGGGGGATTGAGGGGGATCTCTTTCAATTACCAATGCCATTACTAATGCCATTATGAGAGCGAACTTAGAACGGTTATTAATTTCAGAATCACAATTACTGGAATTAACAGGTTTCGATCGCCAAAAGATTTTGGAATCAATACATCTCACATCGCAGCAGATTATGATTCATCGATCGCTAACTTTGGGAATCACAGCGATCGCCTTTGTGACATTGGCAAGTGTGTTTTTACCCGCCTTACGAGTTGCAGGAATTGTTTTTTTAATTAGCTTAACAATGGGTGCACTGAGCTTTGCGATCGAATTTGCGGAAGTAGCAGTATTGTGTTTTTGCGCGGCTCTAGTCTCGGCTATTTACACCTTATTTGTATTGGCTAATGCCACTTTAAACGTGGTTTTACTCTGCCTTGGCTTAGCGATCGCCAGTGGCGTAGTCGCATTTTTCCTGATCGCTTGGTTTCGTAAATTATGGCAAAAATCCCAAAGAACTAGTCCCAAAAATCAGATTCCACAGGTTGTAATCCAACTATTTGCCGAAGTTGATAAATGCAACAAAGCTATTCGTGATATCGATATATTCGATCAGCTTAAAGATGCGGGAAATCCAATTAAATTAGCCTCTAGAGAAGCAGCGATCGCGGCTTTAAGAATGACTCGTAATGACATTATTAGAGCGCTAAAAACTGAACGGATTTTGCGAGAACATCCTGACTTTCATCCCGATCGCTTTGATATAGACTTAAATGCTTTTCATGCTGTGCAGATGCGTGATTTGGCTCAGGAATACGCCCATGTTTTTGATACAACTATGCAAATAGCGATCGATGTCCAAGCAGCAATGGCAGAATTACAAAAGTAAGGGCAGTTCATGAACTGCCCCTACTTTTGCGGGGTTTTAACTAGAGGCGCTGGTATAAAATCTCAGGGCAAAGCGCCAAAACTGATGTGATGCATAAAGCAAGCCGATCGCTAAAAACATGGAGCCAATAATCCAAATCGCTTCACCGCGCCCCAATAGAGTTTCCGCAGGCACAGTAGTCAAAAAAGCGATCGGCACAACAAACGTAAAAAAGAACCGATATGAGGCAGGATAAGCCACCATTGGATAGCGCCCTGCTTCCATTAATCCTCGTAAAACTTCGGTGACGTTAAAGATCTTGACAAACCAAATGCTGGTCGCGCCTAGCATAAACCAAATGCTATAAAGACTAATAAATCCGAAAGTTAATGGAATCAGACTCAAAAGATAACTGCTTAGCCCCAATCCTAATTTACTACCCGCATATCCTAAAAGCCCAAAGCCAAAAAATAGATTCGGTATCCCCCAAGGCGATACTGACCTTGCCGAAAGCCAAAACTGGCTGCTGATTGGTTTTAAAAGTACAAAATCTAACGTGCCATTCTGGACATGCTGCACGATTTTACTCAAATTAGGAGCAAGAAACATTGTTGAAAATCCTTCTAAAATCGTGAATATCCCCAGCACCACGATCGCCTCTTCCCAACGCCATCCCGAAAAACTATAACCATTCCGATAAAATAAGAATAGCCCAAACAAACTACCGATTAAATTGCCCGTACTACTCAGTGCTGAGATCGCAAAATTAATCCGATATTCTAGTTCGGCAGCGATCGCAGTTGACCAGAACAGCTTTAATACACGCAGATATCTATTCATTTTGCTACAGCGCTTTGCGCTTACTTAAAACTCGTAAAGATTTTTGAAAGCAGCACCTTGCACCACTTTCAAAAACCTTCTTGTACACCTTAATAAAGCTTAAGCGTAGCCACGACCTCTAGGGCGATCGTTACTACGTTCACGGGGCTTAGCCTTATTAACGCGCAAAGTTCGTCCCATCCATTCAGCTTCGTTTAACGCCGCGATCGCCGCTTCTTCTTGAGAATCGTCCTCCATATCCACAAAGGCGAAGCCCCGAACCCGACCTGTTTCTTGGTCAGTAGGCAATTGCACACGTTTTACAGTGCCGTAATCAGAAAAGACGCTTGTCAAATCTTCTTTAGCAGCTTGATAAGACAAATTTCCAACGTAAATAGTCACAGTCAGTTCGCTCCAGAAAAGAGATGCATATAATGATTCAGCCAGTCCTCGGCAAGGACTCGCTCGATAAGAAATCTCACAAATCCAACCTAAAATTTCAGCTTTGATATAGTTTACCGTTTACTCGCAACAATTTGCGTAGGCTGTATTACAAAGCGTTATCCAAGTAATGCTAAGTAATACTACAGAAATTAAAAAGCTATCAAAACTTAATGAAATTTCTGGATGTATAAGTACCTCTGCATAATAAGCAGATTCGCCAGCGAAGCGGGAAATCTGCTTATTTGGGTTTTATTAAGCAATAGGTACTTACTCGTAAGTTATGATGACAGATGTCTCAAAATATATTCTTTCCAATCCTGCTCGAAGTAGAGCGCATCAATCTCTACCAAAAGCTATTTAAAAATCGATAAAAATATGGGTAAACAAAGCCGCCTGCTTGCCTTTGTATTGGCAATTTTATTGGGGGCTGTGTATCTAATCGTAAATTATCCACCGAAATTAGGTTTGGATTTACGAGGTGGCGCACAGCTTACCCTCCAAGCAAAAATTAATCCTGAACAAGGGATTAATGAAATTACGCCGCGCATCATGGAAACCGCTAAATTTGTGGTCGAGCAGCGCATTAACGGCTTAGGAGTTTCTGAAGCAACAATTTTGCTGTCAGGAAATAATCAACTCATCGTCCAGTTACCAGGGGTAAATGATCCTGCTCAAGCCGAGCGGGTGATCGGTACAACTGCACAGCTTGATTTTCGTAAACAAAAGCAAGGCACTGAAAATGAGCTAAGAGCAAGGTTGCAAGTTCAGCAGGCGGCAAACATTCAACGGGAAATCCTAAAAAATTCGACCGATCAAAAGGCGATCGCAGACAACGAAAAAGAATATAAAAAGAGCACGGAAGCCCTTAAAGATATTTTTGAAACCACAGGCTTTACAGGCAATATGCTCAAAGATGCCGTAGCTTCGCCTACAGGCAATAATGGAGCCGATGCTTGGCAAGTCGCTCTGACCTTTGATGATAAAGGCGGCGATCTGTTTGCCAAAACCACTAGTGAAATTGGTGGCACGGGTCGAGTATTGGGAATTTTTCTCGATGACAAATTAATTAGCTCTCCATCCGTTGGTCCTGAATTTCAAGGAAAAGGTATTACAGGCGGACGAGCAGTAATTACGGGCAACTTTACTTTAGATTCTGCTACAGAATTAGCTCTGCAATTACGCGCAGGCGCTTTGCCAGTTCCAGTTGAAATTGTTGAAAATCGCACGGTTGGAGCAACATTGGGTGCTGATAGCATTCTCAGTAGTATTTACGCGGGAGTCTCAGGATTGATACTAGTCTTGATCTTCATGGTTTTGTACTACCGCATTTTAGGTGTGGTCGCCGATATTGCCCTGATTACCTATGCGGTGATTACTTTTTCATTGTTTGGACTATTGGGCGTGGTGCTAACTCTCCCTGGAATTGCAGGCTTTATTCTCAGTATCGGAATGGCGGTTGATGCCAACGTGCTGATTTTTGAACGGACACGGGAAGAGTTAAAAGCAGGGCGCACATTGTATAAGTCAGTTGAAGCAGGTTTTTATCGAGCTTGGTCAAGTATTCTCGATAGTAATGTGACCACATTGATTGCTTGTGCAGCACTGTTTTGGCTCGGTTCTGGCTTTGTTAAGGGTTTTGCCGTCACCCTCGGTGTGGGTGTCATGGTTAGTATGTTTACGGCGATTACGCTCAGCCGATCGCTAATGCTTGCCATGATTAGTAATCCCATCTTCCGTAAACCTGAATATTATGGCATGAAGGCTTTTGGCAAAATCTCAACGGTGACAACGACTGTCGAGACTATTACCGATGATCAATCGAAAGATAACAAAACCGACAATAAAAAAGACAATACGAGTGGTGCAGTCCTATGAAATTAGATGTAATCAAAAATGCACGTCTTTATCTCACGATTTCAACAGCCGTGATTTTGGCGGGGATTGTCTCAATGGTGATCTCTTTTCAGCAATTAGGTTCTCCTCTACGATTGGGAATTGACTTTACAGGCGGATCGAGTATCACGTTGGGATTAGCTTGTAAGGCAGGTGAATGTAGCAAGGCGATCGATGTCAGTACCGTGCGGCAAGCCGTGGAAAGCAAAGGTTTTGCCAATAGTGTGATTCAACTAGTCGAAGGCAAGGATCTTAAGGGTATTTCGGTACGAACATCAAGGTTGACCGTCGAAGAACGCGAAAAGCTGAAGTTGACGATCGCGGATGCACTCAAACAATATGGTGAAATTGATCCTAAGAAATCACAAATTGATGAAGTTGGACCAGCGATCGGGCAGCAAGCTTTACAAAATGGATTGTTAGCGATCGCCTTGTCTTTTTCGGGTATCGGTATTTATTTGGCTTTTAGATTCCAGTTAGACTATGCTTCCTTTGCAATTATTGCCTTGTTTCACGACATCCTTGTGACCGTTGGGGCATTTGCGCTGATGGGGCTAACCTTGGGTGTTGAAATCGACAGCTTGTTTATTGTGTCGATGTTGACTATTTGCGGATTTTCTGTCAATGACACCGTAGTAATTTACGATCGCATTCGCGAAAATGTCAAACTCGACAATAGTGCTACCAGCTTCAATGAGCTAGTTAATGCCTCGGTCAATCAGACTCTGGGGCGATCGATTAACACGTCACTGACCGCTACATTACCTTTGATTGCGATTTTCCTATTTGGTGGCGCAACCCTTCGATTTTTCGCGCTTGCGCTGATTATCGGTTTCTTGTCTGGTGCTTATTCCAGTATTTTCAACGCCAGTATTTTGCTAGCTTGGTGGCGCAGTCGTCAAACTTCTAATCTTAGTCAACCTCCACTTGAAGCAAATTAAAATAAGAGGGTGGCGCAAAGTGCCGCCCTTTTTACTAGTGGGAAGCAGGAAGCAATATGATGTAGGTAAGTCTTGGGCAGAAAACTATGACTATTACGGCAATTCGCAAGCTAACTTTTGAAGAGTACCTAACCTATGACGATGGTACTGATAAAAGGTATGAATTTAATGATGGAGAATTGGTAGAAATGCCACCACCGATAGGATTACATGAAAGGATTGTTGCTTTTTTGTGCTTTTTTTTAACACTAGAAGTCAAGCAACAGTCCTATTCTTACTGTGTTAGATCAAACGGAGTTGAGATTTGGACAGGTAAACGCACGCGCCGTCCTGATGTTTGTATATTGAGCAAACAGCAAGAGCTGGATATTTTAAAGAAAGCCGCAATATTATTTACTTTACCTTTGCTAGTGATTGAAGTCGTTAGTCCAGATTATCGCAACGTCGATCGCCAAGATAAATGGCATGAATATCAAAATATTGGTGTACTTGAGTATTGGATTGTTGATGCTGGACGAGGAGTAATTTCGATTCTCCGTTTGGTAAATAGTGTTTATCAAGAAACTGTTTTCCATTTAGGAGAGAAGATTATTTCTACTACGTTTCAGAATTTAGAGCTTACGGTTGATGATGTTTTGAATGCTGATATATGAATTCTGATAATAGTAATTCGCTTTCCGATATTGATGATTCTTCTGCTGAGGCAGATCCGTTACTAGAACGACAAGTCCAACGCTTGATCGAAGTGCAAACCTATTTGCGATGGTTGTTTGATGGATTGCTATGGCTAACGATAGGAACCGCCAGTATTTGGGCGATCCGAGCCGATGTTGAGCTATGGATTGCGACATTTACATGGGCGGCAGTGCGTGTAACCTTGGCTTATAATCGTTTGCCAATGATGGGTTTGGGGTTTTGTGTGGCAATGACGCTTGCCACATTAGTTTGGCAAAGTTCGATTATTTTGTGGGGAGTTAATCCCAGAGAAAAGCGATCGCTGATTAGTCAAGTAGAAAAAATCAGTTCAAAAGGCAAAAGTCATCCGCTTTGGCGTTGGGTTTGTGAAGAGAAGGTTTAGAGCGTGTTTGTTGAGAAGTTTTTCGAGTTAAAAAAGAAAGAAAAAACAAAACCCTACCCATGCAAGCAACGCGGCTGATCGGTTATGGTTCAAGAAAAACGCCCATCTTGCGGAATTTTTGATAGCGAAGTTCCTTTAGCTCATCGGCTCCTAATTTAAGTAAACGATCTAGATTGCTTACGATCGCTGCTTTTAAATTTTCCGCAGCCTTTAATGGCAAACGATGCGCTCCACCTAAAGGCTCGTCAATCACATAATCAACAATACCCAATCGTTTCAAATCTGGAGCCGTAATTTTTAAAGCTTCAGCAGCCTTACCTGCCTTTGCCGAATCGCGCCACAAAATCGCCGCACAGGCTTCGGGAGTAGCCACTGTGTAGACGGAATTTTCAAACATCATAATGTGATCGCCAATGCCGATCCCCAAAGCACCACCCGATCCGCCTTCACCGATTACCGTGCAGATAATCGGTACATTTATGCCAAACATCTGCCGTAAATTAGCAGCGATCGCCTCACCTTGCCCCTGCTCCTCTGCCGAGACTCCAGGATATGCCCCGGGGGTATCAATGAGGGTAATAATTGGTAAATTAAAACGATTAGCATGATCCATCAGTCGCGCCGCCTTGCGATATCCCCCAGGAGATGCCATGCCAAAGTTGCGGGTCATGTTGTCCTTAGTGTCTCGTCCCTTTTGATGCCCCAAAATTACCACAGGGCGATCGCTAATTCTCGCAATTCCACCAACTAAAGCTGGATCATCATTACCTCGGCGATCGCCATGTAACTCCATCCACTCATCGGTGATCGCTTGCACATAGTCAAGGGTGCTAGGGCGGCGAGGATGTCTTGCGATCTGCATCCGTTGCATCGCCCCTAGCCCTGAAAAAATCTCCCGCCGCAAAAGCTCGGCTCGTTGCTCTAAAAGGTGAATCTGCTCAACCATATCCACATCGTTGTCATTCGCGAGTTCGCGGATTTGGGCGATACGGGTTTCTAGTTCAACGATAGGCTTTTCAAAGTCAAGCAGGATTTGGCGATCGGCCATGATGGAGTTTTTGTATAGTAGATACCAGTTCTCAGATTAGCAGACAAAGGGCTAGTTATGGCGTTTCTTGAGCATGTGTGCAAATAATCAGAAATCGCTGAATTTTGAGTAATCGCAAATAGACTATGAAGCTAAAATATTCATGCGCCGCAAAAAATCTCGACTATCCGCATCAATATTTTGTGGCTGAATGTACTGATTGAGAAAGGCATTAATTTTTTTTGGCGCATTAGCTTCTGGCTCTAATTTTTTAAGTACTGTCATAGCTGCTCGCCAATCTTTCGTCTGCCAAGCATAGTTCAAAACAACTAAACTGCTACTAACTTTGTATATTGTACTTAAACGTATTGCCTCTAAATATAATTTCTTAGAATTTAGTTTTTCCCGCCAGAGTAAAGTCACGTTACCAAATAGTAAGCTTGTTGCAAAAGCATCTGCTTCTGTTCGTTCAGCATCAATTAATTCGTCGCTAAACAATTCATCTACTAAAATTCCATTTCGTAAATGTCCACAAGCAATGCGACCTAGTTCATGAGCTAAACAAAACGATAGCAAAGTCTCACTTTTTTGAGTGACTGAACCGATCACGATTACGGGATTATTTTGATACATTGCTACCATTCCACCAAAACGGGACATTCCTTTAATTTTCTGTTGAACGTAAATACTAGGATGAACTACTGGAATACCGTGTTCCCAACAAAAATAAAGTAACCCATCTAAATCTATACATGGTCTTTTTTTAAGAATCGAATCACGAACTAATTGAGGGTTATTAGATATAGGAATATAATTTTTTAAAACTAGCCGAGAAATATGCCTAGCTATGCTTGTAGCAATTCTGATAAAAATGCCAGTCTCATTTATATTTTTTTGAAGCCCATACCTTAAATTAGGTATTTCTTTAAATACAAATAAAGATTTTTCTGATGCAAAATCAATGTTTAACATCAATCTATCAGAAACTGAAATGATCAGATTTTGTAAATTATGTATGGAACTATTATCATTCTCTAATGCGCTTTTCCACCAACTAGGAAAAATGAATTCTTCAACAAAAGAATTAGGCAATCCCATGATCTCTAAACTTTTGAAGATAAAATTAATGTCTATAAGCGGACTTACGTCTTCAAATGTTAAAGGTTCTGCACAAAACTCTTCAAGCCATTTACCTTCAACATCATCAAAATAGCGGTTAACTCTATCTACACCATAATCTTGCCAATCTTGCTGATATTTACGGACAGCCAAAAGAGCATCCTTTGCTTTCTGAACAGGATCACTATTGGTAATAGGTTTAAGAACGTTATTTGTGGTAGTCATGACTATGTCCGTGCTACGCCTGATCTAAACTATAGCAATCAGTCGGCAAACTGTCGATATGTCGAAAAACAATCCTTGATATTCTTTGAGCTACATTATTTGTGGGCATTGGATTATAACTAATTAATAAGCCCCGTTGAATATTCCAGTGTTGTAATGTATATTCCCAAGCACTTTGCTTCCTAGGTAAATGTTGTACAGCAAGAGTTGTCATCTGAACGAACAAAGCAATGTCAGTAAGTCCCATCGCTAACAAATCTGTTGCCATTGACAAGTCAAGCGGATACTTCCACAAACAACTACCTCCAAGTTTTTTGATTTCTATGGAGACTGCTCGAATTATCTGCATATCATTGCCACTAAAGTTATTTGCCATCAACTCTTTTTTCCAAATGTCTAATTTTGGATCTGGCTCATCAAACCATAGAGGAAATAATACGTCAAACCAATACTTCTCAGCAGCAGATATCTGCATATCTATATAAAATTGTTGCTTTTGCTCTGGTGTCAAAGTTTGTAATATTAGCCAAAGGTTAGCATCTAAAATTATTTCTGCAAGAAAATCAACCACAAATGACTTTTGGTTGATCTGTTTGTCTGTTTTATCTTTGATCCACCTCAGTAAATTACTCAGTCTTGCGGCAAGAGACGGTTTAATCGACTTGGCTTGATCAATTAACTCTCTAAGTTGTGATCGAATTTCTTTTGGACTCTGCCTTTGTGATGTCACAGACTAATGAAACCTGTTAATTTCTGGTAAACCTTACCAAGGTTAACATAAAGATAGCTTTCGGTTATCAATAATATTTCAAAAGTAAAAGTAATCGAGCCAGTAATTCTGTAAGTAGGAGCTAAAACTGTATAGTTAAGAATAGGTTTTGACAAAGAAATGTAATGGCGCAAACACTTGATGCGGATGTAATTGTAATTGGCTCAGGATTGGGCGGACTGGTCACGGCGACGCAATTGGCGGCGAAGGGGGCAAGTGTTATTGTCCTCGAACGCTATTTGATTGCAGGGGGCAGTGGTGGCTATTTCGAGCGCAATGGCTATCGCTTTGATGTGGGCGCGTCGATGATTTTTGGTTTTGGCGATCGCGGTACGACTAATCTGCTCACCCGTGCGCTGGCGGCAGTGAATATGAGAATGGAGACGATCGCTGATCCTGTGCAGATTCATTACCATTTGCCAAATAATCTGGAAATTGAGGTGCATCGCGATTATGAAGAGTTTCTCAAGGAATTAGGCGATCGTTTTCCTCATGAACTTGAGGGAATTCGTAAGTTTTATGATGAATGCTGGCAGATTTTTAATTGCTTAAATGCGATCGAGTTGCTGTCCCTCGAAGAATGGCGTTACTTGATGCGCGTATTTTTCCAGAATCCTTTGGCTTGTTTAGGATTAGCGGCATATTTGCCTCAAAATGCAGGTGACATTGCCAAGAAATATATTCGCGATCCTGAATTATTGCAATTCATCGATATGGAATGTTATTGCTGGTCAGTGGTTCCCGCCGATCGCACGCCTGCGATTAATGCAGGAATGGTGTTTAGCGATCGCCATTATGGGGGAATCAACTATCCTGTCGGTGGTGTCGGTAAAATTGCCGAAAAACTAGCTGAAGGACTAGAAAAAGCAGGTGGTGAGATTCGCTATGGCGCAAGAGTTACGCAGATTATTCCCAAATCTAAATCTGGCAAAAGGGCGATCGGTGTGAAGCTGGCAAATGGCGATATTCTTTATGCGAAAAAAGTGGTTTCTAATGCTACGCGCTGGGATACTTTTGGCAATTTACTTAAAGATGAATCTTTACCAAGTGGCGAAAAGGGATGGCAAGAGCGCTATCAAAAATCACCGAGTTTTCTGAGTTTACATCTTGGCGTAGAAGCTTCAGCAATTCCCGATGATGCGGCTTGTCATCATATTTTGCTGGAAGATTGGAACGACATGCAAAAAGAACAAGGCACAATTTTTGTTTCAATTCCGACATTGCTCGATCGCTCTCTCGCTCCTGAAGGTTATCATATCGTGCATACCTTTACGCCTAGTTGGATGAGTGAATGGGAAGGGCTGTCACCTTCGGAATATGAAGCTAAAAAAGATCGAGATGCTAAAAAGTTATGCGATCGCCTCTTAGCGATTTTCCCGAAATTAGAAGACTCTCTGGACTATCAAGAAATTGGTACACCACGCAGCCATCGCCGCTTTCTCGGTCGGATGGATGGAACCTATGGACCGATTCCCACGGGCAAGCCTTGGGGACTTTTGGGAATGCCTTTTAATCGCACCTCAATTCCTGATTTGTACTGCGTTGGTGATAGCACCTTCCCAGGACAGGGATTAAATGCTGTAGCTTTTTCTGGTTTTGCTTGTGGTCATTTAGTGGCTTCTGCGTTAGGACTTGTTTAAGAAGTTGGGCGGCGCTTCGCGCCGCCCAACTTTTAGATTAGAGTAAATTTATGGAATATGCAATCGATTTTGGCACGAGTAATACTGTTGTCGCGAGAGTGAATCAGAGTGGTGAACTTGAAACTGTGAAGGTCGCTGACTATAGCAGTTTCATTGCTGATAATCCGCCATTGATTCCTAGTTTTGTCTATGTGCAGGATGCTATCAATGGACAAGTATTGATCGGTCAGGAAGTTAGCGATCGCGGTTTAGATAACAAGAACATAAAAGGCGAATCACGATTTTTTAAAGCTTTTAAACGAGCGATCGGTTCCAATATGTCCTCATTTGTGCCTGAACTTGATGGGCGCGAAGTGGAATTTGAATTAGTAGGAGAATGGTTTTTAAAGGGAATTATCGATCGCTTGCCAGATGTGGATGCGTTAGTTTTTACGGTTCCTGTGGATAGCTTCGAGTCCTATCGCAATTGGTTGAGTGGGGTATGTGAGAAGTTAAATGTTGATCGGGTGAGAATATTGGATGAGCCGACGGCGGCGGCATTGGGTTATGGAATTAATGGTGGTGGTGAAACTCTGTTAGTGGTGGATTTTGGTGGAGGGACGTTAGATTTATCGTTGGTAAAGCTATCTTTTTCTCAGGCAACAGCAAATCAACCAAGATCAACTCTTGGATTTTTATTGAAATGGGGCGATCGTACAATTAAAAATGAGCCTAAAAACGCGACTACATCAAGTAATGCTAATTCGCAAACTGCAAAAGTTCTGGCTAAGACTGGACAGAATCTTGGTGGTATTGATATTGATAATTGGATTGTTGATTACTTTCATAAAGAATTAGGACTACCGAAAAATTCTTTGGTGACACGCTTAGCAGAACGGATGAAAATTGCGGTTTCGAGTGCGGAATCGGTGACGGAAGTTTATTTTAATGATCAAACCTTTGAATCCTATGAATTGACCTTGACGCGATCGCAATTAACGCAAATTCTCGAACAGCAGAAATTTTTCACGAATCTCGATGGCGCTCTTGATCGGATTCGACAACAGGCAGCCCGTCAAAATATTGAGTTCGCTCAAATTGATGCAGTTCTCTTAGTGGGTGGTACATCGCAAATTCCTGCGGTGAAGGATTGGGCTTTGCGACATTTTGCGATCGAGAAGGTGAAAGCGCATAAACCCTTTGAGGCGATCGCGCATGGAGCAGTTTCGCAAGGTTGGGAATTAAAGGATTTTCTCTATCACAGCTATGGTGTGCGCTATTGGGATAAAAGACTAAAAAAACAAAATTGGCATCCAATCGTTAAATCTGGAGCAACCTATCCATTGGAAAAACCAGTGGAACTAACTCTGGGAGCCTCTGTCGCCGATCAACCGAGTATTGAGTTGGTAATTGGCGAACTTGGTGAAACTAATGTGGAAGTCTATTTTGAAGATGATCGCTTGATTACTCGTGTTTTGGAGCATCAGCAAGTTTCGGTACAGATTCTGAATGAAAATAGTAGGGTAATTGCTCAGCTTAATCCTTTAGGGCAGATAGGTAGCGATCGCATTAGGGTACTTTTTCAAGTCGATCAGAAACGGACATTACGGATTACAGTTCTAGATTTATTAACCAAAAAGAATCTATTGGAGGATGCTTCAGTTGTAGAATTGATGTAGTAAATCTGTGGAATAATTTCCAAAAATCACAGCCAAGTGGCGGTTATACGCATATATTATTTTCTGTTAGCATGATGGAGACAAAGATTTAGTCAAAAATTTAATCAAAAAACTCAGAGAATAGAGATGAATGTAAGCATCGAACCCTGTACTGAGAATTTTTACGCCGATCTACCAATCTTAAAAAACTTTGTAGATATTACTCACAACGAGAATTTTTCTGAAGTTCCCCATGACTGGGCGGTGGTTATTACTGATGTTGTGGATTCGACTAAAGCGATCTCCAATGGAAGATATAAGGACATTAACTTTCTGGGGGCTTCTTCGATCATTGTAATTTTGAATATAGTTGGCAATCTAGAAATCCCCTTTGTGTTTGGTGGTGATGGTGCGACTATTCTCATTCCTTCTACGTTTATTCCTCAAGTGGAACAAGCGTTATTTGTGGTACAGAAGTTGGGGATGGATGAATTTAAGTTATTTCTTCGGATTGGGATTGTGCCGATCTCGGCAATTTCTTCAAACTACGAGATTACAATTGCTAAACTTCAGATCTCAGAAAACTACAATCAAGCGATTCTCAAAGGTGGTGGTATTACGTATGCCACGAATTTAATTAAAAATAAAGCTACGACTGATTTATACAGTCCGAAATTACAAAATAATCTGGCGATCGCTGACTTTTCAGGATTGGAATGTCGTTGGCAGGATGTTCTCACTCGCCATGACGAAATTCTTAGTTTGATTGTATTGGTAACAGCACCGAGCCAGAGCCAAGTCGATAATCTTTATCGGGAGGTGATTACCCAAATTGACCGTATTTATGGACAAGGTAGTGAATGCCACCCTGTCACATCGACAAATCTACAGCTTTCTTTTAAGAAAAAGAATTTGTCATTGGAGACAAGGGTTTTTGCAAGTTCTAAGGATTGGTTAAAGTTTCATTTGCAATTATGGAAATTACGTCTCATCAATTTATTAGGACTAATTTTCATGACATTTAATATCAAAATTGGCGGGTTTAATTGGGGTGATTATAAGGAGATTGTCTCAGAATCTACTGATTTCAAAAAATTTGATGACGTTCTCAGGATGGTTATCTCTGGGAAAACGAAACAACGCGACAAATTAATTGACTATTTGGAAAAGAAATTTCAAGAAGGTCGCTTAGTATATGGATTTCACGTTTCCGATCGCGCTTTGATGACTTGTTTGGTATTTGAGCGCGATGGGCGACAGGTGCATTTTGTCGATGGCGCGGATGGGGGATATACCTTGGCAGCAAAAAAAATGAAGGCACGCATGAAAAGCTGATCCGAAAATCATTGTTGCGATTTCGCTCGATTATCGGTAGCATGGTTCATAATAAAAAATGTAATAAAACGCAACAATAAAATATATTTTATCGTATATTTTTTTGAACATATTAGGATCTGGTGATCGCCAATCCTGAAACACATAATAGACAAAGTTAAGAAATTGATTAAGGAGTGACACAATGCAGCAGCAGGGCAAAGCCCTAACTGTTCCAATCGGTCTGATGGGCGCAGCGCAGGGATTTAATCCAACAATATTACTGCTACTCGGTTCGATTGTTTTGGCAACCGCATCAACTACAGGATATTGGGTATGGGGCTGGGCAGACTGGCTCGTATTTGTTTGTAATTTTTCCTCCCTCTATGTATTAGGGACGGTAATTCACGATGCTTGTCATGGTGTCGCCCATCCGAATCGGATTGTCAATGCCGCGATCGGACATATTGCCGCTATTTTGCAGGGATTTGTATTCCCTGTGTTTACTCGTGTGCATATGCAGCACCATGCCCATGTCAACGATGAAGAGGATGATCCCGATCACTTTGTGTCCACGGGCGGTCCCCTATGGTTAATTGCCGCTCGCTTCTTTTATCACGAAATTTTCTTTTTCCAACGCCGCCTATATCGCAATTACGAGTTATTGGAATGGGCGATTAGTCGCTCAATTGTGATTGCGACAATTTTTGTTGGCTATCAATGGGGATTTCTCGGATACATGATGAATTTCTGGTTTGTGCCAGCCGCCGTCATGGGCTTGTTGTTGGGACTATTTTTTGATTATCTGCCCCATCGTCCATTTGTCGAGCGATCACGCTGGAAAAATGCCAGAGTTTATCCGAGTAAATTCCTAAACATCATGTTGCTCGGTCAGAATTATCACCTAATTCATCACTTATGGCCAAATGTGCCTTGGTATTACTACGAAAGCGCCTATTATCAGATGAAGCCGCTTCTTGATGCCAATGGTTCGCCACAGACATTAGGCATATTTAAAATGCCAGATTTGGCTGGGTTTATCTATGATGTGTTTTTAGGGATTAGATTTCATGGTCATGGGAAAAAAAGTGACAAACCGAAATCGCAGAAATCAAAAAGCACCCCAGCCTCAGTTTTAGAATCGTAAAGAAAAGGATCTAGCCTAGCTAGGTCTTTTTTTATGAACGTAATTCCAGCCAAGCGATCGCCTCTGCAATACTTGCCACCTTTTCGCCTTCAGGGCTAGCTGGACGCTGTACCATGATGATCGGAATTCCTAATTCCCGCGCCGCTACAACTTTGGCATAAGTCGCCTCACCACCACTATTTTTACTGACGATCGCCTCAATTTGATATTCGCGTAATAACCGTCGTTCCTGTTCTAAATTAAAGGGGCCACGATCAAGTAATAATTTGCTATTTGGCAATTCCAGATCGGGCGGATCGATGGAACGTATTAAGTACCACATTTCTGGCTCAAGGTTTGGATAAAGGCGCGATCGCTCTAAAAACGGCTCTAGTTGTTGTCTTCCTGATGTAATAAATACCCGCCGCACTAATTCAGGGATTGCCATTGCCGCCGCCGCGATCGTCTCAACTTCAATCCAATGATCGCCAGTTACTCTTTCCCATTGAGGACGAACGAGCATCAGGTGAGGAATATTTACTAACTGAGAAGCGATCTCGCCATTAACGGTAATTTGTCCTGCACAGGGATGGGTGGCATCAATCAGAATATCGATCGCATTTTCTTGTAAATATTTAGCCAATCCTTCCGCACCACCAAATCCACCAATGCGAACCTGTCCAACTAAAGCCGCAGGTTTCTTGGTTCGTCCTGCGAGAGAGCTAATTACTTCTATGGTGGGGATATGTGCAAGTTGAGCAGCGAGTTTCACTGCATCGCCAGTACCACCTAAAATGAGAACTTTTTTGAGCTTTTCTGTGAGCAACTTATTCATAGATTGTATCGGTTTTAATTCAGCGCAAAGCGCTTTATACTAAGAATAGCCAAGTCTTTATTTAATTCTATTCACCTATGTCCTACGACACTGATCGCATTGCCAAAGTCCACCGCAAAACTGGTGAAACGGAAGTTACCGTAGCCCTTAATCTGGACGGCACTGGCAAAGGGAACATCAACACGGGGATTCCCTTTCTCGATCATATGTTGCATCAAATTTGTTCTCACGGATTAATCGATCTTGATGTTCAGGCTAAAGGCGATCTACATATTGACGATCATCACACCAATGAAGACGTGGGGATTGTGTTGGGGCAAGCTTTAGCAAAAGCATTAGGCGATCGCAAAGGTATTGTTCGCTTTGGTCATTTTGTTGCACCTCTTGATGAGTCTTTAGTCCAAGTAGCCCTTGATTTTTCAGGTCGTCCTTATTTAGTTTATGGTCTAGTAATTCCCAATCAGCGTGTCGGCACTTACGATACAGAGCTGATCCGTGAGTTTTACCAAGCCGTTGTCAATCACGCCCAGATTACATTACATGTCCGTCTATTGGAAAGCGGCAACTCTCACCACATTATCGAAGCGTCATTTAAGGCTTTTGCAAGGGCTTTACGGATGGCAGTTGAAGTTGATCCACGCCGCGCCAGCATGATTCCTAGTTCTAAGGGTGTTTTGTAAGTACCTCAAATTAATTCACCCGCGAAGCGGGTGAATTAATTTCTTGACATTAGCTTTGTTACAATATGTAAAGAATTATTTATAAATATTTATTACTGAGGATTTATGGTTCAGGCTGTATCGCCCGTTTTTTCGCGTGAAGATTGGCAGAAGGGATATGAGTCTCTCAAAACTGAGCAAGCTTATTGGATTGATGAGATCGAGGGGAACATACCTATAGAACTAGAAGGGACTTTATTTCGCAATGGTCCTGGGCAGCTTGATATTAATGGTCAGAAATATGGACATCCCTTTGATGGCGATGGCATGATCTGCGCGATCGCTTTTAAAGATGGCAAGGCGCATTTCTCAAATCAATTTGTAAAAACACCTGAATTTCTTGCCGAACAAAAAGCAGGAAAAATCTTATATCGCGGCGTATTTGGTACACAGAAAGCGGGGGGCTGGCTAGGCAATATCTTTGATTTAAAGAATAAAAATGTTGCCAATACTAATGTGGTGTATCAGGGCGGGAAATTATTGGCTCTATGGGAGGCGGCGCATCCTTATGCATTGAACCCTAAAAATTTGGATACATTGGGGTTAGAAAATTTTGATGGCAAACTAGCGGCGAGTCAGGTATTTACAGCGCATCCAAGGCGCGACGATCGCACTGGCGATTTGTGGGGCTTTGGGGTAGAGCAAGGAGTAAAATCGACAATCTCGATTTACCAAATCAATGACAAAGGTGCATTATCCACAGAATCGCAAGTAAAAGTTTCAGGATTTTGTTTTTTACATGATTTTGTCTATACGCCGAACTATCGGATTTTCATGCAGAATCCAGTCACTTTCAAGCCTTTACCATTTATTTTCGGCTTGTCTACAGCAGGAGAATGTATTGAACTAAAACCCAATGCCCCAAGTCAGTTTTTAATCGTCGATCGCCAAGGCAATTTGCAAACGTTAGAAACCGATCCCTGTTTTGTGTTTCACCATTGCAATGCTTACGAAAATGGTGATGAAATTATTGTGGATTCGGTCTGCTATCCTGACTATCCCAAGCTGGAGCCAAATACCGATTTTCGGAATATTGATTTTGACAAGGTGATCGCGGGGCAGCTATATCGATTCACGATTAATCCCAAACTTGGTATGGTCAAACGCGAAATGATATTAGAGCGCTCCTGCGAGTTTCCTGTGGTGCATCCCCGTTGTGTGGGGCAGAAATATCGCTATGCCTACATTGGCGCGATCGCCAAAGAATCTGGTAATGCGCCGTTACAATCGATCGCCAAGATTGATTTAGAAACTGGAAAGCAAGAGTTTCATAGTTTCGCACCACGCGGTTTTATTAGTGAGCCAATTTTTGTACCACGCGATCGCCATGCTGACAGTCCCGAAGATGCTGGCTGGGTGTTAATTTTAGTGTTTGATGGTGAGCATAACCGTTCGGACTTAGTGATTTTGGATGCTGAAAATATTACTGGTAAACCTGAAGCAACTTTGCATTTAAAGCATCATGTTCCCTATGGGTTGCATGGCAGTTTCACTACCGAAACCTTCTAAAAAAGCGGCGCATAGCGCCGCTTTTTTAGAACAGATCTAATGGGAAATGACCGTGAGTGCCGCTATAGCCATCGGTGAAATCGGTGTGAAACGAGATCAATACGCCCCGATAAGTACCTTTGTAATTGTCAATATGATAGCGGCGACTGCGGGGATTGTATTTGATATATACACCATCAGCGATCGCGGGTAAATCTGCTTCGGGCAACTCATAGCGAAAATGATCGGCATAATTTTTTAATGCTTGGAATGCCTCTTCGGTAGTTTCCGCACAGATCCCGAAAATGTGATAATCAGCCTGTCTGGTTAAATAATCTAAAGCTTCGCAAATTTGCGATCGCCGCTCTGGAGTTGCTGTGTCTTTGTCTAAGTCGCTTAGTTCCCATAGAACTCGCTCAGCATCGGCGATAGTTAAATTGTTGCTCATAGGTACTGTTCGTGGGTTACTGTTCGTGGGTTACTAAGGTAAAGAGAAAGCTCAATTATATATGAACATTAATGAAGAAATCGCCCGTTTGCGGGATCTCCTACCTGCATCTTGGCGGATGACGACATCGATCAAATCTAAGCCTGAGCAACCTGAGTTAATCTCAAGTTCGCAAATTTTGCCTTGGGCTAAAGGCTCACAGATCGAGATCAATTTTCGGCTATGGCGACAGTTGGTCGAGGCTGAGCGGGATCTGTTGCTACTTAGAGAAATTAGCTGGCGACAACAAACTAAGTGGCTACAAGTTGGCATTTATCAAGGCGTAGGTGCGATGGCTATAGTCGGCGGCATTGTCGAAACCGTCCAAGGTGATGTTACGGGGATCGCGATCGCCATTTTATTAGGCACAATTGGCATCAATCAGATTGTGCGTGGCAACAAAAGCTCCCAGATACAGGTAGAAGCAGATAATGAAGCGATCGCTGTGGCTCAAAAACGTGGCTATGGTGAAGCTGAAGCGGCTAAAGCCTTACTCGAAGCAATCCCTGCGGCGGCGAAATTATCGGGACGCAGCAATCCAGAATTTACTGAACTAATTCGTTGTCAAAACCTAAAGGCGATCGCAGGATTATCGAAAACACCGATTCCAGACAAAGCAATTAACGATTTTTAGGTTTACCAAAATGTGCTAAATCTAAGGCGGATATCAGATAAAAAGAACGATTAAAGCTCAGTTTAGTCCTTACAAATCCTTTTTTATGATAGTGTTTGTGGTGGCAAAGGACTAAAAAAACGCTGGTTTTCAGCGTATCTACTCCTCAAAGTAAAAGGAGCTGATATGGGCAGTTGTAGAAACGCGCTAGAAGAGTTAGTAATCGAAGAAGCTGAAGCACAGTACAAAAAACTTAGTACTGATGTGAAAAATCGTGTTGATCTGAGTGAGGTAATCGGTTATACCCTCAATCGATTGCCGCCCATGTATGCGACCACTGAGCGCGGATGGGTACAGCAGCGCAAGAGGGCAAGTCAAGAACTCGGCTCGGCGATCGCTAAAACGGTACGGAATGGCTTTTTAAGTACCCAAAGTGATGTCTTAAGGCAACCTGAACCAATTCCCGATCATGAATTAGTTACGCAAGCGCGATCTCTGGCTAAGTTACGGAAGCTGTTTCATAAGGAATATCTGAAGTGGAAAGACGTACCTGAAACTGTGCAAGAAGCGATGAATTCGGGCTTTTATCAAAGCTTGTCTAGCGGGACATATATCAGCCTTGATAAACGGAATTCTTTAATGGCTCGCAGTTATGCGGTGAGGCGGCGCACAGCCGATTTACTCGTAGCCGATCCCAACAAAATTTCCAAAACTCAGAAAGACATTGCCGATGAAATTAAAGATTTTGAATCTTATATGTCTGGAACTGTCTACCAATACAGCAATATTCTCGAAAGTCTAGTTTCGGCAACGATTGAGCGGCGAATTTCCCGTCTTGATGAATCCGAGCAAGCCCGCATTAGTGTGGATGATGTCGCTGCCTATGTTTTAAATCGTTTGCCACCAATGTATGCCACCAGTCGGCGCGGCTTGCAGAGTTTTCGGCAAAAAGTCAAGTCGGAGATGACTAATCAAATTATTAATCTAGTCAAAGAGGCTTTAAATAAAGTCATTCAAGCACCCGATCGCTCTTTGCCGCCATTACCTTTTGAGAAATTCAATCTTGAACTCGAAGATAGTTTAGTGGAACTGCGTAAATTGCTGGGACGCGATGATATTACATGGCGCAATGTCGCGGAAGTGGTCGAAGAATGCTTAAAATCTCCGAAAACTACGCAGCAAGATTGGCGGACTAGATAGGATATTTAGCGCCATGTGGCATTAGTGAGGGCGATCGCGTTAAGATCAACCACAGCAAAGCTCTATAATTTGATTGAAGCCAGAATTAACCGAATATGATTAGCCCTATTTTGCAAACGAAGATCGAGAGCCAGATCAACAATAATAAAATCATGCTCTATATCAAAGGCACACCACAACAACCTCAATGTGGTTTTTCCGCAGCCGTTGTGGACGTTTTTAATAAACTCGGTCATCCCTATGAGACAGAAAATATTCTCGAAGATGGTGAATTACGTCAAGGCATGAAAGATTTTTCAAGCTGGCCGACATTTCCCCAGATTTATGTAGGTGGTGAATTTGTCGGTGGTTGTGACATTGTGATGGAACTAAATGCTCGCGGCGAACTCGCCACTATTGTCCAAGAGGCGATCGCTGCATAACAAAAAAAGGGCGCTTAGCGCCCTTTTTTTGTTTATAAAACTTTTTGTAATGCTTGTTTGGTTCGGTTCCAAGCCCATGTGCCAAGGGCTAAAACAATAATGCTCAAAATAATCATCACAATCTGAAAGCCAAACTGTTTGCCAAAAGCTCCCGTAGAAAGATCGAGTGCGATCGCCGTAAGTGCAAGCGGTAAACTTGCCGCAATATTTTCGCCATTATTCAATAATCCAAATACTTTGCCGCGCATATTTTCAGGCGTATATTTCTGAATCGCAGTCTGCATCGGTATCGCCACTAATGCGCCATGTATACCAATAAAGCCGCCCACAGCCAAACCCACCCACAAATTAGATACAAAGGCAAAGATGAATAGCCCGATCGCCATACCGATAAAACCGACAAAGGGTAAAGGTCGATGGGCAAAGCGATCGCCAAATTGTCCCAAGATAAATGCACCGATCGCTAAACCAACTCCCACTGAAGCAACAAAAAAGCCAAAGTCATCCCGATTATTGGTGACTATTTCAGCAAGGTTAAGGGACAGTTTCTGCATTGTCCCCAACACACCATACAAAAGCGTTAGCTGAATCATCGCGCCACCAATCAAATGATGGAAATGCACATATTTAAAGGCATCTTTCAAATCTGACCAGATTCCCACGCCTTCTTTTTTCGGTTCGATAATTTCGTCTTTAGGCAAGATAAATAAAACTAGTCCCGACAAAATATATAGCGAACCTAGTAAAACTTCACGGCTATATTCCCTCGCGCTCGGAAAAAGATTCATCGTCGAAGTGAGTAACGGCGAACCGATCGCAAAACCGACAATCAACGAACCGACCATCGTAATCGTAAACAAAGCATTAGCGGGCAGAAGATCCGATTGCGGCACAATTAAGGCTATTTCCGACTGCTCTGCTGGCGCAAAAAAGTTGGTAAGTGTAGAAATAATAAAAGTAATCAGCAACAACACCATCAATGAGTGGGGCAGAAATGGAATTGCAAAAATACAAGCTCCCCGCAAAAAGTTGCATAAAATCATCACTTCCCGCTTAGGATGCCAATCCACAAAAATCCCTGCGATCGATCCCAAAAATACGGCAGGTAAAGTCATGGCGATCATGATCAATGACTCTCGCGTATTTACAGGCACAGGATAGTCCTTGTAATTGCTAGACACAGCGATCGCAATCAGCAAAATCAGCACGATCTTATCCACTAATTGGGACAAAATTTGAGCAATCCATAGGGCGAGAAATTGACGATTACGCAGAACGGTCAAGTAGCCAGCAGTCGAGTTTAGTTCGGGGTGAGACATCAATTAGCGCGAAGTTCTCCCCTCATTGTATCGCGATCGCATAGCCACAAAATAACCAAGCCCAGCCTGCTTGAGCTAGAAGTGCTTTTACGAGAGATTGCTAAGGCGATTGTAATTTCTGAACTTGCTCTAAAGTTAGTCCCGTGGCAACAGATACCTGCTGAGGCGATATCCCTATTTTTAGCAAATTAATAGCAACCCAACGAACAGCTTCTTCTAGCCCCTCGGCTTTACCTTCAGCCTTAGCCTCTTTCATAAACTCTTGAACTAGCCAAGCTTTTTTCATGTCCTCTTTCGTAAACATAATTCTCAACTCCTGTTCTTTATCTTTACCAAGTTTATAAACTAAAACTGCTTTTACCAAGTCTAACACTATTTGCTGAAAGCCCGAATCATCTATCTGTTGGCGGGTTTGAGCGATCAATGCTTTAGCTGTTTCTAGAGCCATATCTTCGTTAGCAATTACCAACTCGGCAATATTCACGCCGATCGCTTGATGGGGATCAATTTTTAACTCGTCTAAATACACACGATGAAGATGGGGCAGTAAGCATCGGTATTGCTTTGGAAAATCTGGCTCGATACTACGTTTCGCAAAAATAATCACAGCTTGCCAATCTTGGATTGGCTGATATTGCCTCAAATAAATGAATATTTCGCAAAAGAAGCGCCAATAGAAAGTAGCATCTTTTTGAAACTGCACTTCGACAAAATAGATAGGATGCTCAGAATGTTCTGATATAAACACACCATCAATCCGAAAAGCAAGCTCTTTTACTTCTATGGATTTGAACTCATAATCTTTGGCTAGTTCTGGGGATTCGCCAATCAACGCAAATAAAGTGTCTGGGAGAGTTTCAAAGATTTTGTAAAAGATGCTGTCGGTTCGCATAGCTTAAATTATTGATCGGTCATTCACAAATAATATAGTTAACCCGATCACAGTTTGGTGAAGAATCGCTTAGCCACAAAACAAAAAAGCTCTCCCTGCCTGAATTAGAAGTGATTTTACGAGAGATTGCTAAGGCGATCGCTAAGACAAATAATTATGAAGCGATCGTTACACAACTCTTGATTGGATTGGATAAAATCATGATAGTTTAGTGGAAAATAACAGTTTTCTTGCGGTTCAAATTAAGCTGTTATTACTCAAAACTGGAGTACAGATGAAGCTCGGATACACAATTATCTACGTTCCCAATGTTGCTGAATCTCTGTCATTCTTTGAGAATGCATTTGGGTTGCCATGTCGCTTTTTGCATGAGTCAGGGGATTATGGCGAACTAGAAACAGGAGAAACAACTCTCGCTTTTGCTTCGCACGAATTGGGGAAAATAAATTTCTCTACTGGTTTTGTTGCTGCAAGCGAATCCAGCAAACCTCTTGGGTTTGAAGTGGCGTTGGTTACTCTAAATGTCGAAGAGGCTCACATAAAGGCGTTGTCATCGGGTGCTACGGAGTTGAAATCTCCTGAGTCAAAGCCGTGGGGGCAAGTAGTTTCATATGTCCGTTGTCCCGATGGAATTCTGGTTGAAATTTGCTCGCCGATAGGTGGTGAAACTGCTGCATAACAAGCAATTGCAGTCGAATGTCAAAAAGTTTTGTTCTCTGCCACCTGATAAATTCCAGTATTATGAAGCGATCGCTTGATTTTCAATTTTATAGGCGATCGCTCTTTGGCGCTCAATAAAAACCGTGGTAAAATCTTCTTGATTTCAGCATAATTGCGGCTAAATCATAAAATTCCAGATATTAACTAACCACTATTTCAAAAAAGCCTTTTCAAGAAAAATAATTATGCGAATTCATCGATTAGCTCTAAAAAACTTTAAATGCTTTAAAGAAGTAGATGTTTCCTTTTCAAAAATAACTTTGCTTACAGGTGAAAACAGTAGTGGTAAAAGCTCTCTAATATATGGAATATTAGCTCCATTTCAAAGTATAAAAATGAATGCAATTTCGTTTCCATTATCTTTATCTCTTAATGGACACTATGTAAACATGGGAGGATTTGCAGATATTTCATCTAATCATGACCTAAAGAATCAAATTGGAATTGAATTAACAGTTGAATATGATTCTGATATACTTACAATTATTACAAAATGGGATTTGAATCATCATAGCAAATCACCAAAATTAGCTTACTTAAAATCGAAATTGAAAACAATGTTTCTGGAAGTAATACAAAATGAAGATTTGTCTTACATGGTCAACTCCAGTGGTTTTAGCCATAAGACATTGTTGAATACTTATGATTTTCTAGACATTTATGATTTGAATGGTCTTATATTGTATTCATGTGTGGGCGGATTATATGATGAAACATGGTCAGACTCTTTTAACTTTAACTTTATTAGTTCTTTTAGATTGCACCCTGAACGTACTTATTATCAATCATTGGCAAGCAATAAAGTTGATAAATTTGGGAATGGATATATTGATCAAATTTTAGAATGGAATGATATTCAATCTAAGAGAGTGTTTGAAAAGTTTTAGAGTAGGTTAAATAGGGATGGATTTAGGGCTTAAACGACGAACCATCAGATGAACCATAGCGGCAAAGAGCATCATTTCGCTAGTGGTAGACAAAAA
>JBIKYX010000115.1:0-11877 GCA_044355035.1 Pseudanabaena sp. | reverse complement strand
GTTCGTAGGGAAATGTATCAAGGGGTTGATATAGATAGACGCGCCATGACATGGACTGGAGTTGTAAAGCCCATCGGGTTGCTTCTTCGACGGTGGCGGTGACGATGAGTAATGGTTTGGTTTGTTGCTGACATAGGTGAGTGCTGACCAGTCCTTTGCCTAAGCGGGATAGTCCTGATAGGGATATGCTTTTGGCTGTTTTGAGTTTCTCGCCTATTTTTGTGGCGATTTGCGATCGGGCTATGTTCTCTAGGACTGATGTGAAGGTCATGTTGCTTAAAGAAGTTCTTACAGTACTGGATATTTCCCAATACTAATGAGTTGTTCGCGTTCGACAATACGTTCCTGAAGGTTAAATTGGAGGATTTTAGCAGTTACACGTCCTTCAGGAGTGAGTGGGAGAATGATTCCTCCTTCTAGGCGAAAGTGAACTGACCATTGCTGCATACGAGGATTAAAGAATGGGGTTAGCTGCTTTGTTTCAGGATCGATGGAACCGAGGTCAGTGCCTTTGAAACGATTGCAGCAAGGACAAGCTAAAGCTAGATTTTCGGCTTCGGTAATGCCATCGTGTTTTTCAGCAATGATATGTTCTATTTCAAAAGTAAAGAATGATGCTGCTTGAGGATATCGACAATACTCGCATTGTTCTTCAGCGCGTTGGGTGACTAGCCGACGCAGGGGAACTGATACATAGCTCATGCTGATTTCTGTAATTGTTTATAGGCATGGGCTTTAGCTAGTCTTACCCAATGCTCTAAGAGTAAATAGCGATCGAGTTCGGCTTCTTCAGTTCGGGAGAGCCTTCCAGATTTGTTGCGCTCGAGTAGTTCACTCATCCGCGCTTGTAAGTCTGGTGTGGGACGGATGGCGAGGATTGCTTCAGGACTGGGTTGACTTGCCAGAAGTTCGACAATTTGGCGATCGTCTTGGTAAGAGATCGTTTCTGTGGTGGGAATGTCTTGAAGTAATCGATCTAGGGTTTCAGGGAGTCGATCGCCCAGTCGTTGTAGTTTTTCGCCGAGGCGATCGGGGACTTCTAGGATAATTTGCATGATTTGTGATTTGGAGATTGTGAGTTGTGTTTATTGTAGCAAGCTTGTTATGGGCGATCGCTAACTAATTCTATAGTTCAATCAATCCTAAGCTAATTTGAATTGCGTTATCTACATATCCCATGAGGTGATCGGAGACGATACCCATTTTTTTGACTAAGCGTTGTTTATCAATGGAGCGAATCTGATTGAGAAGAACTACGGATGTCACGGTTAGTCCACCTTCTGGGGGATTGATTAAAACTTCTGTGGGATATGTCTCAGGGTCGAATTGGGATGTGATGGCAGCAACGATGGTAATGGGGCTGTATTGATTAGAAATATCATTTTGAAGAATGAGGGCAGGTCTAGTTTTCTGGATTTCTGAGCCAATGGTAGGGTCGAAGTTAACCAAATAGATTTCGCCTCTCTTGGGAAATACTATTTTCCGTTTTGCCATGATTCCTCATCGATGTTAAACCAGTCTTGAGTAATCCCTAAGTCTCGATCTGCGCGACGCAATGCACCTTGTTTGAGCTTTTCGCGTAGATTTTTCTTGGCTTCGGCGTTGATGTAGTAATTAACGGCTTGGTCAATGAAGTGACTGCGATCGCCTTTTGGTGCGATGCGATCGAGTAGCTGTAGGGTTTCGTTGGGTAATGTGATGTTAATGCGTTGATACATAATAGGTACACATTGACTATGTGTATCATACTAACTCATATTGCTGGCTAAGGGTATAGGCGATCGCTTGAAAGTATTAGAATAATTGAGACAACTGCAATAACAGCAATTACTACAATGACTAAATATAGCCAATTTCCTAGTGATGAAGAACTGGAAACGCTCTTAGAAGAAGAGCCTGTGTACAGTGTGTATTGGGATAGTGAATCGCTTGGGGCTGGTGCTGATCTTGAGCAGGTATATCGTTGGGGCGATAAATACATTGTTCGTCTCAGCAGTGACGAAAACACAACGGTATATTCATCACTGTTAGAGGCTATCGAAAGTAATGATCTCTTTAATGTCGGTGATGCAACCAAGGAGATCGATAGCTCAGAGTTGTCCTCAGATGAAATTGCTATTCATCTAAGGGCATTGGAGCAGAAGCCTTACAAAATTTTAATAAATGGTGAACTTTGGCAATGTGACGACAACCAAAAGTTTGATAGAAGTTGATCTATTTAACGTTTACGAGGCAAATCTTTAACTTTATACTTATCTTTAGGATTAGTTGGGATAACACGAATTTTGTTGTCTTGGGTAAGCTCAAAAACTGCCCTTTGTCCAAACATTTTTGCTAACTCAAGGGCTTCTTCTTTATTTATACCTCCAACAGCAAAGCTATCTTGATTCCATAATTTATCGGGAGATTGACCGACAACTTCTGTGTATTCCCACTTCCTATTAGAAGATTTGGACTTGCGATAGTATAAAACATCACACAGTGCCTTGGTTCGCACTTTATTTTTCTCTTCTGAAAGCACTTCTTCTGATGGATTTTCAGCACTAATCACATAAACAGGTAGTTTCAAATCTTTCGGTAAATCAACTATATTTACACCTACCCAATATTCTTCTACTTTCCCTTTTGTAACTATGTGTGATTTTTCAAAAGCTTTCCATACCTGATCTCTATTTTGAGTCAGTTTCGTGATTGCTTCCAATAACTCATCGATTTCCCAAATACATTCAATAACTTCCTCAATATCTTTATCTTTTTCCTTAGCAAATGATAAGAGACTTCCTCCGTGAGCTATAGTATTTCGCAACTTATGCATATCATCTGTATGTTCATGAAATGAAACATCCGTATAACCGAGATGTCGAATTATACTGTCATAGTTATTTTCTGACTGTTTTTTGACATTATCGATAATGCCTTTGAAAACTGTAGGTTCTTTTGATTCAGTCTTTTTAGGTGATGCATCTGATCTAGTCTTTTTGGGTGGTGCATCGGGAGTTGGAATATTCGTATATGTTCCCCACAATCTACGAAGTCCAGCCTCTACTATTAGTAATTTAGAAAGAATATACAAAGAAACTATTGGGTGTTTTAAATCGTCTAGTGTTACGATTCCTACTATTGTTTTATCTCTTTTTACGAAGAACCATCTGTAACGGCGAAGATACTCAAATGCTTTTTCTAAAGAGTTAGACTCAGGATTGTTAAGATCGATTACCTTGGCTTGAGACATTTTAGGAATATCAGTAATGTCGCCAATAAATTCATATGTTTTGGAAAAACTTCCTAGAGAGTTTCTTTCTAGATATCCCAATATTTTTTGTCCTTGAATTACAGGAACTACATCAAAATCTTTAGCTTTCATCTCAGCCAATACTTCGATAATTGGCTGATTTGTTTTAACTTTAGTTAAATCTTTGTTCATAGTCGCAAAGTACTCAATACGGATAGCTTCTTCAGCAAATTTCTTGAGGTCACGAAAATCTTTAAGCATATAAATCACCTAATTAAGTTTTATTTTCATTCAACACATCTTCTAAATCTTGCTGCATTAGCTGTGCAAGACGTTTGCTTGGCGTTTTCTCTATCTCGATTACGAGCTGTACTGCCTGTTCATGCCATTCTTTCTCCAGATTGGGGCAGGAAAATTCATCACGAAGTTTGCCCATCCGCGCCATAGCCGCTACAAAGCCTGATTTTGCTGGTAAGTTACGCTCAACTAGGCATTCAACACCGCAGATATTACATTCTAATGATTTGTAAGCATTTGGCTCAGTAATAAAAAAGCCATATCCTTGAGTTTTCATATATCCCCCTTGATTGAGACTTGAGTTTTAATCATAACAATATACCTACACATCATTAAAGTTATCTTGTATAGCAAGGAGTATTTTTACATTTGATGAGAATACAAAGACCTTGTGGTGATCGCTGTTTGATTAATTTTTGAAAAGGGTAATCGCGATTCACTTCATAGCCTTAAATTTTCCTGAACATCTCAAGACAAAGCCCTAGCAAATCTAACCTGCTTCTCAGTAACTACAACAAAACTATCCGCTAACTGTCCCGCATAATTTTCTAATAAACTTTGTAAAACATTGATTTTATTAGCATTACGTTCATCCTCAAGCCTAAGCAAAACCACACCATGATGTAGTCTTCGTTCCCGATAAACCTTTTCACCAAAATCCTTATCACAAGAAATCAAAATCCAATTCTCATCCCAAGCCTTTTGCAGAATTTCATCATCATCAGTCCCTCTTGCCTCCTCATAAACTGAGAAAACCTCATGATTTTGACTGCGTAACCAACGCGCAACCACAACACCCGTATTTTCATCTACCAAAAACCGCACCTAAGCAATCTCCGCCAAAGGCATAAAACTTGCACTCTCTAAAGCACGAGAAGCAAACAGCAAACAAGCCCTAATATCTGCCTCAACCAAACCTTCATACTCTTCCAAAATCTCCGTCACAGTTGCACCATGAGCCAGCAGATTTAGAATGTACTCAACAGATAACCGCGTCCCTCTAATGACTGGCTTTCCCACCATTACTCTAGGACTAGAAGAGATCCGATTTAACAAATCTTGTTCTTTCATATTTTCTAAGAATTTAACCTGACTTATCACAACCATCATACATAAACAAACTTCTCATTACTTTTTGCGAAGTCTCTCAAGAAGTTGAATCCGTTTTTGTTGCCACCAATCATCATTTATCTCGATCGCTTCACCACTATCCAAACCCTCTAACAGCAAAGTTTCCAGACGCGCTTGAGCAACCCTCTCCGCCTCTTGACGCAGCAACTGCCGAATATATTCACTCGTAGTACTGTAGCCACCCTTAGAAACCTGCTCATCTATAAAAACCTTCATAGAATCAGGAACAGAGATATTTACTGTAGTCATAGCTAGTAGTTATGTATATTTCTGACAATTCAATTATGGCAAATATTGCCAATTTTTGTCAAACACTATAATCAAGACAACTTTTTAGAGCTAGGATTAGCTGCTTTACTCAATTGCAAATATTCTATGTATAGAATATAATGAGACTATGAAATGGAATATCATATTCGACCCAGACTTTAAAAGCTGGTTTTACCAACAAGAACAAGGACTTCAAGACGAAACATTTGCGATGCTGAGTGTGTTGGGAGAATTTGGACCAAAACTTGGTAGACCGCGAGTTGATACCCTTGAAGGATCTACTTTTCCGAATATGAAAGAACTTCGTATTCAATATCAAGGAGAGCCTTGGCGTATTTTATTTGCCTTCGATCCTAAACGACAAGCCGTATTGCTGGTTGGTGGCAACAAAACAGGAAACAAACGCTGGTACAAGGAAAATATTCCGATCGCAGATAAACGGTATAGAAAATATCTGGAAATACTGAAGGAAGAAAACAAATGACCCAATATACAACCCTATCCGAAGAATTGAACAAACTTCCAAGAGAGCGTCAAGAACTTATTGCAGCAAGAGCTTCGCAAATTCATCTTGAAGAAATTACGCTGAGACATCTGCGTGAAAAGCTTGGTTTATCTCAATCAGAACTAGCCGAACGTCTTGAAGTACAGCAGCCAGCCATATCTAAGCTCGAACGCCGACAAAATCTAGAACTCAATACACTTCGAGCCGTAGTAAACGCTTTAGGTGGAACCATTGAAATTATCGTCAGAGTACCTAACAAAGAACCGATCCTTCTCAGTGATTATCAAGAATCGTGAAATGTACTGCTTTTGAGAAATGTCTGAAATACCCTGAATGGCGATCGCCCTTACCGCCATTCAGGGCAGAAATGATAAAATATAAACCTCAATATACAAGCTACTTATATAGAGAAATTAGGAGTTAACTTATGCGGACAATCACCCTACAAATTGATGATAGCGTTAGCGACAAATTTCTATGGTTACTCGATCGCTTCTCTAAAGACGAAATTAAAATTTTAGACCAATCTGATTATGTCAGCAATGATGAATATCTCAGAGGAATTGAAGGAATGGTTCAAAGTATCAATTCAGCCCGTACTGAACCGATTGAACAAGGCGTAACTCTAGATAAACTAGATTGGTAATGTACAAAATAATTTTCATGACGCAAGCCCAAAAAGATGCCAAAAAGCTTGCTTCCAGTGGATTGAAACCCAAAGTTCTGCAACTCATCAAGATCATTGAAGAAGACCCATTACAATATCCGCCAGATTATGAATTTTTAAAAGGAGATATGAAGGGGCTAATCAGTCGCCGCATTAACAAACAGCATCGAATAGTTTACGAAATCTTTGAATCAGAAAAATTGATCAAAATCTATCGGATGTGGAGTCATTACGAATAAGCTTTATTCAAACGCCTCGCTTTTTCGGACTAGGCTTAGCCACTTTACCCGATCGCTTTGCCTTTCCCTGAGCAGCTTTATTCCCTTTCGCCGTTGCAACCTTACCCAAATTCGGCTTAGCCGCCTCATCCAGATCACCAAACTTCTTCGACCACCACTTCTCCTGAGAAGACCAGAAAAAGACCACCTCCGCATGATCCTTGCGTTGACGCGCCTGAACATCCGCACACTTCAACATTACCTTATCCACACCATCCTTACTGTATGGAAACTTAGCCAAAGGCTTACCACAGACAGGACAAGCAAAACTAGTCACCTCCGCTATCACTGCACTCTCACCCTTCGGCTGAGGAATCTCCCACTGATTACGGCGATCGCTCCAGAACATGACCAGATTTTCACAGCCATGCTCACACTTAAGAAAATGCCCACCACTCACCTTCTTAGAAGGAATCTTACTAAGCGGATGACTACAAGTAGGACAAGCCACATCTGAAAGCTCATTTTTACGATCTCTTGGCTGTAAATCCGCACCGAGATTCGTGTAAGCTCGCGCCAACATTGGCTGAAAATAGGACTGATGCCAACCAATCAAATAGCTTTGCCACTCCAACTTACCCACCGAGATTTCATCCAAAGTCGTCTCCATCCCTGCGGTAAAATCGGCTCTGAGCAGATCGGGGAAAGTTTTATGCAAAACGTCATCCGTAGACATCCCCAAAGCCGAAGGTTCAAGCACCTTACCTTTGAGTAACACATAGGTTCGATCCTTCAGCGTCTTGACGATCGCTGCAAACGTACTCGGTCTACCCACACCCTGACGCTCTAGCACCTGTACCAACTTCGCCTCGCTATACCTAGCAGGAGGCTGAGTTTGTTTCTGCGTAAACCCTGCATTCGCTAAAGCCAAAGTCTGACCGCTCGTCAAAGCAGGAATATGTTTATCCTTACTCAAATCATTCCAATAGCGCGTATAACCCGCAAAGGTAAGAATACTGCCCCTAGTTTGCCAGAGCGTCGAACCTGCCTGAATAATCACCCGACTTTTCTGAATCAAAGCATTAGCACATTGAGAAGCAACGGCTCTGCGCCAGATTAACTCATAGAGTTGATGCTGTTTCGCACTGAGATGATCTCTCACCGTTTTGGGAGTAATACTCAAATAGGTAGGACGAATCGCTTCATGGGCGGATTGAGCATTCGCCTGTTCGCGATAACGAGTAGTTTTTTTAGGAACGTTATCAGGATCGTGTTTTGATAGCCATTCCTTCACCTCCGCACAAAACTCAGGAGCGAGACTCGTGCTATCAGTACGGTGGTAGGTAATCAAACCCTTACGACCGTTCGGCAAATCGACACCCTCAAACAACTCTTGAGCCACCTTCATCGTCTCTTCAGGCGATAGCCCTAATCTCACTGAGGCAGCTTGTTGGAGCGAACTGGTGATGAAAGGTGGCAATGGCGATTTTTGAGCAGTCACACCCGTAGCTTCGCGAACGACATGGGGATGATTACGGGCTAATTGAATAATTCTTGTAGCTTCTGCTTCCGACAATACCCGTTTTGACTCAACCGTAGATTCTGCATTCACTTCCGCCGCATCATCGGTGACATCCTGATCGTCAAGCACAGGTTCAATCTCACTACTACCCGCATAAAAAGCTGTGAAGCCTTCAGCATATTCCGTCCATACTGACCAGTAAGTAATTGGAACAAAAGCAGTTATCTCCCGTTCGCGCTGACAGACAATATGCAAAGCCACCGACTGCACCCGCCCAGCCGAGCTACCGCCACTTGTCCTCCGTACTAAAGGCGAAACCTTAAACCCAATCAACCGATCCAAGCATTGTCTAGCGCGTTGCGCTGAAATCAGGTTCAAATCTAACTGATGAGCATTAGCGATCGCTGCTTTAACCGCCGTAGGTGTAATTTGGTTATAGACAGCACGTTTAGGATTACGAAGATGGAGTTGCTGTTGTAAATGCCAAGCAATCCCCTCACCCTCGCGATCGCCATCGGTAGCCAGCACCACTTCTGAAGCATTCTTCACCGCAGCGCGGAGTTTAGTGACTACCTGTTGTCCTTTGCCTTCCGTCAATTGGTAGCGACATTCAATTTTGTTGGTATCTTTGTGCATGGTAAAGCCCAAGCTATCTTCACCATCTTTGGCTAGTTCCGTAAAGTGTCCAAAGGAAGCTTCCACTTGCCATTCAGAACCGAGGATGGCTTGGATGGTTTTGCACTTGGATGGAGATTCAACGAGTAACAGCTTTTTCATATTTTTGTACTTGTGTAAACTTTATCGCTAAATGGAACTATTTCTGATTTTCAAGAGGTTTGGTTTGCTGTGCATTCAACATGGCGACAGCCCTACTAATATTGGCAGCATCTCTGTCAGTGACATTAGATTCAATGATTTTGCCTTGCGACTCCACTAGAATCGGATTAACAGGACGATCCTTTGCCTTTAGAGTCATCGTATCCGATGCCTTTTCGAGACTGAACTTGTAATTCCCCTTGCCATCAGGACGCTCAAAGATAAGATTATTGCCATCTTCTTGACCCTGAACTTGCAGCAGTTCTCGACAATCACGCGCCAGCTTGAGGTCACGTTCATCATTAGTTGCTTTATCAGTGGAAGTTTGCGAAGTTTCCTGTTCAGCACCATCGCGTTTATTTTCGGTTTTGTCTTTACCCAGTTTAGCTAATCCATCAAACATCGACAGAGCCAGAGCTTGAATCTGGGCTGCATAATTAATCTGATTCTGCTCTTGAATAGCAATACTCACCAATTGAGCTTCATTACTATCGGAATCGGGATTACTGCTTGGTGCATAAGCCAAATCCCATTCTTCATCGAATACATCGTCTTTATCTTCCATAATAAAATCTGTCAAAGTAATTGGATAATTCTCTCGTTCAGCGATCGCTAAAATGTTGACTATGTGAATATCGACAAGCTGATTAAAAGCCGTCACAAACTGGGCGATATCAACATCAGGATTAGCGGTAATCATCGTGTTTTCCTAGCGCTCTAGCTGGGGTTTAATAGGCTCTACTTTCAAGCGCGGCATTTTATCAGCAACTGAGGCAGGTTGACTCAGGCGCTGAAAAATCTGCTTGAAACTAGCCAAATCCTCTGGAGTCATTGAATGAGCAGTGATTTGCCCTTTGTCAGTTCGCAGAATGTTTTCCCCCCTATCGTTGGCGATCGCGATATCGCCACTTTCATTCTTTTGCAAGGTATAGTTCTCACCCTTAAAAGTCTCTCTTCCTGTCTGACTGAGAAAATTATCGACAACGACAACCCCTCTAGAGCCAGCAGGAGCCAGATCTCCCATCTTGGCGATCGCGGTGGGATAACCCTGCTTTTGGGTTAGGTCAGCCAGATCGATATTGGTGGAGTAACAATTTCATCAGGTTAATCGTTTGATTTTTCATGATTAAGCTATAGTATATTTTTATTGCTCATTACAGTGAGGTCATCTAGATGAGAGCAGTGGAAGCTACGGGGACAATAGATCGCGAAGGGCATTTATTGCTGGATCAGCCTTTTGGTGAGGACATAGCTAGTCGTGTCCGTGTGATTGTGTTGTTTTCTGAGTCAGTTCAAGAGTTGGAAGATGATCCTGATGATACGCCTATTGAGGAGGTGAAGGCGAGTTTGAAAAGGGCTTTTCAGCAAGCTAAGGCAGGGAAAACTAGACCGATTTCTGAATTGTGGGACAGAATTGATGCTTAGTGAAAACACTCCCATTTCTATCAGGTTTGCTGATGAGTTTGAAGAGAATTTGTATCGATTATCCAAAAGATTTCGGAATATTCGTAAAGATGTTGTGGGTGTGATTGAGCAAATTCAGGCTGGTAATGTTGTGGGCGATCGCATTGCTGGTCTGGGTGAAAATTATATTGTGATTAAGGTCAGGGTAAAGAATAGCAATATCCAAAAGGGGAAAAGCGCGGGTTATCGGTTGGTTTATCAGGTTGAGTCGCCGACTAATGTACTGCTGTTGACTATCTACTCAAAAAGCGATCGCGATGACATTAGCTCTGCCGAGATTTTGAGTATTTTAGCTTCTATTTCTGGGGATGATGAGTAAATGTTGGTGAAATTTATGGTAAGACATGAAGAAAAATTGCTAAATAGGCTTTTTCACAAGGATAATTAAGATCGCTGTGGCGGCAAGTCCTGTAATGATGTTCAAACTTAGCTTTGCCATGCCCAATGACCAGAATCCTGTCATCCATGCATAGAATGGCTTTGCGCCAATCGGTAACAGTGAAGCACCGACAGGCAATCTAAAGGTTATTTTGTTATAGAATAAAAGAGATCGCTTACCTGTACGACCCTTTGTAGAATTGTTTCATCTGACGGTGATAGAAATTTTTATGTTAGAAAACAACACGATAAATGACGGAATTAGCCGTGCAGACGCGGAAAAAATTCTGATTAATTTTTTGAACGATGAAAGCCTAAAAGTTTTAGCAATAAAAGGTAGATGGGGAGTTGGCAAAACCCATTTAGTTCAGAATGTGTTGGAGAAATCTAGTGGCAAGCAATTTTATTACAGTTCAATGTTCGGTGTATCATCTTTAGAACAACTTAAGGGGCAAATACTTGTAAATGTAAATAAACCAACTATAAATGAATCAAATCCGCAGAAAAATTGGCACCAATTAATTTTTAACCCTATAAAGAAACTGTTTCAGTTAATTTGTGAAACTATAAAGAAGCCGTTTCAGTCGGTTTTATCTTGGATAAGTCAAAATTCGTCACAAGTCTCTAAAATTCCAAAAATTGAAGATCTTTCACTTTTAGGATCTATCAAAGTTCCCTTGTCGGGTGCTGTAATTTCAATAGGAGGAGATTTATTATTAAATTACCTTTTTAGCATGACTAAGAACTCTATCATTTGTATTGATGATCTTGAAAGAAAATCTAGTAGCTTCCAATTAGATGAGTTACTTGGATTTGTTGATTATTTAGTTCAAAAACTACACTCAAAAGTAATTTTAATTTATAATGAAGACCGTCTTTTTAATGACAAACTATCGAAAGAAAATCTAAATGATTATAGAGAAAAAATTATTGATATCGAAATTTTTCTGAATCCTAAGACAGAAGAAAATATATTGTTGGTTTTTAAGAATGAACATGATTTAGAAATTATTCAAGAAACTTTAAAAGCTACCAATACAAGCAATATTCGTATTTTTCGTAAAATTCTTCGAGTTGTTAATCATTTGCATCCAATCATGGAAAGCTGGCATCCAAATTTACGTCGCCAAATAATAATTAATACAATAATTCTTACTCTAGGAAAATTTGATATTGAATTTCCTATAAAAATTGAAAAGATACTTGAGTGCAATAAATTCTTTTCAGGTTTAAACAAACAAGAATTACTTTCAGAGAGTGTTTGAAAAGTTTTAGAGTAGGTTAAATAGGGATGGATTTAGGGCTTAAACGACGAACCATCAGATGAACCATAGCGGCAAAGAGCATCATTTCGCTAGTGGTAGACAAAAATTCATA
>JBIKYX010000114.1:0-11903 GCA_044355035.1 Pseudanabaena sp. | reverse complement strand
GGTAGACAGGTTATGGATGGATTCAAGGAAAATCTACCGATTATTTTTGATGAATATCTTCCTAAATGGAACTATAGAGCCATTCCTCAAAACGCATAAGTTATTTATTTTTTATTCCTAAAGAGAAAAAAGCGATCGTTAAACAGCAATTCCAAGATAATCCTCTCAAAATACTTGCCCCCTCACGCAATCTTGCTTTTAATATCGATCGCCCAATTACAGATGAATACAGCGCGGCAATTTATACCAATTTCTATGAATTTAGTGGCGATAAAGATGTTTGGCAAAAAGTTGACAAATTTCAGCCCCATCCTTGGACAATAGAAGTATCGGGCTTAGTCGCGAAACCACAAAAATTTGCGATCGAAGATTTAATTGCCAAAATGCCCATCGAAGAAAGACTCTATCGCCATCGTTGTGTGGAAGCATGGGCGATGGCTGTGCCTTGGACAGGATTCTCTTTAAAACAGCTAATTGACTTAGTGGAACCAAAAGCAACAGCTACCCATGTCAAATTCACCACATTTTTTCGACCAGAACAAGCTCGCCGACAAATCCTCCAGAGTGAGCCTTGGCCCTATACAGAAGGACTAACGATTAAGGAAGCGATGAATGAACTTGCATTTATGGCGATCGGTATCTATGGTCATGAATTACCAAAACAGCATGGCGCTCCCATTCGCTTAGTTTTGCCTTGGAAATATGGCTACAAAAGCATTAAATCCATCGTCAAAATCGAATTTAGAGATCGCCAGCCCACAACATTTTGGAATACACGCATTCCCCAAGAGTATGATTTTCTGGCTAACGTCAATCCCAATATTCCCCATCCGCGTTGGTCACAGGCTAGCGAAAGAATGTTAGGTACAGGCGATCGCTATGCCACGCAAATGTATAACGGCTATGCCTCCTATGTCGCGCACCTATATGGCACATGACAAACGCGCTTTAGCCGTTTTTATCCCTCCTAGGCATCGACATTAACTTGATTGTTGCCTCACTTCAGGATGATTAGAACTTTCATGCTAAATGTTTAGTATTATTAAAATTCGAGATTAGCGAACGCCTAGATCGCTTGCTTTCTTATTCGCATATTATTCGCATATTGATTGATAATGGACACCAAATATAATCCCCAACAGATCGAACCCAAATGGCAAAAAGTTTGGGCTGAGAAACAACTCGACAAGGCAAATAACGACGCAATTGGCGCTGAAGGTAACAAAAAGAAATTTTACGCGCTGTCAATGTTTCCCTATCCATCAGGCGATCTGCATATGGGGCATGTCCGTAATTACACAATCACTGATGTCATTGCCCGTTATAAAAGAATGCAGGGCTATCAAGTATTGCACCCGATGGGTTGGGATGCTTTCGGTTTGCCTGCGGAAAATGCAGCGATTGATCGCAATACTCATCCTGCGAAATGGACTTATGCCAATATCGACAATATGCGATCGCAACTTCAGCAAGTGGGCTTGTCCTACGACTGGGAGCGCGAATTAGCCACCTGTTCGCCTGATTATTACAAGTGGACACAGTGGATCTTTTTGCAGTTTTTGGAAGCAGGTTTGGCTTATCAAAAGGAAGCTAAGGTTAACTGGGACCCAATTGACCAAACCGTAATTGCCAATGAACAGGTGGATAGCGAAGGACGATCTTGGCGATCGGGTGCGATCGTTGAGAAGCGCAAATTGCGTCAATGGTTTTTCAAAATCACCGACTATGCCGAACAACTTTTGCAAGATCTAGACAAGCTCACCGACTGGCCCTCTAATGTCAAGATCATGCAAGCCAACTGGATCGGCAAGTCCACAGGCGCAGAGCTAAGTTTTCCCATCATTGGCAGTGCCGAAAAAATCACAGTTTTTACCACTCGTCCTGATACCGTTTACGGTGTAAGCTATGTCGTGCTTGCCCCAGAGCATCCTTTAGTCGAGACTTTGACTACTGCTGCTCAAAAAGAATCCGTCAGCAAATTTATCGAAGAAGTTAAAAATCTTAGCGAAATTGATCGCACCTCCGATGATCGCCCTAAACGTGGCGTAGCGATCGGCGCAAGTGTGGTTAATCCGTTCACAGGAAAAGAAGTTCCCATCTGGATTGCTGATTACGTTCTATTTGAATATGGAACAGGCGCAGTTATGGGCGTTCCTGCCCACGATGTTCGCGATTTCGCCTTTGCGAAGCAGTACAACCTTCCAATTCAAACCGTAATTATTCCAAACTCCCCTCTCCCCGTGGGAGAGGGGCAGGGGGTGAGGGAATCCGCTTACACAGAAGCAGGAATCATGGTCAATTCGGGCAAATTTGACGGTTTGGATTCCGTAACCGCGAAAACCAAAATCATTGAACTTGCCGAAGCAAAACAATGGGGAACTGCCAAAATCACCTATCGCTTGCGTGATTGGTTGATTTCTCGCCAGAGATATTGGGGCTGTCCCATTCCCGTGATCCATTGTCCCAACTGCGGTATTGTTCCTGTTCCCCATGCTGATTTACCCGTAATTTTGCCTGAAGATGTGGAACTCACAGGACGTGGAGCCTCGCCTCTCGCCCAAAAGGAATCTTGGATCAATGTCCCCTGTCCTAAATGTGGTACAGCCGCCAAGCGCGAAACCGACACGATGGATACTTTCATCGATTCCTCTTGGTATTTCTTGCGGTTTGCCGATGCGAAGAATGATCAGGAAATAGGCGATCGCAATGCTATCAATAATTGGATGCCCGTCGATCAATATGTTGGTGGTGTCGAACACGCGATTTTACACTTGCTTTATTCACGGTTTATGACTAAAGTTTTGCGCGATCGCGGCTTACTCAATTTCGATGAGCCATTTGTCAGATTGTTGACTCAGGGCATGGTACAGGGCTTAACCTACATGAATCCCAACAAAGGCGGCAAGGACAAATGGATTCCATCAACACAGGTCAATCCCCAAGATCCTAAAGATCCGCAAACGGGCGAACCCTTGCAAGCGCTCTATGCCACCATGTCCAAATCTAAGGGCAATGGTGTATCACCTGTAGTGGCGATCGCTAAGTATGGAGCCGATACTTTACGGATGTTCACGCTCTTTAAGGCTCCTCCCGAAAAAGATTTAGAATGGGAAGATGCCGATGTCGAAGGTCAGCAACGCTTCTTAAATCGAGTATGGCGCTTGGTGTCTAGTTTTACCGAAACTAAGCAACATGGTATTTCCAAAAAAGTTGATAAGAATTTGCGGCGTGCTATTCACATCGCGATTAAAGAAGTTTCCGAAGATTTCGATGGTGGCTATCAACTAAATACTGCCATTTCGGAGATGATGAAGCTTAGTAATGCTTTGCAAGATACTGAAGATAAATCTTCTACTACTTTTTTAGAAGGTATCGAGACTCTTTTAACTTTGCTGGCTCCCTTTGCGCCGCATATTGCTGAGGAACTTTGGGCTTTAATTGGTCACACTGATTCTATCCATTTACAACCTTGGCTCACCCATGATCCTGAAGCGCTCATCGTTGATGAGATTACTCTTGTCATTCAAATCAATGGCAAAGTGCGCGGCAGTCTCCAAGTACCATCTAGCGCCAGCAATGATAAGCAAGCCTTAGAAGAATATGCGCGTAGTTCGGAAGCGGCACAGAAGTATCTTGAAGGTAAGGAGATTAAGAAAGTGATTGCGGTTGTTGGAAAGTTGGTGAATTTTGTAGTTGTCTAATCTTGTGGGTGGTGTTTATCATCACCCTATCTAATTAAATATTTTGAGGCTACCTAAAGTTTTTATGCCACAATATTTTTGTGGTTAGGGTGATGGGTAACTCAAGATGCAGCCTGATGAAAATTTCTGGAAAAAGTGTGAAGGCGAACAAATTGCCAATGCATACGAACTCGAACAGTTATTGGGCTGTGGGGCTTTTGGTGGTGTATTTCGAGCGGTGCAGATTGCTAATGGCATTCCCAGTTTAAGGCAAAGCTAAAGCTAACAAAATCTCACCTAAAGCCAAGGCTACCGATGCTTGTTTTCCCTCAGTCTCACTCCAAGCACTCTGTAACTGCTCACGGGCGCGATCGTAATTCACCAAAAAATTGACTCGCTCCTGTTTGCCCCGCAGTTGCCACCACAAACCCAATCGATAACGCGCCGCCGCCGCCAAACTCCCCGTACTCACCTGCGCTAGACAATTCTCAAAATGCACCCTTGCAGCATCACCCCTCCCCGCCTCAATCCCAAACGCCAACGCAACCTTTGCCGCTAACTCAGTCGATCGGTTTTCCTCAAGGCACTGCCATTCCTGCCATGCCCACCGCAACTCTTAAACCGCTTCCGAAATTCCTCCCTCGCATTATTCGCCAGCGCCAAAATGTCATGCAAGTGCGGCGAAGCTTCCAACCCCGTGACATTAATTACCTGCGTCCCCTCACCCACCTCATCCAAAATATCAACAAGATTCACCACCCCATCCGCATCTGTGACATGGCGATCGTAAAGCTTAGATCCCAATTGTGCTTTTAAATCCGCCACAAGGCGATCGCGTACATCTATCGAGTTACAACGCGCTAAAAGCAAAGCAAAATCGCCTTCAGAAAGTGCGATCGCCCGTAATAGCAGTTTCAGAGAAGCCTGTCTATCTGTACTCATCTTTATAAATTCAAAAGATGCTCAAAGTATAAATGATCAGCAGCTAGGCAGTGAGTTTATGGCTGTTTTAGATTGTGGTTTTGGATAGCGATCGCTTGTACCACATCAGCATGGGTAATATCGGAAATAGCCTTATGAATGCGAATGATCCGATGTGGGGTGGTCATAATTGCGATCGCCGTCTGAATGGGCGGACATCCAGAATCTTGGCATTGTAATCGACCAAGAATATTAGCTAAGTCACGAAAAAACCTGAAATTTCTAAACGTCCAGATTTTTTATACATCGTTTACTATGACTTTTGTGACAGCTTTTGGGCTAATGCATTAGACTATATGGATAATAAAGTCAACCGATTACCGCATCGACAGGGTTATTAAGGAGCAACAAGGCGTGATGTCTTCTGGAAAAAAAATCTCTTTGGCAAGCAATCTGTCAGGCAATTTGTCAGGCAACTTAGCAAGCAGTTGGGCAAACAGTTGGGCAAACTATGCGGCAAGCTTTTTGAACAGTTTTGGACGGCATGTCAAAACGAAAGCTGTAAGTTTGGCAATATTGCAAAGCCTCGCATTGCAAAGCGTAGCGATCGCCTTACCTGATGCAATCCGTGCTGAGGGTGAAGATCCATCGCGCATAGGCTATAGCGAGCTACTGTCAAATGTAAAGGAAAAAAAAGTCCAAAAAATCGATCTGGAAAGCAATGGTTTAGCTGCTGATGTTGTTTTAAAAGATGGACGCAAAGTAAGGGTGGATCTGGTTGCACGCGATGGCAACCTTGAATTGATGAAGGCTCTGCGCGAAAACACTGTCGATGTTGGGGTGCGAGCGCCGCAACAGCCCACATTAATTTGGCAACTTTTCAGTACATTTTTTGTACCTCTGCTGTTAATTTTTATCCTAATCATGGTGTTCCGCCGCCTCAGCAATGCGCCAGGGGGACCGGGGCAAACCCTTGGTTTCGGCAAGACCAAGGCAAGATTTTCACCTGAAGCAAAGACAGGGATCATGTTTGACGATGTGGCGGGGATTGATACAGCCAAGGAAGAATTACAAGAGGTCGTTACATTCTTAAAGCAGCCCGATCGCTTTACGGCGGTGGGCGCAAAAATCCCCAAAGGTGTTTTGTTGATTGGTCCCCCAGGGACAGGTAAAACTTTACTTGCCAAAGCGATCGCAGGAGAGGCAGGAGTACCTTTCTTCTCGCTGTCGGGTTCGGAGTTTGTGGAAATGTTTGTCGGTGTGGGTGCGTCCCGTGTCCGTGATTTATTTCAAAAAGCCAAGGAAAATGCGCCCTGTATTATTTTTATCGATGAAATTGATGCGGTCGGTCGGCAGCGTGGTTCAGGTATTGGCGGTGGTAATGATGAACGGGAACAGACCCTAAACCAAATGCTGACGGAGATGGATGGTTTTCAGGGTAATTCGGGTGTGATTGTAGTTGCCGCGACCAACCGTCCCGATGTGCTAGATAGCGCATTGCTGCGTCCAGGCCGATTTGATCGCCAAATTACCGTAGACCTTCCCGACTATAAAGGTCGTCAAGCCATCCTCACCGTCCATGCGCGTAATAAAAAGCTGGATGAAAATGTTTCCATTGAAGCGATCGCCCGTCGTACCCCAGGATTCGCGGGAGCCGATCTTGCTAATCTGTTGAATGAAGCGGCGATTCTGACGGCTAGACGCTACAAAGAAGCGATCGGTGAGTTGGAAATTGCCGATGCGATAGATCGCGTCACCATTGGCATGACGCTCAAACCTCTGTTAAACAGCGCTGAAAAAACCAAAACCGCTTATCACGAGATTGGTCACGCCCTGCTCACGACATTGCTGAAAAATACTCAACCATTGGATAAAGTGACAATTATTCCCCGTTCTGGCGGTACGCTAGGATTCTCGTTATCTTTGCCATCGGAAGAAATGGGGCTAGAAACTCGTGCAACGTTGATCGACATGATTACGGTTTCATTAGGTGGTCGCGCCGCAGAGGAAGTGATCTTTGGCATCGATGAAGTTGATGTTGGTGCTAGCAGTGATTTGCAAAGAGTAGCCAAAATTGCACGTACGATGGTTACACAGCTAGGCATGACCAGTCTAGGGTTGGCGGCGTTGGAAGGCTCACAGCAAAGTGAATTTAGCTGGATGCAAAAAAACGAGTATTCCGAAGAGGTCGGCAGTAAAATCGATCAGCAAATCCGTAATATTGCCAAAACTTGCTACGCTCAAGCCAAGCAGATCATTTTAGAAAATCGTGATTTATGCGATCGCCTAGTCGATATCCTCCTTGATGTCGAAACTATGGATGGCGAAGAGTTTCGTAAGATTGTTGCTGAATATACGCAACTGCCTGAGAAAAAGTCTCTATCGGTGAAATTTTAAAAAGAAAAAATAATGGGGGCTTTACGCCTCCTACTTTTTCTAAATTAATCACATGAAAGTAAAACAATGTTTTTCTCTTTAGCTGCGTCTTGAAAAAAACTTACTAATTTCGGATAAAAAATATCTAGCAATTCCTCTATTGCTTGAATATTCCACTTATCAGGCGCAAGTGGATAAATCATTTCAGCATTAAATTCATCAGGATCAAATTTTTGCCTCAGTTCCTCTATGGAAATTGTATTTAGTAAATTAGAAACATCGCTGACCTCTTCAGGATTAAGATAGCGCACAAATCCATAATCAGTTTCAAATTGCGTGGGAGTACCTCCAAAGACTACATTGAAATGAGGTGGTAGCGCGTTATAGCCTTGTAACCCTGATTCGCCAGTGATCAAAAAATGTAATGCTTGCCAATACTTGTCAAGATTGAAATCAATATTATCGAAACTCAATAGAGTTTTAGCAGTTTCAGGGTTATTTAGCAGTTCGGTAAATTCATCTGGTGTGATACGTCTATAGCTAGCTCTGATACCCATACTTTTTTAAAGTCTAAATTTAAATTTATTTTATGACAACGATCGCTTATCTTGGTCCCGCAGGCACATACTCAGAAATGGCGGCGCTGCAATATTTGCAGCTAAATTATTCCGACTTAACCCAAGATATCCCCACCCTGCGCCCTTACCCCACCATTCCCCAAGCCATTAGTGCTGCCGAACATGGAGATGTAGATATTGCGATCGTGCCAGTGGAAAACTCGATCCAAGGCGGCGTAACCATGACCCTTGATAGTCTTTGGCAATCCGAGTCACTGCAAATCCAACAGGCGATCGTGATCCCGATCGCCCATGCTCTGATTACCCTAGCCGAAAAACTAGAAGATATCAAAACTGTCTATTCCCATCCGCAGGGTTTAGCCCAATGTCAGCTATGGCTTGATCGCTATTTACCAACTGTGCAGCAAATCGCCACTGACTCCACCGCCGATGGTGTCCATAGTGCCGCTAAAGATATCAGCGTAGCCGCGATCGCCTCAGAACGCGCCGCGAAACTATATGACGTACCGATTTTAAAATTTCCGATTAACGATCAACCTGATAACTGCACCCGTTTTTTAGTATTAGGTCGCACCGCGCCGACCACCAAAGGCACAAATTCATCCCTCGCCTTTAGTCTCAAACGCAATATGCCTGGGGCGCTAGTTAAACCATTATTAGTATTTGCCGATCGCCAAATTAACCTAAATCGCATCGAGTCACGTCCCACTAAGCGATCGCTGGGCGAATATATTTTCTTCATCGACATTGATGCACCTGTTGAAGATCCTAACTTTAGTGACGCATTGCAAGAACTCCGAGCCGTCACCGAAAATTTGAAAATTCTTGGTAGCTACGCGATCGCTTATACATAATCTCCGCGCCGCGAAGCCGCACACAGCTATTTCTTGACTGGGAAAGAAATAGCTTGACTTCGACAACTGGCGACAAGATGTAGCGACTGCCAAAAATAACGAATTTGATTGCTGACCGATTGACTTTGAGTGTAGTGAAAAAAATGCTTGCCTTGCTTGCTTAACCACAGGCGATCGCTATCTTTTAGCTGCGATCGCCATTTGTGATAGAAATTTCCACCACCATCAACAATATGATCGTCCATCGCCCCACAGACTAGCATTGGCACGTCGATCAAATTTGGTGACGCGGGTGATTTTGGGGTGATATCGGCTGACGATGGATTGAAAAAGTAAGGCACGAGAGAATTATCGAGATCCTGCTTGAGCAACTCAGCTAGCCAATGCAGCATTTCTTTGTCTCGATAACCAAATAAATAAAAAGCCGTCCGCATCAGCATAGTTTCGCGGCTACAGCTAAGCAACTGCCTCTGTTCATAATAGTGGTGATGCCAACTGACATTTAAATTAACTCCCACTGACAGCAAAGTTAGCGATCGCACCCGTTCGGGATATTGTCGCGCATACAGCCAGCCCACCAGACCCGAAATTCCATGTCCCACCAGATGCACCGCACCTTTACAAGTTTGCAAATATTCATGCAATAAAGCGATCGCCATGTTCAAATCGACAGGTTCATCGGGTTCTTGGCAATATTCCCATTGAGCAACGTGGTACTGTCGAGACAGCGATCGTAATAGAGGCAGATCAAAACGTCGCAAAGATTGACTAGTACAAATGCTGACGACTTGTGCGGAAGGGGATTGATTAAAATTCATATTTTTATTGAGAATAATTATGATTAAGTTTTTAAGATTTGCTCTAGCTATGTCATTGATTTACTGATGTTACATCGAAGTTTCTAAGACCCTCACCCCTAGCCCCTCTCCCAAAGGGCGAGGGGAACAAGAATTTTCTAGATTTTGCTCCCCCTCTGCTCTCTGGGAGAGGGGGCTGGGGGTGAGGGCAATCTTCATTTCATGTAACATCAGTAATTTAGTTAAATACTGGTAAATAAAGAGGAGTTAGCGACAAAGATTTTTTGCGGAAACCTCTTTCAGCAATCTTTGCAAAAAACTATCTTGTCACTAAATCCTACTAACGCATTTGAACTATGAATTATGGAAACGTTGCTGAGTCAAACATCCGTACCAAAATTTCACTGTTCACACTGTAGTTTTATTGATTATATTTGTCAATAGTGTCTTGAGAACTAGAGAGTAAACTTGTGTGTACAAGTTAGGTGTGGAACAATGGGCTTAAGCCCCTTGCCTAGCTTATGTTTTACTTCTTGGAATGTGCCAAACGTTTATTCCGCAACAATACATTCGCGCCTTCGTTAGTTTGCTCGATTACCAGTAGTGGCGTGGGTTTAGCGTTTTGATCCCAGCTAATTACCGCCAGTCGTCCTTGAATTGTCGGCTGCCAGTTGCGATTAGCATCGGAGGCGGACACAAAACTTTCTAGCCCGATCGCCAGATCCTTGAGAATACTTTGCGAGCCATTGAGGGGGATTTTGGCTAACTTAACATTAATCCGAAAAAGTACCCGAATTTGCGTATCGTCATGGTGTTCAGGCTTGTAGGACACATCAAAGGTCACATCAACCTTACGAACATGACCACTATCTTCTTCGGTTGGCATCAAGGCAGGCGTGACTTTTTGCCGAAGATTAACCTTCATTTGCGCTAGAATCACCTCGCAAAAATGTGGCTCCTCCATCCTCATACTCAGATAATCAAGATTAAACTCACGCGAATGAATCAAATCAGGATTACGTTCATGCTCATCAATGGTATGGATCGCTAATTTCAGCTTTTTGGCAAGCTCTTGAGTTTTAATTTTCTCGATTTTCAGTTGTTGTCGTGTTTTGCGTAACTGCCAGTAATGATAAGCAGTTGCAGTGATCGCCCCCAACAACAACACACCAAGCAATCCGACCCCACCCGCGTTTTGCAGGGGCATAGTTGACTGTTCGATCCCCCCTAATGAACTATCTCGCTCCGTAATGACGCGATCGTTAGGTTTTGCAACTAACAATAATTTTGATCTGTACAGCATAAAAAATGTACCAATAACTAAAACAGAGCTTTGTGAACTCCCCCCACCCCATGACGCACGAAGCCCAGCAAAGAAAGCGCAAAATAAGTGGCTATTTAGAGTTCCCCACCCCCGATTATTCCCAAAATCCCCTAAAACATTAACAAAAAATTTGCGATCGCAGATGCGATACGATTTGCTGCACGATTTAAGGACAGCTTAGTTTATGATGGTTAGGCTGTAACACCTAAACTAAATCAAAGTGCTAACGTCAAAAAATGACATAGCCTAGAATAGACATATAGCTTTTAGAAACGGTTTGTAGACAAGGACTAGTAAATTGCTAGCCGAACCAGTTGATTTGATGATTTATGGCTAGATACACTCAACATTTTGTAGTTGACATCGCTCCCGAAGCACTGCATACAACGATTACCACAACGTTGGAAGCTTGTGGCTTGGTAATTACCTATGAAACCGATGACTATGTGCTGTCTCAAGAAGCTGAGACTAACGTTTCGTTCGCCAAAATGGTAACTGTCGAGGTTTTAATCCATCGCTCTGAAATTTCAGGCAGTCAAGTAAAACTGACCAGCGTTACCAAAAATGCCGAACTCCCCCTTCGTGTGGATAATCATTGTCATGGGATTTCTGATCGGATTTCTAAAGCTTTTAGCGATAACAACGCATGGACGTTATTAGAAGTTACCGAAGGATATTGACAGTATTAATCGAAAAATAAGTATAAATGGCAAATTATTATCGTGTGCTTGCTGAAAATCGGCAGGCAAGATTTAATTACGAAATTCTTGAAACCTATGAGGCAGGTATTGAGCTACTTGGTACTGAGGTAAAAGCCGTTAAAGGGGGGCAAGCAAATCTGCGTGATGCTTACGGAATCGTTCGTAAAGGGCAGATTATGTTGCTGAACATGTACATTCCACCACACCGTACTACGAGTGTGTACTTTAATCATGAGCCGACACGCACTCGCAGATTGCTTTTGCATAAGATTGAAATGCGTAAGTTGATCGCTGAAGTACAGCAAAAGGGTTTGACCTTAGTTCCCCTGAAGGTTTATCAGAAGGATGGCTGGATTAAGGTTGACCTTGCGGTTGTGCGTAATAAGAAATTGCATGACAAGCGGGAAGACATGAAGAAACGCGATGATAAGCGTGAAATTGAACGGTTAATGAAAAACAATTAAAAATTTTAAAAAATTTTTACAAATAATTAAAATTCAGTGATGACATTGCCCCTTGATGCTTTCACCTCGCCGCGTTTGGCTTTCTCTTCAATCCGTTTATTAGACCTCTTGCAAATTAGGTAGGGAGTCGGTTGAAAGTGACTTTTTAAGAATTAAAAGTAGCTAAAAGAGTGAAAATATCAGGACTTATCCTAAAGTACATAGTCCT
>JBIKYX010000113.1:0-11987 GCA_044355035.1 Pseudanabaena sp. | reverse complement strand
AAAAATTCGCCACCTCCTGCGGTTCCTTACCCTGCTCCTCTAGCCACTTCGCCAACTTCGCCAAAGTCCCCGCCACCTCTCGCGTCACCCGCGCCCGATACTTCTCAGGATTCAGACTTTGCGGATCGCTAAAAATCGCCACAAAGCGATCGAAAACCTTCTCATCAAGCAGGCGATCAAGTGCAATTACTTCCCGCGCCCCATAGCCGCCATAGTTGCCGCTAAAACTCATCCATAGCTCAAAATGCGAACCAATATCACAAGTCATCAAAAACGGTGGCTTGTTAGTTAAAAATAGCGTATAGCTTTGAGCTTGATAGAAAGCCTTCTCCATCATCCGCAAATAGCCATCCGTCCCCCGTCTCGGCGTACTTTGCTTAGAACCATTACTCCCCTGCTTCGCCTCAATTACAAAATGTCCCTCTTTATAGAAATCGATAAAATTGGGCGTTTCTTTGCGATCTTTATGAAACACCGTAATATCCTTATCAAAACAAAAAGGATCACCCTGCACCGTCCCTTTTGGAATCGGACGCTCCACCCCCAACGCCCCACACAAATCACCAAAAAAAGTTTGATAATTAGCACGCTCATTTCCCTGTGAGCCTTGCCACTTAGTTAAAAACCCTTGAATATTTGTGCGATCGAGATCGTTCATAATAAACACTAAAACTTTCGGATAATTCTAGCATTTTTCAAGGTGATCGCCATTTGTAAAGATTATTGATTGCGATCGCTGTTTGATTTGATTTGATGTGAGATGCGATCGCATCTTAAAAATATCAGTATATAACCGCTATAATCTAAAGCACAATCCTCACCTGTAAACTTTAATGACACTTAAAGAATTACTATTACAAGAAATTAACAGCACACCAAACGAACAGATAGAAGACCTATTTGGCTTTGTCAAATCACTCAAAGCGCCGACAAAAACACCAATAGCCACATACCGTGAACTTTTAGAACGGATTGATTATCTAGAAGCGATCGTAGGTATTCGCAAGGGGCTAGACGAGTTTGACCAAGGAAAAGGAATTCCTGCTGAGCAAGCATTGGCAACTCTACAGCAAAAATTTAGCATTCCCCCTCGCCCATGAGTTACCAAATCCTCATTCAACCTACTGCTTTTCAAGAAATTGAAACATCCTATCGCTGGATGTGCGACAACCTAAGTGCTGATGTAGCAAACAATTGGTATTACGAGCTTCAAGACGCGATCGCCTCACTACAAACATTCCCAAAGCGATGTCCTAAAGCGCCAGAAGCCTCAATAGTTGGGCGTGAAATTCGTCAACTTCTGATAGGTAAACGAAAAAAATATCGAGTTTTGTTTGTCGTTGAGAAAGAAGTTATAGCGATTATTCATGTTCGCCATAGCCATCAATCCTATGTAGGTGAGAGTTTAGAATGATTGTTATTGTTGAAGATGATCGCTGTTTGATTTGAGATGAGTTGCGATCGTTGGTTTGTGGAATGAGATGGCGATTTCTGTTTGTGGTATAGGCGATCGCATTTCTCCAAAAATCAGTTATAATCTGTGTAAATCTAATTAATTAAACTAAGAGAGCTAGAGTCATAAAAGCTATGGTGACATTAGAAGAAGCTATTTCAACCGTTAATCAACTTCCAATCGATCAAAGAGAAATGTTATTGGAAATAGTTAAAAACCAAATGATTGAAGCTCAACGAGAAGAGATTGCTAAAGATGCTAAAGATGCGATCGCTGCATTTCATCGTGGGGATTTAAAACCTCAACCCATAGAAAATATCATTGCTGAATTACAAGCAACTTTAACCGAAGAGCTATGAGAGAGCTAGTTTTAACGCCAAAATTTAAACGTTCGTTTAAAAAATTTGTCAAACGTAATTCTTCGCTTGAGACGAAAATCATCCAAATATTACAATTGATGAAGGAAGACGTTTTCGCAACTCAATTAAGCACTCATTCACTACAAGGCAAGTTATCAGGATTAAAAGCCTGTTCTTGTGGTTACGACTGTAGAATTTTATTTACTGTAGAAACTTCTCAAGATCGGACAGAAGTAATCGTTCTCCTTGACATTGGTACTCATAGCGAAGTTTATTAGAGAAATCGCTAGTGAGAGGTGATCGCTAGTTGATGGAGTGAGGGGCGATCGCTTTAAGCATTTAGTGTATCTGATAAAAATAGGCGATCGCTATTTGATTTGAAGTGAGTTGCGATCGTTGGTTTATTAAATGATGGGGCGATATTGGTTCGGAAATCTCGATTGTTTTTGTTTTTTGTCGCCCCTTCTGTGAGATTCTGGTATCAATACAGACTATGCACAATCTGCAAAAATGCTTATGAGTTCGATTCGTGTTGTTCTAATTGAAGACCATGACCTCACCCGCATGGGCATGAAGATCGCGCTGCAACAGCAAGGGGAATTGGTGTTTGTCGGTGAGGCTGCTACAGGAGCAGAGGGCGTGGCGCTGGTAAATAGTCAACATCCTGATGTGGCGATCGTGGATTTGGGCTTGCCTGATATGGATGGCGTGGAAGTAACTCGTCAAATTAAGGCGGCAGCGATCGAATCAGGACGCGCCACTAAAGTTTTGATCTTAACCCTTACTGATAGCCAAGAAACCGTGCTAGCCGCTTTTGCCGCAGGTGCTGACTCCTATTGCATCAAAGACATTAGTTCGGAAAATCTTGTTCAAGCGCTGAAGTTAACCTCTGAGGGCAACTCTTGGATTGACCCTGCGATCGCTAGTATTGTTTTGCAGCAGGTACGCCGCCGTGAAGCAACCGTGGAAATTGATGCTGCTGAGGCTGATTACAAACAAGTCCTCGCCGCAACGCCCCTAACTGAGCGTGAGTTAGAAGTATTATCAGAAATTGTCAATGGTAATAGCAATGCGGAAATTGCTGAACGACTTTACATTACCGTCGGTACGGTCAAAACTCATGTCCGCAATATTTTGAATAAGCTTTGCGCGGACGATCGCACTCAAGCAGCAGTTCGCGCCCTCAGAGCAGGGCTGGTTAAATAAAAAAAGTTAAAGGGAGTTGCGGTGCTGAGCGCCGCAATTCTTTAGAGATTTCGGATCACAATCTATGCTGAAAGATATTAGAATGGGACAGCAATAATCTCGGCTCGGTTAGATAATTCCATGACTGCTCAGAAATATCACATCATCACCTTCGGCTGCCAAATGAACAAGGCGGATTCTGAGCGCATGGCAGGCGTGTTAGAAAATATGGGCTACCAGTCTACGGAAGAGACTGAAGAAGCTGACTTGATTTTGTATAACACTTGCAGCATTCGTGACAATGCTGAACAAAAGGTTTATTCGTATTTGGGTAGACAAGCCAAACGTAAACGCGAAAATCCCAACTTAACTCTGGTCGTGGCGGGTTGTGTCGCTCAGCAAGAGGGCGAAGCTTTGATGCGTCGTGTTCCTGAGCTTGATCTGGTGATGGGACCACAGCATGTGAATCGGCTTGGCGATCTACTGGGGCAAGTATTTAATGGCAATCAGGTTGTGGCTACCGATGAAGCCTATATCGAAGAAGATATAACCACTCCACGCCGTAATAGCGCAGTTTCAGCATGGGTAAATGTGATTTATGGATGCAATGAAAACTGTACCTATTGCATCGTACCTGCGGTAAGAGGACGTGAACAGTCCCGATCGCCTGAATCCATCCTTAAAGAAATCGAAAATCTTGCCGCGCAAGGCTACAAAGAAATTACCTTGCTTGGTCAAAATATTGATGCCTATGGACGCGACTTACCCGCAGGTGGCATTGGTGCTGGGGTCGGCGGCAAAATTACCTTTACTGATTTACTTTATTACGTTCATGATGTCGAAGGGATCGATCGCATTCGTTATGCGACCAGTCACCCACGTTATTTTAGTCCCCGCTTGATCAAGGCTTGCGCGGAACTGCCCAAGGTTTGCGAACATTTTCATATTCCTTTTCAGTCGGGCGACAATGACATTCTCAAGGCGATGGCGCGGGGCTATACCCATGAGCGTTACCGCCGCATTATTGACGATATTCGTGAGATTATGCCTGATGCCGCGATTACTGCCGATGCGATCGTGGCTTTTCCTGGGGAAACTGAGGAACAATTTGAGCGGACGGTGCAACTGGTTAACGATATCGGCTTTGACTTGGTAAATACTGCCGCCTATTCGCCGCGCCCAGGCACACCTGCGGCGGTTTGGGATAATCAGTTAAGTGAGGAGATCAAAAGCGATCGCCTTCAGCGTCTAAACCACGCCGTCAATCAAAATGCTGCTGAGCGATCGCAGCGTTATGCAGGGCGGATCGAAGAAATAATGATCGAAGGCACAAATCACAAAAATCCTAACCAAATTATGGGGCGCACACGCACCAATCGCATCGCCTTCACCGAAAACACGACAGGCAAATCATTAACTGAGCTAATCGGTCAAACTGTATCGATAAGTATTACTGAAGTAAGACCTTTTAGTTTGACTGGTGTAATTTGCTAAATCCGTGTTAGACTAGCCAAGCGCGTAAATGATTGTTTCTCTTTTGAAAATAAAACTTTACGTTAGCCACTTAATGGCTACTTAAATGGGTCGCTAACTCAATGGTAGAGTACTCGGCTTTTAACCGATTTGTTCCGGGTTCAAATCCCGGGCGACCCATAAATACCCTCAAAAAACAGCCACTGCGAAGCAGTGGCTGTTTTTAAACATAAAGAACAATTTTTAGATGCAAGACAAAGCACAGTAGTCTGTAGCATTTGGTATTATACCTAAGCAAATAATGTGGTGTAGCTCATGCATATTGCATGGTTAGGTAAAAAATCCCCTGCTTGTGGCAACGTGACCTATAGTCGCGAAATTACAAATGCCCTACTCGATCGCGGACATCGGGTCAGCTTCATGCATTTTGCGGCAGAAACCGATGAAGATGTGGAAGAAAACTCTCAAGACTCACAGGATGTGACCTTACCATTTCTGTATAAGTCCACTATTTATACAGTGCCATCGCTGCGGGCAAATAAGATTTTAGTTGATTCATTGCGATCGCTCAAGCCCGATCTGATCCATGCATCTCTCGCCATATCACCGCTAGATTTCCGATTGCCAGAGATTTGCGCTGAGCTTGATCTACCCCTTGTCGCCACATTTCACCAACCTTTTGATCTCAAACGCCGCAACATCGTCTCCAGTTCACAGCAACTGACCTATCAAATTTATGCTCCTTCTTTAGCTGATTACAATCAGGTAATTATTTTCTCAAATATTCAAAAAGAATTACTCAATAAGCTTGGTGTTCCGAATACTCGTATCGCTGTTATTCCTAATGGAGTCGATAGCGATCGCTATTCCCCAGGTCCATCAAACATCAAAGCTGAACTTAATGCTGAGGTACTATTTCTCTATCAGGGGCGATTAGCTGCGGAAAAGAATGTCGAAGCGCTGCTCAAGGCTTGGCGCAAGTGTCGGATGCCTGAAGGTTGCAAATTAGCGATCGTGGGAACTGGACCTTTGTTAGCTGGGCTGAAGACTTTTTATGGCAACGATCCCAGCATTGTCTGGATGGGATATATTGCCGATGAGCAGAGACGGATTGAAATATTACGCGGTACGGATGTGTTTATTTTACCTTCACTAGTGGAGGGGTTGTCTTTATCTTTGTTAGAGGCGATGTCCTGCGGGGTCGCCTGTATTGCCACTGATGTGGGTGCAGATGGTGAAGTGATCGAAAATGGCGCAGGGATTATTCTGGATTCCCACAAGGTTACTTCGCAACTCTGTACACTTCTGCCCTTATTTTTTGATCATCCTGAAATGGCAAAAATCATTGGCTTAAAGGCAAGACAGAGAGTTTTAGAGCGCTATACGTTGGTAAAAAACATTGATCGATTGGAATCTCTCTATGAGCAGACCATGAGTCAACAATGGGTGAGAGTGAGTGCCTTTTAAGATACTTCAATGACCTTCCTTTTAATGACTTTAGTGTTTGAGTTTAGTGGCACTTTTTGTCGCTAAAAGCACACTTATGTTTTTTTGATGTTGTTTGGATGTTGTTTGGTAACTAAAGATACGATGAGCAAAATTTAAGTGTATTAGAACTATATAGAACAATCTATTTAATAGAAATTTCAATCAAATAACCCCTCAGTGGAAACAACGGTAATGGAAGTTAAAGTACTCATTAGTCCATCTGAACTGATCGCTCTTCAAGAACAAGAACCTGTTGTCATAATTGATACCCGCGACAAGAGTGAATATGACATCTCTCATATCCCCAATTCTGTCAATATTCGTGACATCTTTACCTATCTAGCCACATCTAGCATGGAAGGAATTGAGAACTTGCAAACTCATTTCGCCGAATTGTTTGGAGCGGCTGGATTGTCAGGAAACGAAACTGCTGTCATCTATGAAGATGCCATGAATAAAGGCTACGGGCAGTCATGTCGGGGTTATTTTCTTCTCAAATATTTAGGCTATCCTAAGGTTTGTATTCTGCATGGCGGTTTCAAGGCATGGCTTGCCGAAGGATATTCCACTACCACCGAAGTTCCTACTCCTCAAAAGCAGGTTTTCCCGTTGAATGTAGATACCTCAATTATGTTGACGGCTCCACAGGTGTTAGATGTTTTAGGAAATAAAGCGATCGCTCTTTTAGATGTCAGAGACAAAGATGAGTGGATGGCGGAGAGTTCTTCTCCCTATGGGAAAGACTTCTGTCCACGCATGGGCAGAATCCCTGGCTCGGTGTGGATTGAGTGGTATGACTTTATGGTTCCCGATGCTGAAGTTCCCACATTCCGACCTCAAGCTGAAATCCTTGATATTTGTAGTAATGCTGGAATTACTCCAGATATTCCAGTGTATATCTACTGTTTCAAAGGCTCTAGAGCGTCGAATACGATGGTCGCTTTGAAAGAAGCTGGTTTCAAAGATGTCAGAAATTATTTCGCCTCTTGGAATGAGTGGTCGAGGGATTATTCTTTTCCAATTGAATCTGGTGTACCCGCTTAATTTTGGCGTTGATATTTTCACTCCCCCAGCCCCTGTTGAAAGTTACGGTGTACACACAAGTCAACTGTCTACGCTTGAGGATATAGATCCCCCCAGCCCCCCTTACGAAAGGGGGGAGAATCAATTAAATTATCTTCCTCCCCCTTTTTAAGGGGGATTGAGGGGGATCTCTTAGGGGATTTGTTCGTAAAAATAGGTAGTACAGAAATATAAATGATTAAATTATACGATTATTGGTTATCAGGCAACTGTCATAAGGTTCGCATGATGCTTTCCATTCTAAAATTAGAGCATGAGCTAATTCCAATCAATATCAAGGTATTGGAACAGAAATCCCTTGATTTCCTCCAATTAAATCCTTTTGGGATGGTTCCTGTCCTGAGCGATGGAACAGAAGTATTACGAGATTCTCAAGCAATTTTGTTTTATTTAGGCATGAAGTATGGAGAAGATTGGCTGCCAAGAGAGATGGTGGCTATGAGTAGGGTGGTACAGTGGCTCTCAACATCGGCTCAAGACATTCAAAATAGTCTCGCGGCGGCAAGAGTACATTTCCTTTTAGGTAGGGAGTTAAATGTTGAATTGGCACAACAAAGAGCGCATAACTTACTCAAAACTATGGATAAGCACCTTGAAAATCGCCACTGGTTAGAAGGCGATCGCCCTACTATTGCGGATATTGCTTGCTTTCCCTATATAGCTCTAGCTGGAGATGCCAAAGTTGCTCTTGATGATTATCTAAACGTAGTTAGATGGATTGAAAGAATCAAACAGATAGAAGGATTTGTATCTATGCAAGGAATGTGTTAGAAATTACCTTCTTCCCCCTTTTTAAGGAGGGTTGAGGGGGATCTATTCGGTATAATATTATTAATATTTTCCTTTGTCTCGTCTCCCCAACACACCTATTGAGGCTTAGGAATTATTAAAAATAAAAATAAACATGAATATGAATACCGACTTAGAGCCAGTTAATCTCACTAATTGCGATCGCGAACCTATACATATACCGCGATCAATTCAGCCTCACGGGGTGCTGATGGTTCTGACTGAAGCCGATCTCAAGATCGTGCAGGTTAGTGCGAATAGCCTTGATGTTTTAGGGCTTGAACCCACAGATCTACTCGATCGCCCATTAGCTGACTTAATTGGTAGCGATCGCATTACTGATATTGCTAATTGTCTAGAGCGAAATTTTGAGCATATTAATCCCTTATCTATCAGCATTGATCGCGTTGGATCTCCCCCCCTAAACTTTAACGGTATTGTCCATCGCGCCATCAGTGGTGAAATAGTCCTAGAACTAGAGCCACTCAGCGCTAATACCGATAACACCCATCAGGACTTTTTCCACTTTTATCATCAAATTAAGAATACCCTTACCAAAATTCAGACTACCGCGAATCTATCGGAACTTTGCAATCTCATCGTGCAGGAAATCAGGAGAATTACGGGCTTTGATCGCGTCATGGTCTATCGCTTTAACGAGCAAGGCGATGGTGCGGTGATTGCTGAGTCTAAACAAGATGATTTAGAAGCTTTTTTAGGGATGCATTATCCTGATTCCGATATTCCCAAACAAGCTAAACATCTCTATACCCTTAATTGGTTACGATTGATTCCTGATATTGATTATCAGCCGATTGCTTTAGTGGCTAGTGCAAATGCACCAATTCCCGCGCCCCTTGATATGAGTTATTGTAACCTGCGCTCTGTATCACCAATCCATATTGAATATCTCAAAAATATGGAAGTAGCTGCCTCCATGTCTGTTTCTCTTATTCAGCAGCAAAAGCTATGGGGATTGATTGCCTGTCATCACTGTACGCCTAAATTTATTCCCTACGAAGTACGGACTGTTTGCGAGTTTCTAGGACAGCTCATGTCTACGGAATTAGCCAATAAAGAGGCGAACGAAAATCTTGATTACAAGCTGCAACTCAAAAATATTCAAGTTCAATTTATAGAACGCCTCAGCAAAGCTCACGATTTTGTGAAGGAACTTGTAGCCGATCCAGAAGCCTTATTCCAATTGACAGGCGCGATGGGGGCGGCGATATGTGATAACGAAAACATTACCTTGATCGGGCAGACTCCGCAAATCGATCAGTTAAAACCGCTTTTAGATTGGATTATACCGCAATTTAATCAGGATATTTTTGTCACCAACGCTCTATCGCATTTGTATCCATCCGCAACGGAATATAAAGCGATCGCTAGTGGATTGCTGGCGATGGCGATCTCCAAAATTCAACATCGCTATGTGCTGTGGTTCCGTCCTGAAATCTTGCAAACTGTAACTTGGGCGGGAAATCCAGAGAAACCCAAACGCTTAGAAGAAGATGGCTCGGTGACGATATTTCCGCGTCAGTCCTTTGAGGCTTGGCAAGAAATTGTGGATGGTCGCTCTCTGCCTTGGTTGGACTGTGAAGTGGCGGGGGCGAGTGAATTGCGACAGGCGATCGTGGATATTGTGTTACGTCAAGCGGAAGATCTGGCGCTGATTAATGTGGAATTGGAACGTAGTAATAGTGAGCTAGATGCCTTTGCCTATATTGCTTCCCATGATTTAAAGGAACCTCTACGCGGTATTCATAACTACGCGACTTTCTTATTGGAAGACTATGGCGAGATTATTAAAGATGATGGAGCCGATAAGCTGAATACCTTGGTGCGATTGACAAAAAGAATGGAAACATTAATTGATTCCTTACTGAAGTTTTCTCGGTTAGGTAGACAGGAATTGCAGATGTCGCCGATCGCCCTCGATCATTTGTTAGAGAATGTGACAGAGTTGTTTAGCATAAATCCGCAATGGAAAAATTGCCAGATTCGGATTCCCAAATCACTGCCGACAGTATTGGGCGATCGCATATTGCTTGAAGAAGTTTTTACTAACTTAATTTCTAATGCCTTTAAATACAACGATCAATCTGAAAAATCTGTAGAAATTGGTTGGAGCGAGGCTAATTCACAGCATCCTAATTTTGTGACTCTCTCTGTGCGCGACAATGGCATTGGCATTCGTGAGAAGCATTTAGACTCGGTGTTTCGGATCTTTAAACGTCTACATGCCCAAAATAAATATGGTGGTGGTACGGGGGCAGGGTTAACCATTGTCAAGAAAATTATTGAACGTCATGGCGGCACTATTCAAGTACAATCAACACAATCAACTTACGGGCAGGGAACTGTATTTTTGTTTACTTTACCAATTAAATCAAATACCCCTATCTCATCTGAGGTTCTAATTTAAACTATCATCATGCAAAAGCTATTAAACTCCCCTTGGGAGGATCTCACTCATCCTGTAGTTGTCATTATTGAGGATAGTGATGAAGATTTCTATAGCTTTCTGCGGGCAACCCAAAAACTAAACCTATTAGAGCGATCGCCCTATAACTTTCTCCGATTTGAAGATGGGGATGAGGCTTTAGACTATCTGTTTCGGCAAGGGGAATATCAGGAGCTAAAAGCCCCTCTACCTGTTGCCATTCTGCTCGACTTGAACCTTCCCAATACCGATGGGCGCGATGTTATCCAAATGGTGAAGCAATCTCCTGCTCTTCAAATGATTCCGATTATTGTCTTCACTACTTCTAATAGTTTGCAAGATATTCAAACTTGCTATAAGTACGGGGCAAATTGTTATATGCTTAAGCCCATGGGGGGATTTGAAATGCAACAGACTGTTCAAATCCTATTTCAACATTGGTTTCAATTTGCGGTCTTACCTAGCTATGGACAATTCACAAACTAAATACTCTCGTGATTCTTTGCAATTATCCAACAGGCAGAGTAGCGCATCGCTCAAAATTTTGATAGTAAATGGAGCGCGGTCGATCAAGCCAAAAATTTACTAATATAATTTAGGATATTTCAGGAAATAAGAGGTAAAATATATATGTATCTTCTCTCAAATTCTATGCGCCCTAATGATTTGAAGTCGGCAATCATTCCTAATCCCTTAGTGGTGTCTCCCGATGCAACTGTCATGGAGGCGATCGCCTTAATGAGTAGTGGGCGATCGCAATGTGATGCGGAGAATCATAGCGACAATCATCAGCAAGAATTTCAGCAAGAAGCAAGATCTAGCTGTGTCTTGGTTTTAGAAGGGGAAAAGTTAATCGGCGTAATCACTGAGCGCGATGTGGTTCGTCTCAGCGCTCAGCAGCAAGACCTCAATAGTCTATTAGTACGAGAGGTGATGGTTCATCCCGTGATTACTTTGCGCGAGTCTGACCTTACAGATTTATTTTCAGCAGTCAATTTACTCCAGCAATACCACATTCGCCATTTGCCACTTCTCGATGAGCAAGATCTGCTCGTGGGAATGGTAACTCACGAAAGTTTACGACAAATTACCAGACCTATCGATCTGATGCGGTTGCGATTGGTGTCTGAGGTGATGACTCCTGATGTAGTGTGTGCTGCTGCCGATCGCTCGATGTTGGCGATCGCGCAAATGATGGCAGGGCAGAAAATTAGTTCGGTGATGATTGTTGAGACATGTAGTACTGATAACACCCTACAAATTCCTGTGGGCATAGTGACCGAGCGTGATATTGTGCAGTTTCAAGCCCTAGGCTTAAACCTTGAAACCTGTATCGCGCATACGGTGATGAGTACGCCGATCTTTTCCGTCAAACCAGAGGATAACCTCTTGACGGTGCAGCAAATTATGGAGCAACGGTTAATTCGGCGTTTGGCGGTGACAGGTGAATTTGGCGAACTATTAGGAATTGTCACTCAGACCAGTTTGCTCCAAGCCTTAAATCCGACTGAAATATATAATTTAGCTAAGATTTTAGGAGCAAAAGTAGAACAACTAGAATCAGAAAAAGTAACTCTGCTAGAAAGGGTGCGACCTTAATATAATACACTTATTAAGTGGCAACAGGAAACCCATACTGATTGAGATTTTGCCAGAATTGCTCCCAACGCGTAGAAGTTAAAACTAAAGCTCTTAAACTCAGAATTATGCT
>JBIKYX010000033.1:0-38587 GCA_044355035.1 Pseudanabaena sp. | reverse complement strand
TAGACTGCTAAGCATGAGGACTATGTACTTTAGGATAAGTCCTGATATTTTCACTCTTTTAGCTACTTTTAATTCTTAAAAAGTCACTTTCAACCGACTCCCTACCTAATTTGCAAGAGGTCTAATAATTGCATGAGTTTTGCCTTTAGATGTACGCAGCGAACGTCCAATCATTTGTAACCAAAATATTAGGCTTTTGGTAGGACGTACTATTTGCACACATTGCATCTCAGGTACATCAAAACCTTCAGTAACAATATTGCAGTTACATAGTATTTTTGTCCTACCATCTTTAAATCGTTCTAAAATTGCTGTTCTTACTTTTGTTGGAGTATCCCCGTCAATATGCTCAGCCCTATATCCTGCGGCATTATAAGCTGCTGCATATTGTTTACTCAATTCTACATTGACTGCAAATACAACTGTCTGCTTTCCAAAAGCGTGTTTTTTCCATGAATCCACTAAATCTGCTCTTACCTCAGATTGCATAACTACATCTGCCAATTGGTTTAACTGATAGTCACCCGCTTGAATTTTTACCGAGCTAGTATCAATTCTCTGTTTAGTGTAAGCGTACAGTTTGTATGGACATAGATATTTTTGTGCTGTCAGTGTTGTGACATTCGGACCTTTTAACAATATTTCAAAGCTACCTCTAAAACCTTTACCGTCAGTTCTTGCTGGAGTTGCAGTAACACCTAGTATGATTGAGTCTTTATAGTGATTAATAATTTGTTGGTATGTTTCAGCAGTTGCATGATGAGCTTCATCAATGATTACCAATCCTGCTTTCGGGAAATCTGTTCTTATTAATGAAAGAATACTAGCTACTTGAATTACACGATTAGGATTTTTTATCTCACCAGCCTTAATAACTCCTATTTCCCATTCATTTATTTTTTCTTTTTTAAGAGCTAGTACAGCCTGATCGATTAATTCTTTGCGATGAGCAACGATTAAGCAATTGCGATCCGAGGCATAGGGATTAAGTCTATGGCGTTTAGCTAATTCTACAAAACATCTTGTTTTTCCTGCACCTGTTGGTAACTGAAGCATAATTCTTCTCTTGCCATACTTAATCTGCGCTTCAATACTGTCAATTATTTTTACTTGATACTCTCTTAGCGTGTGCATATTACTCAGTTTTTATGCGGATTTATTAAATAAAACAAATAAACAACATTAAAATTATACAAAAGTATTAGTATTATTTGCTAATTTTAGCAAAAATAACTTACTTGAAAGATTGAAGAACCTAGATATAGAGATCGCCGTGCCATTCTATGCAGCAATCTGTTGATAATCGATCTCTGGAATACCTACCCTTTCCTTAGCGTGTTCAATTGTCATACTGCAAAGCTGACCATCCTCATCTAAATCCAACAATGTATTCTCATCTAAATTCCGTGTTTCCGTAGGTGTTTTCTGAGAAAAGACGATGTAAAGGGTGTCAGTATCTCCAAAATATCTGATTTTCATGTTTCTAGCTCGCTGAAATTTCTATCAAAAAATGCATAACGTTTATACTAGTGTTTAAACATTTCTCTTGTGAAATATTACTATGACTGAAGTAGTACTCGACATCAAAACATGGGGCAATAACTTAGGTGTCCGCCTACCTGCCGCGATCGCTCGTGCAGCTAATCTCTACGTAAATCAAAGAGTAAAACTATCCGTTGTTGATGGCGTAGTTATTATTGCCCCTATGCTCAATGAGCAATTAACCCTTGAAGAACACCTAGCCAAATTTGATCCAGCCCGACATGGTGGCGAAGTTATGACAACATCGCAAAGTCTCGGCGCAGAACAATGGTAGAGAGTCTCTGGATACCCGATCGCCAAGACATTATTTGGATCGATTGCAATCCACAAGTCGGACAGGAGATGAAAGACATTCATCCTTTCTTAGTGCTATCACCGCGCATTTTCAATGATAAAACAGCGATCGTGATTGGCTTACCAATGACAACAGCCGCATACAATGCCGACAACCCTTTTGCAGTCTCAGTGGGTAAAGCTTCAGGGCGTAAAGCTGATAAAACCAGTTATGTTCTCTGTCATCAGCCCAAATCCTTTGATTGGCGATTACGCGGGGCAAAACCACATCCATTAGGAAAATTGAATAATGATTTGTTTGCTCAAGTGTGCGATCGCCTTAACCAAATCATTTAGCTATAAATCAGTTTTAAACTTAACCACCACATATACTTTATTTAGGGTTTTTCGGTAAACCCGCGATCGCTTGATACCAATTAAATGATATTTTGAGACACAGTTAGCTTTATATGCGATCGCAAAAAGTTAAATAACAAAGTTAAACTTTTATAGTTTGACCTATTGCATTTTCTTGCACGTCATTTCATCGCAAATTTTTTAGAATCTAATTTAAGAGGCTGGAGTAAACAGCAAGCATGGTAACAACCGCAGAGAAAGTATCCGTCGGGCGCATCACCAAGATCATCGGTCCTGTGGTCGATGCCGAATTCCCCAGTGGCAAAGTCCCCGAAATCTATAACGCCGTAATCGTAACGGGTCGTAACTCCGCAGGACAAGACATCAACGTCACCTGTGAAGTACAACAATTATTAGGCGACAACCAAGTTCGTGCTGTAGCGATGAGTACCACTGACGGCATCGTTAGAGGTATGGATGTTACCGATACAGGCGCAGCCATTAGCGTTCCTGTTGGTCCTAACACCCTTGGTCGTATCTTCAATGTATTGGGCGAGCCTATTGACGAAATGGGTCCTGTTACAACCGAAGAAAAATTCCCTATTCACCGTCCATCTCCTGCTTTCACTAGCTTAGAAACCAAACCCAGCACATTTGAAACGGGCATTAAGGTAATTGACCTTCTTGCACCCTATCGTCGTGGTGGCAAAATTGGACTATTTGGTGGTGCTGGCGTAGGCAAAACTGTATTAATCCAAGAATTAATCAACAACATCGCCAAAAAGCACTCTGGTGTGTCGGTGTTTGGTGGTGTGGGTGAACGTACTCGTGAAGGTAATGACCTTTACCATGAAATGAAAGAATCGGGTGTACTTCAGTACCTCGCTCTCGTTTATGGTCAAATGAACGAGCCACCTGGAGCGCGTATGCGTGTGGGCTTAACTGCTTTGACAATGGCAGAATATTTCCGTGACGTGTCCAAGCAAGACGTATTGTTGTTCATCGACAATATTTTCCGCTTCACTCAGGCTGGTTCCGAAGTATCGGCGCTACTTGGTCGGATGCCATCGGCTGTAGGCTATCAGCCAACTCTTGCTACAGACATGGGTGCTTTACAAGAGCGCATCACATCAACCAGCGAAGGTTCGATCACTTCTGTCCAAGCGGTATATGTACCTGCCGATGACTTGACTGACCCCGCTCCTGCAACCACCTTTGCTCACCTTGATGCAACCACAGTGTTGTCTCGTGGCTTGGCTTCTAAGGGGATTTATCCTGCGGTTGACCCTCTCGATTCTTCTTCGACCATGTTGCAACCAGGTGTCGTCAGTGACGAACATTACCGTGTAGCTCGTGGCGTACAAGCAATTCTTCAGCGTTACAAAGAACTTCAAGATATCATCGCCATCTTGGGTCTAGATGAACTTTCTGAAGATGACAAACTTGCTGTAGCCCGCGCCCGTCGAATTGAGCGCTTCTTGTCTCAGCCATTCTTCGTTGCTGAAGTATTTACTGGTTCTCCTGGTAAGTATGTCACCCTCGAAGAAAGCATCAGTGGCTTCGATCGCATCCTCAAGGGTGAACTCGATGATCTTCCTGAGCAAGCGTTCTACCTCGTTGGCAACATCGAAGAAGCGATCGAAAAGGCTGAAAAGTTGAAAGCTAAAGCTGGTAAATAGATCATGACCCTAACTGTAAAAGTAATTGCCCCAGATCAAACGATTCTGGATACTGTCGCAGAGGAAGTGATCTTGCCTAGTTCCACAGGGCAACTTGGTATTTTGACTGATCACGCTCCTCTGATTTCGGCACTCGAAACAGGCGTATTGCGTTTTCGCAAGGATAAGGCTTGGTCGGCGATCGCTTTAACAGGTGGTTTTGCTGAAGTCGAAGAAAACGAAGTAACTGTGTTGGTTCGTAGTGGCGAATTGGGCAGTGCGATCAATCCTGATGATGCACGCAAAAAGTTGGAAGCTGCTGAGCAGGCTTTGGCTGGTATTAAGGCTGAAGATAAGCAAGGCAAAATTCAAGCTGAGCAAAATGTGCGGACGGCTCGCGCTAGATTGCAGGCTACGACTGCTATTTAATTCATAACAAAAAAATGTAGTGGTAATTCATGAATTGCCACTACATTTTTTTGTTTTTATGGTTTTTAGGTAAGGCTTGGGCAATCACTACAATTCTCAAAGTAGCGATCGCCCTATAGTCATATTTTTCTAAAAAGTACCTGCTAAAGCACCGACACAGCGATCGCATATATGCGGATGCTCAGCCGACACAATCAACACTAAATCAATAAGGTGGCTTCATCTTTATTTTATCTTTTTAGGTTTGCATTAAAGCACTTTTTAGTCGATTGCATAAGGGGTTCAGCAAGCAAAGGCTGTTGATTAGGTTTTGCTTTAAAGCACTTTCATGCCCAAAAAGGGAGATAACGTGCATAACGGGTAGAGGTTGATTCAGAGTCATCGGTCTTAATCAATCCAGCTTCTTTCGTAGATCCTATAATCAGAGAAACAGTAGCTGTCTTGGACTCACTTAAATGAAATCTATCACGTAAAGTCTGGTTAGACATCTGCCTGTTACTAACGTACAGCAAACAGCAATGCTGATAACAGGCTCGAATGCGATCCGATTTACTCATGTCATCAAAAGTTTGGTAAGCAAATAAAACTGTTGTAGTACGAGTTTCTCCTACTCGGAAATCTGGGGCGGGTAATTGGTAGACTTCTGCTGCGCTCACAACTTTGTCAATACCACTGCCTTTTTCTTCGCATATGCCAAAACGGCGCATTATATCAGCGAGTTGCTCGTTGCGAGAGCGATATTCGTCAATGAAGCGATCAACTGGAATAGGGGGAATACCAGGATTAGAAATTTCTATACGATCGCTGTACATTTCAATCATTACAGAAGCACCTGTGGCTAGAAAATCCTGATGCACTAAGGCATTAGCAATCAGTTCTCTTAGTGCTTGTATTGGGAACATCTTCACTTCTTGGCGAACCGCTTCTTCAATAAAGCGATTTTGTGGGGCTGCTGAATGTACAAAACTAACTAATTTCTCAAAGCTGACAGCATATCCACGATTTCCCATCTTGTCATCACGAGTTTGAAGTTTATTACTACCTTCATAGATAACGACACGAGGAGCTTTACGAGCTAATGGGAGAGAAAAAGCATCAAGCTTTTTTGCCAAAATGATCGCAGCTAAATTGGTGATTGTCCATCCTTGAGTTGTTTGTTTGATTAAATCTTGGCTTTGTAATCTCTCTAAAACAGCATCACGGGTGGTTGGATAAGGAACTTTTAGGAGTTCAAAGTAAGTTTGTGTATCTAGTAAAGCGATTACATCATCTGGACTAGCATCTAGTCGAGCAGGTTGGGAAAACCAATCTTGCCGATCTTCCGCCGCAATCTGTTTTACTCGATCAAAAGTCATTGATTGTAGTTCTTCACCAACTCTCATCAAGTAGGCTCCTTCATATTCCAAGGCTTGCCCTACAGGACGAGGAGGCACTTTAAAAATTAGTACTCGACCATTTCGATGTTGTAACTCGATAGTGTCTACACGAAATCTAAGTTTTTGAAAGATGTGAGCTTTAATTTTGTTTAGTTCTTCTTCTGATGACCAAGCTTGGGAACCCACCACTTGACGAGGTCGTTTATCGGTAACGCCTAAAACAATATGACCACCACCTTCATTTGCCAGCGCTACACAATATTTCATCAGTTTTGTCGAATCAAACTGTTGCTTTGCTTCTTTAAATTCAAGTTGTTCTGTCTCAGTGGGTGTAACTAGCCATTTTTCGAGCGTTTCAAGATTAATCATAGGACAATGCTAAAAATTACCAGCCAATGCGCCCACGCAGCGATCGCATATATGCGGATGCTCAGCCGACTCGCCGATATTGGTGGAATAATTCCAGCAACGGGGACATTTATCACCATCAGCTTGGACGACAGCGATCTTCAGATTATTAGCTTCGCCAGTGAAATCAACAGCAGGTATGCTATCAACAATTTCCGCTTGGGAAACGATAAAGAGATAACGTAACTCTTCGCCGAGAGAATCTAAATAATCTTTTTGAGTTGCATCAGATACAGATAGCAACACTTTTGCTTCTAAAGGAGCGCCAATAAGCTTACCTGTTCTTGCGGTTTCTAGAACCTTATTTACTTCCGATCGCACTTCGCGGAAATATTCCCACTTGGTTGCGAGTTCGGGCTTGTGCCATTCATCATGAGCCATAAACCAACCTGCTTGGAAGACAGACTGAGTGGGGGCGGGATAGGGCAAGTGTTGCCAGATGTCTTCGGCTGTGTGGGCAAGAACGGGCGCGATCGCTTTAGTAATCGCTTCTAAACAATACATCAACACCGTTTGACAACTGCGGCGGCGGGATGAATTCGCCGCGCTAATGTAAAGACGATCTTTAGCAATATCTAAATAGAAGTTAGATAAATCAACTGTGCAGAAGTTTTGGATAGTTTGAAAGAAGCGTGAGAATTGGAAGTTATCGTAAGCTTCGGTGATATCTTTGGTGACTTCAGAGAGACGATGCAGGATGTAGCGATCGCTTTCGGGTAATTGATCATAGGGAACAATATCTTGAGCAGGATCAAAGTCAAAAAGATTGCTGAGCAAGAATCTAGCGGTATTGCGAAGCTTGCGCGACACATCGGACATTTGTGCCAAAATCGTCTTACCGATCGGGACATCGCCGTTATAGTCCACACTCGCTGCCCAAACACGGATTACATCAGCACCATAGGGTGGCTCTTTCTTCTGATCTTTGCCGCCATTGATGACGATCATCGGATCGACGATGTTACCGAGGGATTTACTCATTTTCTGTCCCTTTTCATCTAACACAAAACCGTGAGTTAGCACCGTCTTGTATGGTGCATAGCCATTGGTTGCCACACTTGTTAGCAATGAAGATTGGAACCAGCCACGATGTTGATCGGAACCTTCAAGATACATATCCGCAGGATAATTCATCGCATAGGGAACGAGTTTGGAGTCATGACTCTCGCCGCCAAGTACACCTGCCCAAGAAGAACCTGAGTCAAACCAGACATCCATTGTGTCTGTACCTTTGCGATACTGGCGATCGCTGTTTTTATAGGTTTCAGGAAGTAAATCTTCTACTTCTCTTTCCCACCAAACATCGGAGCCATGCTCACGAATGAGATTTTGGATATGCGTAACTGTTTGTTCAGTCAGCAAAGGCTCATTAGTTTCTTCGTCATAGAACACGGGAATCGGTACGCCCCAAGTGCGCTGACGAGAGATACACCAGTCCGATCGCTCTTGCACCATTGAAGTGATTCGATTCTCCCCGATCACAGGAATCCAGTTAACTTCTTTAATTGATTTCAAAGCATCTTCACGGAAGCCATCAACGGAGGCAAACCACTGCTCAGTGGCGCGAACAATTACAGGCTTCTTCGTGCGCCAATCGTAGGGATATTTGTGGTTATAGGATTCTTCTTTAATCAAGGTTCCATTCGCAGTCAAGATTTCCACAACCTTGTTATTGCCTTCTTTGAGAACGCTCAAACCTGCTAAATCCGCACCAGCATCTTCATTGAAAATACCGCGATCATCCACTAAAGATAAAAGTCCCAGATTATATTTTTTGCCAACAATAAAGTCATCATGTCCATGATTGGGTGCAGTATGCACTAGACCAGTACCTGATTCGGCGGTGACATGATCGCCTAAGACAATCGGACTAGGGCGATCGCTGATGGGATGCTTACAAACCGTATGTTCTAGAACATCGCCTTTAAAATTATATTTGACTTCTAAAGCTTGCTCAAAGGTTGCCGCTAGTTTTTCTACGAGTTCGGTAGCGACGATATAGTTTTGAGCGCCAGACGAAACAATGCTGTAACTAAGGGATGGATTGGCACTGATGCCCAAGTTAGCAGGGATTGTCCAAGGTGTAGTTGTCCAGATCACGGCATGGAGGTTTGGCAGATCGGCGATCGCTACTAACTGATCACTAGGTTGAGTAACAGGAAAAGCTACATAGATGCTGCGTGAAATATGATTTTCAGGATATTCCAATTCGGCTTCGGCAAGAGCAGTATGGGAACTGGGCGACCAATAAACAGGCTTCAGTCCGCGATAGATATAACCTTTCAGCGCCATGCGTCCAAATACACCGATCTGCGCGGCTTCGTATTCAGGCTTCAATGTGTAATAGGAGTTCTCATAGTCACCCCAAATTCCCCAACGCTTAAAGCCTGTCGCCTGCTCATTAATTGTTTGCAGGGCAAATTCCTTAGCTTTTTTCCGCAACTGTAAAGGAGTGAGGTTAGCACGTTCCTCGGCTTTCATGTTCTGTAAAACCTTTAGCTCGATTGGCAGTCCATGACAGTCCCACCCCAACACATACCGCGCTTTGCGCCCACGCAAAAGTTGATAGCGATTAATGATATCTTTCAGGACTTTGTTAAGCGCATGTCCCATGTGCAATGTGCCGTTGGCGTATGGTGGTCCATCATGGAGCGTAAATACATCACCTTTGTTGTTAGCGCTTAAGTTTTCATAAATACTTTGCTCTTGCCAAAACTTTTGAATCTCTGGCTCTTTAATAATTGCGTTAGCCCGCATGGAAAAGTCTGTTTGCGGTAGATTAACGGTGTCTTTGTATTCAGACTGTTCAAGGCTTTTGGGAGCAGGATTCTCAGAGTTGGCTTTAGGAGCAGATGTCATCGTTCTAGGCTATGTCAAATTTTGCATGGGTTTTGACTCTATGATACTACAAACCAGATTGCAACTAAATTTAAAATGACACAAGTTCACACCTATTCCGATTTACGCACAGGTCGCCTGATTAGCCGCTACAAGCGTTTTTTTGCCGACATAGAACTAGATAATGGCGAACTGATTACCGCCCATTGCGCTAACACAGGACCAATGACGGGAGTATGTGAAATTGGTAGTCCCGTGTTAGTTTCCTATCATCCCAGCCCCAAACGAAAACTAGCCTATAGTTGGGAAGCGATATATCTTGATGATCAATGGATTGGCATTAATACGAGTCTGCCTAATCGGGTAATTGGGAATATGCTCGATCGCCATTTACTTCCAGAACTAGAACCATATACAGAGGTTAAAGGCGAAGTAGTTTATGGCAATGAAAAGAGTCGGATTGATTTTCTATTAACTGATTCTGAAACTGGAAAAAGAACCTATCTGGAAATTAAAAATACAACTTGGTGTATTGGAAGTTTAGCCTTATTTCCTGACACAGTAACAACGAGGGGGCAAAAACATTTACGAGAACTGATGTCTGTAATTTCAGAAAATACTTCCGCAGCTTTAATCTTTTTTATTAATCGAGGTGATTGCGATCGCTTTGCGGCTGGAGCAGAAGCCGATCCAGAATATGCAAAACTACTTAAAGAGGCGATCGCTAAAGGCGTGAAGGTGTTAGCCTGTCGCTTTGATATACAACCAACCAAGGTTAATTATTTGGGGCTAGCACAACTAGAGTGGTGAATCCAGAGACTCAAAGCCGATAGAACAAGGGGCTTAAGCCCCTTGCCTGTGCTATAAAGCATCTGTAAAAGGTCTTACGATTTTCCAGAATGCATAAGGAACTCCAAGACTTAAAACAAAATAAACTGCTAATTCTGCCATAGCTTAATAAACTTGTTCCTTGTGAGAATATGAGTTTGGAGCGTTAGTCTGAGAATTAACTGAGGAATTAACTTTGAGACTAATACTCTGCAACGATCAAATAATATACATCTTTAACTATGGTTTAGCTAGAGTCAGTGTGATGATTTTTTGCATTGGTTTTTGATAATTTAGGGCAAAGCTATGATTCAGCAAAATAAATTAAAAAAACTTAGCTAAATTGCCTAAGTTATGGTAGCCTTTCTCCCTGACGGGGTTATTCCCAACTAAACAATAAGCAAACAACATCGTTGCTCACGCGAGGAAATGATATCTGTGAAAAATATAACTAAATTTTTGATCGGCTTGACTGCCTTGGGATGCGTGTCAACGATCGCCGTACCAACAGTCAAAGCCCAGCCAGCATATGGCAGCTATGTGGGCGTTGGTGCTAGCTTTGGGTTTACCAGTGGCAATGCCAGTGCTGGCGAAAATTCCCGCACATCGGGCGTGGTTGCTGCTCGATATAAGTTTCTCGAATTTCCTGTGTCATTACGCACCCAAATCTTGGTCGGCAACAGTACCGCCGTAGTTCCGACAGTTTCCTTTGATGTGCCACTAAATTTTGATACTGATGTTTACATCGGTGCTGGTGTTGCTCTTTCCAATACCGTTGATACCACACCAGTCGGCAACAAAAATAGTTTCGTGATTCAACCAGGAATCGATTACACCTTACCCAATAGTAATCTCGTCTTATTCGGCAATGTTATTTTTGCTTTCGATGCCTATCGTAACTCCCCTGGCACATCGGCAACTTCTTTGCAAACTGGTTTAGGCTTGAGATTTTAGTTTTAAAAAAGAGGGTTGTGGTACTTTGTGCTGCAACCCTCTTTTTTTGTTGTATTTTACGATTTCATGACAATCAACATGGGTTTGATTAAGCAGATTTGAAAGCCTGACTAAAGCCTAGTTCAATAGATAAAGCCCGCTCAATTTCTTCCCAATAAATGTCTTCTAATGTTCCCTGTTTATTCTTAACTCTTCGTGCATCTACAGATCTAATTTGGCTTAAGTTGATATGGCGATCGCCACTCAGTCCATTTTGGACGGTTGGTATCACATTGACAACAAAGGGATAGTTTTTTCTTCCAAGCAAAAGGGGCGCAACTATTGTTGTCCCACCACTTTGGTTGCCAATGTCATTTTGCAAAATCAAACAAGGACGTTCTTTATCGGTTTCACTACCAACAGTGGGTTTCAGATCGACCCACCATATTTCTCCTCGCTTATAAGTTAAGGTTCCGTTAGGCATTTATTCCGTCGCCCACAGTCACATCCCAAACGGAAATTTCTTCTTGAAAATCTTGATCATTCATCTGTTCTTTATAAGCATCTTCAAGCTCTTTCATAAAAAGTCTCTGCTTTTCTTTCAGAAGAATATCGTTTATGAAGCTACTCCGATTGCTAGCTAGGCGATCGACAAAGGTTAGAACTTCGTCATCTAAAGTAATACTGACTTTTTTACTCATTATGCAAATTGTTGAGTGAAGTATAGTAAGATTACTATATCATACTAGTTAATCCCACCAATCAATACTACTAATCTAGAACAGAATAAAATGAATTAAACCTGATTTTTGGCGCTCTAAAATATTATGGTAGTTCCTGATGGCAATAGACAAAAAAAGTTTACAGACTGTGAAGAAACTTTGGCATGGTGATCTTATGTCTGTCCTAGATCCTTCTAAACTCCAAGATTTATGTCGCCAGTTTGAAGGTGATTCACCTGATGGAGAATCAAACTCAGATTTTTTCTATCAAGAAATAGTTGATGAGATCGTTAATTTTGGCAAAGAAGGTATTGTCTATCTTAAACAAGAACTCATAACTCAGCAAAATCATCCGTCACGGCTACGAGCTATCTTATTTGGTTTAGGACTACTCTCTCCGAAAACTTTAAAAGACAGAAATGATTTAAATAAGATATTACTCAATTATCTAAATAGTCCATTTCCTCACGTTGTCTCAGAAGCAATTGATAGTCTTGCTTCACTACATTTAGTTCAATCAACTGATCGTGTTTTGTCACTCAATCAACATGATTCTCCTTATGTAAGAGGGAGTATTTTGCGGTTTATGGCAAAGCTCCATCCCGATAAAGCGATACCTTTACTCTTAGAGTCTCTTGAATCTAAAGATGCGATCGTGCGAGAAAATGCAATTGATGAATTAGATGAACTGAATATTAGGGAAGCGATACCATATTTGTCTAAATTGGTAAATGATTCTGATATTAATGTAAAACAGGCTGCTCAAACAGCACTTGAGAGTTTACTCGACAGTTAGATGCGGCTGAAGCATGGTGTTTTAAAACAAAGCTGCAACATTATGAGAAAATCTAGCTGTGAGAAATACAGTTAAGTTTTCGGCTAAACCGATCAATTAAACAGATCAATGAGATATTTGCTGCGTCGTTTTTTAGCTTGGTTTGCGATCGCGTTAATCCTAATTACCGCGCTTTGGGGATGTACTAATGGTAGAACTAGCACTAACAAACTGGGGATCACCGATCGCACAGCAGAACGCATCGTCTTAGGCACGACCAGCAAAATTCGGACTCTCGATCCTGCCGATGCCAATGAATTTTTTATTAGTAACGTTTTTTACAACACCCTCGAACGCCTTTACACCTACAAAGAAGGCTCCAGCGAGATCGTGCCGCAACTCGCTACGGAAATGCCCAAAATTAGCGAAGACGGTTTAACCTATACCGTGCCAGTTCGCACGGGGATCAAATTTCACGATCGCACCAATTTCAATGCCTATACAATGAAATTCGCCTTAGATCGATTCATTGAGTCTAAAGGCGCACCCGCAAGCATCTTGAGCGATGTGATCGAATCTATTTCGGTTACGAATGAAAGTGAGATGGTTTTTAAGCTCAAACAACCTCTACAGTTTTTCCCGAAGTTTTTAGCATTTACAGGGGCGGCGGCGATTTCACCCCAAGTTTATAAACATATCAAAGACGAAAAATCAGGTAAGCTGCTATTCCTGCCTGATAAATTGATTGGTACTGGTCCCTATCAAGTCACCCAATTTGTTGAAGGTAGCTATTTACGTCTTGATGCATTTCCTGATTATTCAGGGCGGAATAAGCTAAAAAATCGCGGGATTGATATTCAGTTTTTCTCTTCTAATGCCAACCTTCTGAATGCGTTTAAAACAGGCGCAGTGGATGTTGCGTTCCAGACCCTTACCCCCACTCAGGTAAAGAATGTGGAAGCAAATGCCAAACCAAATGGTTGGACGATCGCTTCAGGACAAGGTGCAACCATCCTTTATATGGTCTTAAATTCGCAACAAGCACCATTAAATGATGTCAGAGTGCGTCAAGCTTTAGCCGCCGCGATTGATCGCCCCCTGTTAGAGTCACGGATCTTCTTTAATCAACGCACCCCACTTTATACACTCATTCCCAGTGCTTTCTCCGATTCCAAACCTGTATTTCAACAAAAATATGGTGATGGCAATGGCAAACTAGCACGACAATTACTGGAATCCGCAGGATATTCTGACGATAAGCCTGCTCAAATCTCTATTTGGTATTCCCCGAAATATGGTGGCAATGGTGATGTAATTGCTAGTACCCTTCGCGCTTCCATCCAGAAAAATGTTGGGAGGATTCTCCAAATCAAAACGGAGCGGGTAGAGAATACCGTTGGTTATGCTTTTATAGATAAAGGTGTGTACCCAGCCTATTTGCTCGATTGGGTTCCAGATATTCTCGATCCCGATAATTACATCAAACCATTTTTAGAATGTGAAGAAGCTGAAGGCGATCGCTGCACAAAAGGTGGTACTCAATTTCAAGGCTCTTTTTATAACAATAAATTGATGAATGAGTTAATTGCCAGCCAACGTAAAGAGCAAGATGTCACTAAGCGATCGCAAATATTGCAACAAATCCAAGAAATTTTGGCGCAAGATGTGCCGTTTATTCCCCTCTGGCAAAACAAAGAGTATGCCTTTGCTCAAAGAGGCGTAAATGGGGTCAAAATCGAACCAAATCAACAACTCCCCTATTGGAATATTTCTAAATAACTAGGTACGTTATAAACGAAGGCATGAAAATTTATTAAAAATCAAACAATTTTGGGTTTTGTATGTATACCCACTTATATTCGTAGACTTATATTGCTAAAATGTTACATAGCGCAATATAAAAGCAAATTCAATCGAAATTTAGAAAAAGGTATAGATAAATGGCACTTTTCGGCTTATTTGGTAAAAAAGATAAAAAAGACGATGCTGACAACAAAGAGTCAGCTTACTTTCTCGATCAAGATTCTGCTAAAACCTTTGGCGATATCGACTACATGCGAACCCCCAAAGCTGTCAGAAAAACATTTCCAACTGTTAACGGTGTCAAGGGTGCGGACATTGTGGTTGCCGCTACTGCTACCGAAATGATGACAGGTGATGAAATAAAGCCTGCTAACAATCAAGATGCTCAATCAGAGCCTCAACCCAAACCATTTGAGCCAAATAAATCAAATGCGCGTGTAGATTCCAGTATGGATATCTTCCTAAACATGGCGAAAGACATCAAGAAACGCTAATCTTGTGCTGCAAAAGCTATCTTTTTTGTATATAAAAAATGTAGTGGTAATTCATGAATTGCCGCTACATTTTTTATGTGCTGACGTTTGCTTGTTCAATGGGAATTTCGATCGCAAAATCAGTTCCTTCCCCGATCGCCGAGTTACAACTTAATCGACCATGATGTATTTCCGTAATCACCTGAAAACTGATAGATAATCCCATTCCAGTTCCTTTACCCACAGGCTTAGTCGTAAAGAAGGGATCAAATAGGCGCTTCTGTACCTCTGGAGGAATGCCCTTAGCATTGTCACCAATTGTAATTTTAATGTAATCGGGCGCTAAAACTTCAGTTTTAATTTTGATTTTACCGATATTTTTAGTAGTCTCTGTGGACGGACGTTCGCCATAAGTTTCTTCGATCGCATCTATGGCATTGGCAATAATATTCATAAACACTTGATTGAGTTGCCCTGCATAACACTGCACTTCAGGTAGCGCACCATATTCCTTGACGATTTGAATTTCTGGGCGATCGGGCTTGGCTTTGAGACGTGCTTGCAAAATCATTAAAGTACTATCAATGCCATCATGAATATCGACGGGTTTTAAATTCGCTTCATCCATGCGCGAAAAATTTCGCAACGATAAAACAATTTTCTGAATTCTTTCTGCACCTACTTTCATCGATGCAAGTAAATTAGGTAAATCCTCCATGAGAAAATCTAGATCGATTTCTTCTGATTCCTTTTGAATGACTGAGATCGGACGAGAATAGTACTTCTGATATAGCCTAATCAGATTTAGTAAATCCTTAATGTAATTGCCAGCATGGGTAAGATTGCCATAGATAAAGTTGACGGGATTATTGATTTCATGGGCAACTCCCGCCACTAGTTGTCCGAGGCTGGACATCTTTTCAGTTTGAATAAGCTGAACCTGCGTAAGTTTGAGCGTATCGATCGCCTCAGATAGCTCCTTAGTGCGATCCTCAACGCGATGTTCTAGTTCTAAGGTAAGCTGCTGCATTGCATCTTCGATCCTTTGACGCTCATCAATTTCTTGCTGAAGTTGTAGATTTTGACGGTCTAGCTCTGCTTCGGCAAGTTCGCGGCTTTCTTCACTTAATACCAACCACCAAGTACCTACACCGATTAATACCGAAAGTGGTGCATAAAGTTCTAGCAATATGCCGATAAATGCTGAATCTGAAGCCGATACTGTGGATAAAATCGGCGATCGCAAGATGCCTTGATAATAAACTAATCCAAAAACCGCCGCCGTTAATCCCGAAAGCAGCAGGAAGATTCCCACAAACCGAATCAGTCTTACCCCTATTTGCGGGGCGATCTTTTCCGAAAAAATACTGCTAGCTAACTTTTGGGTCAGACCACCCAGATCATCATCGGTCGTCTTACAAGAGTCATGACAACGGGCATCAAGACTACAACAAAGGGAACAGATCGCGCCATCATATACAGGACAATAGGCAGTATCCATAAGTTCATATTCCTGTTCGCAGATGCTACAGGCGATCAGTGAGTTCATATCTACTTTTTGAGAACGGTAGACATTTTCACGGGCGATGTAATATTTGCCTTTGGTGGCGATCGCGATGATTGGTGAGAGGACAAAGGCTATGCCTAGAGCGAGAAAAGGCGCATAGGCTTGGGCATAGTCTCCAAACAAGCCGACAAAAGCCATAATCGAGATAATCGAAGCGATCGCCATCGAGCCGAAGCCGACAGGGTTAAAGTTATAAAGATAGGCGCGTTTAAACTCGATATAGGAAGGGCTGATTCCCAATGGTTTATTAATCACCAAATCGGCAACGATCGCGCCAATCCAAGCGATCGCCACGTTGGAATATAGTCCCAGTACTAGTTCTAAGGTTTCAAATACACCAAGCTCCATTAGCAACAAGGCGATCGCCACATTAAAGATTAACCAGACAACTCGTCCAGGATGACTATGGGTCAGTCTTGAAAAGAAGTTTGACCATGCTAGCGATCCTGCATAGGCATTGGTGACATTGATTTTAATTTGCGAAACAATTACAAATAGCGTGGCAACCGATAACACAATCTTGGGATCGCTGAAAATATTCGTAAATCCCGCCATATACATTTGGATTGGTTCTTTAGCGTGAGCGACTTCTACGCCATGATTAATTGCTAAAGAAGTTAAAAATGCACCTCCCAACTGTTTCGCCACACCCAAAATTACCCAGCCAGGTCCCGCTAAAACAACAGCTAGCCACCATTGAACGCGATTATGTTCTTGCTTTTCGGGCAGAAAGCGGAGATAGTCCACCTGTTCGCCCAATTGGGCAATTAAGGAAAAAGAGACTGTGGCTGCCGAACCAAATAGAAGTGGACTAAACCCTGCACCACTGGGAGAATTTCCCGCGAAATTTATCCAATTAGCGATCGCATCAGGCTCTTTATACAACACAAAAATAAATGGCAGAATCATCAAACTTAACCAGATTGGCTGTGTCCAAAGCTGCAACTGATTAATTAGAGTGACTCCGTAAAACACGATGGGAATGATAATCAGCGAACAGAAAATATATCCAAGGGATAAAGGTAAATGGAAGTATAGCTGGAGGGCTTGCGCCATAATCGCGGCTTCAAGCGCAAAGAAAATAAACGTAAAAGAAGCATAAATTAGTGATGTAATCGTGGAACCGATGTAACCAAAACCCGCTCCCCTTGTCAGTAAATCGATATCAATGTTATATTTAGCGGCATAGTAGGCGATCGGTAAACCTGCTAAAAAGATAATTGCCCCGACAACAACAATCGCCCAAAAAGAATTCGCAAATCCATAACTAACTAGTAGAGAGCCACCGATCGCTTCTAGCGCCAAGAACGAAATCCCCCCTAATGCCGTGTTTGCGACAAGAAATTCTGACCATTTCCGAAAGGATTTAGGCGCGTAGCGTAATGAGTAGTCTTCTATGGTTTCATTCGCTACCCATGTGTTATATTCTCTACGTTCTTTGACAACCTTGCTAGTTGATTTAGTATGCATGAATATCCTGACAGAAGATTTACAGCTAGTTGCTTATCCTAGACTGAAGAGATCGAGGGCGAATGTATAGATAATCACAAAAATATTAAGCATTATTGCTTATAGATAGAAATAATTTATATATCGCTCCGTAGTATTACCAAATTTTCCAATCACTCCAATTTAGATTAAAAATGGAAGTGTCAGGAAAAGCGATCGCATTATTATTTTTGACCAGTTTTTGTTGTAGCTCTGTAAGTTTGGGATTAATTCTTGGTAAATTCTCAATCAGTTGATAGGGGAAAATTCCTTCTGAAAGTGCAAAAGAAGCCGTTGTGGCGGCGGCGGCTCCCACTGACCACTCGTAGGAATGGACGCGATAACCTGCGGCGACAATATAGCTATAGGCAATATTTTTACCCGACACGATTAGATTATCGATTTTTTGTGGGATTAGCGATCGCAAAGGGATCTGCCCAGGGAAAGCGGCTCCGTGACCATTACGAACTCCTGCGCGTTCCGTATTGCCAGCTTTTTCGACAGGATATTCACTCAAACAAGGATGGAAATCGAGATAATATTGCGCGATACCGATCGCATCAGGATAGATTGTTGAACGGGTGCGGCGGGGAATTTTGTTTGGTTCAGTATTATTTCTAATGGCACTGGTCGCTTCCAAACCAGCTAGGGCGTTCCATAAATTGCGATAGGTATTTTCAGAGAGCTTCTGGCGGTAGATATCGGTACTAAAGTCCACTTGGGAAACATCAATTTCCGACATACTAAAGCCTTCAGGATAGCCATAGGAAGGACGACCGATAATCCGCCGTGACTCGCGCATGTAGGGATATTTGGAAAGTCCATGCATCGTACCCATCGGTGATTCTAAACCCGTTAATAAACGATGATTTAGAAATGGCTTTTTCCAATTTGTGGTTTGTTGGGAGTCCGTAGTGCCTGCGACTAGCCAATAATAGAAACCTAAAGCAATCTCTTCACCGCTTTTCAGGGTTTCCGTTCGCAAGCCTCCCATCCAGCCATTTGGTTCCAATTGTCCAGAATTTTGCAACTGCTCCCTAGAATAAATGAGATTATCTTTATCCGTTCCAGGGCGATAGTCATTGCCCCAAACCCAGTTCTGCATAGAGATATCCCCTGCTTTCATGGTCGAGACACCAAAGGCATTTTTTTTAGGAGTTTCCGATGGAGCGCTCCAGATACGGCGATAGGTGAAGATATTATCAAAATTAGCCAGATTCGGTTTCGGGTCAGAGCCGTAGTAGGGCAAGTAGCGATCGTAAAAACTCGGTTTTACTTGTGGTTGCGCCGCTTCAGTCTGCTCCATCGCAAAGGTATAGGTGAAACCTTGGGTGCAGTAAGCGTCATTCTTGGTTACGGGTGAAGATGGATTAAGATGCGATCGCGGATCGATGCCTAAACGGTAGGGAACATCGGCTAGGGCAATAATTTCGCCTGTTTCCGTAGAGTCAATTACAAACCAATCCGTGGGACGTTTTTGCGATTGAGATTGAGGATTAGTTAAGGGAACAAAGCGGATAATTTGTTTTTCCAGACGGGGCGAGTTTTCGTAGCGATAAGCATCTTCGATTATTTGTGAGAGTGGCTCAGTATTTAACGGCGCAGTATTAGGATCAGCACGATGTTGAATAGCGATCGCGCCATCGATTAATTTACCATCAGCACTGATTTCCAGTCTTTTAATTACCGTATTCGGAAACCATTTCAGTCTGCCATTTCCTTTTTGAGCCGCTTCTTGCAACATATCCACAAGTATTTGCTGAGCATGATTGGGAATAAAGCATGATACACTAACCCAACAATCGCCTGCGTTTAGTTTTCCATATTTCTGTTGAATTCGTTTGCGAAATTCTGTATAGCCTTGGGGAAAGAACCAGAGATTGCGTTGTTTCTTGGCTTCATCCAACGCCGATGTGCCTTGCGAAGTAATCTGTCCGCCAATCCAATCGGTAATCTCGGTTATGCAGACCGTCCGTCCTGCTAATAGTCCTTCATAAGCGGATGCAGTACCTGCGACACCACCACCAACAATCAATATTTCGCAATCTTCGATTTGATCAGGACTTCTAGGAATGGGAGTTTGCGCGATCGCACTATCAGCTATTACGACTATTCCTAAAGCGATCGCCGCCAGCTTATAGAATTTAAAATAAGACTCAAAATTAAACTTTAATTTCATTTTCTACTCCTAAAGATTTTAAATATGTTGCTTAAATATGTTGCTAAGTGTACGGCTCGCTGTTTTTCTTAATCACTTTTCTTGGGAAATGCACACTTAACTGTAATCTTCAGATTAGAGCTTGCGCCTCCTGATGCAATAAAAGGTACACCCGCTTTAGCATCAAGACTCACGCCAAATTCGAGGGTCACTTCACTAACTTCAATCGTGGACAGGTTCCGAAAGGCGTTAAGGGTATTCACGGTGTAGCCACGCACCAGATTTTGCATCGACTGAAAGCTTTGGATCGCCTTTTCTTTGGCTGCTGTCTGAGCATTATCACCAATTCCAAAAGAACGGGTAGTTCCAGAAGGAGATTCTTCAACTTGAAAGTAGATGATTGTTCCATCTTCGAGTTCGGTGGGAATAAGTTGGGGCATGGTTTAAAGATGTGATGGGGTGTTTTTAGTAGAATAACATGGCGGTAGGGGCGATCGCTTTTGGGAGAATGCGACAATGGTCACTCCACAACTTGTCCTTTTAACTTTTTCCTTGCTTTGGAGTCGTTGCTGAAATTGGGCTAACTTTATGTTAGGATGTATATACAAAATGTATTTATATTTCAATGCAATTTGAATGGGACGAAAATAAAAATCAATTAAATCAGCAGAAGCACGGTATTAGCTTTGAAGAAGCAAAGGAAATTTTCTACGACATCGTTTTTACTTCCATCAGTGAAAAATTTGACTATGGTGAAATCAGAGAAGTTAGTATCGGTGCAATTCAGAAGGTTTTGATTGTGGCTGTGGTACATACCGATCGCAACGGTAAAGTTCGGATTATTTCGGCACGAAAAGCAACCCCTAAAGAAAGGAGAAAATATAATGAGTATCTCTCAGAAGCGCCTTGAAGAAATCCTTAATATCCCTGATGAGGCGATCGATACTTCAGATATTCCTGAACTGGGCGATCGCTTTTGGGAGAATGCGAAAATGGTAACGCCGATCGCGAAAAAGGCGGTTTCGATTCGTTTGGATAGTGATGTTTTAGATTGGTTTAAGGGGCAAGGGAAGGGTTATCAATCAATAATTAATAATGTCTTGCGTACTTATGTCCATCACCAACAAAACAAAACATAAATTCAAATTTTTTCCTTTTACATTTTTACTTTTTCCTTGTCGGCATGGAGTTCTTCGACTAGATTTGTTGCTAATCCTTCTAAATAAAGGGTATCGTAACTAAGGTCTATTTCATTTGCCCATTCCACTGAGCCAGCTACAACTCGAACTGAGGCAAATAGCGTAGTGTTTTTTAGTTGGTTAAATACACCTTTGTTGAGATATGGCTTTAGATCGAAGATTTTTTGTTCGCCATTTTCAAACCAGAGCATTAAACAATAGTTGTCAAGGGGCTTAACTTTTTTGACGTAGGGATTGATCATCATCTCTTTTATTTTAAAGGGTCGATTTTGAATGGTTCTTGACCGTTAACCGCTAGTTGCCAATCTGCGATTAGTTCTTCTCTGTGGATTTCAATCCAAGCTTCGACTAGTTTTCGTTTGTTTTTAGGTAGTTCACCTGCGAGTAACTCTCCATCAAGACTAAATACTGCCTGTGAGTCTGCATATTCGGCATGAATATGGGGAACGTTATGTTGCTTGTTGTCGAATTAATACATTCGGATGATGACACCGTAAAACATAGATAGGGTTTGCCTAGATAAAACTCATTTTTTTAAGGTCAAAGTTTTAATTTTTTGTGATGTATTCTCTATTTTAATCCGAATTTTTTCCTTTTACCTTTTTACTTTTGCCTTGAAGCAATGCCACACATCTGTCTGTCTTCATCACTGGCATTGGGGTTATTAACCAGATAGTCGTGGAGCCACGCGCAACCCTTCGCCATCAGGTCATCAAAATCTAAATTCCACAATTTAACGGTATCAAACTCACCGACAGAAGCGATGTACTTGCCATCAGGACTAAAAACGACACTATTGACAGAATCTCTATGCCCTTTGAAAGATTGGAGTTCCCTACCATCAAGGCTCCACAATTTTACGGTCTTATCTTTACTACCAGAAACGATGGACTTGCCATCGGGACTAAAGACGACACTATTGACAGAATCGCTATGTCCTTTGAAAGATTGGATTTCCCTACCATCAAGGCTCCACAATTTGACGGTATTATCTCCACTGCCAGAAACGATAGACTTGCCATCGGGACTAAAGGCGACACTATTGACAGAACGGCTATGTCCTTTGAAAGATTGGATTTCCCTACCATCAAGGCTCCACAATTTGACAGTCTTGTCCCAACCACCAGAAGCGATGTACTTACCATCGGGACTAAAAGCGACACTATTGACATAAAACCTATGCCCTTTGAAGGTATGGATTTCCCTACCTTCAAGGCTCCATAATTTTACAGTATTGTCCTGACTGCCAGTAGCAATTGTCTTACCATTAGGACTAAAAGCTACAGTAATGATCCAATCGCTATGGCCTTTGAAGGATTGGAGTTCCCTACCATCAAAACTCCACAATTTGACGGTATTGTCCCAACTACCAGAAGCGATGTATTTACCATCGGGACTAAAGGCGACACTACTGATATAATCGCTATGCCCTTTGAAGGTTTGGATTTTCTTACCATCAAGGCTCCACAATTTTACCGTCTTATCATAAGCGTCAGTAGCGATGTACTTGCCATTAGGACTAAAGGCGATACTGTTGCCAGAAGAGCTATCTTTGAGGGATCGGAGTTCCCTACCATCAAGACTCCATAATTTGACGGTATTGTCATCACTGCCAGAAGCAATGTACTTGCCATCGGGACTAAAGGCGATACTATTGACATTAGATGTATGCCCTTTGAAGGATTGGATTTCCCTACCATCAAGACTCCACAATTTGACGGTATTATCCAAACTGCCAGAAGCGATGTACTTGCCATCGGGACTAAAGGCGATACTACTGACAAAAAGCGCTTTGAAAGATTGGAGTTCCCTACCATCAAGACTCCACAATTTTACAGTATTGTCTATACTACCAGAAGCGATGTACTTGCCATCGGGACTAAAGGCGACACTACTGACTCTCTTGCTATGCCCTTTGAAGGATTGGATTTCCCTACCATCAAGGCTCCACAATTTTACGGTATTGTCATTACTCCCAGAAACGATGGACTTGCCATCGGGACTAAAGGCGACACTACTGACATAAGAGCTATGCCCTTTGAAGGATTGGATTTCCCTACCATCAAGACTCCACAATTTTACGGTATTGTCTATACTACCAGAAGCGATGTACTTGCCATCGGGACTAAAGGCGACACTAAGGACATAAGAGCCTTTGAAGGATTGGAGTTCCCTGCCATCAAAACTCCACAATTTGAAAGTCTTATCATCACTGCCAGAAGCGATGTACTTACCATCGGGGCTAAAGGCGACACTACGGACAGGGTTGGCATGGGGAAAGCGATTTTTTTCTTTAACTCCAAACACAACCCCCGCCAAGTTCGCTAGCGCAAGCATTGGTATATTTCCCTTGTCCCTTTCCCAAATCAATGGATCTAAGCTTTTGACTTTCTGACCTTCCCTGATCGATCCCAACAACGCATCAAATTCTCGACCTTCCTGAAAATCACTTTTAGTATCAAGGATTTTCAGCCGAATATCAGCGATTTGAATATCATTATTTGCTATTTTCACTTCCTGCGCTGCCTTTTTCTGCTCTTCTAAAGCAGCATTCCTCCTCCCTTCCGCATCCACAATTTTCGCCTCTGCCGCCGACACTTTTCCTGCCGACTCTTGTGACACATTCGCTAACTCAGCCCTAGCCACGTCTACATCCTTTTGTGCCGATTCCACGTCCTTTTGTGCCGATTCTACCTTCTCATCTGCCTCTTTCTTTTTTGTCAAAGCATTCGTCACGGTTTGTGCCGCAGATCGCTTTTCCATATCTGCATTCCTTCCAATTCGATCAGCCTCTTTATTTGCAAAGCTTACCTTCAGATTCGCATCTTTCAATTTCGATTCTGCATCTTTCTGAGTATCTGCAACCTTTATATTTGATTCATTCACGGACTTTGTAGCCCATCCCACTGTAACCGCCGCCGCAAAAAAAATTATCCAAAATATTAATGTACTAATTTGGACTCTTTTTGTAGCTTTTTGTTCTCTTTCTGTTGCTTTTTGTTCAGCATCAATCAAAATCCTATTTGCATCTTCTGTGGCTGCTAATTTTTCGTGCGTCTCTGATATCTCCATCTTTTGACTTTCATCGAAAAATTTCTCGTCAAGAGCGCTTAACTGTTTTCCTGTTTTCCATTCTCTCGCTACCATCAGATATTCTCCCCGCAGCAAGAAATCTTGTTTTTGACCCTCATCTGCATCCCGCCAATCCCGAAACATCAAAGCATAAACTTCTGGACGCAAATCCGCTAACTGACCCTCCACCCAAACATTATTAAACACCGCCCCATAGATCGGATTATAAGAAACCAACCTTCCATCCCGTCGCACCACCAACCCCGTCAACCGCAACTTCGATCGCTCCTCACTGCGATCGTCTTCCAACTCCCCATCCGCTAACACCTGCTGATAGCAACCCAACATCCGCCCCCGCAACTTCTCCTCCACACTCAGCACGCGATCCCTAATCGTCGTCAAATGAGGCGGCGTATCCTGCGATTCCCAACTAGCGACAACCCGCTCCTGCACCAAATTCTCAACCCATAAAGCCACATTCTCAGGCGGTGCAATTTCTGCTAACTCCTGCCTAATTATTCCCAACAACCGTTGAATCAAAAAAGGCTGCCCACCCGACCACTTCACCGCCTCAGCTAGATAATCCCGTGGATTCGTAACCCTATGCGCTAAACCCTCCATCAAAGGCAAAGCCTCAGTCAGCGTAAACCCCGCCATCTCCACCGCATAGCCAATATTAAACGCCGAAGTTTTATCACTCTGAATCAAATCCGTTGGTGTCGCCACACCCAAAAACGAAAAAGTGAGGCGATTATATTCGGGCTTAGTCGGACGATCTTCAAAAAGCGATCGCACCAATCCAAAGAAATCATCCATGCCAAACTTGAGACTCAACAGGCGATCTATTTCTTCCACAAAAATCACAATCGGCGCATCAATCTCTTGCAACACGACCGTTTCAATAAACTCCGCAAAACGCTGCACAGGCGACAGCAACTCCCTCTCCCTAATCCAACTCCGCAAATCAAACTTATTCTTTAAATCCAGATCCCCCACCAAACTCCGAATCGCGCTGGCATACCACTGCTCACAAGTTACCTCCACGCCAATCTTCTGCGGATCGATCGTCGCGCACACCATCCCTTCTGCTTGCAACTTATGCGTCACCCGCACCCGCAAACTCGACTTCCCCATCTGCCGACAGTTAAACACATAGCAATATTTCCGCTCCTTGAGCAACTCGTAATAGTCGCGATCGCATTGGCGATCGACATAACTAGGCGCATCAGCAGGGAGACTACCACCAACTTGATAATTAAAAGAGCTTACATTAGTCATAATGGCGGGTGATTTCCTGTTGCATAAAGAATACGACGAAGATTGACAACTCCTTCACGATTGAGTTTAAGCAATTCTACAGTTACTCTTCCTGTTGGCGTTAAACCAATGATTTCACTGTAATCATCATTCCAAGTAAAATGATCCTTCCATTGCTGTTGTCTAGGATGATAAAGATTTGTTACTTGTGAAGTTATAGGGTCAATTGCTTGAGTTTTAGTATGCTTGTAATTGTTGCATCCTTGACAAGCGAGAGCAAGATTATCAACCGTAGTTTCACCATTTTTCCAAATTGGAATAATATGCTCGACAGAAAGCCTCTGTGTAGAGTAAGTCTCTTGGCTAAGACAATACTCGCAACAACCTTTTGCTCTTTCCGTGACTACTTGCCTAATTTTGGCGCTAATTGGTTTGGCAGTCATGAGGCTTGTGGCTGTAGTTTAAATTCTTCGATCACAGAATTTAAAGACGTTTGCCGAAGTTTCGCGAGTTTGGTTAAATTTTCTAACCTTTTAACATCGATCGCTTCAATATGTTCTCCTAAGTTGATTAATTCTTGATAATCCTCATCTGTAAGAGTGTTATCTTGACGTTTACTAATAAGCAAGTCATAGCGCTCTTGTAACTGATTGGGAATACAGTGAGTAATTTGTTGCAATAGCAGAGATTGATCCTTTGGCAAGCTAAGAGTTTTGCGCTTAGTCTGAACTCGGATTGCTTGGGCAATCAATTGTTCTAGCTCAGACGCATCTAGCTGCTCTACAGTTTGAATAAGCTGCTCAAAGGGAAGTTGAGTTTGAACGGTAATTTGACTCATAATTTTAGTTAGTTATTCAAGATCTCCATAGCGATCACGATAGCGTTGCAACAATACCTCAAGTTCTTGTTTCGCTTGACGCTCTTGAGCGACTTGTTCCGCAAGCTCCGATGGAAAAGGCAACTTTTCGCCATTGTCCAGACGATGCAAAGCAATTTTTTTATCCTCAATCGATAATCTCAGTCCTAATACAAGGCTCTGTCCATCGTTAATGCGATCATATTCCTGATCATCATTGAGGCGATAGCCCTGCAACTGTCCCTTAACCCATTCATTTTTCGGGTCAAATAGCCAATATTCCTGCACACCCATCTGGGCATAGAGTTCACGCTTAAAACCTGTATCAACAAGCTGCGTCCCTTTCGAGGTAATTTCAAACACCACCGCAGGCACTTGCCCCTCTTCCCAGATTTTATAATTGTCGCGCCCACCAGCCGCCACATCAAAAATTACCATCACATCAGGAGCCACACGCATTCTTGGCAACCCTTGAGCATAGTAAAGATACTGATTGCCCAAAACTGTCGCTTGTCTGCCTGTTAAATATTGCCGCAGCATTTCTAAGAGTATCGCGATCGCATAAAAATGGTCGTAAGTTTCTGCCACGGGTTCACCATCGCTAGAGGGATATTCGGGTAGGTTGACTGGTTTGATAACGGGCGCTGTAATTACCATAGTTTTTACTGCTCCAGATTAATGAAGTTTTGTATGTTGATTTAAGCTTAAGCGATCACATAGCCAGTATAAGGACGCACATCCCGCAGGATGAAAAGCTAAGTTGCTAATTGAGCAAGATGTTTCAAAATACTGACAACCGTATACAAATCATTGCCTCGCTTAATTGAAAACAAATCTGATTCGGCATATTTTAGACTGTCTTGATGCTGAAGCTTTAGAAAGATAAACTCACTGCCATTCGTAACCAGACCAAAAACAGGGCGATCGCGATGGGGATTTGCGATCATGTAAGTCAAGGCTTGGGGAATGCCAACTTCTACAGAATAAGCCGCTCTCTTTGCCTCAATCACGACTATCCAAAATGGAGGATTAAACACCAAAACATCAATGCGTCCTTGAACGAGAATATCTTGATCCTGAGAGAGAATATTCACCACCTGCTCGGCTTTGAGATAGAAAGGATCGCGATAAAAACCTGCTAATTTCAAAATCGGCGATAGCACCACCATTTTTACAAGTGGTTCCAATAGCGAATGTTTCGACAGATGTAGATAATCGGTTTTAAGATCATCAAGGGATAGCTGTTCAGTTTCAGTAAGTTTAGGTAAGTTACCGCGCCATTCATCAAAAAAGTCGGCATCTCGCGATTGGGCGATCGCAAAAAGCTCCTCTAGTCTTGCCAAATCAATTTCCGATGCTTGTAAGGTTTTAGGCATTGGTTTCACTCCTAATTAATTGCTTAATCGATTCTGGAAATAGCGCCGATATAATTCATTGCGGATCTTTACACCTGTTTCTGTGCGTAATATTAACCCCATCCCGTCTAATTTTGCTGTAGTGGCAAGGTCAAAACGGATTGGTTGTGGTGAATTAACCAGCGATCGCAAAATTGCGCTGAGTTCAGCATCTTTTTCGAGCTTGGCTAAACGAGTAGTGAGATGTTTGCTAAAGAGTCCTACATCGGTCGCGGCACTTTGGAGAATCTGTTCAATAGAAGTTGCACCGCTAGCCAAATTATAAAAGGCAAGTCTTACCAGATAGGGATGTCCGCCAATTAATTCTGATATCGGTTCGATTTGACTGGGCGGCAATCCATGCAATGCTGCTAATTCTTGAACTTGAGCAATTGTAAATTCATCCAAATCAATGGGAGTACCGACATTAAAGGGTGATTGGTTAATATCCTTAGTTGTAAAAGATTCCATTGAATAGGCAAGCACTAAGCGCAACTTACCCCATCTTTTGTCATGCTTCCCCTGTTCATGCCAACCGCGCAACAAGCCGCAAAAATCTACCTCGATCGCCTCATGCAGAAATATGCGATCCAAATTTTCAATCGCGATCGTCAACGGGCGATCGTCATCATCATTCAATAAATATTTTTCAAAAAATTCATCACAATTGCTATTTGCCCCAAATATCTCATCCCAATCATCGATCGGTTTCGCCTTTACCCCAAAATCACGCCCAATCACCGCACAAAACCACTGCAAAAAGCGATCCATATTTTCAAAGAACTTGCGATCGCACTTTTGCAAATCAAGCCATGTGGTGCGATCGCCCAGACTCCGCGCCTCTTCTAGGACTCGGACTAATAGTGAAGACTTACCCATGCGATCGGGAGATTTTAAACGCAGTAGGGCATGGGGCATAGCGATCGCTTTAAATGCTTGTTCCTGTTGAGGCGATCGCGAAATATAAAAATCTGAACCAATCCGCACCGCGCCTTCAGGTTCTTCGATTGCCATATTCACTTTTGGCAAAACTTGAGTTGTATGGCTACGTTCCAATAACACAGGCGTTTGCGCTTCAGGAATATTTTTTAGCGCAATCTGATTTTTGCCTAACTCAAAGGCTTCTTTAACAGATTTTCCTTCAAACAAAGCCCCATAAAACCCCTTCGCAAACTCGATCGCTGCCAAATCCCCAATTGCCTGATTCATCCCCAACACATACGGCACATAACGGGCGATCGCTTCCGCTTGCACTTTTGAGAAACAAGCATTCAGCACCACGCAGTCGATCCCATTTTGTAAAATACGAAATAAATCCGCTAGAGCATCAGTCGGTGCAAGTTGCCAACTACCATCATCATGTTCTAAAACCAACCCATTTTCCGCCGCCCCATGCCCTGAGAAATGCACCACACGCGGCACTTCCTGAAGCAAAATTGGCTGCAAGTCATCAATACGCACCGCCGCTTTCGATACAATGGCAAAGCGATCGCGCAAGCTTGACTTTTGATAGCACTCTTCAATTTCTCGAAATTCAGCCTCAACTCTTAGGCGATCGGTATTCGATGGATTTGCCGACAGCAGCAGTACTTTTTTGCGATCCATATTTTTTTCCTTTTACCTTTTTACTTTTTCCTTGATCCAAGCCCGAAAAGCACGCATAGCGGCACTGCGTCCTTCGCTGAGACTGAGTTCTAAAAACTGGGGAATGATCTCGCGTACAGGGATATTACCAAAAGTCGGACTAAATTCTGATTCGATATATTCATCGTCTTGCAAAACATAAATCTTCAAAACCTTATCATACAGCCATAGTTCGGGTACACCAAGAACGCGATACACATCAAACTTAGTTTTAGAGGTGACATCTACTTCGATCGCCAAATCAGGTGGTGGATTGATCGGCATATTAAGTTTACGTATACCGCGCATGGCACATTATTTTGAATGTAAAAGCAGTTTGAGAAATGCGTAATAACGTGGTCATGGGAATATCTCCAATCAACATCTTCTGTAGGGGCAGGTTTTGTTGATAACCTTTGCTGTATGGTCAAATTATCGACTAAACCCGCCCCTACTTTAGACGTAAAGTTAGTTAGGTGAAAATTGCGCCTCCTTGCAAGCGTTGATAATGAAGCTCAAACTCAGCTTTTAACAGTGGAAAAGTTTCCAAAGTAGCATCTTTCTTGATGATCCGTTCCGCCGCTTGACGTGCTATTTGGAAAATCTCTTGACGCGCTGCTTCATCGGATAAACGATCCTCGATCGAGAAACCTGCATGTCCTGATTGTTCCGTCCCCTCATCTTTCCCTTTCCCACGCATTTGAAAATCTCGCTCCGCAATAAAAAATCCATCCTGCGACTGTTCGAGAACCTGTAATCGTTCCTGAGAAGTCTGCGATTTGGAACCACTTAATAATAGACAATAGGACTGTGCCGCGCCGCGTCCAACTCGACCGCGTAATTGGTGAAGTTGAGCCAAGCCAAAGCGATCGGCATGTTCGATTAACATTACTGAAGCATTGGGAATATCGACACCAACTTCAATTACGGTTGTGGCGACAAGAATCTGAGTTTCGCCTCTACGGAAAGTATTGATCGCTTCATCTTTTTCTGCCGAAGACATTTGACCATGCAGCAAACCGATTTGGAAGTGGGGGAAAACGACATTCTGCAAATGTTCGCGTTCTTGGGTCGCCGCTTTGATATCTTCCATTTTCTCAGACTCTTCCACTAGAGGAAAGACAATATACACCTGTCGCTCCTGTGCGATTTCACGGCGAATTAGCTCGTAAGCATCTTTGCGCTGTGAAGGTTTAAGCAAAACAGTTTGAATCGGTTTACGTCCTGGGGGAAGCTCGTCAATGATGCTAACTTCAATTTCGGAATTAGTTAAGTATAAAGTGCGGGGAATGGGCGTGGCGGTCATGATTAGGACATGGGGATCGTTGCCTTTTTGCAATAACCGCGATCGCTGATCACGTCCAAAACGATGTTGTTCATCGATTACTGCCAATCCTAATTTTGCGAAGTTGACTCCATCTTGAATCAAGGCATGGGTTCCAATTACTAAGGGCAGTTCTCCTGTTTCCAGTTGCCGCAAAGTTTCGCGGCGCTTGGCGGTCTTCGTGGAACCCGTTAAAATTTCGACAGGCAAATTTAGCTGCATAAACCATTCGACAATTTTGCGATAATGCTGCTCAGTGAGAACTTCGGTTGGAGCCATCAACGCCGTTTGATAACCCGCCTCGATCGCTGTTAACAGGGCATATACCGCCACAATCGTTTTACCTGAACCGACATCACCTTGCACTAATCGATTCATCGGTGTATTCCCTTGCAAATCAGCCCGAATTTCGGCAACGACTCGCTTTTGGGCATTGGTTAATTCAAAGGGAAGGAGTTTTTCTAATTGGGCGATCGCTTGACTTTGGGGTACAAACTGAATTGCTTTTTGTTGCTGACGACGATAGAGAGAAACTAGGCGGCGATAGAAATATTTATCAAAGGTGAGGCGAATTACAGCTTGCTCTAGGGTTTCACTGGTATCGGGATAATGGGCTTGCGCGATCGCCTCTGGCAAGGGCATCATTTGATAATCACGCAAAAAGCGATCGGGCATGGGATCGACGATTTGGGAAACTGCGGGTAAACATTGGGTGACAAGGCGGCGAATTGCTTCGGGGGTAATCCCTTCTGTGAGTGGATAGACTGGCACGACTCGCCCCACGGTCTTCGATTGAATCGTATCTTGTGTATGTTCAAGAACTTCCACTTCATAATTCTCTAAAGTTAAGCCATATTTGCTCTGTTTGACGACTCCTGAAGCAGCCACCGTGCAACCTTGAGGATAAAGCTTTTTTTGGGATTCTTGCCAACCATGATTGGAATAACGTTTCCCTGTCCAGAAGCGACTGAGTTTAATCTGTCCCGTGTGATCGCGGAGAATAATTTCTACAATTGTGAGATTGGGATTTTTGGGACTGGTAAAACATCCAAACTTTTTGATCGTGCCAATTACGGTAACGGTATCCCCATCCTTGAGATCGCGAATGGGAATTTGACGGGCATAGTCAATGTGATCGCGGGGATAGTAATTGAGAACATCGCGCACAGTCTGCAATTCTAACCGTAGAAATCTTTGTGCCATAAACGAGCCAACACCTTCAACCTGCGCCAATACTGTGTCGGGCGTTATTTTTTTAGTAGCTTTGGGTTCTGTCGTAGCGATCGCTTCAGTTTTGGGTTTCTTCGGCTTCGGCGCAGCATTAGTTTCGGCAATTTCACGGCGGCGCACTTCATAGAGCAGTCGGCGAGTCTCGGCAACTAGATGCTGTCTTCGCGCCATTGGCAGGTCATTATATTGAGCATATTGATTAGCGAGGGTGTTGGCTTGGAGGCGATCGCTCATTTCCCAGTCTTCAGGCAAATCGTCGCGTAAGCTCACGGTTAAAAAATCAGCAAACAAAAATTGTTTTCCCTGTAAATTGGAAAAGCCCTTTTCAGCCTCAATACTCAAGGCTTGCTGTAAGCGATTAATATCCAGTGGCACAAATTACCCGTATCTTTGTCAGTCTATTTTATACCAATCCCCTTAGCTTTGTCTGAATAATAGCCCGATCGCTTAATGCTCAAAATAATTGCCTTATTAGCTCATCTTTGCTCAAACCAAAATGGCTAGCGATATCTGACAAGATTGCTGATAATGTGCCAACTCGTAAAGGATTGTGATAGGGAATCGTAACGTTATGTTCGCCATTTTGTTGAGTAGTTAAACGCATATGGCTACCAGTTTGGCGGGTGTTTTCATAGCCAAATTTTTACAGCAATTTCACTAAATCTGCATCTGAAATATCGCGAGGTATTCTCATACGGCAATAACTTCTTCACGAATAAAGTGCAAACGAATTATTCTTGGCAAAATCGCTTCATCAAAATGGCAGCGTACTGCATCGCGGATTAGTTCATAGAGTTCATCCAAAGAGTCTGCTTCTGTAAAAATAGATGCTCCTAAAGCACGGGCTATATATCCGCCTTCATCTGCATCTTCGATAATAAACATGATCTCATTCATCAATTTACCTTTACCAATATCCAGATCCCTACTTTCACATTCTGCCATAGGAGATCGCTTTAAATTCTTTTACTGAAAGACTAATTGGATTTCCGATCCTGCTATCCTTAAAAAAAACATAGTCAAAACTTGCAAATACCTGCAAAAGCCATGACAGACAAATTAGACTCGGCGATCGCCTATAACCAGCGTGGTATGGAACGTGCTGAAAACGACGATCTTGCTGGGGCGATCGCTGATTACACCGCCGCAATAGAACTTGATCCAAATTATGCTGAGGCCTATTACAACCGTGCTTACGATCGCTCAGAAATTCGAGATTATCAGGGTGCGATCGCTGACTACACCAAAGTAATTGAACTCGCCCCCGATGCTGCACCTGCTTATTTCAATCGTGGCTTAGCCAAAGCAAAATTAGGGGACGGTGAAGGTGCTAATGCTGATTGTGCCTATGCTAAAAGTTTAGGTCTATAAGGATTGATATTAAAAGAGTACTGATACGAAGCTATTGAATATCATAAAAATTCCGTGTAAGTTGCCAAAATAAGTACCCAAAAAGTGAAATAATGCTCACTGTAAACTTCTTTACAATTACTTAACACTCTTAGGAATATTTTCACAGAAATCATGGAACGTACTTTTTTGGCAGTCAAGCCCGATGGCGTACAACGTCAGCTAGTCGGAGAAATTATCCGTCGTTACGAAAACAAAGGCTTTAAGCTTGTCGGACTTAAATTAATCCAACCCACCCGTGAACTCGCCGAAAAGCATTATGCAGTTCATAAAGAAAGACCTTTCTTTGCAGGACTAGTCGATTTTATTACCTCTGGTCCCGTTGTGGCGATGGTATGGGAAGGCGATGGTGTCGTTGCTTCTGCTCGTAAAATTATTGGCGCAACCAATCCTCTCACTGCTGAGCCAGGTACAATTCGTGGTGATTATGGCGCAAATATTGGACGCAATATCATTCACGGATCTGACGCGATCGAAACTGCTCAAACAGAAATTGCTCTTTGGTTCAAATCTGAAGAACTAGTCGAATGGGAAAGAAGCGTTACTTCTTGGATTTACGAATAGTTGCAGCTACGAATAGTCGCAGCATTGTTTTAAGTCAAACAAAAAGCGCTCTCGCAAGGGAGTGTTTTTTGTAATTATGAGAGTTGCGCCCTTTGGTGGTGACTCTCATAACTCATTTCGGATTGATATAGCTAAAATAGATCAAAAATGAGTAAAGTTACCCTTAGCTTACATGGAATGCACTGTGCGTCTTGTGCCAGTAGTATTGAATCTATAACGCGCTCTATGGCTGGTGTGACCAGTAGTAATGTCAATTTTGCGATCGCTCAAGCCGTAATTGAATTTGATGAAAAAAAGCTTTCCGTTGCTACAATCCAACAAAAAATTAAAGATATTGGCTATGAAGCGAGTCTACCTGAAGAGACAGATAGCGATCGCCAAAAAAAGTTGCACTTAACTGAAACGCAAGACTTGACGCGCAAAGTTGCGGTTGGCGGTGTAGTTAGTTGCATATTGGTGATTGGTTCTTTGCCAATGATGACAGGAGTACATATTTCTTTCATTCCTACATGGCTACATAACGCTTGGTTTCAATTGATCATGGCGCTCCCGATTCAATTATGGTGTGGAAGTTCTTTTTATATTGGTGCTTGGAAAGCATTTAAGAACCATATAGCTACAATGGATACCTTGATTGCATTAGGAACCCTCGCTGCTTTTTCTTACTCGCTTACAGTTACTTTAAATCCTAGTTTCTTGATATCCCAAGGCTTACAACCTGAAGTTTATTATGAAGTGTCCGTAGTGGTGATTACCTTAATTCTGTTGGGTAAATTGTTTGAGAATCGGGCTAAGGGGGAAACTTCTGAGGCTATTCGTAAGCTAATTGGACTACAAGCAAAGACAGCGCGAGTCTTGCGCGATGGTCAAGAAGCAGATATTCCCATTGAAGAAGTTCAAATTGATGACATTGTATTGGTTCGCCCTGGGGAAAAAATTCCCGTTGATGGGGAGGCGATCGCAGGTCAATCGACAGTTGATGAATCAATGGTGACGGGTGAGAGTATTCCCGTTGAGAAAACGGTGGGTGATCGCGTGATTGGTGCGACTATGAACAAGACGGGTAGTCTGCAAATTAAGGCTAGTCACATCGGTAAAGATTCAGTTCTCTCACAAATTGTCCAGCTAGTCAAAGACGCGCAGGGTTCTAAAGCGCCAATTCAAAGACTGGCGGATCAAGTGACAGGTTGGTTTGTGCCAGTTGTAATTGCGATCGCGATCGCCACTTTCATCATCTGGTTTGAGATTATGGGAAACATTACCTTAGCAACGATCTCAGCCGTGGGAGTATTGATTATTGCTTGTCCTTGTGCGCTAGGCTTAGCGGCTCCAACTTCGATTATGGTCGGAACTGGTAAAGGTGCAGAGAATGGAATTTTAATCAAAGATGCAGGTAGTTTAGAACTCGCTCATAAAATTCAAATTATTGTTTTAGATAAAACGGGAACTTTGACTGAAGGGAAACCTGTTGTTACAGATATCTTTTCTATCTCTCCTAGTAAGAAATCTGTCCTCACCCCCAGTCCCTCTCCCAGTGGAGGATTTGCCCTCACCCCCAGCCCCTCTCCCAGTGGGGAGAGGGGGGAAAGAGAATTGTTAGAGCTGGTTGCGGCGATTGAGCGGAATTCTGAGCATCCTTTGGCGGAAGCGGTTGTCAACTATGCTAAGCAAAAGGATATTACTATTCCTGATGTGACTGATTTTCTCGCGATCGCGGGTAGTGGTGTGCAAGGAAAAGTGGATAACTGCTTAGTCCAAGTCGGCACAAGGCGATGGATGGATGAGTTAGGAATTAATACTAGTGAGATTCATCAATATCAAGATGCATGGGAAACAGGCGGAAAAACAGTTGTTTTAGTTGCAGTTGACAATGTGGCTCGTGGCTTAATTGGTATTGCGGATAAGCTCAAGCCTTCATCCCAAACGGCGGTTGCGGCTTTACAAAGGATGAAGATCGAAGTAGTCATGTTAACGGGAGATAATCAATCTACGGCGGAGGCGATCGCTCGTGAGGTTGTCATCAAGCGCGTATTTGCTGGAGTTCGTCCCGATCAAAAAGTAGCCAAAATCAGAGAATTACAATACCCTCCTCAATCCAAGGGGGGAGGAAAGATCGTGGTGGCGATGGTTGGCGATGGCATTAATGATGCTCCTGCTCTAGCTCAAGCCGATGTTGGTTTAGCGATCGGCACGGGAACAGATGTGGCGATCGCGGCTAGCGATATCACTCTCATATCTGGCGATTTGCAAGGGATTGTGACTGCGATTCAACTCAGCCGCGCTACGATTAGTAATATCCAACAAAACCTCTTCTTTGCCTTTATCTACAATGTGGCGGGGATTCCGATCGCCGCAGGGATTCTTTATCCGTTCTTTGGCTGGTTGCTTAATCCGATGATTGCAGGGGGCGCGATGGCGCTTAGTTCTGTCTCTGTGGTCACAAATGCTTTAAGATTGGGAAACTTTCGTCCTTCTTCAACCAATTAAGAGGAACAACCATGAAAAAACATCAAGTGGTCACTATTCTAGTCAGTATTGGTTTATCTTTCGGCATAGTTTCGAGTATGTCGGCAGAAGAAATGAGTAAACATAATTCATCGTCTGAAAGATTTCAACCAATTGAACAGCCGATCGCTCTTAAAATAGCGATCGCTGTCGGTGGTCTATCTCTAATGGCTGCTCAAATATGGTGGTTCCTTTTGAGTAAACCCAAATCGGAACAAGCAGAAATTACTGATGGCATCCAGGAAGTCACAATCACCGTCGATGGTGGTTATATCCCTTCTCTGGTGACGGTTAAACGCGGTCAGCCTGTGCGATTACAGTTCGATCGCCGCGATCCTAGTAGTTGTTTAGAAAAAGTTCTCTTCCCTGACTTCCATGTTGCTCAAGATTTGGTTCTCAATCAAACTACATCTGTGGAATTTACGCCCCAGACCGTAGGAATGTTTCAGTTTAGTTGTGGTATGGGAATGTTTCATGGCGCGATCGCTGTGGAGGATTAGTCCAGAAAAACTTTAGGTAAAAGGTAAAAGATTATATGAGGATTTTGCTGGTTGAAGATGAAGAGGATCTTGGTAAGGCTCTAGAACGGAGTTTGAAGCAAGAGAAATATGTTGTTGATTGGGTACAAGATGGAGTAGAAGCTTGGAACTATCTGACGAGTTCTGAAGTGGATTATGTGTTAGCAATTGTTGATTGGATGTTACCAAATTTATCAGGACTGGAAATATGTAAACGCTTGCGATCGCAGGGTAATTCGCTACCAGTGTTAATGTTGACAGCGAAAGATCAGCTAGAAGATCGGGTGATGGGGTTGGATTCAGGGGCGGATGATTATCTCGTTAAGCCGTTTGGGATGGTGGAACTGATGGCTCGACTGAGAGCATTGCTAAGGAGACCGACTCAAGTTCAGCCGCAAATCTTACAGGTGGGAAATTTAATTCTTGATTATGGGAAGTCAACAATTGCGATCGCTAATCAGGGTGCGATCGCGGGTCAAAGTGCGATCGCTGAAGGGCTGATGCTGACGACTAAAGAATTTCAGTTGTTAGAATACTTTATGCAACATCCGAATCAGATTCTTACTCGCGATCAGATTATGAATCGGCTATGGAATTTTCAATCGGATACTGCCAGTAATGTTGTGGCGGCGCAGATTCGACTATTACGCAAGAAATTAGCAGAACATAGCTGTGATATTGAGACAATTTATGGATTAGGTTATCGATTGAATTCATGAATCATAATCGAATCTTTTTTGGGGCGCGGTTACGTCTTGCAGGTTGGTACGCAGGAGTGATGGGAATTATTTTGACAATATCAGGGGTTTGCATCTATCAGGTGATGGCTCAGGCTCATTGGCAAGCGGTCGATCGCGAGTTAGAGTCCGTAGCTGGCACATTGCATGATAGTTTAGAGCCGTTGCTAATCGAAAGCGATCGCATTTCTCCCAGCGTCCAGCAAATCCTCCCTAATCTTTGTGTAATTGCTGAAAAATGCGATCGCGAATCTTCGACAAGGCATATTTTAGGCGCAATCCAACAAGATAGTTTCTATGCATTATTTCTGACTCGTTCTAGAAATCTGATTGCTACTGTAGGAAAACCACCATTGGGAATTGTTCCTCAGATTGGACAGGCTGCTTGGCAAACAATTGAGGATCGAGAGGGAAATCGTTATCATCAAATCTCACTTTTACTTAAAAACAATCGTGGTAAATCATGGGGATATCTGCAAGTGGGGCGATCGCTTGCTGACTATGACCACCATCTCGAACAATCAAAATTGATCTTGATCGTGAGTTTGCCGATCGCTTTTCTGATTATTAGCATCGCAAGTTGGTATTTAGCAGGTATAGCGATGAAACCAGTTTATTTCTCTTATCGTCAAATCCAGCAATTTACGGCTGATGCCGCCCATGAACTGCGTACTCCGCTTGCAGCAATTCGAGCTACAGTTGAATCTACTCTTAGTAGTGACGCAATTCCCGAACTTGAATCAAGAGATACCCTCCAAACAATCAATCGCCAAACGGTGCGGCTTTCAGAATTGGTTCAAGATTTACTGCTCCTTTCGCGGATGGATTTACAACTAATTACTTTACAAAAGCAGACTTGTTGTTTGAATGAAATTGTTAGTGATTTAGTCGAAGAAGTCTCGGCACTTGCGATCCAGTCAGATATCGATCTAAAACTGAAAGTTGCTAATGAATCTACAATTTATGTCAATGGTAACGAAGATCAACTCTATCGACTAATTCTCAATGTTCTGATCAATGCGATTCATTATACTCCTGAGCAAGGCAAAGTTGAAGTATCTCTCGATCTCGTCGATCATCATGCGATTATCCAAATTCAGGATAATGGAATTGGGATAAGTTCCACTGATTTGCCTAACATCTTCGGGTGCGACCTTAATATAATACACTTATTAAGTGGCAACAGGAAACCCATACTGATTGAGATTTTGCCAGAATTGCTCCCAACGCGTAGAAGTTAAAACTAAAGCTCTTAAACTCAGAATTATGC
>JBIKYX010000003.1:0-107426 GCA_044355035.1 Pseudanabaena sp. | reverse complement strand
AGCTTTAGTTTATTATTAATGCCCTCAACAACACCATTAGTAGTCCGATTTTCAAAGTAATTAGAAACTTCTCCAAACCATCGACAGATTGTTCCCACACTATCCTTATATGTATCTTTTGCTTTCTCCATCCAATCCAGTAATTTTGATACTCCATCTCCCCAGCTTTTAGCTTCTTCAAAAACAGAATCCAACACTTCGCTTAACACATAATCTGAAGTTTGTTCAATTTCTTGGATTAGCGATCGCCTTACATCACTTTGCGTAGAAATTACTGTAGTTAACATGGCTGCACATCTCTGATAAATCTAAGCATCTGCATCTTAACACCCCTCAAAGTCATAGAGAAATAGTGTTACTTCTTAGCCCGTAACCCAATTAGCATCATGCGCTACATACTAAAGGATCGCCATGAGGCTATAAAATGTATTGCGAGTTACCTAAGAAATACAAGATTATATGCCCCGCCGTACTGACATCCAAAAGATTTTATTGATTGGCGCTGGACCGATCGTGATCGGGCAAGCCTGCGAATTTGACTACTCAGGAACCCAAGCCTGTAAGGTTTTACGGGACGAGGGCTACTATGTGATCCTAGTTAACTCCAATCCCGCAACGATCATGACCGATCCCGCCACGGCTGATCGCACATACATTGAGCCAATTACGCCCGAAGTTGTCGCGCAGATTATCGAGAAAGAGCGTCCTGATGCCATCTTGCCGACGATGGGTGGACAAACAGCCCTAAATACAGCCGTGTCCCTAGCAAAAATGGGGGTTCTCGAAAAATATGGCGTTGAATTGATTGGCGCAAAACTTGAAGCGATCGAGATGGCGGAGGATCGCAAGTTATTTAAAGAGGCGATGGAGCGCATTGGTGTTGCCATGTGTCCGTCGGGCTTGGGGACGACGATGGAAGAATCCCGTGCGATCGCTCATGAAATTGGCTCCTATCCTCTAATTATCCGTCCAGCATTCACAATGGGCGGTACTGGCGGCGGTATTGCATACAACCAAGAGGAGTTTGAAGAAATTTGTGCCTCTGGTTTAGAAGCTAGTCCTGTGTCGCAAATCTTGATCGAGCGATCGCTAATCGGCTGGAAAGAGTATGAGCTAGAGGTGATGCGCGATCTCGCCGATAACGTGGTGATCATTTGCAGTATCGAAAATATCGATCCGATGGGTATCCATACGGGCGACTCGATTACGGTTGCACCTGCTCAGACCTTGACGGACAAGGAATATCAGCGCTTGCGCGACTATTCGATCAAGATTATTCGTGAAATTGGCGTTGAGACAGGCGGCTCGAATATTCAGTTTTCGATCAATCCTGAAAATGGCGATGTCGTCGTAATCGAGATGAATCCTCGTGTATCTCGCAGTTCAGCGCTTGCGTCGAAAGCCACAGGTTTCCCGATCGCCAAATTTGCCGCAAAATTAGCAGTTGGTTACACATTAGATGAAATTTCTAACGACATCACCAAGAAAACTCCTGCTAGTTTTGAGCCAACGATTGATTATGTAGTTACCAAGATTCCTCGCTTTGCCTTTGAGAAATTCCCAGGTTCTGAAGCAGTACTAACTACTCAGATGAAGTCGGTCGGTGAAGCGATGGCGATCGGGCGCACTTTCCAAGAGTCGTTCCAAAAAGCATTGCGATCACTTGAAGTTGGTCGCTTTGGGTTTGGTGGCGATCGCGAAGAAGTATTACCCGATCTCGAAAAAATCAAATACAGTTTGCGGGTTCCTAATCCCGATCGCATTTTCTCAATTCGCGATGGATTTTTGTCAGGTTTATCAGTACAAGCGATTTTTGAACTAACCAATATCGATCCTTGGTTCTTGCAAAAAATGCGCGAGATTACTGACGTAGAACTTTCGATCAAAGGTCGGAAGCTGGATAGCGTCAAAAAAGAAGAGATGCTGGAAACAAAGCGGATGGGCTTTAGCGATCGCCAGATAGCCTATCTCACAGGTACAAAGGAAGATGATGTCCGCACCTACCGCAAATCGTTAGGTGTGATTCCTTCTTATAAAACCGTTGACACCTGTGCGGCTGAGTTTGAAGCACTGACTCCCTATCACTATTCAACCTACGAAGAAGAATCAGAAATTCTACCTTCCACAAAGCGCAAGGTGATGATTCTTGGTGGTGGTCCAAATCGAATTGGACAGGGCATTGAGTTTGACTATTGCTGCTGTCACGCCAGCTATGCTTTACGCGCCGCAGGTTTTGAGACAATCATGGTTAACTCTAATCCTGAAACTGTTTCTACGGACTATGACACAAGCGATCGCCTTTATTTCGAGCCACTAACCCGTGAAGATGTGTTGAACATCATCGAAGCGGAACAGCCTGAAGGTGTAATTATCCAATTTGGTGGACAAACTCCGCTCAAGTTATCAGTTCCCCTGTTGAAATATCTGCAAGACACCAATTCCACTACTAAGATTTGGGGGACTTCACCCGACTCCATTGACATTGCTGAAGATCGCGAACGCTTTGAAGCAATCTGTCAAGAAATTGGCATCATGCAGCCCAATAACGGTTTAGCCCGTTCTGAAGAAGAAGCTGTAGTAATTGCTCAACGTGTTGGCTATCCAGTAGTTGTACGTCCTAGCTACGTTCTCGGTGGTCGTGGCATGGAAGTCGTCTACTCCGATGCCGAACTAGAAGACTATATGCGCCGCGCTATTATCATTGAGCCAGAACATCCTGTACTTATCGATCATTTCCTTGAAGGTGCGATCGAGGTGGATGTGGATGCGATCGCCGATCAGCTTGGCAATGTCACCATCGGCGGCATTATGGAACATATCGAAGAAGCAGGGATTCACTCTGGTGACTCCGCTTGTTCGATTCCCACATTCTCTTTACCGCCTGAAGTTCTCGCCACCATTCGTAAATGGACAATTAGTCTCGCTAAATCCCTGAACGTGATTGGGTTGATGAATATTCAGTATGCTGTGCAGTTGAATAACAACAACCTCAAGGAAAGCAAAGTCTTCATCCTTGAAGCTAATCCCCGCGCCTCGCGCACGGTTCCCTATGTCAGTAAAGCAATTAACGTTCCCCTCGTTAACTATGCTTCGCGGATCATGGCAGGGGCTACGCTTGCCGAGCTAGGCTTGACTGAAGAAGTCATTCCCAAACACATCTCGATTAAAGAAGCTGTACTTCCTTTTGCCAAGTTCGCAGGAACCGATACGATTTTGGGACCCGAAATGAGATCGACTGGTGAAGTCATGGGTATTGACACTGAGTTTGGACGCGCCTTTGCCAAAGCACAACTTGGTGCAGGCACACATCTTCCCCTTGAAGGAACTGTCTTTATCTCGGTCAACGATCGCGATAAGAGTGGTATTTCTACAGTGGCTGAAGCCTTTGTCGAACTTGGATTTAAAGTTGTCGCTACCGAAGGAACTCACAAAATCCTGCGCCGCAACAGCATCGAATCGAAGCAAGTCCTCAAGGTGCATGAGGGTCGTCCAAATATTAGTGACATCATGAAAAATGGTCAAATTCAATTGATCGTTAATTCACCCAGTGGCGAGGAGGCGAAAACCGATGGCAAAATGATTCGCCGCACGGCGATGGCTTACAAGATCCCTGTGATTACAACATTAGCTGGTGCTAAAGCAGCGATCGCTGCCATCAAAGCCTTGCAAACTGGTGGTATCTCTGTAACCGCACTTCAGGACTACGCTTAAACACAAAGTAGTGCAACGTAACTCATCAATTGCTTAAAGGAGATGCGTTACGCTATCGCTAACACATCCTACGTTTAATTCCAACAATCTACTTAGGCAATAAAAAAGAGGGCGCAAAGCGCCCTCTCTCTTTTGTTGGAATTTAGCTAACCCATTCAGGAATGGCTTCTTCCTTGGTATTTGTCCGACGCTCAAGGGTTTGGCGCTCGAACTTCATGTGGATCGCCCGATTTTGCTCGCCATCAGCAGCAACCGCAAAAATCGGATAATCCTGAATACCATCTTGGAAAGAAGTATGGAAACGGAATGTTCCATCAGAATTGAGCTTAATTGGGCGACCGCCAATTGTAACCGAGGCATCAGGCTCAGTTGCGCCATAAACGATCAACTCAGCATCCGCTACCAACCAGAACTTACGAGAGCGACTTGGGGTTGATTCGCTAGAGAAGAAGCTGTAACTCGAAGCTAAGCCATAACCAGAGTAGTTAATACCGCTAGCGCTGATAGCACCTGCTGCACCTGCACCAGCAAATAAGCCAGCACCCGATGGGAAGATGTAAGAACTAATCGATTCAGGAACCATACCAATTCCCGATTCATGCTGCATAGAGCCATAGAGAGAACCAGAGATTCTCTGAACTTCAGCATCACGCGCAATGTTGAAGATCTCATCGTAGGAACTGTCACTGGTAGTGGTAGTTGCTGTTTGTTCTGGCTCTGGTGCTTTCTTCTTGCTAGGAGGAACCAAATTAAAGAAGGTTTGACCCTTGAGGGTTTGATCCCAAGGTACGGTGATGAAGTTGTCTTCGACCCATTCCGATGGAAATACTGGGGGAACATGAACAACTTTAGAACGGGTCAAGACTAACCAACGTCCATCGGCACAACGATAGCCAAGTTCAGCTACATAGTCGCGATCGCTAATGGGGATCGGTAAATACCATTCACGCGCTAGTTCGTCACTGTTGTACTCCTGTAAGTTATTGGGAGTTTGGTAATCCAAATTAACATCAGTAGCATCGTATAAACGTAGTGCTAATTGTTGTCCACCCTGCTTTCTCAACTCTTCTTTTTGAGAATTGGGTACATCCCAATATACATAAGCCCATTGAGGATCGCGAGGCAATAAAACAATTCTGCTCTCACCGTACCCACTTGGCAATTCACCGATACTTTTATCGATGGCAGCAAGCGGCTCTAGATTTTCTTCTGTTTCTTCACTACCCAAATCAAATTTTGATGCTTCCACGATTTCTTGTGTCTCCGAATTACTACTTTCAACTTGGGATGAGGCTGATCCCTTTGCCATCAAAATGGTTTGGATATCAGCAAGTAACTGAGATTTCCGCATCCGACTATAGCGAGAAATTTCTAGTTCTGCTGCTACTTTGCGAAGTTGACGCAAGGTCATCTCATCTAGGGGAGGACGTTCCCTCGCCATACAATTAACCTCCAACTACTTGTAATCGTATCTATCTCAGCTTGATCAAAATTAGTATTTTTCGCTATGAAACTTGGTTTTGATAAAAGCCTCATTTAGGGCTATTTCAGTAGAACCAATTTTCAGAAATGTAAATAACTTACATTTGGACTAAATATTTGATCTGCTGATGAATACATTCTGACAAATTTTTTTGAATGGTCAAGGGGCTGAAAGGGTTATCTTCTGTCGGTTTTAATAGGCTAATTTGATTTTTTGAGTATGAATACTTAGCCAAAACCAACTACCTGTCATTGTTATGGGGATCACGATCGCAATTTTGATAGGGGATCATTGTGTTATGATCCCCTGACATTATGATCCCTTCCTTTGGATACTAGGGGAGGTTGACCTAAAAGCCATAAGATTAGAGAGACAACAAATATGTATTTTTATAAATTTAATAAGTATGAAGGCAATATACGAGTCTTTAATTAAGTTTTTGGATCAATCTTTAGGTGAGTCTTTAGAAAAATTGGATAGTTCTTTGCAGAGCCTAGGTCGTGGCGCGATCACTTTTGCATTGGTAGCTCTAGTAGTAATTGGTGGATTTGCGCCCGAAGCAAATGCTGGTTTATTTGGTAAAAAAGCTGATGTGCTGACCACCAAAGAAGTTCAAGCTTTAGTCAATGCAGGTTTGACAGGAAACTATGGTGCTGACACTACGGACACAATCAAAACTATGCGGGAAGCAATTAATCTAGACCCAAACGCGGAAAATCGTAGTGCGGTCAGAACGTCGGCAAGATATCGGATCAATGCCTATGTCTCTCGTTACCGCGCCGATCGCGACAAGAGTGGTTTGTATTCCTATACAACGATGTTGACAGCCTTAAATACGCTAGCAGGCTATTATAATGGCACTTCTAAGCGTGCGGTTCCCACAAAAACGCGCGATCGCTTATTACAAGAATTTGATCGCGCTGAGGCGGCTCTCGCCCAAGGGCGCTAGGTAAAGTTGATTCGCCCGCGATGCGGGCGAATCAGTTTAAGTCGAGGTACTTAGTAAAGCTTAGTGCAAAGCTCAGTGCAAAGCGCAGTAAATATGGTGAGGAGCAAGAACATTGGCGACAGGATTGGCAACAATATATGAGGCTTTGCATCAAGATCGACAAATACATGAATTTGTCGAGGAGTTGCACCAAACTGACGCGAAGGAATTTTGGTACAGAGCGATCGCCGTTCTCCAACAATTTTCCATCCAATCCCATCTCAAAGGCATATTATTAACTCATCACCCTTATATTTTAGGTAGCAATACTTTCTATCCGAGCGAATTACAGACTTGGGTATTAACTACCAGTAAATCTTCATTATTTCCTACAGGTTCGCTGCCAATTGGTGATACCCAAGTAGTCTCCGTATCTAAAGCCGATCCCCTGAACCAAGAATGGTTTTGTATTTTAATTACCGAAACTTTTAGCGCTCTGGTAATTTCCTCTCAAAAAAATCATACTTGTCTATGGTCACTGCATCCTCAAGCCATTCAAGCAGCGATCGCCACTTTGTTACCCCGCATTCGCCGTGCTGAACAACGAGCTTTATTAGAATCTAAACTGCAAATATTTGTACCAACCATGCCGCCCTATCAAGTTATGGCAAGATTTGGTGCAATTTTGATGGCGCAGTCTTCGGTTCATCAAGAGTTACCGATCCCCGAAATTCAAGAGGTCGATATCATCAAGGCGATTACCCATGAAGTCCGCACGCCACTGACGACGATCAGGATGTTAGTGCGATCGCTAAAACGGCGTAAGGATTTATCCGCAGAGGTAAAAACACGCTTAGATCGGGTTGATGATGAATGTACGGAACAGATTGAAAGATTTAATTTGATTTTTGAGGCGGCGCAACTCGATAGTTATCCAATAGTTTTAGAGCCGACGCAAATCGAGGAGATTTTGAGTGATGGGTTTATGCGTTGGCAAGACAGCGCAGGAAGGCGACAAATTTCCTTGGAAATGATTTTACCCACCGAAATCCCCCCAATTTCTAGTAATACGTTACTTTTGTCTCAAGTCCTTAACGGGCTAGTCGATCGCCTTGTGCGGAGTTTCCCCCCCGATAGCCATATCCAGTTAATTCTGACAAATGCGGGAGAATATCTGAAGTTACAATTCCAGTCCCAAGTTACCAATCAAGGCGGCGGCGATTTGCCATTATTAAAAGCAGTGGGACAATGGTTGATGCTGCAACCTGAGACAGGCACATTAAGCTTAAGTTTGCCAACAACTAAAACTTTACTAAAAGCGCTAGGCGGTAAGCTCACTGTGAGGATGCATTCCAGCAGCGCCGCCTATGATGGCGAAATTTTAACTATATTTTTGCCATTTATCTAAAGAAATCCTTTAGCCTGAGAAGCAAGTCAGCCTGATCGCTAAAAGGTCTTTAATCTGTGAACTCGACAAAAAACATTTGCAATCTACATTAAGTAAGGGTTTTAGGCATTTTTACCTTGCGATATTTGATTTTTGTCCTGTACTTAAGACGTACAGACGTACAATAGTCAGATATTTGTTTAGAATATAAATGATTAACACAAAAGTGCAAAAAGGAAGGAAATATGTTCAAGTCATTTCTTGGATTTTTTAAGGGTGATAGATTTGGTGTTAATCATACAGATAATCGGCAACTAGGTTTTCAACACCCTCCTAGCACTGATATCACCAACTACGATGCAAGCTATAACAGCAATGATCACGTTATCTTCAATGCGTATCTAAAAGATGGAAGTATTCATCAGGTCAAGCTAGTAGATGCTGAAGATTATATAGAACAAAATAGAGACAACATAATACGAAAAGCCCCTAAATTTCGTCGTGCAAGACTAGGATAGCTCTTCTTATTTTTGACTGTTGCCACAAACAATAACAGTCATATCAGGAGGACTTTCAACACATATTCCAGCTTCTAAATCTTCTTCAGATAGCGCTGAATAAACCTTGCAGTTATAAAAAATCTTATAATCTGTCTGTTCATCATCCTTTGTAGTTCTTTGATATTTACCTTGTTTACCTAACTCTACATAAACGAAATAAATAGGTCTTGTAGTTACTACTTTTCCGTATACACAACCACCAGAGATGGCTTCATCAAACTCTTCATTACTACTAGCTTTTACTCTTAAGACTGACATCACTATCTTTGATAACCTTCAAAAACAATTTTACGGTAATAAAGAATATTGATTGCGTTATTTAATGACGATCGGCGTAGGAACAAGGAAAACGGTCAATTATTCAGTATGTTCACTGAATAATAAACTGTGTTCGGTGTATGAAAAAAGTGTGATTGCACTTTGTTGAATTTTAGCTCAGGGACATTGTAGCGATCGCACTAAAACGATGCTCAATCCCGTGGTCAAATATAAGGGGTAGAATATTTATAATTAGCCAAGCTGATCAACTACTATGCTTGAAGCCTTAATATGCTGTATTCAAAATTTTCTTATACAATTTTTTATACAATTATATTTATTGGCTTAAATTTAGTTTAATTAATAATTAACGCATATGCGTCGTCGCAAATTCAATAATTTATCATTGTCTCTAGCAACTCTGGGATTAACCGCTTGCACTAATCAGTCAATGTTAACCAACCGAAAGCAAGTAAGAAGCTCCAAGTTTAGAATATGGTGGATTCAGGGTTACTATCCCAGTGAAACTGAAGCTATTTCTCAAATAGTTGCTGAATGGGAAAAAGAGAATAACACTAAGGTAGAAATAACTTTTATTTCCGATGCTTTAATTAACCGCGATGTCGAAAACGCGCTCAACAATGGCAATCCGCCTGACCTATTATTTAGCATTACCGCCGATTTCTCGCTATATTCCAGATTGGCGTGGAGAGATAAATTAGCTGATGTTTCTGATGTCATCGAACCTGTCAAAAATTTATTTAGCCCGATCGCCCTTAAAGCTACATCCTATAAAAATGGTGCAACCAATCAACGTAGTTACTATGCTGTCCCGATCGCCCAGTTAGCCGATTCCATCCATTATTGGCGCGATCTGCTGACTGAAGTTGGGTTAAATGATGCAAATATTCCTAAAGACTGGGATGGATTTTGGCAATTTTGGGAAACGGCTCAAGAACGAGCCAAGAACATGGGGAAAAGAGAGATTTTTGGCATGGCTTTGCCGATGTCCAAAGAAGCAACAGATACAATCTTTAATTTCGAGCAGTTTCTGATCGCCTACGGAGTCGATTTGTTGGATGACAATGGTGATTTGCAGATAGACGATCCCAAAAATCGTAAGGGCATAATCGAAGCTCTGAGCAAATATGCAGGATTCTATAAAAACAAAAATGTCCCACCAAAAGCTTTGAATTGGGGAGATTCTGACAACAATCAGTCATTTATTAGTAAAAGCGCATTTATGACGGTGAATCCAGGGCTTTCCATACCAGCATCTCAACAATTTGATAAGGATGTATATAACAAAAAAATGATCACGATGGAATGGGGGCAAACACCTAGCGGTAAACCATTCAGTAATTTGGTTGCGATGAAACAAGCAGTTATTTTTGCTGATTCCACCAATCTAGCTATGGCAAAAAGCATCCTATCCTATATCATTCGTCCTAACAATTTAATTACATACCTAAAAGGTGCGGGCGGGAGATATTTCCCAACTATGCCAAAACTATTAGAAGATCCTTATTACAAAGACTCCCAAGATCCCCATGTTTTAGCATCCGCTAAATCCTTCCAAAATACCAGTTCCTTTTATACGGCGCTGAATCCCGCTTATTCGGAAGTTGGTGAACAGAGAATTTGGGGACAAGCAATATCTGCCGTGGCTCAAGGTACAGCCCCTGAGCAAGCCGCCGATATTGCGATCAATCAGATTAAAAATATTTTTACGCAATGGAAATAGTGGTGAGGGCAAAAAATGTTTAAGCTATTTAAGAAACGCTTGCTACTGCAACTTGTTGGCTATTTCTCGGTTTTATCGATTGTTACGGTGTTACTGGTAGCCATCAGTGCGAATAGTCGCAGTCGTGAAGTGTTGAAGCGGTCTTTATTCGATCGCTTAAATGTAGCCACATCTCTGAAAGAATCTCAGGTCAATCAATGGGTTGATAATCAACGTCGTGATGTCATTTTAATGACTCAGTTGCCAGACTTAATCAATAATTCAGAAATAGCTTTTATTAAAGATCGCGATTCTCCAGAATATAAAGCATCGATTGAATCGCTGCGAAAATTTATGGCGAATATCTCCACGATCAAACCGAATATGCGCCAGATTTCGATCCTCACCAATAACGGCATTACAGTTGTATCTACTGATATTTTGAAAGAGGGAAAATATCAAGCTTTAGGCAATACAACCACCTACTTTACCCGTGATCAATCGCGGATTATTGTACCTAATTTTTATATTTCGGCAATCACTGGCAAACCAGCTATGACTTTTGCCGCGCCCATATCCAATAAAGCAGGCGTTCGGATTGGCGTTGTAGCTGTCGATCTCGATCTAAAAGGTGTAGATGATATCATCCGAGAAAATGCAGGCTTGGGGGTCACTGGTGAAACCTATCTAGTTGGAAGGTTGAATGCTAAAAATGTGCTTATTTCTGGTGCGGGTTCTGCAAATGAAGAACTGACAAAAGATATCAAAAGCGAAGGTATTACCGAGGTTACGCGAGGGAAAGTGGGGGAAGGATTGTATGTAAATTATAAGAATGTACCTGTACTGGGTGGCTACGTTTGGATTGATAATCTCGATCTTGCGCTACTTGGTGAAATATCTCAGACGGAAGCCTTTGAGCCAGCCGATCGCCTTGCGCGGGATATTTTGTTGATTGGATTAAGCTCCGCAGGTATTTTGCTTACGGCGGTTTACTTGATCGCTCGTCGTATTTCCCAGCCAATTTTGGCGATCGCTGATGCCGCTAATCAAGTATCTAGCGGCAATCTCAATGCTCAAGCTGTTGTTTTGACTGAAGATGAGATTGGAGTTTTGGCGATCGCCTTTAATCAAATGACATCGCAATTGAAAATGTCAGGCGAGCAGCTAGCTGACTATAGCCGAACCCTAGAACAGAAGGTCGAACAACGTACCAGTGAAATCAAAGCGATTATCGACAACATGGTTGATGGCTTGGTGGTAGTGGATGGCGAAAATCGGATTACTCAATTTAATCCCGCGATCGCAGGGATGATTGGCGTGAGCAGTAAGGCAGTTTCCGCCGCCAAAAATTACACTGATGTATTTAAAGCGGAAGCGATCGCGTCTCTAGTGGCTAGTACTAGAGAGAATCCCAAACAAGTCTTTAGCGAAGAATTTTCTCTCCCCGATCGCCGTACAGGTAAGGCAGTAGCAACATCTATTTACAGAGATATCGATACATCTGAAAACGCTGAACCAAGCACCAGTTATTTAGGTACGGTCATTTTGATTCGCGATATCACTGCCGAAAAAGAAGTGGATCGGATGAAGACTGATTTTATTTCAACCGTATCCCATGAATTGAGAACGCCACTAACTTCTGTTTTGGGTTTTGCTAAATTAATTCAGAAAAAATTAGAGGAATCAATTCTGCCATTGATTCAAACCGATGATAAAAAGGTGAATCGGAGTATTCGCCAAGTTACCGAAAATATTGCCATTATCGTGTCGGAAGGAACGCGGCTTACCAAATTGATTAACGAAGTACTGGATGTTGCCAAAATCGAAGCAGGTAAAATGCAGTGGAATATGGACAGATTAGAGATTACCGAGGTGATCGATCGCGCCTTTGCTGCAACTTCAGCATTATTTGAGCAGAAAGGTCTGGAACCAATCAAAGCGATCGCCTCAGACTTACCAAAAATCCAAGGTGATAAGGATCGCTTAATTCAGGTCGTGATCAATCTGATTTCTAACGCCGTGAAATTTACCGATAGAGGCTGTATCACCTGTCAAGTTAAGCAACAAGACCAATCAATTGTGGTTAGTGTTACCGATCAAGGAGTTGGTATTTCTGAATCTGACCAGCCCAAGGTATTTGAAAAGTTTAAACAAGTCGGTGACACACTTACAGATAAGCCTCAAGGTACAGGGCTTGGATTACCGATTTCTAGGGAAATAGTTGAATATCACGGTGGGAAGATTTGGGTAGAAAGCGAACTTGGCAAAGGTAGTACATTCTCTTTTAGCTTGCCGATCGCCTCCGAACCAGACAAATCCATAAGCAGTAAAGAGCAAATTCCATCAATTAATTTTGAGGTTCTCATCGATCAACTCAGAAAAAGAACCACGCTCAATCAACAAATCGATCAGCAATTTGACGCACAAGATATTTTACCTAAAAATATCTTAGTCATTGATGATGATCCCAGTATTCGTAGCCTATTAAGACAAGAATTAGAGGCTAGAAATTATGTAGTGCGTGAGGCTGACAATGGACAAGAGGCGATCGCTAAAGTGCGGGAACAGCGTCCTGACTTGATCACACTCGACATAATTATGCAAGGAATCACTGGCTACGATGTGGCAGCAATTCTCAAAGCCGATCCTGCGACCTTAGATATTCCCATCATCATGGTATCTGTATTGGAGGACAAAGAGAAGGGATTACATTTAGGAATTGATAGTTATGTGACTAAGCCCCTTGAAATGGGTGTCTTAATGCAAGAGATTGAGATCCTCCTATCCAGTCAAGCGTCGCAAGAAAAAAAAGTTTTGATCGTTGATGAGAATATAGTCTCGCTTAACTTGTTAGTAGACATACTCAAAAATCAAGGATTTCATCCTTCGACGATCTCCGTCCAAGATGATTTACTGAATAAAGCGATCGCCTCTCAGCCAGATATAATCATCGCCAGCACCAGATTTGCGGAACAAGTGCAAACTTTGCGTAATCACAAGGGACTAGAGTCTGTGCGCTTTTTATTAATTGCTGACTAAATTTTACAAATTTTCTTGCATTGCGTACAATATATGATACGATGTAAATCGCGTTAAACTTGACGTGTCAAATTTGGAGAGATGGCTGAGTGGACGAAAGCGGCAGATTGCTAATCTGTTGTACGGCAGGTAACTCCGTACCGAGGGTTCAAATCCCTCTCTCTCCGTTCAAAACCCAGTTAATCACATTTCTGTTAATTCACAACCCTGTTATAAGGCAATATGGCTACTAAAGTCTCAAACAATGTAACAGGCGAAGCGCCCGAAGTTGATCCCACCAAATACTCTGCTTCCGATGTTGCGGAGATTGCTGATCGCTTAGAGCGAGATGATTATGCTAATGCCTTTGAGAGTCTCAATGATTGGCATATATTGCGATCGCTGGCTTTTAAAGGTTCAGATTTAGCCGAGCCTTATCGTCATTTGCTAGATTTAGAAGCATTTGATGAGTGTTAAAAATAAAAAAGGGCGCTAAGCGCCCTTTTTTATTGCTTTTATTTTTTTATTGTTCGTTAGCGATTTCTAGATTTTCGATTAAAGGGGATCGCAAACATAGGTAAAGCAACGCGCCCACCAAGGGAATCAGCGCAATAAAAGTAAAAAAGCGATCGTCATCCATGCCCCGCCTTTCCATATCATCACTCAGTAACCAAGGAAAGAGCAGTGACAACATACAAAAATCTAAGCTCATCACATGGATAAATCGGTCAGTTTGCCATTGTTGAATAAAATCTGCCCAGTTACCATTGGTAAATCCATAGACCATAAAGTAAATGGCGATCGCGCTAATGGCAATGCCCGTAAATCGTGAATCTAGAATTTTAGTTACCCAACTCTGCTTACCAACAAATGTTGGATTCGGCTCACGCATGGCAAAGTAAGGTAAGAGGGCAAACGCTCCTAGAAAAAACGAGATTGCCGAAAATAACCACGCAGGAACCTTTTGTCCCCGCCCATCACTAGCTAACATGCAGGCGTAAACGAGGGGAAATACGCCCATCAAATTAAATAGCGCCACGATATAAGCATTAGTGGACTGCCATTCACCTGCAATTAACTTCTGGATCAGCAAAAAGGTGTCGGGGCGATCGGGTGGCGCAAAGATAAATGCATAGACTGCAAATAAAATCCAAATTAACCAAAATCCAAGCTTGTTGGGCATAAATATAATCTGTATGTATAGTCTGTCTCAACGTAAATTATCCGTGCGTGTACCGATATCTAGAAATTGAATTAGCTTAACGGGATCAGCATTAAACATAAAAGCTCTAGCGTCAGGGGCAATTTTATAACCTTCCTTTTCGGCAGCTTTTTGGGCAGAATATGGCAACGCACTCGATAGGTCAAACATCAACCGAGCATAGGGATCACTCAATACTTCCGCCGTATTTGGGAAAGATACTGGCTGTGTATATTCAGCAGAAAGATGGATATTATAGAGTAGCACCGAGCCATCGGAAGTACTTAATTTTTTAAGATTATTAGCTTCTTCGGTGGGATCGCCATCGGTCGATTCCCCATCTGTGATGTTAATAATCGTCGGCGGGTAGCTGTTGGGATGTTTTTCGATCCATTCTTCTAGCAAAATCCGCGCCAGCGCAAAAACGCTACACATCGCTGTACCGCCACTGGCGATCGGTTTAAACCAAATCGGAAAGTCATTGTAGACTTCAACTAAACCTCCCATCCCGTCAGGCAATTTTTGAGCGCGTTTTTCTAGTTCAGTGGGATTTTCATAGATCTTGCCTATGGGCGCGATCGGGCGATCGCCAGCATCTAGCGCCGAGGCAACTTCACTGTTGTAGCCGATGACCCCAACATCAAAATAGTCATAAATTTCGTTGCCTTTTACACATCGCTGACCGAGGGAGTCGAGTAATCGATTCACCGCATCGGCTACAGCCTGTGCTTTTTGAACAGGTTCTAAACCCTTGTGCAAACTTTCATTTGCTCCTTTGGCTGTTCCAGTACTAGCACTTTCCCTAGAAAAAGCATCTGCCATCGATCCCGACTGATCGATGAGAAACAGGAAGCAACTAGGTTGGCGACGACTGATTTCTGCTGAGTAAGGCATATTAAACTTACCCGATTCCTTAATATTTATGTCTCAAAATCTAACCTCAGTCTAGCAAAGGTAAGCTCAATAAAAATCTCTCGCATCAAAATTCAGCTATTTCACTTATGGTTATGGCTTAATATACAGGGACAATTACAGAGACAATTACAAGAACAATATAAAATAAGCAAATTACTTGGAAGTCTTTTATGCCATCCGTTAATCTCAAAAAGATCATTCTTAAAGGAGAGCTATTGTCCTTGTTGAGAGGGCTAGTGACTAGGCTAGATGTCCCAATAGTAATTCAAGATCATAAAGGTGAAATCTTGATCGCGGATCTGGGAATGCCAATAATAGTTCAATCAGATAGCCCAAGTATTGTCGCCGCCGAATTAAGACCTTTGATATCACCGATAAATACTACTCAACACCAGAGTCATCATATCGAAAAAAAGATCCCAATCTTGTTGGGTGATGAAATCATTGGATGGGTCGTAGGCGTAGAAAAGGTTGAGCAGGTTGCAGATTTTCTCACCTATCTTGTCCATCGTGAATTTGAACGAAAAAGTTTAGTAACCGAGGCTTTAGATAAATATCGAGAGGTTAATCTTCTCTATACGATCGCAGGAAAGCTATCTAGCTGTCTTGATGTCCAAGAAATTTGCAATCTGGTAATTGAAGAAGCTAGTCGATTAATTAACTTTACAAGTGCATCGGTGATGCTGCACAACAAGCAAAATAATTTTCTGGAGATTATTGCTGCAAAAGGTACAGCCAAGATGCTGAGTATCTCGGTTGAGGCTGATCAGGGTATTGCAGGGCATGTGTTTATTACGGGCAAGCCTGAATTAGTGAATGATGTCACTCAAGATCCCCGCTACATCAGTAATGAGAATGATTGCTATGCGATTATCTGTGTGCCAATTCTCACTAAAGATAAAACTGTAGGTGTGATAAATATTAGTAACGCTGATCCCATTAACTATGATGCTAAAGATCTAAAGCTGTTTACCGCAATAGTTACACAGGCTGCTAGTGCGATCGAAAATGCGATGCTCCATGAGCAGAAATTACAAGAAGAGAAAATTAAAAGTAATTTAGAACGCTATCTATCGCCACAAGTAGCAAAAGCTGTGATTGATGCAAAAGGAGAGGTTTCACTAACCACGAGTAAGCGCAAAATTGCGATGTTGTTTTCGGATATTCGTAACTTTACGACTAAGTGCGAAGAATTGCAGCCTGAGCAACTTGTGTCCTATCTAAATGAGTATTTCACGGAGATGGTTGATGTGATTTTTAACCATCAGGGTACTGTGAATAAATTTGTTGGCGACATGATCGTGGCGATGTTTGGCGCACCTTCAGAAATTGCCGATCGCGAGTACTATGCGATCGCGGCGGCGATCGCTATGCAAAAACGGATTAAAAGTCTGCCGATCGCTTGGATTCGCGACAACTTTTTTACGGGTATTGGTATCAGTTCAGGGGAGGTGATTGTCGGTAATATTGGCTCACCACAACATATGGATTACACAGCGATCGGTGATGAAATGAATATCGCGGCAAGGTTACAGGGTATGGCTAAGGGCGGACAAATTTTGGTGACACGCAATGTGTATGAAGCAACGCAAGCTGATTTCCAATTTAAGGAGTTTGGAACTTTGCCTGTAAAAGGAAAAAAGAATCTAGTTGAAGTTTTTGAGGTGATTTACTAAGTCAAGTCAATAGTTAGCCGCCCCTAGCCTCCAATTCTGGGGGAACAAGAAAATAAAATCCCCCTATTCCAAGGTCATGAGAAAGATGTCAATTCAGTAGCCTTTAGCTCTGATGGTAAGGCTATCGTTTCGGGCAGTGATGACAAGACGATGCCCGAAGCGATCATGTGCAGAGTTCCCATAGGTTATGTTTGCTTGATTCGGATATTGAACATTTGGGGCAATGTCTATATCATGGATTCTCAGTTAGATGCAATGTTGGCTTTGGGCGATAGATACAAATAGGTTTAGGAGCAAAAATTCTGTCAGCAAAATTTTTTAATTTATTCCCAGAAGATTTACCCAAAGCTATTAAAAGATCGCTATTGGTTTACCATGATGGCAAGTGGATAGAGATCATGTCAAATCAAGAAATTCGCACAGCATCAGGTGTCTATAACTTTGTTACCCAAGAGGGGACTATATTTATCCGTAGAGCTAGTGCTAGAGTGGGGAATAGCCTAATCGGTCATGTTGATTTGGCGATGGGTTATGATGTGGACTATGCAGGACGGCTCTATTTTTCTGGTCGGACAAGTCGCGGAATTTTGCGAAAATGGACGAATGAGTCGGGTCACTATCGCCCTCATGCGGATGCTAGAAGTAATGCTGGGCTTCCTGATGAGAAATTTCAGTCAGGGCAGTTTAAAAGTTTGTTGAGTGTAGAAATTTAGATAGGCTAGGAATACCATCATGACAATTTCTCATTTCATGAGTTCACCCAATCACAATCCTCAATTTTTGGTGAGACTATCAGAGGAGCAACAATTTGAGCGTGTTTGCATGTTGCTTGAAAAAGATATTGTTGAGGCGCTAAGGGTTGCTAATTCTACGCTTAAAAGTAAGAAATATTTTCAGGATTTGCTGGAAAGAGGGTTAGAGGTTGCTGATGCTAGTGAGATTGAGGTTTGGCTAAGGTATCTAGTTCCTCGGTTGGGAATGCGATATGTGATCAATGTGCTTGAGGGTAAGTTAATTGAGAAACCGCAACAGGTGAAGAAGGCTATGTATTGGTTGCCCAAATTTTTAAATAGAGCAAATGATAAAGAGGTGAATTTACTTAGGAATTTCGAGGATAAAATTTTTAACCTGTCAGCAAGTCGCGTCACTGTATGAATTTTGACTAGTGCTATGATGTTGTTTAACCTAGAAATAAATTTAATGGGATAAAGATGAAAGCCTACGCCTTAAATTTACCCGATCGCTTAAAGCAGGAAGTCGAGCAGTTAGCCCAAAATCAGGGGATTTCGCTTGACCAGTTTGTTCTGTGGGCTGTCACAGAAAAAGTCGGCACGCTAAAAGCATCATTTTCTCTGATTGCTTATCGTCAAGGGGCAAGTGGACAAATTTTTCCTGTGGTTAAGGGAACGGGTGTAAGGGTGCAAACATTAGCGATCTCTGCTCACAAGTGGGGTATGAGTGCTGCTCAAATTGCTGATGAATATGATCTATCCGAGGAGCAGGTAACGGAGTCTTTGAGATTTTATGCGGTAAATAAGGAACAGGTTGATTTGGCGATCTCATCTGAGCAAGAATTAGAGGCTATTCATGGCTAAATTAAAGCTCCATTTAGATGCTGACACTTCTAAAAAGGCTTTGCATAAGGCTCTAATAGAAAAAGGGCATGATGTAACTCGTACTCCAAATAGTTGGATGCCTTTTGATGCTAGTGATGAGGTGCAGTTAAGCCAATCAACTGCTCAGGGTAGAGCAATATTTACGTTCAATGTGAAAGATTTTATTGCGCTCGACCAGAAGCAGCCTCAGCATGGTGGGATAATTCTTGCAGCTCAAAATAGCTGGACGCTTTCGGAGTTGATAGTGGCGTTAGATGCTTTGTTGGCTGAGGAAGAATCAGAAAATTTGATAGGGCAGGTGCGTTGGCTTAATCAATGGCGAAGTTAGCACCAATTCTTTGATTTCACGAAATTAGCTTAGAGATTTGCAAGAGATTTGCACAGGCGATGATTGTACAATTAATTTTAAAATAATTGCTACTCCCTAATGAGGAGGTACAAATCATGTCAGACATTAACAAGTGCCAATACTGTGGAAGAAGCTATGATTATTGGGATTCCAATAAAGCTGGGACTGAATATGCAGGACGATTTTGCTCTCCTAAATGCAATTATGAAGCTCGAAGTACAGGGACTTTCACCCCTAGCAGTTCATCTAGATCTAGATCTAGCAATTCAAGTGACTCTCTCGGATGCTTGTCTACTATTGTTGTTATATTTCTTGTAATTGGATTAATTTCAACTCTATCTAACCAGAATAATTCAACTGTTAATCAACAATCTCAAAGCAGCAATCAAATATATAAAGCATCTTGTGGAGATAACAACCCAAATGGAAGTTCACTCTCTTGGCATCCTGTTTTCGTAAATAAAACGGATCAAAACACGCTCAATTACATCAGACAAAATTATTGTGGCGACGCTTTCGTTAAATATAGAGAATCTGCTAATCGTAAATCTATTCAAGGTGCATCTTTTCTAGACTATTCCAAAGCTGACAGTTTTGCGAAAGCCATGATTAGAGATCCCAAAATAAATAGCGGTGAAGTTGGTGAAGCCACACAAAATTAAGTGAAAGCGATCGCTTTTTGATTGGTTGGGTTTTAGGTGATCGCGGTTTATTGAGATTGAGTTGAGGGGCGATCACCTTCACACTAACTCCAGAAATTACCATTTAACAAAGTATCGATATCACGATCAAACTGCCATAAATCAGGAAATTTATATTGTGGATAATCTTCTCGAACTTCCTTGAGTGCGTCTTGCCAAATTTTATCAAAAATTTCAGCCAAATAATTTTTAAGACTAGGAGACTTTTCTAAGCGTCTTCTAATTTGCTTACGCTGTTCTCTAACTGTTCTTTCCCAACCATTGTAATCGTTCGCCAGAGGAACATATAATCTCTTCAAAATATGTGATAGCAGTACATCCAAGCGATTTTCTAGTTCATCCTGATAAGAACGACCAAAATCCTCAATCTCCTCTATTAAATTATCAAAATCTATACGATCAAAGTCCTTAGCTCTTAATTTAGCTATAGTCTCCTGAGTCCACAGATGGTAATCAGATTCATATAAGGACTTTCTTGCAATCGTCTGAGTCATTTATTTGTAACTCCTTGAATAAATCCAACACAAATATTATTGTGCATAAAACAATTACAACGATCGCTTTTTGATGGGTTGGATTTTAGGCGATCGCGGGTTTTTGAGATTGAATTGAGGTAGATTAACGAACAAGCTAATCCGCCCGTAACGTGGGTAAATTAGCTTGTTTATCTTTTTACAAACTACTGGAACCGAGATACTTACCGATCGCTGGGGAATAAACCTCATAAAGCATCGTGATTGGTTCACCGCCATGCCATAGCAAATAATGTCTTCCCCAAAAACTATCAACCTCTGGATATCCAAAAGCCTCAGCAAGTTTCGGACAAGCACCCTTGTAAATACCCTTGAGATCGCGATAAAGCTCAGTATACTTTTGGTTGAGACTGACCCAAATTGGCAAAGACGGATCTTGCAAATATTTTTGCATCGTCGCCACTGACCACCAAGATGTCGCATGGGAAAAAATTTCTCCCGTTTTCTGCGATCGCAACCAAATTTGACGGCGAATTCTTGGTCCTGCAATTAACGAAATATCCGATGGTGCGTGATCGTCATCATCACCGATTTCAGTCATAGCAATCACATCCACAGAAATATCAGACTGCGTTAACAGTTGTAAATGTCTAGTCGGTGCGCCATCACCAAGTAAAAACATTTGCCAAGTCGGTGATAGCAAATTGAATGGTAAGCCTTGACGAATATCAGTTTCGCTACCTTGCCACATTGGTTCTTCAATACGGTTCCATTGGGCAGTATTTGCGGTTTGCAAAGAAGCTGAATCAGGAATAAGAACGTTTACAGAAGATGAAATTTTCATACGGGCTTTTTCTTAACAATTCGTAACATATCCTCTATTGTAATGCGATCATTGCCAAATATTGAGAGTTACGACATACGCAATAGCCGTATTTGAGCAACGATAAATATTGCGGGAATGATCCGTCCATAGTTTGTGGTGATCGCCCTCCATCCCAAATCCGCAAAAAATAAGCCCCACAGCGCAGGGGTAATCACCGAAAATACAGTTCGCGCCGCCGTATATTGAGTTGCCGCAACTGCCATACCCCGCTTAGCAAGATAGGTTGAGATATATGCATTAAGTCTCGTAGTGATCGCCGTCCCTCCCGCCTTGATTACTTCATATCCAACCTGATAAGACGCAAAATGCCACGCCATTTGTCGAGCGATCGCTGTTAACACGGCTGAGCGAATGACCGTACTCACGGCGATCGCACTCCCACCCTTGACCAATAAACTCATGGGATTGCGTTGAGCATCAAGGGGCAGAGACTTTTGCAGATCAGACTCTGTGAGGGCTGACTGCATGGACTCATCAATGGTCGAACGCTCTTGAGGCGATAGCTTTTTCCATGAATTACTAATGAGGTTCAGAAATAATTCTGATTCAATATCTTCAACGGTCTGACTTTGAGAATATTTAATATTTAGATGCTGACATACTCGCTCTAAAACTTCACGATAACTAACATCACTAGTTTTACGACGTAACACCGTAAAGCCATCGGCAGCGAGAAATCGAAATCGCTTGGCGATCGCTTCGATTAGTTGATCCCGATCCCAACCTTTTAGTTCTTGAACTGGCGGCGTGGCAAAATAATCAATAGGATTGAACTTACGCCGAAACAGGATATCGGCAATTTGATATAGCTCGTCATCGGTTGCCAAGGTTAGCACATCGCTTAATTCGTCCATTGCCCGACCTATTTATTTCTAATGAACCGTAACTCAGTTTTATTGCGATTTGCAAATATATACATATTACCGTGCAAAGCACTGTAGCTACTTACAGCTCTAGAGATGTTAAAACTAAACCTCCCAAAATCAATCCCATGCCTGCGATGTACCAGTTCGTAATTTTGTCACCTAGAAATATTGCTGAGAAAAGCGTAACTAAAATAAAAGTTAAAAAAGTAAAAGGATAGGCTTTAGAAAGGGGAATAAATCGTAGCGCAAATACCCATAACAAAGTGCCGATCGCATATAAAAACAGCCCCATAACCAAGGCAGGATTTAGCCAAGTAAAAATATTGTCTCCGTTGATTAAGACAGCACCTTTTTTAAATAAAATATGTCCCCCAGTTGTAACGAGAGAAATTGCTAAAAGCAGAAGTAAATTTCGATCAAACATTATTTTTATCAGTGGTCATTAATTATCATTAAATTAATATTGTCGAGCAACTTGTGTAAATCTTCGAGACCATCTTTCTCCTCCTAAGTATATTTACTTATTGCAAAACTGAGCAGCACCCTAGTCTTTCTGTATCTTTGAATCCAAACAATTCCATTATCCAGTTTTGATTATCTCATATTAGCTCTTGAGACATTGTGCTTGGGGCGATCGCTAGAAACTAAGTATAATTATCATAGATTAACTCTAAGGTGCAGTCATGGTTGCTACTCCAGTTATTGATCGCGTCAAGCCCACATCACCCGAAATCGCTCCAGATATCGCGGATCAAGATGCTCATCAAAATAACCCAACTTTTGTAACTTTGGATGAATATCGATCGCTTTCTGAAACCGCCGAAGAACGTCTAGAGTACTGTAACGGAGAAATTTTTACTATGTCTGGTGGTTCACATCCCCATAGCCGTATTGCTGTAAATATCATCACTTTTCTCAGTATTACTCTGCGTGATACTGATTTACAAGTTTGTAATGGCGATATGCGGATTTGGATTCCAGAGTTTCAGTGTGGAACCTACGCAGATGCACTGGTGATTAATGGCGAGCCAGAGTTTAATGGTACGCGCTCTGACGAAATTCTCAATCCGTCCTTAATTGTGGAAGTCTTGTCTCCATCAACACAGGGCTACGATCGCGGTGAGAAGTTTCGTAAATATCGGTCTATTCCCAGTCTCGCTGAATATATACTGATTAGCCAATCAGAGCCATATATTGAGCATTACTTTAAGCTTGATTCTAAGTCTGAAAATAGTGATATCTGGCAGTTTCAAATCAGCGATCGCCTAGATCAAAAAATTACATTACCCAGCCTCAATATTGACATTCCCCTTGCAGAAATCTATAGACGCATCATCGGAATTAGCTAGGGCGATTTTTGATTACCTGTCTCCTGCGCTAGAATATGACAAAAACTGATATGTCAAATAGTCACAGCGATCGCCTTCAAGATGTTGCTAAACCCAAGAAACATAAAATTAAGCGTGTTTCTAAACGAAAACGTTTTTCTAAATGGCTAGAATGGCGCTTTGCTACGCCAGAGTTTATTGGTGGCGTGTTTATGGCGCTGACGATATTTTTCTTCATGGCGGCGACAAATACCCTCGCAGGTTGGTTGTATTTGATAAGTGGGGTGAGTTTTGCGCTGTTGATTGTGGGCGCGGTAATGCCCAAGCGATTACTTGCCGAGATGGTGGTAACGCGATCGCTGATTGATCCCGTTAGCGTTGGTGATGATCTATGGGTGGATTTGACAATTCAAAATACGGGGCGGACGGAAAAGCGGTTAATGGAAATTCGCGATATTATGCCAGAGGGGCTGTCCAACATTTTGCAGCAGGAAGTCGTAGTGGAATCGCTTACTACACTTCAGGAATATCACTGGAACTATGAAGTGAAGACAACTAAACGCGGCGTGTTTGTATTTCGTTCCACAGAAATTGCTACCGCCAGTCCCTTAGGGCTGTTTCGGAGTCGGAGAGCTTGTCCATCAGGGCAGAAAGCGATCGTTTATCCTACGTTATTACCATTAGATCGCTGTCCATTGGTTGATCAATTGGGGCGCGATACTAGTCCACGTCAATATAGCGATGAACATAATTACAATAATGCAACGGAAGGACTAACCAAAACCTTGCGTCCATACCGATGGGGCGATCCTACGCGATTAATCCATTGGCGAACCAGCGCCAAATTTGGTGAGTTGCGAGTAAGGGAATTGGAAGTTACCATCGGTGGCCAGGAAGTGGCGATCGCTCTAGATACATCGACAGGATGGACTGAGGTATCCTTTGAGGAAGCAGTGGTGGCGGCGGCTTCGCTCTATTTTTATGCTCAAAAATCGAAATTGAGTGTCCGATTCTGGACTGCGGAAACAGGAATTGTTCAAAGCGATCGCGCTGTTCTGGAAACTCTTGCAGCCGTCAATATTGCTGATCAAACCTTGAACGAAAGTCAACTGCTCAAGGATCTGCCCGATCTGCCTGTGGTCTGGCTAACGCATCGTAACGATAGTCTTGCCTATCTACCAATGGGAAGTCGCTGGGTGTTGTGGCAATCGATGGAAGCGGTATTAGTTCCCAATCAGAGATCGCTAGGTTTGACTATTGAGAGCATTACCGATCCTAATGATGACAATTATCGCGATTTGCGATCGCAACTTCAGGAGGTTTTGTAATTCAATGTCAAAACCATATCAAAATATTCCCATTGTTGAATGTCAGGAGCCACTAGTTGCCATTCCCGATCATGTTCTAAAAATCCTTCCCCATCCCTATATCTCTTTGGGCGCACCCTATGGCGATCTCTCTCCATTCTTTGTGCGTGAGGGCGTTTTAGCAAGATTAGAAAAATCTCAAGCCTATCTGCAAACGCTTCGCCCCCATTGGCAAATCGCCATTTTTGATGCCTATCGTCCTATCCCTGTACAGCAATTTATGGTGGACTATAGCTTCACTCATTTAGCAGAAAGTCGGGGCTTAAAAGTTAATATGCTTTCGGAAGCAGAAAAAAATTTACTGATGTCTGAAGTGATCAAATTTTGGGCGGTTCCTAGCCACGATCCGAAAACACCGCCACCCCATAGTACGGGCGCGGCGATCGATGTTACTTTATATGATGCAGAACATAATGGAGAAATTCTAGAAGTGAATATGGGTTCACCCATTGATGAAATTAGCGATCGCTCTTTCCCTGACTATTTTGCAACGTTTCGTAATTCTGAAGCCGTAAATTTTCATCGCGATCGCCAGTTATTAAACGAAGTGATGACCCATAGCGGCTTTCAGAGACATCCCAATGAATGGTGGCATTTTTCCTATGGCGATCAACTGTGGGCTTGGACTAGTCACGAGAAATCTGCGATTTATGGCGGTGTTGGCTGACTAATCCATAGAGACTCCCAAGTAGATACCAAAGCAACATACTGATGCGGGGTTCATAGATTACCAGATCTAGCCAGCCTGACAGAAAAAATAAACCTATCCCGATCGCCGTTACAACCGCTAATCCTTCGGTTTCTCTTGCAAAAATAGAATTAAGGGAGCGCCAAATTGTCCAGACGATAATCCCGAAAAATCCGATTAAAGCAGGAATGCCAGAGCCAACGGCGATCGCCAAAAATAAATTATGCTCATGGGGCAGACCCCGCAAATCATAGCCAACGGATTGAGCGATCGCGCTAAAGTTGCGTAGTCCCCAACCTTGGATCGGATGTTGCGAGATTAGGGATAAAGCAAATTGCCAAACATTAAGACGATCAGCCGTGGAAGCATAATCTCCCAGTTTGGGATCGACTGTACTCGATAAACGATTCACAAATCCCTCTGGCAATAGCGATCGCACTGCTTCACCGCCCAAGCCAAATTTTTGACCAAATACCGCCCATACAATCACCACAAGGATTAATCCAAATCCGCCGACTAACTTCCATTGGCGGTAATAGAGCGCCATAAATATTCCACCCAACAATGCTAGTCCCCATGCATTTCGTGAACCCGTAAGAATCAGCACCGCAGTTCCCAAGGAGATCGCCATAATCGCGATCCATTTTTGTGATTGTGTAATCGTTTTGACCTTACCAATCGCGAAATGAAAAGCGATCGGCATTAGCGTTAATAAATAAATCGCAGTTTCATTAAAATGTCCAAAAAATGACTGTATACGGCGATCATAACTAAATCCCATCCTGATTGGATAACTATCAAAAATCACCTTGGGAAATATCCAATCAGGGCGATCAATCATCGCTTGCAAAATCCCAAAACCACTCACTAGAATGGAACTAAGCACTAACAACCAGAGAAAATGGATGAATTGAGCAGGGGTACGCACAATGAAGCTAGTACTAGCGGCTAAGAGAAAGTATGGTAAAAAATTAGCCAATCCACCTGCGGCGATCGCTGGGTTAAAGGCGATCGCGGTCGTGAAAATCATCCAAACTGATAGCCAAAAATAAGCAATACTTACGGGCGTAGCGATCGCTTTCCATCCATAGCGAAACAACACCCAAAATCCCAATATGCCAGCCAAAAATGGCATAAACACATTACTAATTGGCATAAAAATGGCTACAGTTTGTAGCCATTTCCATTCGTGGGATAAGGATTTATCTTCCGTTGATTTCCAGAACATTCGGTTTAGTCAAAGGTAATAACCCATGTACCGATGACAGGGGACAAAGATGCAATTCCGTCATTTCGTACTACTCGACCGTGAAACTTGTAAAAACCGCCAACATCTGGATTTCTTACATAGGATAGAACCACTTGTACTGGCGTTTGTGCGGGAATATCCTCTTTGGGAACGATCGTGAGGCGGCGACCCTCTTTATCCCAAGTTGCTGATTTCACTTCTAGCTCCCTTCCGCCCTCTTTACATTTACTTGCGACCCTCAACTTGACTTCAGAATCGTCAAAGTAGCCATTGTTCTCATTAAATTTATTGTAATCTCCATTGTAAGTAATGAGAATTTCAGAAATTTTAAACTTTTGGCTGTCCACTTTCAGGTAGTAGCGATCGGTGCGACCACTAACACCCGAATCTAGGCAATAGTCAAGGGCGGTTTCGTCTCTGTTACCAAATAAAATAATCCCTGCATTAGATTGGGCGCGAACAACGGAGGGGGAAACGACAGCACAGGCTAGAGCTAGACAAGACAAGATACCGAACTTTTTAATCATTGAGATTTTCATAAATATTACGCGATCGCAAGTAGGAGTTTAATATGAAGTAGCTAAGCACTAATCATTCTGACGAAGTTTGACAACAAATGTATCCCGTGAGTGGATGATTTTTCTGGATGAAATTGGACTGCCATAACATTTTCTTTGGCGATCGCCACTGTCACCTTTTGGCTGCCGTGGGTTGTGGTCGCCGCAGTTACTGATGTATCAACGGGTGCGGTGTAGTAGGAATGCACAAAATACATCCAAGGGCTAGAGCCTAAGTCTTGCCATAGTGGACAGTCAGACTGCGTTAACTCTAGCTGATTCCAACCCATGTGCGGAATAGTCAGGTTTGGCTCATGGTGAAACCGTTTGACTTGACCACGAATAATCCCTAAACCTGCTTCTTGTCCTTCCTCACTGCTTTCAAACAGGATTTGCATCCCTAAACAAATTCCTAAAAAAGGCTTTCCTGAAGCGATCGCCTCATGAATTGGTTGCTCTAAGTTAGTCGCCCGCAATTTTTGCATGGCAGGATCAAAAGATCCCACTCCAGGCAAAACAATGGCATCGGCGGCGGCTAATTCTTGGGGATTATTTGTGACAATCGGGGTTGCACCTGCCATCTCTAAGCCTTTGCAGGCGGAGTGGAGATTGCCCATGTCATAGTCAATTACTGCCACAATTGGCATCAATATTACTCCTGATTCATCGTCCAACAGGGGGAACTTTAAGGTTTTTTGTGGGTTCTTAAGAGATTATAATGTTTTGCAGCACCAATCGCTGAAGTATCGCTGAAGTAAAGTGTTGTAATAAGTTTCGCGAGGTTTTTAGGATGGCTGTTGGTAAATTAGTTGTTAAGCAGATTTTATTTATAGTACCCAGCGCATTATCTGGCGCATTATTTGGTGTGATATCTGGCTTGTTTATGGCGAGTCCTGCCGCGATCGCTGAAGAGGCGATGATTATGATCCCTCAACAGCCCGTCGAACCTAGCCTATGGTGGAAGAAAGAGCGCCTAGAAGAAGGATGGGTAGATACTATTCAGGTGGATACGGATGCGAAACAAGTAATTGTGATTATTAATCCCAACCGATGGTTGGCTGCTGACTATTTGCAGCGTTTTAGTTTCCTATTTAAATTAGGTACGGAGGCGCGATCTCAAAACTTCAATTTAATCTTGCATAATCGCCGCGCTGAAAAAATTGCCGAGTATAGTACTCAAGCTGAACGTTGGCGCATAGATCCTAAATCTCTAGGTGCTGAGCCTTTTCGGGTAGTTGCGCCCACAATTTTTCAGCAACAGTTCTGATATGGCTAGAACTTCCACAAAAGAATCAAACGTAGGGGCAGTTCATAAACCATGAAAGCTATATCTGTTTTAGGAACTTCATCCAATGCTGGAAAAAGTTGGATGGTTACGGCTCTGGGGGCATGGCTGAGACGCAAGGGCGTAAAAGTCGCTCCGTTTAAAGCGCAAAATATGTCGAATAACTCCTATGTCACTTTGGAAGGTGGTGAGATTGGCAGAGCGCAAGCGGTACAAGCGATCGCTTGTGGAATGCGTCCGATCGCGGAGATGAATCCGATTTTATTAAAACCATCGGGCAAGGGAACTTCCCAATTAGTAATATTAGGTCAAGCAGGTCAACATATTGCCGCAGTTGATTACTATCAACATATCGAAACCCTGTGGTTAACCGTGCGTGATTGTCTTGAATATTGGCGCGATCGCTGTGATGTTCTCTTGCTAGAAGGTGCGGGCAGCCCTGTAGAATTAAATCTCATGCAACGGGATCTGGTGAATTTGCGCCCGATTGTATATTTGCAAGGGCGATGGCTTCTAGTTGGGGATATTGAGAAAGGGGGAGTATTTGCCCAGATTATTGGTACATATCAGCTTTTACCGACCACTGCTAAGGATTTAGGATTAGGATTTATCGTCAATAAGTTTCGTGGTGATTTACGTTTATTTGGTGATGCGAATAAATATTTTCAGGAATATATGCCGAAATTGAACTATTTTGGCGTTCTTCCCTATGCTGCCGATTTGCAACCTGAGAACGAAGATAGCCTCTGTCGTGAAGCAGAAAGTAAAGGCAGTGGCGCAAAAATAGCATGGATTCGATTTCCCCATTTATCTAATTCTCAAGATAGTCAGCCTTGGCAATTGGATTTGGGTATCGAAACCGTTTGGGTGCAAACTGTTGCCGAACTTGAGCAAGCCAAAATTATTATTCTTCCAGGCAGTAAAAATACGCTCAGTGATTTGCAATGGTTGCGAACTACAGGCTTAGCTGATGCGATTTTAGAAGCACATGGTCGCGGTGTACCGATCGCTGGTATTTGTGGCGGTTATCAGATGTTAGGTAAATATCTCTGCGATCGCGAAGGTGTCGCTGGTGCATCGGGAGATGTCGAGGGATTGGGGCTGTTACCAATTATTACGGAATTTATGGCTACGAAACAGGTGCGTCAAGTACAGGCGATCTGGCGATCGGGAGTATTGATAGACAAGTGGATGACCTACGAAATTCACATGGGCGTGACAAAATTAATTACCCATGATTTAGGAAAGTCTCGACAAATTAAACCTTTACTGCAAATTCAGGGAGAAAATGATCAAGAATTTCACGATGAAGGGTTACAAAGCGATCGGGTTTGGGGTAGTTATCTGCATGGGCTATTTGAGTCTGCTCAAGTGCGACAAGATTTAACCCGATTAGCCAACATTCCTGAACATCGCGTTGATCCCATTCCTTGGCAAGAGCATCAACTTAATCTCTATAACAGTATGGCGGATTTACTTGAAGCAAATCTAGATCTCACGTCAGTTTGTCGTTATCTTGATATTTGAAAATCAATATGTGATGCTCAACAACAACTTAACGGTATTGCCTAACCAAATTAGAGCAACCAAACCACCAGCGATCGCCATCGGTATAATCACTAGAGCTTTACGGCGTTTAATTCCTAATCCGACAGAAGCACTCCATACCTGCCAGACAATAAACCAAATGATCACAGCGATCGCCGCAAAAGTGCGTGACTGGGTTGGCAAACTGAGGGCGGGAGCCATAAACAACCAAGGTAAACTCGCGAATCCTGTCAAAGTGAGCAATTCGACCAACTTAATATTTTTTTGAAAAACACCAGCCAATTGCTTGAGTAAAAAAGTGAAAAATATCCAGCCAATCGTGCCACTAATCACCGACCAGATAATGCCAATAATTGAAAACTGATTTAAGCGGATGGTTTCTAGAATATTGACTAAAGCAATGACGATCGCCGCTTGCACAAATGAGGGATTAGCCTTGAGTTGCTCAAAGGTGATTTGCGGTAAAAACAAGGTTCCATATAGGCGATCGAGAAATGAGCCTAGATTATGGGGCGGGTTGGGTTGAATATCGCTATTTAAATCGCTAATCAAATCAGTGTTTGAGTCAATGGGAGATGGTTCGGTAGAATTCATGATTTTTTAATATTTTTTAATGACTGAATTACTAAGTTTTAAGGGTTAATCCCTAATTCTTTTAGACGTTGTTCTAGATATTTTGCCCTTTGTTCAGCAGCCTCAGCCCTTTGTTCAGCATTCTCAACACGCTGTTCTAAATATTCGGCACGTTGTCCTTCCATCTCAGCTAGTTTTGAAGCAGATTCAGTATCAGTTAAAATCCAATTTCCATCAGCATCATAAAAGCGCAACCATAATCGATGAATTCCTTTATATTCACCATCCCACAGTCCTAAACCAAGTCCAAGTTCCTTAAGCCATACCCTCGGTTCTGTGAGGGTTAATCTTTCATAGCGATCGCCTTGCAAAATAAACACTCGTAGTTGATCGGTATAGCGGCTATAAACTACATAATAAGGAACTCGCAAAATCCGTTCATAAACTTCCCATTTTGATGGTGGTTTATCAGCGTAGCCATTGGTGTCATCACCATAGCCATTATTGCTGTTGTAATATTCGGGGCGATTTTCGCCTAAATCTTCTTTTTCCGTGCTAGGGGATAGCAACTCGACAATTAAACTAGGGCTAACTCCTTCTTGCCAAATCACATAACTAAGCCTCAAGTCATGTCCATCATAGAGTCTTGGCACACCAACCACGCCGAACCAGTCAGGGCGCTTGTACCAATTTTGATGATGCACATCGTAATAAAGATTGAGATCGCTAGCACTAAATACGCGATCGCTACGATAGTTGGCAGGTCGAAAAGTCAACCATAAAAGCTCAGGCTGAAAGTCATGAAATTGATCCACACCAGATTCCTCAGGATCTTCACTGGGCAAGTCATACATGGTCGGTAGCGTCTCTCGTGGAGAAAGGGGAGGATCGCTTTGTTCAGTAGGGTACTTCAACCGAAACATAATTTACTCCTATGGACGATTATGCTTGAAGTGATTGATTGACAGCGCTTTCAATAAGGTTCTCAGTTTTACGGAGAGCGCAAAGCACGGTAATCTAATATTAACTGCTAACCGATTTTAACATGATTGATCTTGACACTACCCACAGCCATCACCTCCTAACTATTGACGCAAGCCAATTGCCCCAAGGCTTACGCGGGAGAATCACTATCCCTGGGGATAAGTCGATTTCTCATCGAGCTTTGATGCTTGGCTCACTGGCGGATGGAGAAACCAAAATTCGCGGCTTATTATTAGGGGAAGATCCGCGCAGTACGGCTGCTTGTTTCGCGGCAATGGGAGCCGAAATATCTGAGCTTAATTCAGAATTAGTCACAGTTAAGGGGATCGGACTAGGTAACCTCAAAGAACCTATAGATGTACTCAACGCAGGAAATTCAGGGACAACTTTGCGCTTAATGTTGGGGATTTTGGCAAGCCATCCTGATCGCTTTTTTACGGTCACAGGTGATAGCTCATTGCGATCGCGTCCAATGTCCCGTGTCGTTAATCCTCTGCGTCAAATGGGCGCAAATATTTGGGGACGAGAAAATGGCGCAAAAGCTCCTCTCGCTATTTCGGGACGCAATCTCAAAGCGATTCATTATCAATCCCCTGTCGCTTCGGCTCAGGTTAAGTCCTGCATTATGCTGGCGGGTTTGATGACCGATGGCGAAACAATTATCACAGAACCAGAGCGATCGCGTGATCACAGTGAACGGATGTTAGCGGCGTTTGGCGCAAAAGTTACGGTTGATGTTGATACCAATACGGTGATCGTCAAAGGTGGCGCAAAATTATTGGGACAGGAAGTAACCGTGCCTGGGGATATTAGTTCCGCCGCCTTTTGGTTAGTGGCAGCTTCCATCGTTCCTAATTCTGATTTGGTAATTGAGAATGTCGGTATTAATCCCACTCGAACAGGCGTTTTGGAAATCCTTGCTGAAATGGGTGCAGATATTACTTATGAAAACCAACGTGAAGTTACAGGCGAACCCGTTGCCGATTTGCGGGTACGTTCAGCACCCCTGAAAGCTTGTCGGATCGGGGGTGCGGTGATTCCTCGCCTGATTGACGAGATTCCGATTCTAGCGATCGCCGCTAGCTGTGCCGAAGGAACTACGATCATTGAGGATGCGGAAGAATTGCGGGTAAAAGAAAGCGATCGCATTGTGGCGATGGTCAAGGAATTAACAAAACTGGGTGCAAACGTCACAGAGCGTCCTGATGGCATGGAAATTGTCGGCGGTAAAATCCTCACTGGCACTGAAGTTGATAGCTATGACGATCATCGGATTGCCATGAGCTTAGCGATCGCCGCCCTAGTTGCTAAAGGTAAAACGGCGATCGCCCGTGCTGAATCCGCAGCTATTTCCTACCCCACATTTATTCCCACCCTCCAAAACTTATACGCGAAGTAGAGTGCTTGGCGATGATGTCAAGCCCACCCCTTCTTTGGGTTGAATCTATCCTTGGTGGTATGGTATATTAACAAATATAAAGTATTATTAATTCATACAAAGATTTCTAACTTTTACTTAACAGTTAGACCACTAAGGAGATTACTGCAATGGAAAACACTACAGAGCCTAAATTCGGTTTTAACAACTTCGCTGAAACTTGGAACGGTCGCCTTGCAATGCTAGGTTTCGTTATTGGTTTGGCTACAGAATTAATTACTGGACAAGGCATTCTTTCACAAATCGGCTTGGTTTAGATTTTTAGCCCTTTTAGGGCAGTGAAAAAAGCGGCGCAACGCGCCGCTTTTTTTATTTGTTATTTCTAAATAAAAAAAGGAGCGGCAAAGCCACTCCTTTTTTTGAGAGCAGAGCAGCAATTACATCATGCCGCCCATGCCACCCATACCGCCCATGCCGCCCATACCAGCAGCACCAGCACCACCGCCAGCATTCTTCTCTGGCTTCTCGACTACGAGAGCTTCAGTGGTCAAGACCATACCAGCAACGGAAGCAGCGTTTTGTAATGCAGAACGAACAACCTTAGCAGGGTCAATGATTCCAGTAGCGATCAAGTCTACATATTCGCCCTTAAGTGCATCAAAGCCATGATTGAAAGGAAGTTGCTTGACTTTCTCAACAACGACAGTACCTTCTAAACCAGCATTATCGCTGATTTGACGAAGAGGTGCGGATAGAGAGCGAGATACAATTTCTGCACCGATCGCTTCTTCGTTCTTCAAGGTTGCTTTGAATTCTAGAAGCTCAACGGCAAGGTGAGCAAGGGTTGCACCGCCACCAGGAACGATGCCTTCTTCAACCGCAGCGCGGGTGGAGTTGAGGGCATCTTCGATGCGAAGCTTGCGATCCTTGAGTTCGGTTTCAGTAGCAGCACCAACTTTGATTACGGCTACGCCACCAGAGAGCTTAGCAATCCGCTCTTGAAGCTTTTCTTTGTCATAGTCAGAGTCACTGAGATCCAATTCCTTACGGATTTGAGCAACTCGCTTGTCGATGTTTGCCTTGTTGGTAACTTCGGAAACGATTGTAGTTTTATCCTTAGAAATGGTGATCTTGCGAACAGTACCCAACATTTCAAGGGTTGCAGCGCTAAGTTCTAAACCAGTGTCTTCGGAAATCACTTGACCATCGGTAAGAACGGCGATATCTTGCAACATCGCTTTACGGCGATCGCCAAATCCAGGAGCTTTGATAGCCGCGATGTTGAGAGAGCCTCTGAGCTTGTTCACAACTAGAGTTGCCAAAGCTTCACCTTCAACATCTTCAGAGATGATTACCAAAGGAGAACCAGAACGAGCCGCTTTTTCCAAAATAGGCACGAGGTCTTGAATGACATTGATCTTCTTGTCAGTGATCAAGATCTTCGCATTCTCAAATTCCACCAACTGACGTTCGTTGTCAGTGACAAAATAAGGAGAAATATAACCGCGATCGAGTTGCATACCTTCAACAACTTCCAGTTCGGTTGTGAGGGACTTCGATTCTTCAACGGTGATTACGCCATCTTTACCAACTTTGTCCATTGCGTGAGCAATCATTTCGCCAACTTCAGAATCGTTGCCAGCAGAAATAGTGGCGATTTGAGCGATTTCAGCATTGGAGTCAACTGCTTTCGCCTTCTTGGCAATCACATCAACAAGGTGAGCAACAGCCTTTTCGATACCGCGACGAACACCAACTGGATTTGCACCTGCGGCAACATTCTTCAAGCCTTCGCGAATCATTTCTTGAGCCAAAACAGTCGCGCTGGTGGTTCCATCGCCTGCTACGTCATTGGTTTTAGAAGCAACTTCACGAATTAGTTGAGCGCCAGCATTTTCTAGAGGATCTTCTAATTCAATTTCCTTAGCGATGCTCACGCCGTCATTGATGATTTGAGGAGCGCCATATTTCTTTTCGAGAACTACGTTACGTCCTTTTGGTCCGAGGGTAACACGCACAGCATCAGCCAACGCATTCACACCACGCTCAAGGGCGCGGCGAGATTCTTCATCAAATACTACGATTTTAGCCATTGTTTTCTAGTTTAATAATTGGTAAATTGATAATTCGTAATTCGCAATTCGTAATTGATAATTCGTAATTACTCTCTATTCAACGATCGCGAGAATATCTCTTTCTGCAAGTAGCAGATAATCTACGCTTTCGATTTTGACTTCAGTGCCTGCATACTTAGAGTAAAGAACTTTGTCACCCGCTTTGACCTCTAGAGCCACACGAGTACCCTTGTCGTTACGAGCGCCAGCGCCAACAGCGACGACTTCACCGACTTGAGGCTTTTCTTGGGCTGTATCAGGCAAGAAAATACCGCCCGATGTTTTTTCTTCTTTGGTGGCTACTTTGACCAATAGGCGATCGCCTAGGGGTTGCAATGTACCAGTATTTAGGGTTAATGATGCCACTATGCTATACCTCCTTAAAATCTAATCAGAGTGGACTATGCGGGTTATGCCTCAAGGCGAAATTCAAGACAAATTTTGATTTCACTTTGGACATAAGCTGCGTGCTTTAGCACTCTGTCTCACTGAGTGCTAATATACTGCGAAATGACTAGGGAACTAGATCGGCTTACCGTACAAACAGGATTATGACTTACGCAACAGCAAGAAAATAGGGACAATTCATGAATTGTCCCTACCAGAAAACACCTTAAAATACGTTTCTCAAGTCTTTTTTGCGTAAGCCATAAAGATTTTGTGAGTGCGATCGCAACCTACGCGAAATACTATGGCAAATCAAAAATCAGGATTTCGGCGCTACCTTGACCAGTTAAAGCCCAATTATCAGAGCGATCGCTAGAAATTGCATCACCAGCATTCAGTAGGCGATCGCCGATTAACAAACTTCCTCTTGCTACCTGTATCCACACATAGCGATTTGGATTTTGGGTATAGGTTACTTCTACGCCATCATCAAGAATGGAAGCATAGACATAAGCATCTTGATAAATCTTGACTGACTTTTCTCGACCATCGGGGGAAACAATCAAACGCAATTGATTAAGCTTCTCTTCGCGTGAAAAAGAGATTTGTTCATAGCTCGGTTTTACATTATCTTGATTGGGTAGAATCCAGATTTGTAATAGATGGGCTGATTCTGTAGCCGAAGGATTGAACTCACTATGGGTAATTCCTGTTCCCGCGCTCATTCTTTGAACATCACCAACTTGAATGATTGAGCCATTCCCCATACTATCTTTATGTTCTAACGAACCTTCGAGCATATAGGTAATGATCTCCATATCCCGATGGGGATGGGTTCCAAAACCTTTGCCTCCAGCGATTTGATCTTGATTAATCACGCGCAATGAGCGAAAAGACATATTTTGCGGATCATAATAGCTGGCAAAAGAGAAGGTGTGATAGCTATCGAGCCAGCCATGATTTGCATGACCTCTCTCTTCTGATTTACGAATGGTTAGCATATTTTTTCCAGAACAACATCCAAACTTATTATATGAAACTAAACATTAATGGCGCAAAGCGCCATCACCCATTTGAATAGTGACGCTTTGCGTCAGTATCATTAAATTACTTGAAACTTAGGATTATGTCGGAGCGTTGTCGCATCGAAACCGATCGCCCAGTTTAGAAATTGATCATTAATAATCTCATTTTGAATATCAATTAGCAAAGCCAAATAACTGCCCTGCTGTTTGATCACCACTGCCGTATAGTCCTTACCATGAATGATGGCATGGGTGAAATTTTCAACAGGCAAAGACGCGGCTAACAATGACTTTAGCCCCAGCGCTTGAAAAATTGGCTGTACCCAAGTGATGTTTTTGTTGCCATCAATGAGCGTGTAATATTCCTTGGGGAGTCCGCTTAAGTCAAAAGTGGCGGCTCCAATTGTATAAACTTCAAACGAGTTTGTGTCTAAGACTGTCATGGTGGTTATGGCAAGCGATCGCCTATTTCATCTACTTCAATAAAACAAACCGTGAGATCTAGATGTTCTGATAAGCGGCGCTTTTCCTAATATCTGGCTCACTAACAAGCTCTTGACTTGTTTGATTAAGTAATTTGCTAAGCAAAAAGTAAGTTTGCATTTCCCCCTTCCCCTTAACCTTAATTATGCCTCGATCTACAAAGTCGTATTTATTTTGTAAAATTGCATAGGTCGAGTCCGAGACTTGAATATGATCGGCTAATCCATGCGATTCCATTCTACTGGCAATGTTAACCGCATCCCCCCAAAGATCATAGATAAATTTCTTGATGCCGATGACACCTGCAATCACAGGTCCAGTGTTAATTCCAATCCGAATTTTGAAAGGTTCGCCCAAATCACTGGCAAAATTACTAATTACTTTTTGCATATCCAACGCCATGTCGGCGATCGCTTCAGCATGATCGGGTTTATAAGTGGGTAGTCCGCCCGCCACCATATAGGCATCACCAATGGTTTTAATTTTTTCTAAACCATATTTTTCAGCTAGCCCGTCAAATTCAGAAAAAATTTCATTGAGTATGCAGACCAACTTCACTGGCGGTACGGTCGCCGATAGTTCCGTAAAGTTGACAATATCCGCAAATAAAATTGTCGCCTCATTAAAACCATCTGCAATAACGGTTTCTCCTAGTTTTAAACGATTGGCGATCGCATAGGGCAGAATATTCAACAGTAAATTATCAGAAGTATCTTTTTCCTGTTGAATGATTGCTTCAGCGCGTTTCCGTTCGGATATTTCTTTGATGATCCTCGCATACATTTGATTAAAGGCTGACATCACATCCCCTAGCTCATCCATCCGCAAAGTCAACATCGAATGAAATCGTAAATTCATTTGTTCTTGACTAATCGAATCGGCGACAAGCTCCAAATCTTCGCGCAATTTTAAGATCGGTAAAATCACGATCGCTCCTAAAATCACCAATGTACTGACTGTCACAAATAGGGAAATAATCGCAACTAAGCCGATAATCCGCCATACATAATCGATTAGCTCTTGCTTAATAAATTCGACATTATGACGCACAACTAAAATATATCTACTACCAAATTGCCGCCCATTCCAAGCCACATCGTAGCGATCGCCATTAGAACTACGCAAACGAGCGATCGGTTTATCTTGCACATTTGCTGATTTTAATGTTGCAACTTCTCCCACTTGCAAGATTCTCCGCCCCGATGCATCTTCGATCGCCCATCCAACGATATTACTATCCTGTTTGATCAAATTTGCTAAATCTAAAATCTGTGGCTCAGATTTCATTGATTGTGCAGCTTGCAATAAAAATCTGGCATGAATTGCGGATACATTTTCAGCGCTATCAAGTAATTCTTGTTCACGTCGAAAATATGACGGAACCAGAATAATCGCTTCGATCACCACAATACTAATAAATATCCAAAAAGCAATTCGTCTGGATAATCTCGCTTTGGCTAAGCTCAGCAGCGCTTGCGATCGCTCTTCCATGAGTTTTCCCTGCTACTGATATTATTCAACCTTACCACCGCAATCATAGTAACCGTCATAGTGCTTAAATAAATGTAAGAGCTTATTTTCTTGCAAACAAACGCTAAAATACATGTGTTAAATAGATTTAGTAAAATATAGTTGATAAATAGTGATCTTTAAATGAATAGCAGTTTATGTAAGGGACAATTGGTTAAGTGGAATGATGATCGGGGTTTTGGGTTTATTAAGCCTACTGACGGGAAGGAAGAAATTTTTTTACACATTAGCGAGATTAGGACAACAGGTCGCCGTCCAAAAATAGGAGATGTGGTGTTTTATACGTTAGGTACTGGCAAAAATGGGAAAACCTGTGCAGTTTCAGCATCAATTCAAGGTGTTGCATCGGCATCTCCAAGTTCGTCAAGAAATAAGGCTGTAGCAGCGATTCACAAGCCCAGCAAGAGCATATTGCCTCAATTAATTATTGGTTTTCTTGGAGTAGGTATAGGTATTACATCTGTTGTTGTCCTTGCTCCAAACCAATTTAGTCGGTTATTTAATTTTCCGTTCAATCTTCCGTTTACACCTAAAGCCAGTAATCTTGTTTCTGCACCTAAAACTAGCAACCCTGTCTCTGCACCTAAAACTAGTAACCCTGTCTCTGCACCTAAAGTTACCCCTGTCTCTGCACCTAAAGTTACCCCTGTTGCTGCACCTAAAGTTACGCCTGTTTCTGAGCCTATAGTTATTAACGAACCAGTTGCACAGCAGAATTGCAATATCAAGGGAAACATCTCAGTCTCGACAGGAGATAGGCTATACCATGTTGTAGGTATGGAGGATTACGAAGGGACAAAAATCGATCCATCTAAAGGGGAAAAATGGTTCTGCTCAGAATCTGAAGCGATCGCCGCAGGTTGGCGGAGAGCGCCAAGATAAAGACAAGGGGCGCATTGCGCCCCTACAAACTATCTTAATGCTGAGTTTTTCGACTTCTCAACTTCGCGATCCTTCTTGCCACGGAAGATGAACCTGACAGGAGTACCTTCAAAACCAAGAGTTTTACGGAATTGATTTTCGATGTAACGCTTGTAGTTATCGTTAAAGCGATGGGGATCATTCACAAAAAGAATTACTGTCGGAGGACTATCGGAAATTTGGGTACAGTAATAAACCTTGCCCTGTTTACCACCACGACTAGTCGGTGGCGCGTGCCATGTCACAGCTTCGTTCAAAGCTTCATTCAAAATTGCAGTGGGAACACGGCGTTTATGTTGTTCGGCAGCAATGTCCACACGCTCTAGAATTTGCTCAACCCTCTGCCCTGTGAGCGCACTGACAAAGATAATCGGCGCATATTCGACAAACATTAGACGACTTTTCACATCGGCGGTGTAGTCATAAATTGTGTAGGAATCCTTTTCGATCGCATCCCATTTATTGATAACAATTACACAAGCTTTCCCTTCATCGTTGATCCGCCCCGCCAGTTTTTGATCTTGATCGGTGACACCATCAAGGGCATCAATCACCAACAAAACCACATCCGAACGCCCGATCGCTTTGAAAGCGCGGTTAATACTAAAAAACTCAATACCGTAATCAATATTCTTTTTGCGGCGGACACCTGCCGTATCAATCAAGCGATATTTTCGACCATTACGCTCTACCGACATATCGATCGCATCGCGGGTTGTGCCAGAAATCGGACTGACAATGCTGCGATTTTCACCAATAAAAGCATTTAATAGGCTAGATTTGCCAACGTTAGGACGACCAATAATCGCCACTTTAATTTCATCAGTTTCCTTAATGACATCTTCGGGCGCGGGTAAGTGCTTAATCAACTCATCCAGTAATTCGCCCGTACCATTACCATGAATCCCTGACATGGGAATCGGTTCACCTAAGCCCAAATTCCAAAATTCAGCAGCCAACGAAAGTCCAAATTTAGAACCTTCACATTTATTTACCGCCAATAACACAGGAATGTTTTGTCGCCGTAGCCAGCCGCCCAATTGTTCATCAGCATCCGTAATTCCTGCCAATCCATCCACCACAAAAATCACCGCCGCCGACTCGCGAATGGCAATCTCCGCCTGTTCGCGAATCATCGGTAAAAATTCCGTCTCATCATCAAAGACTAATCCCCCCGTATCCACGACTTGAAATTCATGTGCGCCCCAGAAACATTCGCGATAAACGCGATCGCGGGTAACACCTGGTTGATCATAAACGATCGCATATTGTTCGCCTGAGAGGCGATTTACTAGCGTAGATTTGCCCACATTGGGGCGACCGACAACGGCAACAATCGGTAGCGGCATGGCTTTACAGTTTTGGAATTCCGAACTCACTAATATAACTTTAAGTTTGTATGTTAGTCAAGCAAAATTTCAAAATAACTTATAAAAGCTCATTCCAATTAAAAGTAACGTCGGGAAAGGCAAGTATGGATAATTTATCGCCTTCATCGTAACGCCTGAGAAGTTTGTATCCATTTGGCGATGGTTGTGAATAGCCTTCAATTATTTTCTGGTTGACATCAAATAGCCACATTTCTGGAATTCCTGCCGCCGCGTATAGAGGTGCTTTCACATGGCGATCGTAATCAAGGGAACTATCGGCAACTTCAATGATCAACAAAATATCATCCGGTGTTGGCAATGCTGCCTCATAAAAATCATCACGCGGCTTTAGGATTGCCAAGTCAGGCTGTGGCTGTGAATTATCCTCAAGGCGAATTGAGTTCTGTACAGACAGAACAATACGAGTTCCTAGCTTTTGCGTGAGTTTGGTCACTAACCGATTAATACAAGATCCATGTTTTCTGCCAATCGGGGACATTTCTGTAACTTCTCCATTAATTAATTCAAGGCGATCGCCATCTTGAAAAACACCAGCTTCATGCATAAGGTGATATTGATCGGTCGTCAACAGAAACTTATGTGGGTTTGCGATCGCCTCAACCAATTGGACTGTCATAAAAATCAACTCCTTTTGAGTTTACTTTTTGAGTTTGGTGTGATTTAAAGCCCGCTTACAGCACGTTCGAGACTGGCGCGGGACTGGTTATAGCCAATAATCGCTTGGACACGGTTGACATCCGCACGGGTAAAGTCTGACTCAGCCGTAATCACCTCTAGCTGTGTACCAACACCAGCATCAAGCCGTAACCGTGACAGTCGGAGAGCTTCTTCCGCTTGTTTAACTGCTCCAGTTGCGGTTTCAATTTGCTTAAGGCGAGATTCTTGGTTGATGTAAGCCTCTTCCACATCATAGCGAGCTTGACGAGCTGTCTTTTCAAAATTGCTTTCAGCAGTGGCTTGATCGGCTTTGAACTGATTGACCTGAGCGGCAGCTCTACCACCATCGTAAAGATTCCATTCTAGTCTTGTGCCAAGTTGATAACCAGTACCAATAGAGCCTATACCAGCAAAATCAGTAACGGCATTTAAGTTGGCAAAAACACTAACTTGAGGTCCTAATCTGGCTAAAGCAGTCGTAGCGCGATCGCGGGCTACCTCTCGCTCTAGTTTGCGAATATCAAGTTCGGCACGATTTCGCAGCGCCAGTAAAATTGTTTCTTCCCTCGACAATTGCCACGGAGCCACAGGCACAACCTCGTCCTTAGCGGTAATTTCTACGGTGGGCGGATAATTAATTTGACGCGATAACTCACGCCTTGCGATTAATTGGGCTGCTTCCGCATTAAATAGCTCTTGCTTGGCATTGGCAAGTGAGACATCGGATTGGAGGACATCAAATTTTGTGCCAACACCTGCACGTTCTCTTGCTTTGGTGTCTTTTAAACTTTTTTCCGCATTTTCGACAGCTTTTAGACGAATCTTGATCGTTTCATCAGTATTTTGTAAGTTGTAATAGGCAGTGACGATACTCAATCGAATCGTTTGACGCGCTTGGTTGAGATTTGCTTCGGCAATTCGGAGGTTATTTTCCGCAGTCCGAATGGTGGAATCATTCACGCCTGAGTCGAAAATATTGTAGTTAACGCCCACTGTGCCAGAGAGCGATTGGCTTTTAGTATTATTGGATAAATTATTGTTAATGTTGCTCAGTCGCGCTTGAGCCGAGTCCGTGAATGTGTACTGGGCAGAACTGGAAACTGTCGCAGATCGCCCTGCTTGGGCTTCTTCTAATACTGCGCGAGCGCGATCGACAGCTATCTTTGCTTGAATCCAGTCAGGGCTTGATCTTTCTACCAATTCGACAACTTCGTTGAGCGTGATTGACTTAGTGTTCTCTAACTTAACTTGGCTCGGTGTAGTTGGCACGACTAGAGTTTGAGCAGGATCTAGTTTTCCTGAAGTAGCTGCCGCCGCACTGGGGATGACTCTAGCAGGTTCTGTTGTGGAACTGACGATTTGAGGTTGTGAAGACGTTTGTGGGGAGGGGGTAGAAGGCGCTGCGATCACTTGCGGAATGTTAGATTTTGGTTCAGATTCCGTCGTTGTTGTAGATGTCGATATTGTAAATGTTGATACTGTAGATGTCGATACTAATGACGTTGATACTAAGGATGGAACTGATGGTGCTATGGGTATTGCGGTAAATGTTGCTGTTGCGCGTGTTGCTACTGGAAATACGGTTGAGGGAAATACAGTTGCTGGCTTATCCGCCTCTGGCTTTGCTCTGGCGATTTCAATACTGACCACGCTCAAAGGCTGGAGGGATGTCGTAAATTCTTGAGCATTGGCTGTCCAAGCTGGAATCAGAAGCGATAAACTCGCACCAAGCGTCAACCAACTGGATGAAATTTGCATAACTTATTTGTAACTCCTCACATTAAAACAGCAGCCAACATACCTTAGTTCAGGCATATTCCGATAGTTAATAGATCACAATCATCATCCAATCGGGTAGAGATGTATCCAATCAGGTAGAGATGTGAAAATATTTGTTTGCTTATCCTAAAGATTGTAGTACAAGCACAGAATAATAATGGTAATCCTTTTGGTTAAATTTTGGTTTTATAGGGAATATTTTCCGATTATCTGAGCAAAAGCGGGAACCGCTTCTTCGACATGTTGCTTTGCCGAACTACGCAGTTTGTCATAGACCCCTTTCACCAGTTGTAGTTTGGTGCTTTTCACTTTTTTGTCAGTAACAATCAGCAATGCGTCTGCGGTACGAGATCGATTTGCTTTGAGATACTCTACAGGCTCACCTTGGGCGATGCCCTCATCCCAAAGAGGATCAATTGCGTTCAAACATGGTTCTAACAGCGAATCAACAACACCATAAATATAATTTGGTTTAATTCCCTTAAGCGCGGCAAAGGCGGTTTTAATCGCTATTCCACTCAGCCCTGACTTGCTAGCTACTTGTGCATCGATCATTTCACAGCAGTCTCGTACAATCAAGGATTGGTTATTAGGGTTTAACAGATTGTTACTTAGTCCCATTGCAACTCTTCTAAATACAGATTTAAATACAGCTTAATTATTTGTAGGATGCGTTAGTGCAACGTAACGCATCAATTGCTTAAAGCAGATGCGTTACGCTATCGCTAACACATCCTACGTTTAATTCCAACAACCTACTTACAAGAAAGTTTTTTGTATTTTCAAAAAGCGCAAAGCGCTGCATCAAAATACACGTCTTATCATCTCATAATTGAGGCAACCAAAACCGCGATCGCCGCACCGATAGTTGTATTAATCCCGTTCACGAGTTCATTGGTGAGCCAGTCATATTTTTCTTGTAAAGTTGCGCCAATTAAGCTCTCGATATTTGTGGCGATAAAGGCGGCGATCGCACAGTAGAGGAGATCCCACGGACTAGTTAATAAACCCACAAAACCGATCGCCGCGATCAAGAGCGACCCGATAATTCCTGCGATCGTGCCTTCGAGGCTGACAGCGCCTTCTGTGCCTGCGGGGACTGGTTTGAGTGTAGTGATTAAATAGGTGGTTTTACCGTAAGCCTTGCCTATTTCGCTAGCAGTTGTATCGGCTAGTTTGGTGCTGAGACTGGCGGTGTATGCCAATAGCCACAGAGGGTTGGGCGCGATCGCTTGACCAATCGCACAAATCGCACCCGTAGCAGCCGATCCCCACAGATTTTCAGGTCCCCTTGCGCCATCGCGTTTTTCGGCAATGCCTTTAGCTTCTTTAATATCTTTACCGATGCGTGTTACCCCCGATCCCACAATCAAATAGCTTAAAATTACGATATAACCCTGCCATCCTAGACAGCCCCAGATCGTGATTCCCAACGCCCATGCATGATATATGCCTGTAGTGGTCAAGACCTTGCGCGGTAACAATAAGGCGATCGCACCGAGAATAGTATTTAGAGCGATCGCTATTAACCAGCTTTGCGAAATCGGGAAACCATTTATCATAAATATCTATCTAAAAGTCTATCTAACAGTTTAATCTCGAAGAAATTAATAACTAGCAAGAGCTAGCCTATCAACATACTACGCAGTAAAAATCAATGACAGAAGCATTTGAGCAGTTTTTGGATAACTTTCGGTGGATGGGCTGGAATTTGTTTTTAGCCATAATTCCCTGTGCGCTTAGTTTTATCTTGTTTGATCAACGATTTGTTAAGCGATCGCCTAAGCAATTATCCCAAAATTTAATTTGGTGGTTCGGTATCGCGATATTTATCTTGTTTTTGCCAAATGCTCCCTATATCCTCACCGACATTATTCATTTTGTTTATGATACAAGGTTGCCTGATATTTCAACTAACGGTGTGATTTTTGTATTAATTCCGCAGTATTTTGCTTTTATATTGCTGGGTTATCAACTTTATGTCTTATCAATGATGAATCTCGCGAACTATTTAAGTTTGAGTAAGTTCATAAAAAATACAACTTGGGTAGAAATCAGCATCAATTTTATCTGTGCGATCGGCGTATATTGGGGGCGGGTTAATCGTTTAAACAGTTGGTATGTGTTGACGCAACCACGCCGCGTCATTCAAGATGCTTTTAACAATCTTGAAAGTCCCAATTTCTTTTTGGGGACAATCATATTTTTTGTTGTCTTTACAGGACTTTATTACATTCTGAAGTGGATCAATTTAGCGATCGCCTTCTATTGGAACTATAGAGCTATTGCCAAAAATACATAAGTTATTTTTCTGATTGACTGACAAAAGTCTATGAAGCCCAGTCGAGAATGGAAACTAGGTGGTTTTAAGCTAAAAATGAATGGACGATCTCTAGGATACGCTGACTAGATTGACCATCACCAAATGGATTTGCCACATTTGCCATTTCTTCATAGGCAGTGCGATCGCTTAATAATTTAGTTGCCGCCGCTACGATGTCTTGGGTTTCTGTACCTACTAGTTTGCTCGTTCCTGCGGCGATCGCTTCAGGTCGTTCAGTCGTGGAACGTAATACTAGGACTGGTTTTCCTAAGCTAGGAGCTTCTTCTTGCAAGCCGCCTGAATCACTCATGATCAAATAACAGCACTGCATCGCACCGACCAACTGCTCATAATCTAGCGGTTCAACTAAGAAAATGCGGGGATGATTTCCTAACTTGGCGATTAATGGTTCGCGCACGACAGGATTGAGATGCATCGGCAATACTAAGGCTACATCGGGGAAATCTGCCAAGATCTGTAACCATGCTTCAGTAATTTGCGCCAATGGTTCACCCCAATTTTCGCGGCGATGCACGGTGGCAAGGATCACGCGCTGGGCTGACCAGTCTAAACCTGCGATCGCACATTCAGGCGATCGCCCCGAAACATATAACAGCGCATCAATTACTGTATTTCCCGTATGGTGTATTCCCTCTTTTACCCCTGAAACCTTGAGATTTTCGACGGAGGCAAGGGTGGGAGCAAAATGAAGTTGGGCGATTTGGGAAACTAGACGACGATTGGCTTCTTCAGGAAATGGATTAAAGAGATTATCGGTACGCAACCCTGCTTCAACATGACCCACAGGAATTTGTTGATAAAAAGCTGCTAGAGCCGCCGCAAAAGCTGTGGTTGTATCGCCTTGAACCAATACTATATTGGGCTGAATCTCTTGATATAACTTCTCTAACCCCATCAAACTATTGCAAGTAATCTGAGTGAGGGTTTGCTTTGGTTGCATAATTCCCAAATCATAATCAGCTTGAAGTTCAAACAACTGCATCACTTGGGCAACCATTTCGCGATGTTGTCCCGTTAGAATCACTGAGGTTTGGAACTGGGAATTATTTCTAAATAAATGGATGACAGGCGCAAGTTTGATTGCTTCGGGACGAGTACCTAGGGTGATGCAGACATGAAAACTTGTGGACACCATTTAATCTATTCCTAAATTTGTTTTCGGATTATACTCTTTTCCTATTAAGTAAATAGGTGTTGCAAGGTGAATAATTAGTTATGTTACGCAGAAGATTAGTCAAGCTCTCATCTTAGCCCCTATCCCACAGACTACCGTTTACACACAAGTTATCAGCTATAGTGCAAGTTACTAAAGATCCCCCTCAATCCCCCTTGTAAAGGGGGAAGAAGAAAATTTAATTGATTCTCCCCCCTTTACAAGGGGGGCTGGGGGGATCTAAACCCTGAAACGTAGACAGTTAGACTTGTGTGTACAAGGTAGCCTATGGGAGAGGGCTAGGGGTGAGGGCTTTAGAAACTTCCACGTAACATCACTAAGTAATTACCGTTGGGTGATCGCGTCCTGTCAAGACTTTAATCTGAGCAATTTGATCGGCAATCTCAATCAACTCCTTCAGTGCTTCTTGAGTATCGAGAGAATGCTTAGCAATATTTGGCTCATAACTCTCCACATAGAGTCGCAAAGTTGCGCCTTCAGTGCCAGTACCTGACAAACGGAAGACAATGCGCGAGTCATCGGTGAAACCAATCCGAATCCCTTGTTTGCTGCTAACACTGCCATCAATGGGATCGGTATAGCTAAAATCATCACAGAAGGCAACTTCATAATTACCAAATTTCTGTCCGACTAAAGCGGTTCCATTTTTGCGAAGATTATCGACTAGGGTATTAGCGCGATCGCTATCGACTCCTTCATAATCATGGCGCGAATAGAAATTACGTCCGTAAAGTTGCCAATGTTCCTTCACGATGGTTTCTACTGACTCTTGACGGGCGGCGAGAACATTCAACCAAAAGAGAACTGCCCAAAGTCCATCTTTTTCGCGAACATGATTGGAACCTGTACCAAAGCTCTCTTCACCGCAAAGGGTTGCTTTACCTGCATCTAACAAATTACCAAAAAATTTCCAACCTGTAGGCGTTTCATAGGCGGGAATCCCTAATCTGGCGGCAACGCGATCGGGAGCTTGGCTGGTGGGCATAGAACGGGCAATCCCTGCGAGTCCACCTTTGTAGGCTGGGACAAGATGGGAATTTGCCGCGAGAATTGCTAAGCTGTCGCTGGGAGTCACAAAGAATTTGCGCCCCAAGATCATATTGCGATCGCCATCGCCATCGGAAGCCGCACCAAAGTCAGGGGCATCTTCGGCAAAAAGGACATCGACTAAATCATGGGCATAGACCAAGTTGGGATCGGGATGTCCGCCACCAAAGTCTTCGAGAGGAACGCAATTTTGTAAAGCACTGGCGGGTGCGCCTAAGCGATTGACAAGAATATCTTCCGCATAGGGACCTGTTACCGCGTGCATTCCATCGAAGCACAGCCGAAAATCGGTAGAAGCAAGTAGGGTTTTGATGCGATCGAAGTCAAACAGTTCACCCATGAGTTCGGCATAATCGGCAACGGAGTCGATGACTTCCACTGTCATCTCGCCTAATTGGGCTGCCCCTAAGCGATCGAGATCAAGATCATCAGCTTCAAGGATTTTGTATTCCGTAATGCTCTTGGTGATGTTATAAATCGCATCGGTGATTTTTTCAGGTGCGGGACCACCATTGCCCGTGTTGTATTTGATGCCAAAGTCGTCATCTGGTCCTGCGGGGTTATGACTAGCCGAGAGGATAATGCCGCCAAATGCATTGTATTTGCGAATAATACATGAAGCCGCAGGTGTCGATAAAATACCGCCGCGTCCAACTAAGACTTTACCAAAGCCATTAGCCGCCGCCATTTTTAAGATTACTTGAATCGCATGGCGGTTGTAATAGCGTCCATCGCCGCCAACTACGAGGGTTTGTCCAGCAAATCCTTCGAGGCTATCAAAAATGGATTGAACGAAATTTTCAAGATAGTTAGGCGTTTGAAAAACCTTAACTTTTTTTCTTAACCCAGAAGTGCCAGGCTTCTGGTCGGAAAAGGCGGATGTAGAAACGACTTTTATGCTCATTAATCTTGCAAGCTATAAATTCTCTAAAAAAACTTTAAAAAGCCCATACCTTTAGGCTTGCTTTAATTTTACGAGTGATTGGTAAGCTAGGCAAACATCTAATAATTACTGGCAGTTTTGCGGTGATGAATAGCGGTTAAGCCGTTGGACTGCAATAACTTCCCATTGTCCGCGATCGCATAGATAATCCAGTGATCACCACATTCCATTCGCTGAGCAACGCGACATTCTAAATATGCCAAACCATCGGTTAAAATCAAACCGCCTTCAGTTAGTTCTGATTGGACATCCACAAAGCGATTTTCCCCAGGCGCAAATTTTTTCATAAAGTGTTTGCGGAGTTGCTTGCCCTGTTCGAGAATATTTAAAACAAAGCGATCGCCTTCAAACAAATAAGACTCGACGGCGCGATCCTTGGCTACGGCGATCGTCAGCCCTGGGGGATTAAAGGTGGCTTGCGATACCCAAGAAGCTAGCATCGCTGTAGATACTTCACCGCGCTGAACGGTTAACACACATAAGGAGCCAACAATGCGCCCGACCGCTTGCTCAACCGTACTGCCTGGATTCAGGGTTGTGCGAACTTTTTTGGCGCGTTTTAGGGCTTGGGCAAAGTCTGTACCTGTTTCTTCACAAAGCTGTAATGTCGCTTCCGTGGGCGTGAACTTGATCCGAATTGGTTCAAAGGCAAGGATATATCCCGCATCCTTAAGTTTTCCCGCAATAATATCCACAGCTTCACCACTCCAACCAAAGGAGCCGAAAACACCTGCTTGATAACTCTTGGTTGCCGTAGACAAGATGATTCCTAAAGCCGTCTGCACCTGTGTTGGCAAATGTCCAGCCAGAGTCGGAGAACCAATCAGGAATCCCGAAGACTTTTCGATCGCCGCTTTAATTTCTTCAGGTTCTGCACTTTCGCAATTGATTAACTCTACTGCCACGCCTGCTTTGGTAATGCCTCGAGCCAGTGCATTAGCGATCGTGGTGGTGTTGCCATAGGCGGACGCAAAGATCACAACTACAGAAATGTTTTGCTGCTTTTGTGATTCGCACCATTGGCGATAGAGCTTTACGAGTTCATTCAAGCCATAGCGCACCATTGGACCATGCCCAGGGGCATAAAAAGCAACCTCAAGATCGGCAAATTTATCAAGGGCTGATTCGACTTGACGGACTTGGTTTGCCATTGTGCTGTCAAAGTAATAGCGGCGATCGCTCAGCAGTTGGCTCCAGCCTTCATCAAATACCTGATCGCCACAGATATGCGCCCCAAAAAATTTATCTGTATATAAAATCTGCGTTTTCGAGTCGTAGGTGCAGAGCTGGTCAGGATGGCGCGGTGTGGAGGTGGGGATAAATTTAAGAATATGCCCTTTGCCAAGATCGAGGGTTTCTTCGCCACGCACAATTTGAATTTTGATATTATCGCCTAAACCTTTGCCCAAGCCTTCACCCGATCCTTCGCCCAAACCTTCACCCAAACCTTCGCGTAAAGCGATCGCCCCAGCGTTAGTGCAGACAAATGTAAGGCGGCGATTGATTTCTAATAAAGCTTTTAAGGTATCAATACGGTTTTGGTTGACATGACCAAGGATCACATAACTGATATCGCTAATATTTATGCGTTGTCGCAGTTGATCTAAATAAATATCAGTAAAAGTTCCGCCAGGGGGATCAATGATTGCTTGTAAAGCTCCCTGAATTAAAAATGAATTAGCGGTAGTTCCTTTCTCTAAAGCATATTCAATTTCAAACCGCAAGCGATTCCAACTACGCGATCGCAGGGCATAGGTTTGATCAGCAATATAAATTACTTGTACATCGCGAGGTTTACTTTTTAACATAGCTGCTATCTCCTAATTTTTGGGGCTGCGGTAATAGTTGCAATTGTATTACCTATTCTTTCGCAATAAGGATTTTCCATTAAGTCCAGATGATCGCATGGCATCTTTTCCAGCAATACTTGACCACCTAGTAAATTTTCCCATCCGTTGTAAGGGAATAGACCAGAAACATCAAAATACTTAATTTCCCTTTGACCATGAATAATCTGTTCACTACCAATCACCATTAAAACTTTACCATTGTAAGGTTTAGGCGTGTATTTGTTAAAAGCTTTTAAAAGTAGGGTAAGCACCTGCTCCGTTTCTATCTTGTCATCAAATCTATTAATGGCTGAGCTAGAGCTTTTGGGCGGATTAAATTTGAAAAGAATCCGTTCCACAATGTACTTCAATTTGTTTGTAAATGATAATTTGTTAAGATTGTACAAGTGGAATCGCATAGTTCCTAAGTGAAAATTCAGATCGCACACTAGACTATAAATCGGCGATCGCCCTGACACATCGACAAATGTGAGTAAATCCACTTGTTTGCCAAGCTTCTGTAATTGTTGAGCCATTTCCATAGCCACTAACCCATTGTAACACCATCCACCGAGTGAATAGGAATCGCTGGGTTTCGCAGACAGTAACTCTTCTACCAGCAAGCTAGCAATTACGGAAATGTAATCTTGAGACGAATTCATGGATGAAGATAAACTTGCCCCTGGCATTACATAAACAGGTTGTTTCAGCTTCAGTCTTTTGCCTGTTTTCACTTCACCGACCCAGACAAAAGGTTGTGATGTTAATTCAACTGCTGGCGCAATATGGACAATTAAGCCGCGCTTACCCATGCGTGAACCTGTCATCCCAGCGCGTAAAGATAGCAAGGCGCGATAATCATCAATACTTAAGCCCGCAGGCACATCTTCTACTGATGATTCTTCCGAATCCTGTTCTTGAATAAATTTAGCTATTTCGGCGATCGTGCCAATTTGGAATAGGGATTTTAATGGGAAATGATAGTTTAGAGCTTTCTCCATCTCAAAAATTAGACGAACAGACAAAAGCGAATGACCACCTAATTCAAAAAAGTTATCATGAATTCCCACTCTTTCTAAGCCAAGAACTTCAGCCCAAATCTTGGCTAAAACCTCTTCCGTGTAATTACGAGGCGGAACAAAGTTGGATTCAGACTGAATATTGGCAATATCTAAATTAGACAAGATGCGACGATCAATTTTGCCATTGGGAGTAATCGGTAAACTGTCTAGAAAGACAAAAGCACTGGGGAGCATATAATTCGGCAATCGCTCTTGCAGGAATTGACGTACACTACTTTTGATTGTTTCTAGTTCTTGAACCTGTTCTGATTTCAACCCTGTAGATGTCACAAGAAAAGCAACAAGGCGTTTATTGTTGAGGATTTCTTCTCTGACAACGATCGCCGCTTCACGGATATGTGGATGTTGAGTCAGAATGGATTCAATTTCCCCTAACTCAATCCGAAAACCACGAATTTTTACTTGGTCATCAATGCGACCGATAAATTCAAGGTTGCCATCAGGCAGATAACGAACTAAATCACCAGTTTTATATAAGCTTCTATGTGGGCGATTAAGTGAAGAAGGTTCAGCAATGCTACTAAAAGGATTAGGAATAAATTTGGCGGCTGTCAGTTCAGGACGATGTAAATATCCATTTGCCAAGCTATCACCACCTATATGTAGTTCTCCTGCTACACCGATGGGAACTAATTGCAAATAGGAGTCTAAAACATAGGTTTCTATGTGACGGAGCGGGCGACCAATGGGAACTTCACCACTAAAAGCAGCATTTTCTGAAATCCAGTACACCGCCGCCACAACTGTTGCTTCCGTCGGTCCATAGGTATTGACTAGCTGTAGCTGACCTTCCTTGTGAGAACTAATTACATATTTTTGCCAAGCTCTAACGGCTTCAGGCAGCACTTTTTCGCCACCGATAATTACTAGTCTAATGGAATCTGGCAAAGACAACTTTGTTTTTGGATTAGTTGAATTAACCGCTTCTAAATCAGCTACTAACTGATGCCAATAAGCAGTGGGTAAATCAAGTACAGTTATTTGCCAATCACCGCAAGTTTGTAGGAATTTACGAGAATCAGCAATCATGACATCAGTTCGCAATACTAACGTAGCACCTGTGCATAAACTGCAATATATTTCTTCTATAGCTGCATCAAAATTGATAGAAGCAAACTGCAATACCCGATCGCTACTGGTTATTTTATATTCCGCGATCGCCGATTTAGTAAAACTGCTGAGCGCCTGATGGCTAATAATTACCCCTTTTGGCTGCCCCGTAGAGCCAGAAGTATAGATAAGATAGGCGGTATTTTCAAGGGTATTAATGGATGATGGATTTTCTTCGCTGAATGTAGAAATATCTATCCAGTTAGTATCTAAACAGATTATCTGTACTTGAGAATTGTCTGCTTGAGAAATGGGTAATTGTGATATGTATTGACTTTGGGTTAATAGGATCGAGATTTTGGCATCATCGATCATATATGCTAGGCGATCGCGTGGATAGTCAGGATCAAGAGGAACGTATGCCGCTCCAGCTTTGAGAATCCCCATAATTCCCACGATCATTTCTAAATTGCGTTCCACTGTGATTCCCACAAATTGATCGGCTCTAACACCGATGGAGCGCAGATAATGGGCTAACTGGTTAGCTTTGGCGTTTAGTTGTTGATAAGTTAATGTTCGATCAATATACTGGACAGCGATCGTACTGGGTGTAAGTCGTGCTTGATTCTCAAATAATTGGTGAACTAGTAATTCTTGATCATGAATTGGAGCATGAATTTCTGGACTAATTCGATTCTGATAAGGGAATAGAAATAGCTCTTGTTCAGATCTGGTTAAAATTGGTAAATTGGCGATCGGCTGTTCAGGATTTGCGGCGATCGCTTCTAGCAAAATCTGGAAATGATTTAACATTCTGGTGATCGTTTCGCGATCGAACAGATCCGTACTATAAGTAAGGGTTCCACGAATATCATCGTTGTATTCCTGTAACTGTAAGGTCAAATCCATGCCAGACTGAAGATTATCAATTTTTTGGGATACACCCGTCATTCCTTCCATTTCCAAGGGATGATTCGGTGTATTTTCGAGAATAAACATTACTTGGAATAGTGGTTTATAACTGAGCGATCTACTAAAATTTAGATATTCTAATAGCTTGTCGAAGGGTAAATCGGAATTTGCATAGGCTTCAAGAGATACGGCGCGAACCCTCTGCAAAAGCTCCTTAAAATTTGGATTGCCACCTAAATCTGTGCGTAAAGCTACGAAGTTAATAAATAATCCGATTAAATTCTCTAATTCAATGCGATTACGCCCCGCTACTAACGAACCAACTGTAATATCTTCTTGATGACTATATCGATAGAGAAGTATTTGAAATGCTGCTAACAAGACCATAAACAAGGTTACACCTTCTTTGTGAGCAATCTGTTTTAGAGCCTTACTTAAATTAGTTGAAATTATTACGGATTGAGTAGCGCCGAAATCTTTTTGAATGGCAGGGCGGGGACGGTCTATCGGCAAGTTTAGAACGGGATTTACGCCTTCTAATTGTTTTTTCCAATAATTAATTTGTTGATCTAGTAATCCACTTTGCACCCATTCTCGCTGCCACCATACATAATCAGCATACTGAATCGGTAATGGCGATAAAGGATTCGGCTTTCCAATCAAAAATGCGTTATATAACTGCGTTAGTTGCTGTCTCAATATACCCATAGACCAACTATCACTGACTATATAATTCAATACTAAAAGCAAAACATTTTCCAAATCATTTAATTGGAATAGAGTTGCTCGTAACATCAAATCTGATTCTAAATCAAAATGTTCATGGGCTTTTTGTTGAAGTAGAACTGGCAACTGAGCATCCATCTCTGCGGGAGCAAGACTTCGTAGGTCAATGATTTCCATATCAAATGGAGCGATCGCCTGAAGCACCTGTATCGGTCTACCATCTTCAAGCCTAAAGTTAGTGCGTAGCACCTCATGGTGAGCAACTATAGCCTCAAGCGATCGCTTCATAATCGATAGATCAAGATATCCTTTCAATCTGAATGCTTCATTAATATGAATTAACCGATCTGGATTTAATTGTTTTCCAAACCACATAATTTCTTGAGAGAAAGAAAGTGGTGTACTGTGGTGTTCTATTCTTGGAGTAATCGATTGATCAACTAGCTCCAAGTTTTGTGATTGAATCTCAAGAATCAATTCGCTAAAGCTGGAAATTGTCGGGCTTTCAAATAGAGCTTGCAAAGGTATATCAACGCCAAAAGCTTGACGACTTCGCAAAGCCACCTGAATTACTAGCAGTGAATGTCCTCCCAAATCAAAGAAATTATCTTCAATCCCAACTTGCTCAAGCCCCAGAATATCAGACCAAACACCGACTAAAATCTCTTGCGTATGATTATTTGGTGAGCTGACTTTGTGATTTGGTCGGTTAATTGGATTTTCAGTGCTTTGCTGCGATATATGCTGCGAGTCGTTCTCTAACATAACAGTTCTTAGGGGAATCAGAGATTTTTGCTGGGAGAAAAGTTGATTGTTTAAACTCTTGGTCGTGAAATTAATATAATTAATATAATCAATATTTTTAATCGATATTTTTAATCAATATTTAGATATTGCTAGTTATATTCCCAAATATTAGCATGGAAGAATGTATCAATGGTAATGTCAGAGTCTGGTAATGTCAGATTTTTTGGGTGATGAAATATGCAAACTAAATATATTTTTCGTGTTGCTCAGGCATTATTCACAACTTACTATGCCTATATGCTCGAATATCGAGCCGAACTGTTTATCTGGGTTTTATCCAACTCCTTACCATTTATTTTAATGGGTGCGTGGCTCAAAGCTTCTGAAGATGGTAATTTTGGATTAACTTCCCTAGACTTTATCCGTTACTTTTTAGCTGTATTTATCGTGCGTCAATTTAACATCGTCTGGGTAATTTGGGACTTTGAGAAGGAATTAATCACAGGACAACTTTCCCATCGGTTGTTACAACCAGTTGATCCATTTTGGCATCATTTTCTAAATCATGTTGCCGAGCGTTGGGCAAGGCTTCCATTAATTGTGGGATTAATTGTCCTATTTTTTATACTCTATCCGCAATCTTTTTGGATACCATCGCTATCAAACGGTTTACTTACAGCGGTAACTGTGGCGATCGCCTTTGTTTTACGCTTTTTGATTCAATATGATTTTGGATTGCTTGCATTTTGGACAGAACGCGCCAGTGCGATCGAGCAACTTTGGTTTTTACCCTATTTATTTCTATCGGGAATGATTGCCCCTTTGGATGTATTTCCCGACTTGATTCGGGTGATCGCTTTGTGGACACCATTTCCCTATATGGTTTATTTTCCTGCGGCAATTTTGGTGGGAAAGGAAGTGAATATTTGGCAGGGACTGGGGGTGATGGCAGGGTGGATGGGAATCGCTTTTATTCTCAATCGTTGGCTATGGCATCGGGGAATTAAGCAATATTCTGGCATGGGCGCGTAGTTGATCATATTATTTTGCGTAACGGATCACCTCCAATCAATTGATGCATTATATAATTAAGACAGTTAATTTACAAATCTTAAAGATCATTCAAAAGATTACTATATGAGCGAAGTTACTAATCCTCTCCTGATTGGCAAAGGCTTACCACCGTTTCCAGACATCAAGCCAGAGCATGTTATTCCTGCGATTACGCAATTGCTTGAAGAAACTAGTGCCAGCTTGAGCGATCTTGAAAACAATTTGCAACCCACATGGTCGGGTTTAGTCGAGCCGCTAGAGCGTTTGACTGAGCGCATTGGCTGGGGCTGGGGTGCGATCGAGCATTTGCTTAGTGTCAAAAATAGCCCCGACTTGCGCGAAGCCCACAAGGTTGTGCAGCCCAAGGTCATCGAATTTTTCAATCGCTTTAGTCAGAGTCAACCCGTTTATAATGCTTATAAATCGATTTATGGATCATCGGCATGGGATAGTCTCGAACCTGCCCAAAAACGCATTGTCGAAGCGGCGATCCGTGATGCCGAGCTTTCGGGCGTTGGGTTAGAAGGTGAAGCGAAAGAGAAATTCAATGCGATTCAAAGGTCACTCGCTGAACTTTCCACCAACTTCTCTAATCATGTTCTTGATGCTACGAAGATCTTTAGCATGACCTTGACTAAGCCTGAAGAAATCGATGGTTTACCGCCAAGTTTACTTGCCCAAGCCGCCCAAGCCTCTCGTTTAGATGGTGATGATAAAGCCACTCCCGAAGATGGACCTTGGTGCATTACCCTTGACTATCCTAGCTATGTGCCATTCATGCAGCATAGTCGTCGTCGTGATTTCCGTGAGAAACTCTATCGCGCCTTTGTGAGTCGAGCCGCGACTGGTGAGTTTGACAATTCACCCTTGATCGATCGCATTCTCGAATTACGGCAACAAAAAGCGAACTTGCTCGGCTACGCTACCTATGCCGAATTGAGCCTCGCTCGGAAGATGGCTCCCAATGTTGAGGCAGTTGAGAAATTACTCGAAGAATTGCGTCAGTCTAGTTACACCGCCGCCGTTGCGGAATTTGCAGAATTACAAGAATTTGCCAAGTCCCAAGGTTCAGCCGAAGCCGCCGATCTCAAACATTGGGATGTTTCCTACTGGGCGGAGCGTCAGCGCGAAACTAAATTTAACTTCACGGTTGAAGAATTGCGTCCTTATTTCCCATTGCCTCAAGTTTTAGAAGGTCTATTTGCCCTTGTCAAACGTTTATTTGGAGTGAATGTAGTTCCTGCGGATGGGACTGCTCCTGTATGGCATGAGAGTGTACGCTTCTTTGAGATTCAGAATGAGAGTAATCAGGCGATCGCCTATTTCTATCTCGATCCTTACAGTCGTCCTGCTGAGAAACGTGGCGGTGCATGGATGAATGATTGCATCGGTCGCGCTAAGGTAGTTGAGGATGGTCAAACAATTACCCGTTTACCTGTTGCCTATCTCATTTGCAATCAATCGCCGCCCGTTGATGGTAAACCGAGTTTGATGACCTTTGGCGAAGTGGAAACCCTCTTCCATGAGTTTGGGCATGGCTTACAGCATATGTTAACCAAGGTTGACTATTCTGGTGCTTCGGGCATTAACAATGTCGAATGGGATGCAGTGGAACTTCCTAGTCAATTTATGGAAAACTGGTGCTACGATCGCGCCACGTTATTTGGCATGGCAAAACATTATGAAACTGGCGAAGCTCTTCCTGAAAGCTATTTCCAAAAGTTGATTGATTCCAAAAACTACATGAGTGGTTCAGGAATGTTGCGTCAGTTGCATTTTAGCCTTGTGGATATCGAACTCCATCATCGGTATCAAATCGGCGGTTCAGAAACTCCTAGCCAATTGCGATCGCGCCTCGCGGAAACCACGATGGTAATCCCGCCATTGCCTGAAGATAATTTCCTTTGTTCTTTCGGTCACATCTTCGCTGGAGGCTATGCCGCAGGTTATTACAGCTACAAGTGGGCTGAAGTCCTCAGTGCTGATGCTTTTGCCGCCTTTGAAGAAGTGGGGCTAGAGGATGACGAAGCGATCGCTTCAACGGGTAGACTCTATCGCGATACTGTGTTGGCGCTGGGTGGTAGTAAGCATCCGATGGAAGTATTCAAAACCTTCCGAGGCAGGGAACCTAGCACGGCTCCTTTATTGCGCCATAGCGGTTTAGCTAAGGTTTAGGTACAATAAGCGGCGCTTTGCGCCGCATACTTTTTATCGAGTGTGGCACAAAAAATGTAGCTTAATTATTTGTAGAATGCGTTAGTGCAACGTAACGCATCAAACACATCAATGAGTCAAAAATGATGGGTTACGCGATCGCTAACCCATCCTACATTTAATTCCCACAACTTACTTGTCAGGCAAAAAATATTAGGTTGCCATCCTTGATTTCTATCTGTTTTATATAATCAGTAGGTATTCCTCGTTCTCTAGATTCTCTGTTGACGATACTTCCAAAAAGTACTTTAGCCAGTTTTCCTTGGCTAAGGAAAAGTCTCTCATATTTTGGATAATTATCATCATTTTCTAAAATATCGAACATACCTCCTTTCAATGATATTAAAATATCATCTTCAATGATTATCTCCCTCTCATAATAATTGTCATAGTAAAAACCAAAGTATATTTCCCAAGTAGCAAAAGTATATCCTTCGATAGAAAGAACATAAAAGTCTCTTAATTCATAAGCAAATAATTTATTTTCGTTAATCGAAAAATGATATATAGATTTTTTGATTTTACAAATGGCATTTAGTTCTTCCTCACTAAGAGTTAGAGAAACTTCTTGTTCTCCTAGTGCAATTGATGCAATGAATTCCTCAACTTTTTTAATAGCCTGATCTGCTTTTTCAATTGACGCATTATTTCTCCATTCATCTGGTATCTTGGGTGGATATAATTTGAGCCATAACCAACGTAGAAAAGACAGAGAAGCAACTCCTCCCACAAAGTAATAAAAACTTGGATCTAATCGATCTGCCATCTTGCAATATTGTTTAATTCTACAAAGCTTAGTCTGAGACAACACTTTTCAAAAGAATCAAAAGATAGATCTCAACACTCCAAAGTATTTTCTAATTCCCAAGGACTAATGCGAGTACTGTAATCATTCCATTCGCGTTGCTTTAACTTGATGTAGGATTGAACAAACTCTGAGCCTAAAGCATCTGGCAAAATCGTATTTGCTTCCAAACATCGCAGCGCATCTAAAAGATTGGCTGGCAACTGTTTCACCGTACCCAAGGGAAGCGGATCGGTGTAGGAATTATTGTCATAACGTTGACCTGCATCGCGTTGGTGTTTGATACCATCAAGCCCACTGGCGATTAAAGCCGCAGGAAGGAGATAGGGATTCGCGGCTCCATCAGCGAGACGGAACTCAAAGCGACCTGCTTCGGGAATACGGATCATATGGGTGCGATTGTTGCCTGTGTAGCTGATGCTGTTGGGCGACCATGTTGCGCCTGAGTTGGTGACGGGGGCATTAATCCGCTTGTAGGAATTAACGGTGGGATTAGTTAAAGCACAGACGGCTTCGGCTGAATGCAATACACCGCCGATAAATTGATAGGCTAGGTTGGATAGACCGAGTTCTCCTTTTGCGTCATCAAAGAGATTCGTATTTCCTTCTAAATCCCAAACAGAGAGATGGGTGTGACAGCCGTTGCCTGTTAAATGTGGAAATGGTTTAGGCATGAAGGTGGCGCGGAAGCCGTGCTTTTCAGCGATCGCTTTGACCATATATTTAAAAAAGGCATGGCGATCGGCTGTTACCAACGCATCAGCATAAGTCCAGTTCATCTCGAATTGACCATTTGCATCTTCATGATCGTTCTGATAGGCTCCCCAACCCATCGCTAACATGGCATCGCAGATTTCGGCAATGATATCGAAACGGCGCATCAGGGCTTGTTGATCGTAGCAGGGCTTGCTAGCGCGATCGCTTAAATCAGAAATATCCGTACCATCAGCAGAGAGCAGGAAATACTCGCATTCCACACCCGTTTTGACGCGATAGCCAAGGGCTTCAGCTTGTTTCAGGGCTTGCTTGAGAACATAGCGTGGGGCTTGTTTGACTGGTTCTCCATTCATATAGATGTCGGCGGGCATCCAGCCAATTTCAGGTTGCCAAGGCAGGGGAAATAGGCTAGTGGGGTCGGGAATGGCAAAAATATCAGGATCGGCGGGAGTCATATCTAACCATGCGGCAAATCCCGCAAACCCCGCCCCATTTACCGCCATTGCATCGATCGCGGCGGCTGGCACTAATTTAGCCCGTTGAACTCCAAAGAGGTCAGTGAAAGAAATTAGAAAGTAACGAATCCCTTTCTCTTGAGCAATTTCAGATAGTGTTTGAGCCATAGTATTTTTTCCAGCATTACAGTCTATCCAGACTTTAATAGCGTTTTGCAAATGAGTGGGTATTCATTTTTGCAATTTTCTGTACAGTAGTTTAAAGTTTTGCCCCAACTATGCCTATACTGCGATCGACATTCGCTGCTAGACTAACTAAAGAAAATTTTTAACGATTAGCACCAGTACTGAATCGATGCCTCAAGACACCGTTGCCACTGTTTCGACTTCTGCCCCAAATATCACCACAGGCGAAGCCCTAACCATTTATGAAGATATGGTATTGGGGCGAACTTTTGAGGACAAGTGCGCTGAAATGTATTATCGCGGTCGGATGTTTGGGTTTGTGCATTTATACAACGGTCAAGAAGCCGTGGCAAGTGGCGTGATCAAAGCCATGCGCCCCGATGACTATGTATGTAGCACCTACCGCGATCACGTTCATGCTCTTAGTGCAGGTGTGACTGCTAATGAAGTGATGGCAGAACTATTTGGCAAAGAGACAGGATGCAGTAAAGGGCGCGGCGGCTCCATGCATATCTTCTCGGCTAAAAACAACTTTTTGGGTGGATATGCCTTTGTTGCCGAGGGGATTCCCGTGGCGGCTGGAGCCGCCTTTCAGTCAAAATATCGCCGTGAAGTGATGGGCGACCCCAATGCTGATCAAGTCACCGCTTGTTTCTTCGGTGATGGCGCTAGTAACAATGGTCAATTTTTCGAGACATTAAATATGGCAGCTTTGTGGAAATTGCCAATTATTTTTGTAATCGAAAATAATGACTGGGCGATCGGCATGAAGCATCATCGCGCTACCTCTGATGTGCGGATTCATAAAAAAGCTGAAGCCTTCGGAATGCCAGGGTTTGAAGTTGATGGCATGGATGTGTTGTCAGTGCGTGAATATGCTCAGGAAGCAATCCGCCGTGGTCGCGCTGGTGAAGGACCTACGGTTTTGGAATGTATGACCTATCGCTTTAGAGGTCACTCTCTCGCTGACCCCGATGAGTTACGCAGCAAGGAAGACAAAGATAAATGGTTTGGACGCGATCCGATTAAAATCTTTGCGAGTCGTGTGCTTGAGCATGGTTTGGTCACTGAAGGTGAGTTAAAAGCGATCGACAAGAAGATTCGTGATGTGGTTGAAGAATGTGTCAGGTTTGCCGAAACATCGCCTGAACCCGATCCCAAGGATCTATTCCGCTATCAATTTGCAGAAGACGAATAAACCGAATAAGATTACAAGCGATTATTTTGGAGATAGATGGCGATCGCCTGTTTGCGATCGCCGTCCAGGCTGTCTCGTTATTGGTGCTGTCTGTAGGTCTTTGTAGCAACGTCTGGCGTTTTCAGGATTTCGCTGGATTAAGGCTTCCCAGTCTCGATTTACGCGACGATTTTTAGCTACTACTAGCCAAATAGTTTCTATTTTGGGTGTATTAGAAGTTTCAGGTGAATCAGGAGTTGTCAGCTTTACTTCTGGTGGTTCGATATTTTCGTTGATCTTTTCGGTGCTGTTTTCTGACATATCAAGATTGCTTGATTTGAGTAAAGGCTGCTTCTAAGTCTGGATTGGCGATCGCTAAGGCGCTCTCATACCATTCATGGATAATTGCTTCTAATTCATTCCATGCTTTGTCGAAATTTTTTGGTTCTTGTAAGGCAACTGAGCGATAGGCTGAGATCACTTCGTTAATAAATTCATTTAATTCGTCTGCGTCAAATGCTCCGAGCCAACCATAGGGATGCTCTGCGCCAATTTTTTGGTTTAGCAATAAACGGAAGGCTGTATTGAGAAGTTCGACAATTTCGCGGCTATGTTGGGCAGTTTTTACAAATAGAGCTACGTCTTCTCGCCGCAATAGAGCAAAGGATTGGTCGTTGCGGGTAATGGTGATGGGATGCTCTAGGGCTTTGTCTAAGATTCTGCCTGGTTGACGGTTTAGCTCGGTGGCTGTGACTAGTTCATCTGAGTAAATGGAGTTCATAGTTTTTTGGTCAACAGTTGGTTTTGAGCGTGTGGGAAAATTGTGATGATTATTTGGGAGAGTGTAGTATAAATATACGTACTATTCTACGTTGTTTGCTTTCTAAGTCAATGGTAAGCTATTTTCTAAGTTCTGAAATTTAGAGGATAAATCAGGGCTTGGGAGTAAGTTTGGTTATGATGTTTGTGATAAGTCAGGCTCAATTCTTAGAAAATATGAAAGAACAAGATTTGTTAAATCGGATCTCTTCTAGTCCTAGAGTGATGGTGGGAAAGCCTGTCATTAGAGGGACTCGGTTATCTGTTGAGTACATTCTAAATCTGCTGGCTCATGGTGCAACTGTGACGGAGATTTTGGAAGAGTATGAAGGTTTGGTTGAGGCGGATATTAGGGCTTGTTTGCTTCTCGTGCTTTAGAGAGTGTAAGTTTTATGCCTTTGGCGGAGATTGCTTAGATAGCGATCGCCCCAATCTTGATCTCAAAGGAGCGATCTCATTCCATAAACTGCGATCACTCGAAGTGGGATAGACATTTAGAGGGAAATTAATGGAAAATTTTGCTTGGCAATCGCAGCTAATAGGCGATCACTGTTATCCAGTAAATCATTCCATTCTGATTCATTAATTTTTTCCATGTGTTCTAGACTCAAATGTTGTTGGTCAAATAACCAATATTTGAGACTAGGAATCAGATAGCGAATGAAAGCCATATATTCAGCATAATTGATTGCTAAAGGATTACCTCCTGTGAGGAGAATGACTTTCCCAGCATTTGCAGTCGTGGCAATGCCATGAGCCATCAACAACATCGATCTATATTTTGGATGTGAAGCAAGGTCAAATTTGACTTCCCCATGTTCAGAATAATGTCGAATCATAATGTATGCCCTCAAAACTATTTCCACAACCGCAGGTGTAATTCCAGAAGCAAGAAAGTGACGCAAATCATAGCCATTCAAATACATCCACCGAGCGATTTGACCAACAGATCGCTTTTTTTCACCAAAGCTACCAATATTAATTCCTTGCATTAAGGTCATAAAAGGAGCGGGTAAACCCATTGGGGTTGCTACATCTGAAATAAGATGCCCAAGCTGTATAAGAATCGCTTCAACGAGCTTAATCGAAACATCGTCTGATACAGAATGAGTGACAAAATTATGAAGTCCAGTTAGCTTGTCATAGGAAAAGCCTGTAACTGTGGCTCTCATAATATCTAGTACACCAAAGACAAATCCTAAAACAGGATCATGTCCAAGTGATTGAAATCGATGGCTTTTGGGATACATTCCCTTGATATCCTGATTATCGTAAGGGACTTTACAAGCTTTTTCTAAGTCTCTAGCCCATTGCGAAAACCAATCAGTTTGCCCTGCTTTGGCGGTTGTATTGAATTTTTTGAGATGTTTAGTTAGAGGGCTAGTTTTTGGAGTTCCCACTAAAAAAACATCAGTTAATGCGGCAAGAACTCCACTCGCACCCACAAATAGATAGTCCCACTTATCCCATGCAAATTGAGCATCATAGGACTTTTTCTCATTGGCTAATTGCTGTAAATCAGCTTCGGTTAGGAATACTTCGTAAGGGGCAAGCGGATCGAGTCCATTTTGCAGATCGTAGATTTGACATTGCTGTACAAAACTCTGCCAATCTGTAAACCCGATCACTTGCAAGTCCCGTTTAATAGCATTTTGATGATGATCGTAGATTTGATAAATCTCATCAGGATCGAAGTTGGCAAGATCTTCATCTTCTAGAAATTCGATATCGCGTTCCAAGTCTGCCATCATCTGTTCTAAGTCTTGAAGTTGACTTGACTGTTGAGATACATCGACAAATTTGGATTCTATTTCACTTATGCGGTCACTCAGCCGTTGTAACAGATGACCTTGCGCCTGTAAAATTGCTCTTAATTCAATGACAAGGTTATCAGAAATCATAGTTTATACAGGTTTTGCACTTGCTTGTTTACGCTTGGCAACGAGTTGTTGAAGGTAACGCATTTTTTCAGTTAAGACTCGAATCACTTCCTTATTAGCTTCAGCATCCGCCGCGACTGTTTGTAAGTTGGCAACTCGCTCGATAAGTTTATTAAGCGCACCTTGCAGATTCGCGATCACTAATTGTGCTTTGCGTTCTCGCTCTGCCATAAGTCGCTCTTTTTCTTGTTTTCCTCCAATATCTAGAACTTGGGATGCACCTATAAAGATCCCCGTGCCAACTAAGATCGCAACACCTATACCGGGAACCATGCCAAATCCTAAGCCAAGCGCTGCTAATCCAGATGTAATTCCTGCGGCACTTAAACCAATTACCGATCCTGAGAGATATACTGCGGTGATCGGGACACCAACGGCGGATAAAGCTGCGGTTGCTTTTTTGATTGTGTCGGCAGCTTGATTATCGTCAAGTCCACGAGCGCGAATCTCTCGCATTTTCTGGACAAAGTTATTGATCGCTTGACGCTGTTCATCGGAAATATTGAGTTCTACCTGAGCTAGATCCAGTGCTTTGCTCTCTTCAGGATCGAGATCGTCATCAGCCCACGCTGTACCAACCATATTCATCATTACTCCATAGCGCAATGAATCATCGGCGCTGCTTAAAACCTTTAAACAGTGAAATAAACTGGGTGGTTCAATGATGTATTCCTGTATTTGCTCTTTAGCGTAGTCTGACATTCCATCTAAATCCATAACTCCACAAATCAAGTCCATTTCGTCTTTATCAAAATGTCCATCGGCAGAGGCTATGGCAAACAATGCCCCATAAAATGCGAGGCGTTGATCTTCTGGGAGTTTGGTTAGATCCCAACCTGTAGATTCATTGCCCCATAAGTTATCGGTTACGGCTCCCACTGCTTGAGATGCTACTTCACCTATTTTTTCACCAGCTTTTATTGTGCTTGACGTTACAAATTCGGATGTGTATGAAGCCCCTTTGCTAATTTCCTTGCTAACGTGGTCTGCCCCTTTAACAACTTCTTTACTAACGTGTAAGGCATCCTTAGCGAGTTGCTTTAAAAAACTTTTGTCAAACATAAATTTGGTATTCCTAAAAATAATTTAAACTTCATTAAAATTGCGATCCCCCTAAGAAATCTTAGCTCAATCCGATCCAAAACGGCTCTATGCAGTCTAGAGATTTTCAACAAGAGATTTTTACGTTGATCGCTCATTTAAGACGCTAGATTAGTCAGAGATGTGTGATCGCCTATGTACTTAGCCATGAGATGACAAGGCGATTCTAATAAAGCATTGAATAGGTTCTAACGAGGAATTAATTTGATTAAACTTCTTAAAGTAGAATTGACCGATTCTGAATTGGGAAAATATATTTTGACATCAGGATCGAGAACAATTAAATCATCTTGTGGAGGGAAATGTTCCACAGTAGATGTACCATCCTCATGATGAATAGTAACACTATGCCCTTTTCGATACTGTTGATAATATTTACCACGAACAGGATTTTTAAGCTCAGTTAAATCATATTCTTCCCGTAAATCATCTTCTAATTCATATTGAATTTCATCGCTCATAATATCTTCTCTCCTTTGGTGTAAGCAATCTTGCACTAATTAAACGAATCTTATTATTGCGATCCGTATGAGATACAAACAGAAGTCTACTTTGATTTGATAAGCCTAATATAATATAGCGCTCTTCTCCTCTAGAATGCTCAGGATTATCAAAATTTAGAGATAATGGATCGTCAAATACAGTAGCAGCCTCTTCAAAAGAAACGCCATGTTTTATTTGATTTGTTTTATCTTTTCGCTCATCCCACTCAAACTCTAGTTCCAAACCATTTCAACTCCTTAAATTCAACCAATTTTTATCCTAACATATCGTTGAATCGTAATTTTAAACAGACGTAGGCAAGAAGCGATCGCCTATGCACTTAACCATGAGATGACTAGGCGATCGCCCTTCACCAGATTGCTACAATAAACACAGTTCCAATCAACTGAAATCATCATGACCATTCAAGAAATCGAACATCAATTTCTTAACATATCACTCGCCGACAGAGCAGCGATCGTTCAACGTCTTACCAAAACCCTAAGCAAAAGCGGCAAAGGAATTACCAAAACAGCAGGCGTTTGTGGTGGCGAAGCTTGCATTGCAGGAACCCGAATAGCAGTTTGGTTACTAGTCGAAGCCCAACAACTTGGCATCACCGAAGCTCAACTACTACAAGACTATCCCCACATCACCGCCGCCGATCTCGTCAACGCATGGACTTATGCCGAAGCCTATCCCGAAGAAATTGCCGCAGTAATCCTTGCAAATAACGAGGCAGCCTAACCAATGGCACGACGCATGGCAACTCGAATTAATGAAGCAATCGCTATTCAAGAATCTCTGCAAGGTAAACTTATTAGAGTTGTGCGCCCATCAAGGTAGGAGCGATCGCACCAATGTCTGATGCACTAATTGATATCCTCGATCGCCTCTTGCTCTCGATCTGTCCAATTAAAACCATTACTCAAGTCATATTCAAACAAGGATAGTTTCACACTTTTCGGCACGTTACTAACCCACAGCAAACTCAGTTGCAGAACGAACTTTAGCAGGTTGAAAGCCTAAAACTATATCTTGGTTAGGTACACCTAATTTCACTAACTCGTAAGCAATACCACCCTCAGTACCATCATATTGAATCCAAATCTTTCCATCCTTAATATCCAGATGTAGTAAACATCCGTAATCCCTTATATTATTACGTTTCCAACCCACATAGACTAGTTGATAATGGTCACGCTCCACATCAAAAATCGTCTGAGCCTCAACGTCCTTTGACGATTGCATAGAACGATCTGCTCTTGCCTGCATTAGCTGTTGAATATATTGCCTATATATAACTACTTTATCCATTGTTCAATGCTCTCCTTATCTAAGTCATAAACCAAAAGATTCAATTGACTTCGCTGTATAACTCTATTAATGAAGGATAGATTAAAAAAGGTTTGATAGACAAAATGAGGTACAGCCAAATATAAAACCCTATTTTATCATTCCCTCTATCAGCGCCAATAATCTGTTCAGCCCCAATATCTACATACATTTCTACACCACCTACACGCAATTCGTATGGATCGTGAGTTATTTCCCATCCATCTTTTTTCAGTGCGCGTTTAACAAGATCGTGATATAAATCTTTTGCCATAGAGGATTATTTTATACTGATAAGATCAAATTTGGCTCTGCGCGTAGTCACAGGGACCATAATCCATCGAGAAATAATTCCCAACGATCATCTTCGGGAAGCGTTAGTACTTGTTCGTGAAGTGTCTGAAAAGTCATAGCGTTTTAAGCCACAGGATGAATTTACATAAAATTGTACCAAATTGTCTCATGTCACCTCAAGCTTCTTCATTCTCCTTAATAGCCAAGGCAATTTCTTCAGGATACATCGAAGCATAAAACCAAGCATTTGCTAAATCACTTACCGATAGAGTCGGATAATCTTTTAAAAGTTGAGATTCACTAATTCCGATATCACGAGCGTTAACCAAAACCCACACAGGAATCCGAGTTAAACCAATGCAAGCATCACCACCACATACCCCCAACGTCTTCTGAATGCCCCGCCAAGGATTGCCAAGACTTTGAGCTAATATCTGAATTGCCCGTGTTTTTTCGTTTTGGCTTAAAGACAGTAGTTGTGGTTCTAAACTTTGTAAAGTCATAAAATTACTCCCAAACTGCAAGCAGAGAATCAACATTATAATAACATGACAGCATCAATGACTTCGATATCTTTGATCGCCTATGCACTTAACCATGAGATAAGGAGGCGATCGCTAACTAAACATCATCTAAACGCTATCTAAACAGCGCAATCTCGAATGTGTCTAAAACCTATGCTTGATTAGGCACAAGGATTCTAAACAAAAAGATATACCTTGTCAGAGTAGGGAAATAGGTTGATGATTTGACTATCACAGCAATTGCTTGATACTTCATCGACTCAAAAGGAAGCAGAAATTTCCATGCTACAAGGATGGATACAGATTGGAATTACACTAGTGCTGATTGTGGCGATCGCCCCGATCTTTGGGGGCTATATCGCACGAGTGTTCTTAGGACAAAAGACTTTACTAGATAGAGTTTTGAACCCACTGGAGAGTTTGATATTTACTCTTAGTGGAGTTAATTCTCAAACGCAAATGACAGGTTGGCAATATGCCCGTGCGATTTTGTATAGCAATTTGGTAATGGCAATCATGCTATTCCTGATGCTCATGTTTCAGGGAGCTTTACCACTAAATCCGACAGGCTTGAGCGCTCCTAGTTGGGATCTCGCTTTGCATACGACGATTTCCTTTATTACCAATACCAATCAACAACATTATTCTGGTGAAACTACCCTTAGCTACTTTACCCAGATGCTAGGTTTAGGACTTCTATTTTTCACCTCCGCAGCTACAGGTTTAGCGGTCGGGATTGCCTTTATTCGTGGTTTAACGGGTAGATCTCTAGGTAATTTTTATGTCGATCTGACAAAATCAATTACTCGAATTTTGTTGCCGATTAGTGTCATTGGCGCGATCGCCTTGATCATCGCAGGTGTTCCTGAAACCTTATCCACACCTGTAATTGTGCCAACCTTAGAAAATCCGAATATTAGTCAGGCGATCGCGATCGGACCAGTCGCACATTTTGAGATTATCAAGCAACTTGGCGAAAATGGCGGCGGTTTTTTTGGTGCTAATTCCGCCCATCCCTTTGAGAATCCCAATGGCTTCACGAATTTGCTTCAAACTTTGACGATGATTTCCATCCCCACAGCGCTAATTCATAGCTATGGAATCTTTGCCAATAATCGCAAACAAGCTTGGTTAATGTTTGGAATGGTGTTCATTCTCTATGTTACTTTCATTATCGTTGCAGGAATTGGAGAATATCATGGCAATCCCCTTGTGAAGTCTTTGCTCGGTTCCCAAAGCCCCAATTTAGAAGGTAAAGAAGTCCGCTTTGGTTGGGCGCAATCGGCTCTGTTTGCGGTGACGACCACAGGCACGATGACGGGCGCAGTTAATTCGATGCATGATTCCCTGATGCCAAGCGGCGGTTTTATTACTCTGTCTAATCTCTTTTTGCAAATCATCTGGGGTGGACAGGGAACGGGAACTGCTTATTTGTTCGCCTATTCGATTTTGGCAGTATTTGTCACTGGCTTAATGGTTGGGCGAACTCCTGAATTTTTGGGGCGTAAGATTGAAAAGAATGAAGTGGTTTTAACTAGTTTTTTGATTTTGTTAATCCATCCCATTTTTATTCTCATTCCCAGTGCGATCGCCTTAGCATTTCCCGATCAATTAGCAGGAATTAGCAATTCAGGATTTCATGGCTTGTCGCAAGTGGTTTATGAATATGCTTCGGCAGCAGCCAATAATGGCTCTGGTTTGGAAGGATTAGCGGATAATACCCTCTGGTGGAATCTGAGTACTTCCGTTAGTTTGCTGGGCGGTCGTTTTATTCCTTTAATTGCCCTATTGCTGTTAGCTGATGGCATATCACGGAAGCAACCCGTTGCCATGACTACAGGAACATTGCGTACTGATACTGTTCTTTTTACGAGCGTTACCGCAGGTGTGATTTTGATTATGGGTGCATTGACTTTCTTTCCTGTATTGGCTCTTGGTTCTATTGCCGAAGCTTTTCTCATTGCTAGAGGTGGAATGTGAATAATTCTTCAACTAAACCCGTTCCTAGCGGAACTCGCGAATCCCGCCGACACACGCCTAAAGCGTCAATGGCGGGACTATATCAACGGGCTGTCCGTGATGCCTTCCGTAAACTCAATCCCAAAATTGCGGTGCGAAATCCCGTCATGTTTATGGTTTGGGTCGGTACGCTAATTACATTACTTGTCACTTTTGATCCGAATCTCTTTGGAAATGTGCAAGGTGATCCCAATCAAGAACGGATTCTTAACGGCTCGATTACGGTAATTCTCTTTTTTACGGTAGTATTCGCCAACTTTGCCGAGGCGATCGCTGAAGGACGCGGTAAGGCCCAAGCCGATTCTTTGCGAACTACACAGACAGATACGATCGCCCGTAAAGTCCTACCTGACGGCACGATTCAGCCAACTAGCTCGACGGAATTACGCCGTGGTGACTTGGTAAAAGTGGCGATCGGTGAGATGATTCCTGCGGATGGCGAAGTAATTGCGGGCTTAGCTTCTGTCGATGAATCAGCAATTACAGGCGAATCGGCTCCCGTCCTCAAGCAAGCAGGGACAGATATTTCTAGCTCGGTCACAGGTGGTACTCGCGTCGTTTCCGATGAATTGACAATCAGGATTTCGGCTGACCCTGGACAGGGATTTATCGATCGCATGATTGCCCTTGTTGAAGGTGCAGAGCGCACGAAAACACCTAACGAAATTGCTTTGACGGTTTTGCTAACGGTGTTAACACAGGTATTTTTAATCGTCGTGGCAACGATTACGCCGATCGCTAATTATGTAAATACACCGACAACGATCGCGATTTTAATTTCGCTATTAGTTGCCCTGATTCCCACTACAATCGGTGGTTTATTGAGTGCGATCGGTATTGCAGGCATGGATCGAGTCGCCCAGTTTAATGTGATCGCCACTTCTGGACGCGCCGTTGAAGCTTGCGGTGATATCAATACTCTAGTGTTAGATAAAACTGGCACAATTACGCTAGGCAATCGTTTAGCCGATGAGTTTATCCCTGTAAATGGACATACCCTTGCCGAAGTTGCTACGGTTGCGCTGGCGGCAAGCATTTTTGATGAAACTCCCGAAGGTCGTTCCATTGTGCAGTTAGCCGAGCAGTCAGGAGCCGTTGTCAAATTTGATCGCACTCAAGCTAAAGGCATTGACTTCTCGGCACGCACGCGCATGAGTGGCACGGATTTACCCGAAAATGTCGAAGTTCGCAAAGGTGCTGTGGATGCGATTCGTGGATTTGTGCGATCGCGATCGGGTGAAGTTCCCGAAGAATTTGAAGTTGCCTATGAGAAAGTCTCCAAGCTTGGCGGCACACCTTTAGGAATATGTCAGGGCGGCGATCTCTATGGTGTTATCTATCTCAAAGATATTGTGAAATCTGGACTGAGAGAGAGATTTGATCAGCTAAGGCGCATGGGTGTCCGCACGATCATGCTCACGGGTGACAACCAGATTACGGCTTCTGTCATAGCTAAAGAAGCAGGTGTCGATGATTTTATTGCGGAGGCTACTCCCGAAGACAAAATCGAAGTAATTCGCCGCGAACAGTCTCAAGGTAAATTGGTAGCAATGACAGGCGATGGAACTAATGATGCTCCTGCATTAGCTCAAGCAAATGTCGGTGTTGCTATGAATTCAGGTACTCAGGCTGCTAAAGAAGCCGCGAATATGGTGGATTTGGATAGCGATCCGACTAAGTTAATTGATTTAGTGGCGATCGGAAAACAATTGCTAATCACTCGCGGCGCGTTAACCACTTTCTCGATCGCTAATGACATCGCCAAATACTTTGCAATTATCCCCACGATCTTTGCTGCATCAGGTATCGGTGCATTAAATATTATGGGTCTAAAAAGTCCGCAGTCAGCCATTCTTTCGGCTTTAATTTACAACGCGCTGATCATTCCAGCGCTGATTCCTTTGGCTTTAAAAGGTGTAAAATTCCGCCCTCTCACCGCCGATCAACTATTGCAGCGTAATATTCTGCTTTATGGTTTGGGTGGAGTGGTTGCGCCATTTATTGCGATTAAGTTTATCGATATTTTATTACCCATAACTTGAACCATGAAAAAGAAATATCCCCTATATCTATTCTTTTCCCTCTGCCTAAACCTAGTTGTTGCCCCTGCACTCTATGCCGCCAACGCTGAAAGCTTCACCAAATTTCAAGCCTACGCTCTAGGAATTTTAGGGATTGTCACCTTTGCTTTTTCTATCTACTTGTTTGCTGTGATGTTTCAACCTGAGAAGTTTTAAATTAATTGCGAATTACGAATTATCAAAAATCTATGAATGAAATTATTAAAGCTATTCGCGTCACTATTGTCCTTTGGGTACTTGTAGCTGTGATTTATCCTTTGGGAATGTTAGCGATCGCGCAGTTACCTTTTCTCTCAAATCAAGCAAATGGGAGCCTCATCCGTAATGCTCAAGGTCAAATCGTTGGTTCCGCATTAATTGGACAGCCTTTTACAAGCGATCGCTATTTCAACAGCCGCCCCAGCACTACCAATTACAGCACCGCCGATCCGAAGGCGGATACAGTGAATATTCTTAAAACAGGTGTTTCAGGTGCAAGCAACCTTGCGCCGAGCAATCCTGACTTGCTGAAGAGAGTTAAAGCGGATATATCGAAACTCCAACAATCAGGAATCTCACCAACTGCTGATTTGGTCTATACTTCTGGCTCTAGTCTTGATCCCCATATCACGCCTGAATCCGCAAAAGCGCAAGTTGCCAGAATTGCTCAAATCCGCAAAGTCGAAACTAGCCAACTCGAAAAGCTAATCGAACAAAATAGCGATCGCCGTTTTCTCGGTATCTTTGGTGAGGATGGTGTGAATGTCTTGAAGTTAAACTTAGCTTTGGACAATTTGCCTACCAAGGTTTCTCCTTGATTCTGATTGTTGGCAATTACGATTTAATCAATTCGGGTTTAAACTGGATCGTGAATTGATTTACACTGCCAAGACGATCCAGGCCCAACTATCAAAATTTGCTCATTAGGCATCATCAATTCCCAATAAGACAGTCCAGAATCATCTTGTAAATCTGGCTTTAACGCAAGTTGATAATCATCTTCAAAAAACAAGGTCAAGCTCATCGAATTTCCATCAAAGACAAAATTGTTGATTTGTTTTTCTTGTAATTGCTGTATTTTCGGCAAAACCCAAATCTGGGGATTGTTTAAATCCCAAAGAGTAGGCTCGATTTCTGTTTTGTTATAGTTATCAATCTCAGAGATTAAAACTTTATTGTTATGCATTAAAGTCCATTCTGTCGCTCTCGTACTTAATTGCCAACTTCCTTTAGATAAATGTGCCAACTTAGAATGAGCGTAAGCTGTCATTTTACCAAAATCTAATTGCAATTCATCCCCATAACTAAAATCAACCTGATGACAAGTTTCACCTATAAGCCTTTGCATAATTCGTCTTAAAGTAGCCTGAGAATCAGGGATAAAAATTTGAGTTGTCATGCTTAAATCTCCTCTAAAAATTCTTGAGCTTTTTGCTCAAGTTCTTCCCACGTAAAGTCTTTTCTATAATTTAAAGTACCACCATAGCCATATCTTTTTTCCTGTTCAACAAACTTACCAAAAGCTTTTCTTTGCTCGAATGACATTTTATATTTACTAGCGATCGCATCAACTTGTTTGTGATCAAGTTTTCTACCCATTACATACATAGAACTAGACTTGTTCCAAACCTAGCATACAATATTCAAACACAGTGGGCAAATATCATGATTAAAACCCATCGGCGGGGCAAGCATAAAATATTTATCGGCATGAGTCCAGGAGTCGGTAAAACCTATCGGATGCTGGAGGAAGGGCATCGGCTACGTTCTGAGGGAACTGATGTGGTTATCGGTTTACTAGAAACCCATAATCGCGTGGAAACCAAAGAAAAAGCGATCGGTTTGGAACTAGTTCCTCGTCAACAGATTAGCTGTGAGTCTGTTACTCTAACGGAAATGGATACTGATGCGATTCTTAAACGTCAGCCTCAACTCGCTCTAGTAGATGAGCTAGCGCATACTAACGTTCCTAATGCATTGCGTGAGAAGCGCTATCAAGATGTAGAAGTTCTACTTGAAGCAGGGATTGATGTTTATTCCACTGTGAATATTCAGCATATTGAAAGCCTCAACGACACAGTGGCAAAGATCACAGGCGTAATCGTGCGCGAACGGATACCTGATCGCATTTTAGAAGATGCCGATGAGGTGGTGGTGGTTGATGTTACCCCTGAAACGCTTCAAGAACGACTGCGCGATGGCAAGATTTATGCGCCTGAAAAGATCGATCAATCTCTGAATAACTTTTTTCAGCGCCGCCACTTGATTGCTTTACGAGAATTAGCACTTCGGGAAATTGCTGACAATATTGAAGATGATCTCGAAGCCCACGATCGCTCAGGTTCTGCGACAAATCTAATTTGTAATATTCATGAACGGGTTTTAGTTTGTGTTTCTACTTATCCCAATTCACTGCAACTGTTGCGAAGAGGAGCGCGAATTGCAGGATATATGCACGCTCAACTTTATGTTCTATTTGTGGATAATCCCGAACGCTTTTTGACTAAAGCCGAAAGCTTGCATATTGAAACCTGTGAGCGTCTCTGCAAAGAGTTTGATGGTACTTTCATTCGAGTGCGTGATAGTCATGCTTTAGAGGCAATTGTCGAAACATCACGCAGTTATCGAATTACCCAAATAGTCATGGGTGAAAGCCAGAAATCGCGTTGGCAGATTTTATTTAAGGGATCGCTAACTCAAAGGATTTTAAGACTCCTCAAAAATGTTGATATTCACATTATATCTACGAGTAAGATTCAAGAGTGAACTCTAACAGTCACTTGAAGGCGGCGATACATCTTGATATTTTTGCCTGTTCCCAATCAACATCATTTGTAATAGCCTTAGAAAAATCACAATTAACTAATATGGCGCTGTGAAATGAGGCTTGAGTGAGATCGGCGTAGTTAAAATTTGTCCCCGCTTTTGTGCGTGAGGCATTTACGGCTAGGCGAAATAAATAAAGACAGCCAAAAATTTGCAATGGCTCGATCGCTAAAAATGTTAACAACGCCGTAAAAATATTAAATTGCAGCAAACTCGCGCTCGCATTAAATGCACCCGTTACCAAAATTTTAGTAAAAGTAGAGCCATAGAACCCTGACATAAAAGCGGTGACGAGAGAAATGGGAATAGCGGCTAAAGTTCCTTTGGGATTAACGTTTATAAAACTCTCGGTTAAGGACATGGTGAAAGCGATCGCAAAACCAACGGCAAACACGACAATCGCCACAATGGCAACCCAATAAATAGTTTCGCGATTAATCTGAGCGATGCCCAAAATTATGGAGAGGGTAAAAGTAATTAATAATATCGAAGCGATCATCGCAGTTCCCGCAGACATGAGCGCCATTGCCAAGGAAGTAAAACTAACAATCAGGTTTTGACGTTGACTACGCCCCGCTAAGACCTTGGTAAAGTTTGCAGACTGAAGCTGCGAGTAACTAAAGTTACATCCCCGAATATCTGCACCACTAAAGTCGGCTCCGACAAGATTTTTACCTTTAAAAGAGCGATCGCGTAAATCTTGGTTAGTAAAGTTAAGATTTTGACTCATAACTCCATTGAGGTTGGTTTGGAAATATGCGGTAGTCCCCAGCCTAGTTTTTCACGCAAAACCTTGAAAAATTCACCTTTTTGCAAACGGATAAATCTCGCAGGATAGGGCGATCGCTCTACCTCAACGCGATAGTCTGGATAGACATAACAGCCCGCATTACCATCGACAACCAGCACTAAACGATGACGATTGGCGGGCGTAACAACGACTTTTTCGGTATTTGCAAAAACTAAAGCTCTAGAAGCCATTGAGTGAGCGCAAATAGGAATCAGTTGAAATACAGGAATCCCTGGTTCGATCACAGGACCGCCTGCGGACAGGGCATAGGCAGTAGAACCTGTGGGCGTGGAGATAATCACCCCATCGGCGGCAATATCCACGGGCATATGCTGACCGATCTGCACTTCAAAATGACACATACTAGTCAAAGGTTCACGGTGCAGTACCATTTCATTTAGTGATAAAGCTTCCCAGAGTAAACCTTGGCTATCATAAACTCGTACAGCCATCATCGATCGCTGCTCCACCACATACTGCCCCTCGACGACTTGGGCGATCGCCTCTTCCCATTCAGTTAGATAAATTTCAGTTAAAAAGCCCATATGTCCCGTATTTACATTTAACACGGGTAGTCCTAGGGGGGCAATTTGGCGACAGGTGGATAATACCGTGCCATCACCACCCAGAGCGACGACAAACATAATATCGCGATCAAATCCTAATGGCACTAAACTCTCGATAGGAGTATGGCAAACTGGAGCGTCTGGCTTACCATAGCCCAAAATACCGCCATTTCCTGTTGCCAGAACAGCTTGAATATTGCGCTTTTCCAGCCATAACTTCATATCCATCGCTACACTTACAGCAATGGGTTTTGCGTCGTTATAGACAATACCGACCTTTGGCACGCTCAATGACTACCTAGACTATTCAAGAAAATTTGTCTGTTTTGCAATTATAGCCTTTAGCCATTATTTTTTTGTCACAGTTATTTCAATCAAAAGGGAGTTGCGGCGCGAAGCGCCGCAACTCTCCAGTTTTTTAACCTACGGTTGCAGAAACAAACTCTTGTTGTTCATTAAGTTGTTCTAGCATCGGCGCGATCGCCAATTCTGTGCCTTGCATCAGTCGATCGCTCTGCAAATCTAGAGCCGCCTTAATCAAACCTTGGAAAAGAGGATGGGGACGACTAGGGCGAGACTGGAACTCAGGATGGAATTGAGTCGCAATAAAATAGGGGTGGCTAGGAAGCTCGATCGCCTCGACTAGACGACCATCGGGAGAAGTACCACTCACCACATAACCCGACTCAATAAAAAGCGATCGATAGGCATTGTTGAACTCGTAGCGATGGCGATGGCGCTCATAAATCACCGACTCGTTATAGAGCTTATGGGTCAAAGTATTCGGTGCAAGACGACAAGCATATAGCCCCAATCGCATCGTGCCGCCGAGATTAACCACATCTTGCTGTTCGGGTAGTAAGTGAATGACAGGATTGGCAGATTCTGGCGCAAACTCAGCACTATTCGCGTCCGTGAGTTGTCCAATATTTCTCGCCCAATCAATTACCGCGCATTGCATTCCCAAGCACAAGCCTAAAAAGGGAATCTGGCGATCGCGAGCATACTGCACTGCGGCTACCTTACCATCCACACCACGAGTACCAAATCCTCCAGGGACAACGATCGCATGGACATCATTTAAGAATTTATCCGCGCCATATACCTCAATATCTTCGGAGTTAACCCAGCGTAAATTTACATTACTATTGAGGGCGATCGCCCCATGTTTGAGAGCTTCGATCACGGAAAGATAAGCATCGGTCAAGCGGACATATTTACCAACGATCGCCACTTCCACATGATGCTCAGAACGATATAGACGCTCCACCAGAGTCTGCCAACTGCGAAGGTCTGGCTCACGCTGTTCCATTCCCAATAAACGCAATACTTGTTCCGCTAATCCCTCTCGTTCCATTGCTAATGGAACTTCATAGATACTCTTCACATCCTGCCCTGTCATCACACATTCAGGCAGCACATTACAAAATTCGGAAATTTTATCCTTGATATTTTGCGGTAAAGGGCGATCGCTACGACAAACCAGAATATCAGGCTGAATCCCCACCGATTGTAATTCTTTGACCGAGTGCTGCGTGGGCTTGGTTTTCATCTCACCTGCGGAAGGAATCCAAGGCATCAAAGTCACATGCATATAGACCACATTTTGTCGCCCCACATCTTTGCGAAACTGACGAATTGCTTCTATAAATGGCAGCGATTCAATATCGCCAACCGTACCGCCAATTTCCACAATTACCAGATCGGGATTACCATTTTTAGCAACCCGATGGATACGTTCTTTAATTTCATTGGTGATATGGGGAATAACCTGAACCGTGCCACCCTGATAATCGCCACGGCGTTCTTTATTAATTACGCCTTGATAAATTGCGCCAGTGGTGACGTTGCTTAATTTCGATGTTGATGTATCGGTAAAGCGTTCATAATGCCCCAGATCCAGATCGGTTTCTGCGCCGTCTTCGGTCACAAAAACTTCTCCATGCTGAAACGGACTCATTGTCCCTGGATCAACGTTGATGTAAGGATCGAGTTTCAAAATTGCGATCGAATAATCCCTTGATTTAAGTAATCGTCCCAAACTAGCGGCAACGATACCTTTACCAATACTAGAAACGACTCCGCCAGTCACAAAGATATACTTAGCCATAAAATTTCGTTGCCATCAAGTTTCGTTAAAAGTGCTGAGATGTAGACAATAGTTAAGCCGCGCAGAGCGCGGCTTAACTACCAGAGATTGCTTATTTGTCAGTTTTAGGAACTACAGAAACAATCAACATGTTATCAGGTTGTAATAACTCCTTCGCGGCGCGATTGACCTGATCTATAGTTACGGACTCAATCCGTTGAGGAAACTTGTAAAAGTCGCCAATCGGTAAGCCATAGCTCTTATCACTTAGTAATGAACCAGCGATGGTGTCGGGATCAGCAAATTCCGTTGAAAAGCTATTAATTAAGCTCTTCTTCGCAACCTCAAATTCCGATTGGGTAATGCCCCGATCGCGGATGTTTTTTAGAAGGGTGACAGTAGCCGCGATCGCCTTTTCGGTATCTTTAGCACTAGTTTGCATCTGCACAAGAAACTCACCTTGTAGCGGTTTACCTGCTCGGAAAGCGCTATAAATGCCATAGGTTAAACCAAGGCGATCGCGAATTTCGGACCCAAGACGGCTGGATAATGTATCACCACCCAAAATCTGATTTAGTAAAATCGCAGGATAATACTGAGGGTCGAAACGGGAAATACTGGCATGTCCCATAAGGGTGACAGCTTGAGTTTTTCCTGCCAAAGCCGTTTGTTTTTCGGTCGTGGTGGCAAACTGAGTCAATTCGGGAAATTGAAACTTCAGTGTTTTGCCTGTAGATTTCCAACTACCTAATTTCTCTTCAAGCAAATCTTTAACCGCTTCAGGCTCAAAATCACCCATGATCGTGAGAATTGCTTGGTCAGGACGGTAATAGGTTTTATAGAAATCGACTAGATCTTCTCTCTTGATAGATTTAAGACTTTCCTCAGTCCGCATCGCATTAAATGGATGTCCATTGGGATAGAGGGTTGATTGAAAAATCCTCCGCGCCAAAGCGTTAGGGCTGTCTAGTTCGGCTTTGAAAGCTAGTAGATTCCGTTGTAGATTCAGCTCAAATTCCTTAGCTGGGAATGTGGCATTTTGCAATAGATCGGCTAACTGATCGATCATAATTGGTAAATCGCTAGCCATCGCGATCCCTGATATACCGACACTTTCACGTCTTGCACCGATGCCTAGCCTCGCGCCACGATTTTCTAAACGGGACGCTAGAGTCAATGCATCTTTGGTGGTCGTACCATTGGGAATATTTTCTGCGGTGAGTGTAGCTAATCCCGCCTTGGCAACGGAGTCAAAACCCGACCCTGCATTGATTTCACCGACGATTGTCACGGCTGGTGTACTGCGATCACTCAATAGCAATACCTTTAACCCATTCGATAGCGTAAAGCTCTCAGGCTTCACTTGCACGGGTACTTGTGCCTTAGCGATAAAAGCACTTTCAGGTAAATATTTAGCTACTTCCGCAGGATCAACGGGGGTACTTGGTTGAAATGCATTTGAAGAATGAGCGTTACTGGGAGAAGTTCCTGCCTGAGCCGTAATTACTGACGGCTCAAAATAACCAACTACACGGCGATCGCGTTGCAGATATTTTCTGGCTACTCGCTTGACATCCGCGCTAGTCACCCGATCAACTGCACTCAAATAGCGATCGCTATAGCGGTAGTCCTTAGCAACAGTTTGGTTAAACCCGATCTGAATAGCTTGCGAATTAATATCACGATTCCCAAGAATATAACTAGCTCGCATACTGACTTTGGCTCGTTCCAGTTCGGCTTGGGTAATTGGCTCAGTTTTTAACTTTTCGATCTCAGCAAGTAGTAACTGCTGAAGATCTTCTAAGGATTTACCCGCCGTTGGCGTAGCGCTTAAGAAATACCAACCAGTGCCAATTTGTGCCGAAGCACTGCCACTAGCGCTACTGGCTAAACCAGTTTCCACAAGGGCTTGATAAAATCGAGAACTACGCCCTGATGACAAAATGCTATCCATCACATCGATCGCTGCGACATCAGGATCATTCACCTTGGGCAAATTGGGATATACCACCTGCAAAAATGGAATACTACCAGGTTCTTTGAGGACAATCGGTTGTTTTGAAGACTTTGGTTGTGGTGGCTGGGGCTTGTTCTTTTGAGCCTCAGGACTGATTAAAAATTGTGGTTTGGGAGGAGCGGCGATCGCGCCATAGATCTCCTGTACTTGTTTGAGAGTTGCTTCTGTCTCGAAATTACCAACTATGACCAAAGTGGCATTATCAGGACGATAAAAAGTACGGTAATAATTTTGAATATCTTCAACCGTATAGTTTTCTACCTCTGGACGATAACCAATCACGGGCCATCCATAGGAACTATCAGGATAGGCTGCCAACATCAGTTCTCGATAAAGTCTGGTTCCAGGATTATTATTACCACCATCAAGTTCGGACAAAACTACGGTACGTTCGCTCTTCAGTTCTTGTTCACCTGCGACCGTGTTTACCATGCGATCGGCTTCCAGTCTGAGCATCGCCTCTAGTTTATCGCTGCCAGTTGTGCCGTAATAGGCGGTCATGTCATAGCTAGTAAAAGCATTAGAGCTACTGCCCAAGGCACTAAACAAACGTCCAAATTGAATTGGTCGTTCCTTTGTTCCCTTAAACATCAAATGCTCAAGTTGGTGAGAAATACCTGTAATCCCCAATTTTTCATTTTGGGAACCAACGCGATACCAGATTTGGACGCTGACGACAGGAGCCGTATTTACTTCTTTTGTCAAAACCGTCAGACCATTATCTAAAACAGTTTTAACCACATTACCAGTTAATAACTCTGATGATTTGGCGACCAATTGCTTAGAAGTATCAGACTGGGCGATCGCTTGACCGCCCCAAAGCTGGAAAAATGGCAAATTGAACGAGAAACTAAGGGGTAAACTACCGAAGATCACCACTGCGATCGCTGCGGCTAAACCACGACTCAAAAAAGAGAGCATAAATTTACGCTTCACCAAGGTCTCCACAAAATACAGACTTTATTATAGTTTGGCTAAACTAACCGTGATAATTGCTTGTCAGTCCGACAAAGACTATAATTTTAAAATAACTTTTTAGTTGTACTGAGCTAACGACGAAGATTCATGCCATCCCCTACTTCTTCATCCCTCCGCAATACCTTTGCTAGAACTGAGATTCGCCGTCTTCAAGACTTGCTGCCGCCAGAATTACAGGCTTGGGTAAAAGTCCTGAATGCTGATGGTGTGCGACCGCCACTGATTGCTTGTGAAGAAGCTGGTGGCGACGAAGTGGTAATTTTGATTGATATGGTCCGTTGGGAACGCATGGCGGAGGATCAGCGTAATCTGCTTTACTGGCATGAGGTTGCCCGTATTCAAAATGATGCAGTCCCCAAAGATGGCTGGGAAGTTGCCGCCTTGGCGATCGGTTTGGGCGGCGCAGTTGGTGAGTTGTGGGTACAAAATGGATTGCTGTTTGTACTAGCCCTTGGTATCTGCGGTGTCGCAGGTTTTCAGCTATGGCGCAAGGGGACAAGCAAAAAAGATATTCGTAACTTGATTGAGGCGGATCAAGGTGCGATTCGTTTAGCAGTTCGCAATGGTTATCCCTTGCCTGCGGCTTATAAAAGTTTGGGAAGTGCGCTCAAAATCATGTTGAGTGATGTCTCTAAGGGGAGATCGCGGACTTTGCTGGAAAAGCGTCTTGATGCACTACGCTCTGAAGCAAATAAGGCAAGACGCAACTACGATAATTAGGTGCGTTTAAACGAATAGGGCGCAAAGCGCCCTATTTTTTAAGACACTAGGATTTAATTGCAATCCAATCTTTTTTTAGTAATCTCACAAAAGTCGTGATGCCTTTAGAAAAGCCTACAGGATCTTGCTCAGCGTATTCAGGAAACTCTTCATAGTGCCGCCATTGTTCGGTGACATTGTGCCGTAAATGCAATACACGTTCACCATCTTCCAGTTTCCAAAGCATTTGACCACCAGTTGGGATATTAGACATTGGCTCCTCCTAAATTACTTAAACGAGTACAGAAACGAGAATCGCAGGGAGAATAGGCAGCATTGGCATGAGCAACCATTTGCTGATCACAATTTTGGCGATCTAAATATTAAATTCTGTAAACATTGTTACTTTAAATATTGTCATCGGTGTCAGATTGATGTATGGCAATGAGATAATCATCTATACATATTTATTATCGCTGCTATCAGAAGTTAGATTTTAGTTGTTTTGGATTAGACTCAAAATACTGTTAGTATTTACGCAAAAATAGCTTGCCCCCCTTATTTCATGGGCAATTCATGAATTACCCTTACCATGCGTAAGCCGTAATGGTAATAGAAATGGCACTTGTTTTTAATTGGGGAATCTTGGAAGATAAGTCTAATCAAAGTTTTCTTAAAATATATGGGTTGAGGTAGTGGGAATGCTTAAGATTTTAGTAATCGATGATGATCTGGTCATGCAAATGATCCTTAAAAATATACTGCAAGCACAAGGATATGAAGTCTTTGTCGCTCAAAATGGCAGTGAGGGTATAGCACTTGCCCAAAAGCACCATCCTGCTTTGGTTCTCTGTGATTGGATGATGCCTGATATCGATGGATTAGAGGTTTGTCGCCAAGTTAAACTAGAACAGAATATATATTCATCAATTTTTATCTTATTAACTTCCAAAGCGGCGATCGAAGACAAGGTAAAGGCTCTAGACAATGGGGCTGATGATTTTTTATCAAAGCCGATCGACAAAAGTGAGTTGATTGCTAGCGTTAGGGCTGGCTTAAGAATCTATCAACTTAATCAAGATTTACAGGTACAAAAGCAATTATTAGAAGCAGAACTTACTGAAGCAAGTGATTATATAAAATCCTTATTACCAACAGTTTTGGAAGGTTCAGTGAATATTTCTGCTGAGTTTATACCTTCAACTCAATTGAGTGGTGATTGCTATGATTTTTATTGGTTAGATCATGATCATCTTGTTATTTATTTGATTGATACCGCAGGGCATGGAGTCGGAGCCGCGTTGTTGGCGGTTTCCATTTTAAATCTGATGCGATCGCAGTCTTTTGGGAAGGAAAAGCTATATAAACCTGATGAGATTATGGCGGAATTGAATCGCGCTTTTGAGATGAGCCGCCATAATGGGCGTTATTTCACAATGTGGTATGGCGTTTTTAAGCGATCGCAACGCAAGCTTACCTACGCAAGTGCAGGGCATCCCAATGGACTTTTGATAATTGACGGGGAGGGGACAAATCCTGAAATCAAAAAGCTTCCCAGCCTTGATATTCCAATTGGATTTTTTCCTGATATGGAATATAGTTACGCCGAAGTATCGATCCCGCTCAATAGTAAACTTTATGTTTTTAGTGACGGTGTTTTTGAGGTGATGCAGGAAAATGAGAAGGTTTGGGGGATGCCTAAATTTATCAATTTTTTGACAGAAAACTTTTTAGAAGCAGAAGCAATTAATGCAAATTCGATTCTCGAAGAAATTCGCCGTGAATCTCCAAGTGCGAAGTTTGATGATGATGTTTCGCTCTTGCAAATTCATTTTTAATTCATTTTTAAAATAGAAAAGCCTGTGAACACAGGCTGAATTGCGCTTAATTACTTACATATGACTGTAATTGATAAATGTGATAGAACAATTGCCAAAAATATTTTTCAGTAAGTCCACAAGTGGATGCGCCCCGTAGCACTACGGTTGAATACCAATCATTAGGTGCGAGTTCGCGAGGTAACTTATTGATCACACTGTAGGTGCGTACATTTTGATAAACAGTCTGATCTACGGTGACCGTGACTAGTTCATGCTGATAGCCACCCCGCGATACATCTTCCCGAATATCAAGCCGATCGCTCAAACGCATTGGTAAGCAATATAAAACACCTTCTACATAGGAATTGTGATCTTTGACAATATCTAGGCAACCACAACCACGATGGGGCGATCGATAATAAAAGCCGAGTTTATATCCATTTAATCTGGCTACACCCACCACATAGTGATGAGCCGCCTCACCCAGCGATCGCTTCAAATCCACAGGACACATACAAGAGCCGTACGCAAAGTAGTAAAAGCACTCAGATTGATTGACGGGGGCTGAGTGATTTGCTAAATGAGAACTGGCTGAAGTCTTTAACTGCTGAGATTTGAGCGAATCTACCATATCTATATAATCTAGGCAAAAGCTAGTTAGTATTCTGAGATACATGCAAAAAGTATAAAGCTTTGTGTATGCTCTTGGGATTTACTTTGATCGCAAATTTGAGATCAAGTATGTCCTACCTAACTTTTTTAAAATATGTCCCAGTATACAAAAAAAGATTTAGAGCCAGAGTCACCAGATTTAAATGATTCCCAAGATAGTCAAGCCCTTTTACCACCGAAGACTAAACTGACTGATTTAGCGATTGTTTTTACTAAGCTGGGCGCGATCGCTTTTGGCGGTCCAGCCGCCCATATTGCTCAAATTGAATTAGAAATAGTACAGCGCCGTCAATGGTTGAGCCGCGAAAAGTTACTGGATTTATTGAGTATTTGCAATCTGATTCCCGGTCCAAATTCCACGGAATTAGTAATTCATGTCGGATTAGAACGAGCGGGAATTTTAGGCGCGATTGTGGCGGGAGTTTGCTTTATTGTTCCTGCCATGTTGTTGGTATGGGGATTAGCGATCGCCTATGTTGAATATCAAACTATGCCCGTGGTTGGTTGGCTACTTTACGGAGTCAAGCCTGTAATTATTGCAATTATTGTCCAATCTCTCTCTAAGCTAGGGCGATCGGGATTTAAAAATGCCCCAACATCGATCGCAGGTTGCTTAGTTTTAACACTATATTTCTTCAACATTAATGAAGTCGCCTTAATGCTCGGCGCAGGATTAGTCGTCACCCTCGTTCATAACTTAAGCATTTTCCAAAAAACAAAATCCTTATCAATCATCCTCTTTCCTTTTTCTGTTCTCCCTCTTGCTGCAACGCCTAAACCTTGGACTGCTGTATTTCTCAGTTTTTTAAAAATTGGCTCGGTTCTCTATGGCAGTGGCTATGTTTTGTTAGCTTTTGTGCAGCAGGAATTCGTCGATCGCCATCATTGGCTAACTTCACAACAGCTGTTGGATGCTGTCGCGATCGGGCAGTTTACCCCCGGACCAATATTAACGACGGCAACCTTTATTGGTTATTTACTCGCAGGGAATTTGGGCGCGATCGCCGCGACAATTGGTATATTTTTACCCGCATTTATTTTTGTGCCTGCGATTAATCCCTTTGTATCAAAATTACGCAAATCATCTTGGACAGCAGGTTTCTTAGATGGAGTGAATGCTGCTTCTATTGGTTTAATGGCAGCAGTTGCCTTGGAGTTGGGGCGCGGCACTTTGATTGATATTTGGACAGTTACTATAGCGATCGCCAGTTTCGTGATTTTGCTAAAATTTCCCAAATTTAATTCGGCTTGGTTATTGATTGCGGGAGCAGCGATCGGGTGGTTGCTCAAACAATTAAGCATTATTAATTAAGCAATGCCGTACATTCCAGAATTAATTTTTGATTGGTGAGCGAATAGGGTTGGATTTCCAGCGCCATCCGAAAAGCGGCGATCGCCTCACGATAATTACCGATCGCTGCATATCCTAAACCCAAGCCATGTACCGCTCCAAAATGATAGGGATTCAGAGCGATCGCCTTTTGACAATCTTTGATCGATCGCTTGTAATCACCCTGCATATAAAACAAGACAGCGCGGCGATTCCAAGCCTCCACAAAATCGGGCTGAGCATGAATCACTTGTGTCAGGAGGAGTTCAGCCTGACGCACGTTGCCACTATCCGCCATCATTTGGCTTTGACGCAAAACCTGTAAACCCTGCATTCCCTTTTGCATAAACCACATTTCCCACAGCCCGTCCGTGGCGCGATCGCGAATATATTCACTCTCACTTTTGAGATCTCGTAATAGTTCTTCGATGGGCTGGCTCATTGATCTGGTCGGGATTAAGGGTTTGTGATAGGTTTTACGCATACCATAGAGATATTCCGTACCCATGTCTATCATACAAATTACTGTCCAAGAACTCGCCGAACGTTTAGCGAGTTCACGCCAAGATTCACAAATCGCAAATTTACAACGCCAAGATTTACAACTGATTGATGTCCGCGAACGGGATGAAGTCGAAATTGCCGCGATTGAGGGCTTTGAGATCTTGCCTTTGAGTGAGTATGACCAATGGGGCGTGGATTTTCACACCAAGTTTGATCCCCATGTGGAAACCTTGGTGCTATGCCATCATGGAATGCGTTCTGGACAAATGTGCCAGTGGTTGGTTAATCAAGGATTTACCAATGTTAAAAATATTGGCGGTGGGATCGATGCCTATGCCTATGCGATCGAGCCAAATATGGCAAAATATTAAACTTTTTTAAAGAGGGCGCTTTGCGCCCTCTCTAAAATGTATTTCCTGTTAATAGTGGAATACTAAAAAAGGCAACTAAGCCGATCGCTGAGACAATACAGGTAGCAATGGTAATAATGATAAATTTGCGATCGCTTGCACCATAAAATCTGTTAGGCAATGAACTCGCTAGTACCATTAGCCCAAGAATGATCATAATTCCGATAAATACACTGCGATTCATACTGCGGCTTATAGCTAAAAGTGCGACAACTCTATAATAAGACGGATAATAAGACCGTACAGAATTATTTAATCTTTCTATGCTTAATTGGTTGTGGCTTCAGCGATCGCTACCGATCAACATGACAGGGGCGGATCTGTGGGAATGTCTCTATGCTGATGAGCCAGTTGCGGTTCTACTCGAAAGCCCAGCCATCATGCCCTCAAAATTAGCACGTTATTCGATCGCCGCAGGTAAGCCGCGCCAGATTTGGACTCCTGCGGTGGGCGGTATTTTTTCTTGTTTGGAAAATTTGCGATCGCAAATGCTATCTATTACCAACAATCAAGATTTACCCGCGCATTTGCCCTTCACAGGTGGTTATTTGGGATGGTTTGGCTATGACCTTGCATGGGAAATTGAGCGCCTGCCCTATACCAAACCTGATAATTTGCCCTTCCCTGTTGCCTTCTGGTATGAGCCGTCAAGTTTTGCCGTACTTGATCATCAAACTCAAGAGGTCTGGCTAGCCGCCAGCGATCGCCATGAACTTCAGGAATTAAGCGATCAGCTCAACATTTTCCTGAGCAAGGGGCTTAAGCCCCTTGCCTTTCATAACCGTAGTGATTCCCAATCTGCTCCAACCTATTCACCAGAGCAGCAAGGCTACGAAGCAATGGTGGAAACCGCGAAAAAACATATTTATGAGGGTGATATTTTTCAGGCGAATCTCTCGATGCGGTTTGGTTATCCTTGGGATGCAGATGGATGGCAATTATATAAACATTTACAAAAAATTAATCCATCACCCTTTGCGAGTTACTGGCGCACAACTTGGGGTGAAGTGATTAGCGTCTCTCCTGAGCGTCTCGTTAGTCTGCGCGATCGCCATATCGAAACTCGTCCGATCGCAGGTACAAGACCACGCGGTAAAACTGAACCAGAAGATCAAGCATTTGAGCAGGAATTACTCGCCTGTACGAAAGAACAAGCCGAACATATCATGCTTGTGGATTTAGAACGGAACGATCTGGGGCGGGTTTGTGAATGGGGAACCGTGAAAGTCGATGAATTATTGGTAATTGAGCGTTATAGCCATGTGATGCATCTGGTGAGTAACGTCATCGGCACATTACGCAGCGATCGCACCCTAGTTGATTTGATTCGCGCTACCTTCCCTGGGGGAACAATTACTGGCTGTCCGAAAGTGCGCTGTATGGAAATTGTGGAAAAGTTAGAACCCCAACGCCGTAGTTTATTTTATGGTTCCTGTGGCTATATCGATAGGCGCGGCAATATGGATCTCAATATTCTCATTCGCACCCTTCTCAAAACCGATGATCACATTTGGGGACAGGTGGGCGCAGGAATTGTTGCTGATAGTATTAGCGATCGCGAGTGGCGAGAATCTTTGCAAAAAGCGCAAGCTCAGTTAGCGGCTTTAGGGCTAATTTAATTGGGCTACAATAGAACTTGCTTTCCCAAAAACCTTACTACCTAAGTTTTAAACCCATGCCCCTGTTTGATATCCAAACCCCTTGGCAACCCACCGCCGATCAACCGAAAGCGATCGCCAAATTATTCGATGGATTAAATAAAGGACTGCGTTATCAAACCCTCTTAGGTGCAACAGGGACTGGTAAAACCATGACTGTCGCCAATGCGATCGCCCAATACCAAAAGCCCACGTTAGTGCTTGCCCATAACAAAACCTTAGCGGCGCAGCTATGTAACGAATTGCGAGAATTCTTTCCCAATAACGCCGTTGAATATTTCATTAGCTATTACGATTACTATCAGCCAGAAGCCTATATTCCCGTTACCGATACTTATATTGAGAAAACCGCCTCGATTAATGATGAAATCGATATGTTGCGCCACTCAGCCACGCGATCGCTATTCGAGCGCAAAGATGTCATTGTCGTCGCGTCTGTAAGCTGTATCTATGGTTTAGGAATTCCAGAAGAATATCTCAAAGCTTCGATTCCCCTAGCAGTAGGTGTGGAATATGACCAAAGAGAACTATTAAAAGCGTTAACCAATGTTCAGTACGAGCGTAACGATATTGAAATGGGACGCGGTAAGTTTCGCGTTAAGGGCGACATTTTAGAAATTGGTCCCGCCTATGAAGATCGCACAATTCGTGTGGAATTTTTTGGCGATGAAATAGAAGCAATTAGTTATGTCGATCCCGTCACAGGTGAAACTTTACAAAAGTTAGATGCCCTGAATATCTATCCAGCAAGGCACTTTGTCACACCAACCGATCGCTTAGAAATTGCCTGTGCCGATATTAAACAAGAATTAGAAGAGCGGTTAGAAGAATTAACCAAGGCAGGAAAGTTACTTGAGGCTCAACGTCTAGAACAGAGGACTAAGTACGATTTGGAACTGTTGCAAGAAGTTGGTTTCTGTAATGGTGTAGAGAACTATTCGCGGCATTTAGCAGGGCGAGAAGCAGGAGAGTCTCCAGCCTGTTTGGTAGATTATTTCCCCAAGGATGATTGGTTGTTAATAGTCGATGAGTCCCATGTTTCCATACCGCAAATTAGGGGAATGTACAATGGCGATCGCGCTCGTAAGATGACATTAATCGATCATGGATTCCGTTTACCCAGTGCTGCCGACAATCGACCGCTCAAGGCTGATGAATTCTGGGAAATGGTGAAGCAATGTATTTTTGTCTCTGCAACTCCTGGGGATTGGGAAATGGAAGTTTCCGAGCAGGTGGTTGAACAGATTATCAGACCTACAGGTGTAGTCGATCCAGAGATCTTTGTGCGTCCCACTGAGGGGCAGGTTGATGATCTCTATCATGAGATTCAATTGCGAGTGAAGCAGAAAGAACGGGTATTAATCACAACCCTGACTAAGAAAATGGCAGAGGATTTGACTACTTATTTTCAAGAACGGAATGTGGCGGTCCGCTATCTCCATTCTGACATTAAATCGATTGAACGAATTGAAATTCTTCAAGATCTGCGGCGTGGGACTTTTGATGTATTGATCGGTGTAAATTTACTGCGGGAAGGTTTAGATTTACCTGAAGTTTCCCTTGTGGCAATTCTCGATGCAGATAAAGAAGGATTTTTAAGGGCTGAGCGATCGCTGATTCAGACTATCGGTAGAGCCGCCCGAAATATAGCTGGACAGGTGATCATGTATGCCGATCGCATGACTAACAGCATGGAAAAGGCAATCACTGAAACCGAGCGCCGCCGCCGTATTCAAACCAAGTATAACCAAGATAATCAGATCACCCCAACTTCAATTGTCAAATCTATTGAAGGTAATTCGATCTTGGACTTTCTCTCAGTATCACGCCGTCTCAACGAACGCCAGCTTGAATATGTCGTGAACAATGCCAAGGAGATTCCCCTTGATGATATTCCCACGTTAATTGGAGAGTTGGAAAAAGAAATGAAAGATGCTGCTAAGAAACAAGAGTTTGAGCAAGCTGCGGCTTTGCGCGACAAAATTAAGTTACTACGCGATCGCCTCATCGGTAAATCATAATTTGAGCAATGAATCTCCAAAGGTGCGAATCGCGGGTAATGTGTCCGTAAACCATCCCAAGCCTAGCCCTGCTCCTGCGATCGCCGCAAGAATAAAAAAACTCAAGGTGCGATTGTGTAACAAATATGAGCGGAGTTCGTTTCTTGCGACATACATCAACATCACCCAGACAATACTTATTCCTAACGATAAGCCAAACTGAGCTTTGTTATAAAATACAAATGCGATCGCCGCGATCGCCCATCCTACCGAAAAGATCCAATCCACACCAAAAGCGATCGCGCCAGTGGGAATCCATACCATCCAATTAGCTCTATGAATAGATAGTAACCATCCATAGGCGATATAACCGAGCAAAATAACGGTTAGCGACAATATCGGAAATCTGCGTAACATATACATATTGGTTTAACCCTTTGCTAAATGTGGCACTTGTCCTAATCCTTGACGCAAAATCTGCGGTTGCAAGTCATTTGTCAAGTCCAGAATAGTCGAAACTTCGTGACCACATTCTGAACCATCATCAACAATTAAATCAACTAATCTGTCAAAGTAATCAAACAATTCCATTTTTGGCAAATTATCAACATCGCGATGTTTGCTGTTTTTATCTAAATCGCCAAAATCTTGCTCTTCTAGATTATCTTCTTGCAAATTTGCTGATGTAGAAATAATTGGATTACCCAAAGCCTCAACGATCGCCTGTGAGACTAGGTGTTTGGGAACTCGAATTCCTGTGGTTTTGCGTTTGGGATTTAATACCAATTTTGGTACAAGCTTAGTGGCTGGCAAAATGAATGTGAAAGGACCTGGAACCAGACTTCGCATGGTGCGATAGTTAACATCCGAAACATTTGCATATTCGGAAATATTGGACAAAGAAGAACATAAAAAGGTGAGCGGTTTATCGTTCGACATTTGCTTGAGTTTACGCACGCGCTCGATCGCTGACTTGGACATGAGATCACAGCCGATCGCATAGACAGTATCGGTGGGATAGAGCATGATCGCGCCGCCACGCAGGGCTGTGATGATTTGGGCGATCGTGCGTGGTTGAGGATTATCAGGATGTAGTCGGTGAATCGTAGCCATGATTGCGCCTCGCGCTAAGTTTGGTAATCACTATTCGCCAATTTTTAGGAATGCCTAACCAAAAATGAATGATTTTCATGGGATATGCTACCATGAGTAGTATTATAAGTAGTATAAAGTATTTATGAAAGTATCTATTTCTCTTCCAGAAGAGTTAGTCCGATACCTAGATGCTCGCGTTGATAACCGCAGTCGGCTTGTTGAGCGCTTACTACAAGAATGGCGCAAACAGCAAGAAAATAAGGCTATGGTTGAGGCTTGTTTATTGCTGGATGAATTAGATGGATTCAATGATCAGGAGCAGGCATGGCAGCAAGCGGCGATTATCGACTGGGAAGTATCTGGTTAGTGAGTTTCGATCCTTCGATTGGCACAGAGATTCGCAAGACTCGTCCTGCTTTGATCGTCTCTGGAACTAGTTTTAATCAGCGTAGTAAGGTAACTGTAATCCCGATTACTTCTGCTAATCCCAGCGATCGCTTGCTGCCAGTGGTCGTTCCTTTGATGCCTTCCCGTATGAATGGACTTAGCAGCAATAGTTTTGTGGTGTGTGTCGATCCTATGACTTTTGATAAACGCAGATTAATTCAATACCTTGGTCAAGTAGAAGCATATCAATTGCAAGAAATTCAGCAGATTTTACTTAGGTATTTAGAACTGTAACTAATGGTATCAACTTATTTGATTCAAGATTAAAGCGATCGCTTCATCAATAATCGTAGTGCGATCGACCATCGCCGCTATTTGACTGACTGTATAGCAGCCTCCAAAAGCATCAGCCGCCGCACCAGACAAAGCCACTCGATAGGAATCAGCCAATTCTTAAATGGTTTCTTAGAGATATTCTCTGTTGAGTATAGGTTGTAACACCTCAGGAATGAGAACTCGTCCGTCAGGTTGCTGATAATTTTCAAGAATCGCCGTCATTGTGCGTCCAACCGCTAAGCCCGAACCGTTGAGAGTATGCAAAAATTCAGTTCCCTTTTTGCCCCTGCTCTTAAAGCGAATATTGGCGCGTCTGGCTTGAAAATCATGGAAATTAGAACAGCTAGAAATTTCGCGATAGGTATTGGCGCTGGGAAGCCATACTTCAAGGTCGTAGCATTTTGCAGCACTGAAACCAATATCACCAGTGCAAAGCTCGACAACGCGATAGGGTAATTTCAAAGCTTGCAAAATTGATTCAGCATCGCGCACTAATTTCTCATGTTCTTCTGCGGAATTTTCAGGAAGGACAAATTTGACTAGTTCGACTTTATTGAACTGATGCAAACGGATCAAGCCTCTGGTATCCCGACCATAACTACCTGCTTCACGACGAAAACAGGGTGTATAGGCACAGTGATGAATCGGCAAGGTTTCCGCATCAATGGTTTCATCACGGTACAGATTGGTAACAGGAACCTCCGCCGTAGGAATCAGCCAGAGATCGTCTTCCGCACATTTGAATAAATCATCGGCAAACTTTGGTAGCTGCCCCGTGCCTGTCATGCTGTCAGTATTAACTAAAAGCGGTGGTGCTACTTCGATATAACCATTAGCGGTGTGGGTATTCAGCATAAACTGAATTAAAGCGCGTTCGAGAGCCGCTCCCGCGCCAATCAGATTTACAAAACGAGCTTGAGATATTTTGACAGCACGTTCAAAGTTGAGAATTCCTAATTTTTCGCCTATTTCCCAATGAGGGGGGACATCAGTGCGCGTCGTTTTGTATTCATCGCCCCAACGTCGTACTTCCACATTTTCAGTTTCATTTGCCCCAATTGGCGTAGTTTCACTGGGCAAGTTCGGCAGCGTCATCAAAATCTGATTGCTTTCTTCCCGCAGGGCTTTTTCCCTTGGTTCCAGTTCTGCCAGCAACTCTTTGATTTCAGGCGACCGCGCTTTTAGTGCTTGAATTTCAGCTTCGGGCGCTCCTGACTTAATTTTGATGCCAACTTGCTTCCCGATATCGTTGCTCTCGGCTTGCAAATGAGATCGCTGTGTCTCTAATACTCGCACTTCCTGTTCTAGTTCAACCAGTCTAGTAATGTCGTAACCTTTGCCACGATTGTTGAGGCGAGCTTGCACCTGTTCGGGTTGCGATCGCAAGAGCTTAATGTCTAACACGGACTTTTATTTAACCTAAACGCATTCACAGCATCATACCCCACAGCCATACAGTCTTGTTTACCTATCTATGTTTTGTGCCGTAGTTTTGTGTTGTAGTTTTGTTTTGTAATTTAGCTAGTGATTGCTATAGTAGCTATCAAGCTTCATGCTTATCGTTTAACCGAAACTCATATCTTAGAAATAGAAATGAAAAAGTATATTTCCCTTGCGGCTGGTTTAGCCTTACTTGCAGTCACTGCCTGCACCCCATCTGCACCTATAACTGAAAAGCCAGCAGATAAACCATCTACGCCTACCACGGCTGCATCACCGACTGCAACAGCATCCGAAAAACCATCAGCATCGCCTGCAAGTACAACCAAGTCGGACGAAAAAACACCAACGGATAGTGCCGCAAGCTGGCAAGAGTACAAATCGGCAGCAGGGAAATTTACAATTCAAGTGCCTAGTAAACCACAGGAACAGTCCCAAGACCAAACTACTGATGTGGGAACGATCAAGCTGAATATGGTGATTGCTGAGGCTAGTGATTCGGGGTATTTTGTAGGCTATGCCGATTTTCCCAGTAAAGTCGCCGATCCTGCTGATATCCAAAAGGGGTTAGCTGATTCGGTCAAAGGTTCTGTATCTAATCTTAAGGGTGAAATCAAGTCAGAAAAAGAGTATATGCTGGGTGATGTCCCTTGTCGTGACTTTGAGGCTGGCGGTAAGGTGCAAGCAACTGATGTATCAATGAAAGGTCGTTTTTGTCTAGCAGACAATCGACTATATCAAGTGTTTGTATTAGGGGCTAAAGAAAAATTCGCTACGGCGGATGTCGATCGCTTTATTACTTCTTTTAAAATCGAAAAATAACTAAAAAAATAGTTGACTAGCTTTGCTAGTCAACTATTTTTTTGAATACTTTTGAATAAAGGAGGCGGCGCATTGCGTCGTCCCTTTTTTATAGGATATACAGAAGTAAAAACAAGACAATCCAAACAATATCGACAAAGTGCCAGTAGATTGAGGCGGCTTCGATGCCAAAGTGACTAGTGTTGCTGTAATGTCCCGCTTTAAGCGATCGCACTAACACCGAGGCAATTAAAGTCAGACCGATAATGACGTGTAAGCCATGAAAACCAGTTAAGACATAGAAAGTACTAGCAAAGAGATTTGTGGTTAACCCGAATTCTAAATGCTGATATTCATAAATCTGTCCCGCAATGAAGATCGCACCCATGACAAATGTGGCGAGAAACCATAATTGCGCGGCTTTAACTTTGTTGGCTTTGATCGCATCATCGGCTTGGTGAATTACAAAACTACTGGATACGAGAATAATTGTATTAATTCCTGGCAATAGCAATTCTAGTTCGGGTGTACCTTCTGGGGGCCAAGCTGTAGCTACGGAGCGAAAGGTTAAATAAGCGGCAAACAATCCGAAAAATAGCATTCCTTCAGAAATCAGGAAGACAATTAAGCCGAAAACCCTTAAGTCTGGATGTTCAGTATGAGCTGATTCGGTACTATGACCATGAAGTGCTTCTTCGGCAGTTGGAGCAGTAACTGGAGCGATCGATCCTTGCATAGATTAATGTTTGGATAAAGGGATAGTTATGTAAGACATCATTTAAGAATCATTTTCTACGTTCAAATCATCTAAGAGATCCCCCTCAATCCCCCTTGTAAAGGGGGAAGAAGAAAATTGAATTAATTCTCCCCCCCTTTATAAGGGGGGCTGGGGGGGATCGTAACCTTCAAACGTAGCCAGAGAGATTAAGCTGCGGATTGAGAGGCGATCGCCGCTTCTTGGCGAGCTTCTCTATATTCTTCGCCGTAGTCATAGGGACCTGTAGACAAGACAGGATCATTAACCCAGTTGTGGGGAATTGGTGGCGAAGAAGTTGTCCATTCTAGGGTCAGTGCATCCCAAGGATTATCGGGAGCTTGTTCACCCTTAAACCAACTGTAGACCGCATTGATTACAAAGGGAACAGTGGAAATGGCAAGCACAAAAGCGCCAATGGTGCAGATCACATTAATCGGTGCAAATTGGGGATCGTACTGAGCAACACGGCGAGGCATACCTTGTAAACCAAGAATATGCATCGGTCCAAAAGTTAAATGCATTCCGATAAAGGTGAGGACAAAATGCACTTTACCCCAAAACTCATTCAACATCCGCCCCGTCATTTTCGGGAACCAATGGTACAGCCCCGCATAAATGCCGAATACGCTGCCACCAAATAAGACGTAATGGAAGTGAGCTACGACAAAATAAGTATCGTGAACATGGATGTCAATGGGAGCCGAGCCGAGCATTACGCCGCTCAAGCCACCAATCAAGAAGGTGGAGATAAAGCCCATCGCAAATAGCAAAGGACTATCTAAGCGTAATTTGCCGCCCCAGAGTGTCGCTACCCAGCTAAATACCTTGATCCCCGTTGGTACGGCGACAAGTAAAGTCGCGACCATGAAGAATACGCGCAGCCAATCAGGTGTGCCACTGGTAAACATATGGTGCGCCCACACAAATAAGCCTAAAGCGCAAATCATCATGCTGGAATAGGCGATCGCCTTATAACCAAAAATTGGCTTACGGCTATGGGGAGGTATGACTTCCGAGATAATCCCGAATACAGGCAGAATCATCACATAAACGGCTGGGTGGGAATAGAACCAGAATAAGTGCTGATAGACAACGGGATCGCCGCCGCCCGTGGGATTAAAAAAGTTTGTGCCGATTAGTAAGTCAAAACCTAGTAACACCATAGCACCTGCTAATACAGGTGTTGCCAACAGTGCGAGAACCGAGGTCGCCATCATCGCCCAACAAAACAACGGCATACTGAACAGATCCATGCCTGGCATCCGCATCGACCAAATGGTGACGATAAAATTTACTGCCGCCAAAATTGAGGAAGTCCCGACTAAAAGAATGCTGCCAATCCAAACTACTTGACCGACATGTTCATTAGTCAAAATGCTCAAAGGTGGATAGGCTGTCCAGCCTGTGGATGCAGGTCCAAAAAAGAAGCTGCTCATCAGCAACATCCCCGCAGGAATCGTCAACCAAAAAGCGATCGCATTTAAACGCGGGAAAGCCATATCTCGCGCCCCGATCATCAGTGGCACTAAATAGTTGCCAAACCCTCCCGTCACCGCAGGTACGATCCATAAAAAGATCATCACCGTGCCATGCATGGTAAATAGGCTGTTGTAAAAGGCGGGATCAACCAAATCGGAATCAGGAGTAGCCAGTTCAGCACGGACGATGGAAGCAAGTAGTCCACCCACTAAATAAAAAACAAACGAAGTGACGAGATACTGAATCCCGATGATCTTATGGTCAACACTAAAGGTGAAAAATTCCCACCAAAGCGTCTTTTGGGGTTCTGCGCCCATTGCGCCCGAACTTTGAGGTGGCGTGAGAGTTTGGGTCATATCCTAATTGATAATTCGTAATTGATAATTCGTAATTCGTAATTGATAACTAATGACTCATATGCATCATGTGCATATCGACACCAGCTTGAGCGACTTTACCAGCAAGGTATTCTTGCTCAGACATCTGCATTACTGATGGCGCTACAGGGCGAGAAGCGACGATCGCTTCGGGATCATTACTAGCAATTTCTTGCTGCTCTTTTAACCATGTTGCATAGTCTTCGGGAGTATCGATGACCATCGTGGTACGCATACCACCGTGATAAGAGCCGCATAACTCCGCACAGACTATCGGATATTCACCAACCACGCGAGGGGTAAATTCCAAGTAAGTTTCTCGTCCTGGAATCAGATCCTGTTTGATGCGTAACTGCGGAACCCAGAAAGCATGAAGCACATCAACAGCATTCATATTCAGGCGGACTTTTTTACCGACAGGAACATGGAGTTCAGCAGTTGCAATCTCATCGGTATAGTTAAAAATCCATGCAAATTGCATCGCGCTAACATTGATCGCCACGACATCATCACTACCCGCAGGCAGCGTACCCGCGACCAAAGTACCGTCAGTATTAGCAGATGCGATCGTTGCCTTGGAGATAGGGCTTACTCCTCTCTCGGCTTTAGCGACTGTTTGATGCATTCCCCCGTGAGCCATGCCACTCATGTCTTGTGTACCCTGCATAGCGGTGTACACATCAAAGCTATAAATCGCTACCCACATCACAATCACAGTGGGGATCGCTGTCCAAGCAATTTCGAGGGTAAGATTTTCGTGGATGGCAGGACCATCAGCTTCATCACCTTTACGGCGGCGAAACTTGATGATCGAGTAAATCAAGACTCCCTCAACGACGAAGAAAAATCCTGCGGCGATCGCCAAGATCGTATTAAATAGCCCGTCATACAGCAACGCTTCATCACCTGCGGCGACAGGTAGCAATCCATTGTTGCGACCATACCAGATGCTGGCTGCAACGATTAGCGCAATAATGACGACGATGGAAATTAAGTTGTTTTTTCTCATGATTTAGGTTTCCCTATCTTTCTGCTCCTGCGAAGTTAATCTGAATCAGTGGATCTGAATCAGTGGATCTGAGTCAATAGGAGCTGAGCGCTCATTCTTAAGCGGTAGAAAAATTGCTATGTATCATCTATATTGCATCTAATTTCCAAATTGCAGTGCTATTGTTTGTAATTTTTTAGCAATTTCTTCGGGATCATTGGCATAAAAGACTAGATTTAAGTACCTTCACATAAAATACACATAAGATTAAGTGTGGCTATTTGGCTACAAAATTATTAGAGCTTTGGCTTTATGATCAAGAGATAACGCCCTACCAGAAATGTCTATGTTTCTTCGCCGCTCTAAACTCTCTTTTAAATCATCCTTCAAACTGCCCTTACTAGTTTGTCTGGGTTTATTGACAGCGATCGCCTCCATGATTTTTACCGTCGGCAAGGCGGACGCATTACAGGCGATGCTCAAACCCAATGCCCCAAAACTAGGCGACACAGTATCCGTCTGGGTTTCCACAAACCAAGCTTCAGCGATCGCACCAACGGTATCAGTAGAACGCCAGCAGTTCCCAGTTTTTCCCATGTCTCCCAATCGTTGGCGAGCCTTTATCCCCACAACTCCTCTTGAGAAGGCGGGTTTGCGACAGGTGATCGTAACGGGTGAAGGCTTTCAGCAAACTTTGCCTATGGTCGTAGGCGATCGCCAGTTTCCTACTCAGAGAATTTGGATCGATGATACAGGCGGTGGTTCGGAGCCGACGGATTATGAATGGGACAAGGTTTCCGCTTTTAAAAAATTAGTTACGCCACAAAAGCTTTGGAAAGGCGCTTTTTTAAGACCAAATGACGGCGAGGTTAGCAGTGTGTATGGGGTGCGCCGCTATTACAATGGCGAATTTGCTGAGGACTATTACCATCGTGGTGTGGACTATGCAGGTGGCTATGGTTCACCTGTAATTGCGCCTGCCAATGGATATGTGCGGGTAGTGGGGACGGTGGATCAAGGGTTTCGTTTACATGGCAACACGGTGGGACTAGATCATGGTCAAGGCGTGGTAAGTATCTATTTACATCTCAGTAAAATCTATGTCAAAGAAGGCGATTTTGTCACTGCTGGTCAACCAATTGGGGCGATCGGGGCAACGGGCGCAGTAACAGGACCGCATTTGCATTGGGGTTTATATGTCAATGGCGAAGCGATCGACCCTGTGGCATGGCGATATGAAGGGGTTGAATAAAACAATACAAACAAGGCTTATCACAACAATTGTTTATTTAGTCATCAAATGATTCGTCTGAATCGTCAAATATTTCTAGAATTACATCGTCTATATCCTTATCAGAAGGGCGTTTTTTAAACTGATCATGGTTATAAATCCAGAGAGGCTTAATGACTTCGAGATCCTCATTAACCAAATACATAAGCCTAATCTGCCCTGATGCTCCCTTACCGACTGTCATCTCTAACTTATGAAACGTCCAACCTTGAGGCATATTTGTCCTTTTTGGCAAAGGCTCATCACGCGACTTAGGGGGATAGGGATTGATCATCAATCCTTCTAGACAACTACCAACGATCGCTACGAGATCTAAGTGTTTGAGAGCCTTGACCAGTTTTTTAAACGATCTCCCGAAATTGGCAGATTTCTCAAGCGAGAAGGGCGTTGAGCCAGTCATGTACCTCTCCTTGCTTGATATAGGACTTAGGAGTATTTTCTGAAAATGCGTCTTTTAACAATAAAGGTACAATTTTTTGATAAACAGGATGCGATCGCTCCATCTCCTCTAGTTTTTCTTGCCCTAACATCTTCATATCAGACAGGAGGATTGGCTCTTGAGAAGAGGCTTCTGGCGGTAAACCTTTACGCGCCTTTTTCCAAGGAAATTCTAAATGAGTTAACCCACTCAGATAATAAGCATCATGCTCACCAAAATATTCCCAAACTTCACGAAGCAGATTTTGTACTTCTTCAGAAATGCGGGTTAATTCATCTTTGCGAGGAACAGGCAATTGCCTTGCTTCAAAATCGCTATAAAAACGATAAGCAGGGGGACAAACGGGACCATAGCGCCATGCTTGAATTTCATCATCAAACAAAGGCTCATCAAATAGGGCAAGATATAAACTTTGAGTGTAGTAAAGCAGTTTCTGCACTTTCATGTTTGTCATGAGAGATTCTCTGCCATCTTCATACGCCCTAAAAATAAAATAACGGGCAACATCTAAAGGACTGACCATAACAGCATCCCAAGGTAATGATCTAGTTTACGTTAAAAATTAAGCGATCGCCGCTAAACGATCCGAAGCATCCGAAGCCATTCCGTCTTTAGCTCAATCCAAACCACATTAGATAAGTTGAAATAATTTGCTTTCCAAAAAACAAGGAAAGTGCGCCACCTAAAGCTAAAAACGGACCAAAAGGAACTGGTTGTTGTTTGCCTAAAATTTTCGTTGCAAATGCGATCACTCCAATCAGAGTGCCGATCGCCGAAGCAACTAAAACTGTAAGTAAAATATTTTGCCAACCTAACCACATCCCCAGCATCGCTGCTAGTTTGGGATCGCCACCGCCCATCGCTTCTTTTTGTAACCAAATTCGACCACCAACTCGGATCAGTTCCAGTAGCCAAATTGCGACTACCGCGCCAATAATTCCGTTAATTAAATTTTCTGCGAATAGATTTCCTGCAAAGTTAGTGCGATCGCCATTGCCACTACTTATAAAAGCCAAACTACCTTGATAAATCAGACCTAGGACTAAGCCTGACTGAGTAAGCGAATTTGGTAAGGTCTGTGTATCAATATCAATCATCGATAGCGCTAATAACCAACTCAAAAAGGCTGCATAAAAGCCCAAAATTATAATTGGCTGTGATGTTCCAAAATAAGCTACAACACACCAAAACAAGAATGCTGTCAAAGCCTCGATCGCAGGATATCGCCATGACACAGGCGTATGACAATAACGACATTTACCACTAATCAAAAACCAGCCAATAATCGGAATATTGTCACGCGGTGCAAGTTTTCGCAAACAATGGGGACAACGGGAAGGCGGATAGAGAATGGATAAACCCGCAGGTACGCGATAAATTACCACGTTCAAGAAGCTCCCAATACAGGCTCCGATCGCGATCGCCAAAAATTGCAGTAATAGAGATTCGATTAGTATCAAAGAATTGGAGAAGGTTTAGTAAGACAATTAAAAAATAACATTTCTAAACTTCATTGTAGATTGCCTTTAGGGAGCAGGTTAAATTTGGGCTTTTGCGATCGCCTATACATACAGATGAGTATGATCTGGTTTATGAAGGTAATAGACGAAACACTATGAGTCTAATTGTATAGGCGACCTCATACATAAGGATGAATAATATATTGCTCTATATTCTATCCAAAGTATTTATGTTAAGATTAATTACATTGATACTTTATAAGTACATAAATCTGATTCAGAAGATTGTTGGTGAACATGGCAAGTATGAATAACACAGGGTTTAGCTCAGATCTTGGCGGGGAAAACCCATATCTCAGAAACTCCAAATCTAAAGTACATTTCGATATCCTGAAACCTTTTCGTGACAAACTCGATAATTTTGAAATCGAGAAATCACGGACAGCCCATTTAATCGCCAAACTAATTCCTGCTCAATGCCCCTTTGAGCGCACTATCAAGTTATTTGGTCATGCGATCGTCAGTATTCCACCGCTCTGTAAACTCAACCCACTTTATGACGAATTTGTCGGGTTACGATTCCGCGCCCTCTGTTTTTTAGTTGATCGCTGTGGCGAAGATATTAGCGCTTATTGCTAAGAAGAAGGGGGCAGTTCATGAGCTGTCCCTTCTTTCTATTTTCATAGCAAAAAATAAATGATGTAAGCTTGTCTTGCGTCTTTTTTTTGTAGTTAGAAATCAGGATATGCTCAAAAAAAATCAGTGGATATGGCGATCGCTAATTGCTATTGCGATCGCCTGTGTGATTACTCTCTCAGGACTATCCATCCCTAAAACCTTCTTACAACCCAGTAATGCAGCGATCGCGCCACTTGCCATTGCCATCAAAATCTAAACGGGCTAACCCTAATCTCAAAGCCACCTTGACATTTTGATCGCGAATTGGTGCGATCGTGGTGCGGACAGTTGCCATGTCATCAATCCAAGTTTGGAAAACCTGTTGCAGTCCATCGTAAGTTAGGATCTCTGGCTTGGGATTTTTTGGGATTGGTAAACGCACAAAGGGAATTGCGCTACTCAGAGGGGATTGGATCGTGCCGTAGCGATAAAGAGACTGCATTAGTCGCTCCGTACCGCGCATAAATTGAATCACGCCCAATCCAAATCGAGCTTTATCATCTTTGGGAGCAGTCTGCAAATAATCGCTGAAGACTTTTTCACCTTCGGCAAGTTTGCCAGAGGTGAGATAGGGATCGGGCAGGCGGAAGACAAAGAAATGCTCTGGCAAATTTTTAAGGCTGTGACGGGTGCAAATGTCCCTGTAAAAGATGCCCAGCAATTTTTAATTGCCTTCGATCGTGGCGATACTCTGTGGTTACAGGGATATACCCATGTATTAGCGGCTATAGGCGAATTTCTCCGCGCCTATGACAGCCGTGAATTATTTGCCGCCTGCGCTCACCTATTTTTCCAAAATGTCGATACACCCCATAAATTCTTAGTGACAAATCGCAAAAGAGCCGATGACTATAGTTACAGTATTTTCGAGGGATTAGATTTAGTTTCAGCAATCCATCTTTTCAAGTTTCCCCTAGTGGAACCGCAACGGATGACGAAAATTCTCAATCATATGAAATCGGTGATTAGTCTCAGTCGTGAGTCTTGGCAATCGATTTTAGCAGAAACAGATAATGATCGCGAATGGGTTCCTAATCCCAAACAATTATCCGTGATACCAGACGTTCGGGTAACAAAAGAAATGGTGTCATCTTGGCTGAAATCTCTCGATGAAACTACGACCATTTTAGAAGGTAAGAAAAATCTTCCCTTCTGGCGTGATGACAAATTGAGTATTAATTTTGCCAAAGTTTTCACGGAGCCGCGTGCATTTGATCTCGTTTCATGGTTACAGGGGACAGCCGCTACTCCCTATCTCGAAAAAGGTAAGATTACTGACGAACGAGTTTGGGATGAAATGCTAACTGCCTTTGGCAGTAATCTTCTTGGTTTTGTCGTATGGTTTAACTAAAAAAAAGCCCGCGATGCGGGCTTTTTTTGTTTTTTATTACACCTAGCTACGCATTCGCTCAAAACTATGTCAAATTAAAAGATCGCATCGGAATCACAAACTAACTCTATACAAACAAAATTAAATTTAATGACATTAAAAGTAGGAATTTTAGGATTTGGTGGCTTAGGTCAAGCGGCAGCGAAGTTGCTTAGCGCTAAGCAAGAAATGCAACTAGTAGTCGCGGCGGACAAAGAGGGCTTTGCCTACGATCGCAATGGTCTAAAGGCATCAGAGGCGATCGCCGCCTATCAGAGCAAAGGCTCACTTGGCTATCTAGAAGCATCAGGGATTTTGACCCAAGATAGTATCGCTGAGGCGATCGCTACGGCTCAGGATGTCGATGGTTATTTTCTAGCCTTGCCAAATTTGCCGAATACTTTCATGGCAAGTGTTGCCAAGCAATTTATTGCTTCAGGTTGGAAGGGTGTATTAGTTGACGCAATCAAGCGGACTAGCGCCGTTGAGCAAATGATTGCCCTTGCCCCTGATCTTGAAGCCGCAGGAATTACTTACATGTCTGGTTGTGGTGCGACCCCTGGATTGTTGACGGCGGCGGCGGCGATCGCTGCTCAGAGTTTTGCGGAAGTCCATCAAGTTGAGATCACCTTCGGTGTGGGTATTGCCAACTGGAATGCTTACAGGGCAACCATTCGTGAAGATATCGCGCATATGTCGGGCTACACTGTGGATATGGCGCAGGCGATGACCGATGCTGAAGTGGAAGTATTGCTGGAAAAGACTAATGGCTTGATTTCGCTAGAAAATATGGAACATGCCGATGACATCATGCTCGAACGGGTTGGTATTTGCGATCGCGATCGGGTGACAGTTGGCGGCGTAGTTGATACCCGCAATCCGAAAAAGCCTCTTAGTACAAATATGAAGCTGACAGGGCGCACCTTTGAGGGCAAAATCTCCACCCATACATTCACCCTTGGCGATGAAACCAGCATGGCGGCAAATGTTTGTGGTCCTGCATTTGGCTATCTCAAAGCTGGCAAAAAATTTCATCAGCGCGGTATCTATGGATTGATGACCGCCGCCGAAGTGATGCCATTGTTTGTTAAGTAGCAAAGATACCCCTCAATCCCCCTTGTAAAGGGGGAAGAAGAAAATTCTCCCCCCTTTCTCAAGATTAAGGGCGAGGGGGGGAGTAAGACAATTTCTTATTCCCCCCTCCCAAAATGGCAGAGGCTAGGGGTGATGGTCTTGGAAACTTCCACGGAACATCAGTTACTTAATTACTTAAAAACAAATATGGAGTTGGTTATTTGTTTTTTATTCGTAACTTACTAGCCAAAAACCACGTCCCAATCGCTGCTAGACCCACTGTCGGATTAAATTCAAATGGGACAGCTACTGGTGATAGAGGCGTTACTGATACATTATCTAGACCAATATAAAAAGTATTTGCAGTTGAAGTCCCTAAAAAGGAGATTGTCGTAGAAGAGCTTGTCGCAGTGAAATCATAGTTAAATTTGCCCCACTGACTACCAGAACCAGAGGGATTATATGCAAATGTTTGGTTAGAAGAACCAGTGGTTGAAACAACCGAAATAGGACCAGGATAAAAATTGGTGGTTCCTAAATAGAAAGAAAGGTTGTATTGTTGACCAATCGTAGTATTGATCGATTGAGCCACGCCTCCATAGGGAGAACTATCATGATAACCAGTAAGATCTAAGTAGAAAGCCCCAAAAGGGGTAGTGGGTGGAGTAGAAAAATAAGGGAAACTATTGCTTACCCATGCCATTTCTGCGTTAATTGTGATCCAATTTGGAATTACTGACGAACTTGGATTTAATGACATCGCTCCTTGTCCATTATCAATAAAAGTTCCATTAGTATTTTCAAAGCTACCGTTTTGAATTAGGTTCAATCCTTGCGCGGGCAATATTACAGGAATACAAAGTGCGCTTAGCGAAGTAGCTACAAAAAAAGCAGTAGTCGAGATATGTTTAACTAATTTTTTCATTATTTTAAACAGTCAATCAAGTATTTATTTACAAATTCAAACGACTTATACCGCCATATTCTAAATAACCAATCAAGCAGTTAACAAATCTTAATAATCTATACCACATTGTAATTGAGTTCAAAATTGGCAATCAAGGACAAATTGCCATAAATAATTAAAGACCAAAAAATTTAACTGTTTAAATGCTCTCTTGCTTATTAAAATAGATATAAGAAAATAAAATTTCTAAATTCTAATTTAAAATCCCATATCCGAATTACAGTGTGAGGTAGGAATTATGTTTAAGACTATATTGTTTCCATTAAACAGAAGCCCAGAAACTCGCCAAGCTGTGGATGTAGCGATCAATCTCGTACAGACATATCAATCAACTATCTATTTGTTCGCAGTTGTCGATCCTGAAGCTCCTGAAAGCGATCGCCAGTCATCGCAAGTCTTGATCTCTGAAATAGAGTCTCACTTCGCGGCGGTGGGAATCCCTGCTAAAAGTCAGATCTCTGAAGGCAAAGCCGCCTTTGTGATTTGTGATTATGCCGATGAGATTAATGCTGATTTAATTGTGATGGGTTCACGGGGAATGAGTCTGACTGAAGAGCATCCTGATGGCAGTAGTGTTAGCCAAAAAGTGATTAATCTTTCGCCCTGTCCAGTTTTAGTTATCCCATAAAACCCCAAAAATTAGTTACGGCGCTACGCGCCGTAACTAATCCCAGCCAAGAAATAGGTAAGCGCGAAGCGCTATAACACTTCAGTTCGGTAAACCACACTATAGACATTGCAACCCTTTCGGTTAAATTAGCACTCAGTTACCTAGAGTGCTAATTTCTCTAGATAACTAACCAACAAATGACCAAAAATGTTAGTTAACTGAGTGAATACCCATGGCAACAACGACATTAAATGTAACTACCGTAAAGCCTTTAGCCGATCGCGTATTTATCAAAGTAAGCGCTAAAGAAGAAAAAACCGCAGGCGGAATTTTCTTGCCTGAGACTGCAAAAGAAAAGCCCCAAGTTGGCGAAATTGCTGCCGTAGGACCTGGCAAGCTCGATGACAAAGGCGATCGCCAAGCCCTCGAAGTCAAAGTTGGCGACAAAGTTTTGTACTCCAAGTACGCTGGCACTGACATCAAACTTGGCACAGACGAATATGTGCTGCTAGCTGAAAAAGATATTCTAGCGATCGTTGCATAATTTAGCGATTAGCTGTTGGCTCTTAGCTTTTAGCCAAACTGAAGATCAATTTCTCCACAAGAAAATTATTTTTGTTCAAGAAAGTTAACAGCTAATTGCTAACAACTAAAAGCCCAAGTCACCAATTCTCAATCAATTATTAACTACAAAAAATACTATGTCTAAAAGAATAATTTACAACGAAGATGCACGTCGCGCCCTAGAGCGTGGTATGGACATCTTGGCTGAAGCCGTAGCCGTAACCCTTGGTCCAAAAGGACGTAACGTAGTTCTAGAAAAGAAATTTGGTTCTCCTCAAATCGTTAACGACGGTGTAACCATCGCTAAGGAAATTGAACTAGAAGATAACGTTGAAAATACTGGCGTAGCTTTGATACGTCAAGCTGCTTCTAAAACTAACGACGCGGCTGGTGATGGAACTACCACTGCAACCGTTCTCGCCCATGCGATCGTTAAAGAAGGTCTGCGTAACGTGGCGGCTGGTGCTAACTCGATCGCTCTCAAGCGCGGTATCGACAAAGCAACTGCTTTCTTGGTTGGCAAAATCAAAGACCATGCTAAGCCTATTGAAGATTCTAAAGCGATCGCTCAAGTTGGAACCATCTCTGCTGGTAACGATGAAGAAGTCGGCGCAATGATTGCTCAAGCAATGGACAAAGTTGGTAAAGAAGGTGTGATTTCCCTTGAAGAAGGCAAATCGATGTTTACCGAATTGGAAATCACTGAAGGGATGCGCTTTGATAAGGGCTATATCTCTCCTTACTTCGTCACCGATGCTGAGCGCATGGAAGCTTCCTTTGAAGAACCAGTTCTCTTAATCACCGATAAGAAGATTGCATTAGTTCAAGAACTCGTTCCTGTTCTCGAACAAGTTGCTCGCTCTGGTCGTCCTCTGATCATCATCGCTGAAGACATCGAAAAAGAAGCACTTGCAACTTTGGTTG
>JBIKYX010000032.1:0-39397 GCA_044355035.1 Pseudanabaena sp. | reverse complement strand
AACTAACAAAACTAACAAAACTAACAAAACTAACAAAACTAACAAAACTAACAAAACTAACAAAACTAACAAAACTAACAAAACTAACAAAACTAACAAGGAGCAATCAAGACATCCATATGAAACAGAACGGTAAGAAAAAATGCACGTTATATCGAGAAAAGCTCTGCTTGAGTTTTGTAAGCGTCACGATGACTCTAGAGTTGCTTTAGATGACTGGTATCGGATTGTTAGTAAGGCAAAATGGCAACACATTAATGATGTTAAATCTGTGTATCCATCTGCGGATGCTGTTGGTAAATTTACGGTTTTCAATATTAGAGGAAATAAATACCGATTGATTGTTAGTATTTCCTATAGAACTCAGGATGTTTATATTAAATATGTCCTAACCCATACTGAATATGATTCAGGGACTTGGAAAAATGACCCTTACTTTAAATAAATTAGAATATGGGGCGCTTCTAGTTGATATTCAGCCTAAAGTGATTACCACTGAAGAAGAAAACGATCGCGCTTTAAATATTGTTGAAAATCTGCTAGCTGAAGAAAACCTATCTCCAGAAAAAGAGCAAGTGTTAAGGCTTTTAGTTTCTCTAATCGAAAAATTTGAAGATGAACATTATCAGTTAGCAGCTTCAACGCCTCATTCTATGTTGATACATTTGATGGAAGCAAGAGGATTACGGCAAACTGATCTCGTTGGTATAATTGGCTCTCGTGGAGTTGTCTCTGAAGTTGTCAATGGCAAAAGACCGATTAGTAATGCTCAAGCTAAGTCGCTTGGTAGTTTCTTTCATGTCGATCCCAGCTTGTTTATCAGTTTATAGAGTGTATAGATAGATAGGTGGGCGATCGCCCACCCATTAAAGGCTTTACTAAACAAAGTCTCCTATTATTCCAAAGGATCAACCGATACCCCACGAATGATCCGTGATAACTCTGATTTTTCATCCACAGATACCCGCGTTGGTGAGCCGCTTAAAATTCGCTCGAAACCTTGGAATGAATCCTTAATTTGTGCGCCTTGATCGGTGATGATATATTCGCGAATACGACTGTCATGGCGCGATCCCCGCATTTTGAACACATTCACAGCACGCGACATTTGACCACGAATTTCCACATATTGCAACAGAATGATCGTATCGGTAATCGTCGAAATATGCGACTCCGTAATCGAATGCGATCCCATGAATTGATCAGTGGTATTCGTGAATAAGCCCGTGATTTCTTCTTGTTTTACATAACCTGTCAAACCAATCACAAACTGACGGAAAGTATTATTGCTGACACCGCGAGCCAAAGCTGAGAGAGAGTCGATCGCAATCCGTGATGGCTTAAAAGCTTCGATTTCTGACTTGATCACCTGTAAATGATCTTCTAAACCAGAGGATTCAGGATAAACACAGATGATTTTTAGCAAGCCCGAACTTTCCCACTTATCGAAATCCGTACCCCACGATGAAGCATTGCGGGTAAGTTGTTGACGGGACTCCTCATAGGCAAACAAGATCGCCCGCTCACCTATTTCGCAACCATTTTCAATAAACTTACTGACCATCAAGGTTTTACCCGTACCCGTGGCTCCCGTCGTCAGAATAATTGAATCTTTGAAATAACCACCGCCGCACATTTCATCAAGGGTGGCAATACCCGAAGAAACTCTGGTATTGGATGATTTTTGAGTAAGTCGCATCGCCCCCAAAGGAAAGATATTGATCCCCTTACTGGTCATCGTAAACGGAAATTCGCCCTTCATGTGAGTTGTCCCACGCAACTTGAGAATTTCGGCAGTCCGATGACGGCGCTCTCCTTCAAGGACGTTTCTAAGAATAATCACATTATCCGAGACAAATTCTTCAACGCCAAATCTAGCTACTGGTCCATATTCCAACTCGCGCTCGGTGGTCATGACCGTGGTCACTCCCAAGGATTTCAAGCGTGCGACAATCCTAAAAATTTCACGGCGAACCAAGCCTAACGAGTCATATTGCTGAAAAATTGCCGTCATCGAATCAATGGAGATCCGTTTCGCTTTGTATTTGATAATTGCGTATTGAATGCGCTCAATTAGAGCAGATAGATCAAAATCGCCGACTACTTCCTGACCTTCAGGGTCGGGCGATGCATCCAGAATAAATAATCGCCCCTGATCGATTAGTTCTTGGAGATCCCAATTGAAACTATGGGCATTTTTAATAATATCTGAGGGAGATTCTTCAAAAGTAACAAATACACCATGTTCGTCTAAGCCCGTAATCCCGTTATACAGAAACTGCATTGATAACAGCGTTTTACCTGTCCCAGAAGTTCCGCTTACAAGAGTCGATCGCCCCTTAGGTAAGCCGCCATGAGTGATGTCGTCTAATCCCTCAATCATCGTCAACAGCTTTTGTACACCTAGCTCTTGTCTTTTATTGTCATTGTTAACGTTGTCATTGCTAGCATTATTAACGTTGTCATTATTAACGTTGTCACTATTAACGTTGTCTTTGTTTATTTTTTCGGATGAGCTAGTCATTGCCAATTAGTTCCTCATATAGTAAATCTAGTCCTATTAATACCTTTTCGCGATCGGAGAGGTCGCCAATGATTTTTCGCACGGGGGGAGGCAAAACTTTGGCTAAGGTAGGAGTAGCTAATATTTTGTCCTCTTCAGCGAGTTGAGGATTTTTTAATACATCAATCACTTTTAATGTATAAACTCCTTGAAACTCCTTTTCAAGGATATCATTGAGCATCTTTAGCGCCCTCACTGAGTTTGGCGTGTTGCCCGCGACATATAGTTTAAGGACGTAAGTTTTACGGATCATTTCATTAATTTGGTTTGCTGCGGCTATTTATAACTTATCTCTTAAACTTCTTTAGAATAAATATTGGTATTTATTTTAGAGAGGGCGCGAAATATTGATAAATTCTTAAGATCTGGGAATGGAGCGGCGATATAGCTCACAAAGATGGGCAATCATGTCTATCAAAGTAATGCGGTAATCAATCAAAATTTCATCATTCCGCCCTTCTAGTCGTAGTTGCTTGGCAAAATCGTCCATTAGCTCCATATGAATTTCTAACACCTGTGAAACTGAAATATCGGCAAAGAAAGAAAGGTTAACAAATTCATCGATTTTTTGATTTAAATCGGAATTCTTTTCGGAAAAGTACTCTAATATGACTGACCGATATAGGCTTTTTAAGCGTCCGATACACTCTTTTCTATCTTCAGGAGATAGATTCCGCAGAAATAGACGTGAATCGCGTTTATAGTACACACCCAAATAACCTAATCTCTCATTGAGTTTATCAGCTAGTCTTTGTTGTTGCACAGTTAAAGATTCTGAAATTGGCGCAGCAGGAATGTTGACATAGACTTGGTGCCTGATTTGTGGCGAAATTTGGATAAAGGTGGCGATCGCCTGATCAATAATAGCTGGCAGATCTTGAACCTGATCTAATTTGATACTGACAATAGCCCGATAAAAACCTTGGGATTCGTTTTGTTCATAGTGAGGATCACTCAGTTCATAAAAATTTTCTACCACCAAAATAGTGGGCATAAAAATATTTAATCCGCCAAGATGCTTGACTATAGACTCAACACCACGCTTTCCATCCTGCCCCAGATCGCCATTGATATCTTCAAATATAACCAAACAATCTTGTATGTTTTTGGATTTTGTTAATAAACTTACAAGGGTTTCTAATTTTGAAACAATTGTAATTGTGTATCGATCTGTCGGTAAAAAATTGGTGAGAGTCGATTCGGTCTGACTGGCTTTCTCTTCAGGCACCAAACAGCATACTTGTAAATTAGTCACAACAGGCACAGTCTATTGAAGATTTAATAGCTCGAAGGTGATCTTAATCTTTATTTTCGCACTTAAAGAGCGAAATCATGTGAGATTAATGATTGTAACTCTAGCAATTTCTATTTATGAATAATAACCCGTAAGGGTCTTAGCGTATGGACTCCCTTATTTTAAATCAGTCTTTAGAAATATATGGACAGTCCCTTGTCGCAATTTGCCGATTGCCATGCAAAACTGCTGAAGCATTAAATCTTCTCCAAAAAGGATGGTCTAATGTTGTGGTTTTGGATCAAAACGACCAGCCACAGGGGGTGTTTAATGCGCGGTGTTTATTAAATTGGCAATCTAGCTCTGATGCTTGTAAGTTTGCAGCACCTTCGATCGCTCTAGAAGATCTTGATCTAGAGCCATTGCCATCGATCGCTTTCTCTATGCCCGTTGCTGATTTTTTGCAAAGAATTTCGCAATATCGACATTCAGCCGAAATCTGGGCGCTAGTGGATCGTGATGGTAAATTTATGGCGGTCTTGGAGGTGGTGAGCTTGCTGCGATCGCTAGTGCAGATACAAGAGAGTCTCCGACCGAAGCCAACGGCGATGCTGCTGCCATTGATTTATCAATTGCCATTACCCGTAATGGTTAGAGATCATAGTGGGGCGATCGTGGGCATGAACTCGGCATGGCGTAAGAGTCTTCATGAGAGCCAGCCTCACAAAACCCCAGACGAATTTAGACTAGCCACGGCAAATAATATCAACAAGAGTCTAGTTGATACTCTTGATCCTAGTGAACAGGATTCAGCCCATTTACTTGCCCCAAATTTGCCAGAAACCCATCAATTCTGTACGACTGATGGCGAGTCTTTGACTTGGCAAGTAATTAATGTCGCATTACAGGGCAGTTTGCAGGGCTTAGAACTAGCGATCGCCTATGACATCACCGCACAAAAAAATCTCGCTCAAGAGTTATCTGGGCTGAGTCGGATCAAAGATGAATTTTTGACCTGCATCAATCATGAGTTAAAAACACCATTAACTTCCGTAATTGGTATTGCTAGTTTGTTAAGTAACAATACATTTGGTGAACTTAATGCTCACCAATCTCGTTATGTAAAATTAATCCATCAAAGTGGTCGGCAATTAGTTTCGATTATCGACAATATTTTCGATCTTGCTAAAGCGGAAGCTGGACAGTTAGAGCTTTATGTGGAGACGGTTTCGGTAAAAGATGCTTGTCTCAAAAGTATTCAACAAGTCCGTAAATTAGTTCAACAGGATACTTCGCTATCGCGCAATCATAATTTTGAGGAGGGATGGGAACTTGATATTCGTCTAGAGATTGATCCATCTGTGCAGTCAGTTATTGCCGATGAAGTGAGATTGCAACAAATGTTAGTCAACCTGCTTTCCAATGCTTTTAAATTTAGTGTATTGCCATCGGAATTGATTAATGATACTCCTGCTGTATCGCCCCAAATTGGCATTTCTGTAGGTTGGTGGGAAGGTTGGTTAGCGATTACGGTCTGGGATCAGGGGATTGGCATTCCCGAAGACAAGCAATGTTTGGTATTTCAAAAATTTCAACAGATTGAAAATGTGATGACCCGACGTTTTGAAGGCACGGGATCAAGTTTGTTATTAACTAGACATTTGGCACGCTTACATGGGGGCGATATTACTTTTGTGTCACAGGTGGATGTGGGTAGTCAATTTACAATTTTGTTGCCAACGGAGCCAAATAACCCCCATACAAAAACCGTCAAAGCCGAGCTTGCTGCCGAGCGATCGCCAAATCAATCGCCGAAGCAATCGCAATTAGTTTTGATTGTGGAAACCTCTACAGAAGCATTAGAACGACTGAGAACTATGCTTGCGGATTTGCAATATCAATCGGTCGTGGCACGAACAGGTACGGAAGCCTTAGAAAAAGCTAGACGTTTACAACCATGTTTAATTCTATTAAGTCCTAATTTACCAATGTTGTCAGGCTGGGATGTTTTGGCTTTACTTAAGGGTGATGTGCTAACACAGCATATTCGGATGGTGATGATGAAACATGCTGATGAACCGCAACTTACTTCCCATCAAGCCGATGGCATTTTGCTCAAACCCATTAAAGCGATCGCTCTCGGTGGATTTTTACCCGATCGCCTGTCTCTGCCGAAATCGATGAAATTTCTATATTTAAACCAAAATATCCCCAATTTTGCGATTAATTTATTTCAAGAACTTGGACATTCTTTGATCGAAGCCGATGACTTAAATCAATGTGATGTGTTATGTAAAATTTGGCAGCCAGATTTATTTCTGCTTGATGGCGATCATGAGCTTTTGTTAACTCATCTTGATAATATTAGTCAATTAAACCTGCTTTCAGATTTACCGATCTTGATTATTACGCGATCGCCTATATCTAAACTTAATGGGCTTAATGGGCTTAATGGGCTTAAAAAACGCTTTACCAAGCTAAGTTTATATGAGTGCATGGGATTAGACTTAGAGCAATTAAACACCAACAGAGCCGAGATTTTACTGGCGCTAAATCAGTCAATCACCAATGCGATGTGTTTCCCGACATCTCCTATCCTGAACGAGTTATACCAATTCACAAAAGTATGACAACACTTTTGATTAAGTCTAGGTCGTGCAAATTTGAGTCATTTCGCTGAACATGATTGGGGATAAAACACGATAAATTAGAAGCTAAAATCATTGGAGCGTCCCATAATGATTCGAGAGACAAAGTCTTTAAAAAAGTCCTTAAATATGGAAAATTCTGAGACTGATGTTATCCGAATTGCAATTATGCATTCTCTGACTGGTCAATTAATGGCTAGCGAATTGTTGGTCAAGGAGATGGGCTTGATGGCGATCGCCGAGATTAATCAATCAGGCGGAGTCCTCGGCAAAATGATCGAGCCAGTTGTAGTTGATATTGCCCCCCAAGCATTAGATCTTACTGTCCAAACTAAAAATTTGTTGTCGGACTTAGAGATTAGACACTTATTTGGTTGTGGCAGATCCACCTCTCGAAAAAGTATTATTCCCCTCCTCGAACAATATCAAGCACAACTCTGGTATCCCTACAGTTACGAAGGGCTAGAATCTTCAAAACATATATTTTATACAGGAGGTTGCCCAAATCAGGTCGTCCAGCCAGCAATTGATTGGTTATTACAACGTGAAAGCGATCAATTTGAAGAGCCAAAAACCAAACGTATTTACTTGATCGGTACGCAGGATATTTATTCCTATACCGTTAACAAAATTATTCGCGCTCAACTCAAGCAGCAAAATAGTCAGCTAGTCGGTGAATCCTGTGTGGCTTATAACTCGGCAAACTATCAGGATGCGATCGCCAAAATTAAAGATATAGAGCCTGATGCCGTAATCAGCACCTTATCGCCAGAGCAGTCACTCGCATTCATGCAGCAGTATGTCACCGCAGGAATTAAGGCGCAAGATATTCCTATACTGTCAATGCGGCTGTCCGATCTAGAATTACAACAAATCACGCAAAAGGTTGATCCCATCTCGCTGTCAGGACATTTAGCTTCGGCTAATTATTTTCAGAGTCTGGATACATCCCATAACCAAGAGTTTTTGCGCAAGGCGAAAGCTTGGTTGAGATCTGGCTATGCCCAGCTTCCCAGCGTGAATGTGGTTATGCAATCCGCCTATATGCAATTATTTTTGTGGAAAAAGGCGATCGAGACCGCAAACACGTTTGATCCTCAGATAGTTCGCGAATCCATCTGCAATCAACAAAACAATCTAAGCTTTCTATCGCCTGCGGGTAAAATTGTCATTGATCAAAACCAACATGTTTGGACAGCTTGTCGAATTGCGGAAGTAGATCCCACAGGCAAATTTGAAATTTTATATACCATTGATCCGATTAAGCCGAGTCCTTGGTTAGGCATTGAGAACTTAAACTCAGGTGAGGCGAATGTGTTGAGTGAATTGTTAGTGGAAACAACTCATTCGATCCAGCGACGCTGGCAATTGGAAAAAGATGCTCAAGACTTAGAATTGATCACCGCAAAATTAGTGGGGAAACCCAAGGGACGAGGGCGGAACCAACTTGCCCCTGAAATTATTCGTGCGGTCATGTCCAAAATGTTTCAGGCAAACCAGAGATTAGGCAAAGCCCAGTCTGATTTGTTAGTTGTGGAAGCCGCCCTGCGTGAGGCAAATGAATCACTAGAGCAGCGTATTGAACATCGCACGCTCCAGTTACAAAAAACAATCAAACGTTTACAGAATGAAGCGGCTGAACGGCAGCAAACAGAAATATTGCTCAGAGAGAGTCAACAGAGATTTTCGGCGATCGCGGATAATGTGCCAGGAGTGGTTTATCGTGCGGTCTTACATCCCAATGGTGATGTGTCTATGCCGTACATTAGCCCCCGCACTCAAGAAATTTTTGGAATATCAGTGGAGGATTTTTCTGAGCATTTTGAATGGGTATTTGATATGGCTCATCCTGAAGATCGCGCCGAATTAAATGAAATTGTGCGTCAATCGGTTGAATCGATCAGCTTTTTTGAACATGAATATCGCGTCTCCAGTTTGTTTCAGAAAGTGAAATGGGTGAGAATTATTTCTCAACCACAGCGACAAAATAATGGTGATACGGTTTGGGATGGAGTAATCATTGATATCACGCATCAAAAACAGATTGAAGAGTCTCTCAAAGCCGAGCAGGAAAAATCAGAAAATCTATTATTAAATATTTTGCCAAAGGCGATCGTCCATCAATTAAAAATTGGCAACAATGCGATCGCTTCTCGATCAGAGAATGTGACGATTTTATTTGCGGATATTGTCGATTTTACTGAGCTTTCCACTAAGGTTTCCCCCAATCAATTAGTGAGTATGCTCAATGAAATTTTCTCCTGTTTTGATATGCTTGCCGATCAATTTGGGTTAGAGAAAATCAAAACCATTGGTGATGCATATATGGTGGTTGGCGGTTTGCCCACACCTCGCGATGATCATGCTGAAGCGATCGCCGAAATGGCTTTAGCGATGCAAAGAGAAATTACGGCTTTCAAACGTGATGATGGTAAGTCTTTTCGGTTACGCATTGGCATCAATACAGGTCCAGTAGTGGCTGGGGTAATTGGCATTCGCAAATTTATCTATGATCTTTGGGGAGATGCGGTCAATATCGCTAGTCGGATGGAATCTCATGGTATTGCTGGTGGTATTCAAGTAACAAGCGAAACCTATGCACTATTAAAGGAGCAGTATTCTTTTTGGCATCGCGGCAAAATATACATTAAGGGAAGAGGTGAATTGGATACTTATATGTTGTTGGAGAATTTGGAGAAGAGGGCTAAATTGGAAGCTTCTCAATCTGTGGAATTGCCAGAAGTATCAGAAGTGGCAGAACATAACTTCGTTTTGATTCCATGATGAACGTTTCATTAATCTGAGTGATAAAACTATTGCGATCGCTTTAACAATTAGTCCGCTCCGATAAAAATGTTAGGGGTTTAACGGCAACTCAGTAACAATTACATACTCACCCCAGCTTGAGCTATCTTTGGAAAAGCGCTTCACTTTTTCGTCAATAAGAACTTTGTTTCCCTTTCTCCATCGCAGTCTCCAATTCTTATCGCAAGGGTGAATGATAGGCTCTACTAATTTTTGCGTACCTTTTTGCCTAAGTATTTCCCAAGTCCATGTGGGTTCTAAATCACGAGCTTTCCACGGCTCTCTATCCCATAGCTCTAAAACTTCAATGGTTGTCCTCTGATTATTTGGTTCAAGAGGCTCTATAAGAGGTCGGTATAGATTTATAGAATTGTTATGGCTTGAGCTAAGTTTCCCTAAACCCTGTGGGAAATCACGAAAGCCTAAGCATCTCCACACAGGCTCTGAAGTTGGAGGTTGACATTCAAGATCTACAACTAAAAGACCAAGATTTCTAAAATGATTAAAGCATTTTTCAACTAGAATTCTCCCAAAACCTTTCCCTCTTAAGTCTGGGCGTATTTCTACAATATCTAGACGGGCAGCAAGATCAGATTCATCCCAAACAGCAAAGCCTACTGCTTCAGTATTAATGACAATACAACATAACTTTTCTTGCTTATAAGAGGATTCAATAAAGTTCCAATTGCAATAGAAACCTTCGCCCGTCTTACTACGCTCAGCAATCAACCAATCTTTGATCTGTTCTAAATTGGTTCTACTGGGACGAAAAATAACATCAGTATCCATTTTGAATTTTCTTTTGATGATTACAAGTGAACCACTAACTTATAGTTTTAACGCAATTGCGGATAAATTAACCTACTGGAGGTCAAGTTACCGTAAATGCCTACTTTAAGTCAAGTGCGATCGCATCAACAATCTATCTGCTAAAGGCGATCGTTATTACTGTGAGTCGCGATTTTTAGGCGATCGCTATTGCGTCCAAAAATAAACGGGGAGTCAATATTTGAGTGCCATGATAGTACTTAATAGAAAGTAAATGATTGTCCAAAGAAATAAGGTAATCAGCTTTTGTTTCAAAAACTGCCGCCAAAAATTTATTGTCATCTGGATCAATTTCATCTAATCTAGTAGCCTCATAAGCACCAGAGATATGCAGAGCAATTTCACCGATTACGCTAACTAATTCCTCAATAGTTTCTTCAGGTACTCCAAGCTGTAATAGTTTTAATACGAGTTCTTGAAGTAGCTGAGGAGCCATAACCAGAGTAAACTTGCTTTGCTGCCAAGCTTGTAAAACTAGGTGTGGTGAGCTTACTTGAGATTTAGATAGTAGAGCAGAAACAAATACTGAAGTGTCAATAACAACTTTTAACATCTTGTTTACAAATTCTGCTCGGTTGTTGCAACACTTTCAGATATTCTATTGCGAATAGATGCAAATTCTGCCCAAATTTCTGATGACGATCGCTTTGGCTTGGATAGCGCAGTATTTAATCCTTTTTGGATAATCGCTTCCGCCTTGCTTAACTGCCCAACATCGTGAGTCAATGGAGTTTCTAAAAAGCACAAAAAACTAAGCACCTTCTCCAGATAAGACTCAGGGATGCGATCAAGTTCTTGAATAATTTGCTCTTTAATAGTCATTGCTATAGGCTGTATCACTAAAAACATTCTACATCAAAGACACTACTTCAATTTTTGGAAAGTAGGAGATGTTAGCGGTGTTATGATTGTGGCGATCGCTATTACCGTGAGGCTTGATTTTTTGGCGATCGCTTCAACTTTCTGAATAGGTTACAGATGAGGATCATGGGCGGGTGGATGCCATCCGCCACGAATCCAGAAACGACGCGCACGCTGAATAGCACCATCATCATGACGTTCATCATTCATATCGAGACGTTCAATCGTGGCGCGTCCCGTGGCTGTAATGCCGAGAATTTTTTGTCCATTGTTAGACCAGATGAAATGTTCAGACCACTTGTTTTGTCTAGGGTTGAAGATTGAAACAATTGTATGGGTTACAGGGTCAATACCCTCCGTGAAGTTGTAACGACGACCATTACAGCGATGACATGCAAGGGCAAGATTATCTTCAGTATCGTTTCCACCAAGGGATTGTGGAATAAGATGATCGAGTGTAAATAATGAGCTACTAGCTTCTTCAAAAGAATGGCAGTACTCACACAGAAAATTAGCTCGATCGCGGATGCGTTGACGACTGGCGAAACTGATAGTCATGACTCGGCAATAATTCGAGCATTCATAAGTGTGAAAATGCGATCAAGTTCAGTGATGCCAGCAAGCTCAGCACTTTCCTCTACAGTGAGGATGTTATTTTTTTTTCGCTCAATAAGGATTTCGAGGCGCAATTGAAGATCGTCATTGAACTTAAAAAGGTTAAGACCTCTTACCTTTTGGATTTGAATGCCAACCTCTATCCAGAAAGAAGGTTGCACCATTGTTTGAGTAATCATATTTACTACCCTTGTGTATATTCTTGATTGTTACAGTTAGAAGCTTTCAAAGTTTGAAGACTCCATAGGCAACTAAACCGTAAGTGCAATGCTTTAATGACAGCGATTTTATTATAGCGTTAGACATCTTTAAAAATCAGACAAACCAGATCGCTATTACCGTGAGTCGTGATTTCTGGGTGATCGCCGTTCAATTGTATATTTTGCTGTATTGCGATCGAAGGTTGATTATTTACGAAATTGCGATATAAATGTTATGCTTGACGTAACACATAAAATTTGCCTATGCCTCAAAAATATAAGGACAAACGTACAGCCAAATTTGCGGCTGGCGATCGTGTCAAAGAATTTCAAGGATTTGAAAGACAAGCATACAAACGTCTAGAAATTCTAGAAGCCGCACCTAATAAAGAATCTCTTATGGCATTGCCAAGTAACCGTTTTGAGGCATTAGGCGGAGATAGAAAAGGACAGTACAGCATCCGAATAAATGACAAATGGCGTATTTGTTTTGAATGGACAGAAACAGAAAATCGCCCATTTAATATTGAAATTGTTGATTATCACTAAAGGAGAAAATAACTATGGCAAGACCTGCAATTCACGCTGGCGAAATCTTAGCAGATGAGCTAGAAGAACTGGGAATTAGTGCATCAGAACTAGCGCGATCGCTCCATATCCCCACAAATCGGATTACACAAATTCTCAAAGGACAAAGAGGTATTACTGCTGACACGGCATTACGTCTAGGACGATGGTTTGGCACAGGTGCAGAGCTATGGCTTAATTTGCAAAAAGCCTATGAGTTACGCCTAGCTGAGCAGTTAGCGGGAGAAGAAATTCAAAAGACGATTCAACCTCGTTCATCAAACAATCAGCAGCTAGTTCAAGTTTAAGCATGAAACCAACCCAATACAAAAAAGGTGTAATGAATCAGGAAACTCGATTTGCCGTTGAGAATACCAACTTAGGATGGGTGATGGTTGCGGCGACTGAGATCGGGATCTGCGCGATCGCCTTAGGCGACAATCCAGATGAATTGGCGAGCGAAATTTATCGGCGATTTCCACAAGCAAAATTGGGCGATGACGATCCGACATTTCAGCAATGGGTTGCCGATGTAGTCTCCATGATCGAAATACCGAAGCCCAGCTTGAATTTGCCGCTTGATATTCAGGGTACTACTTTTCAACAACAAGTATGGCAAGTATTACAGACTATTCCTGTCGGAAGTACCTTAAGCTATCAACAAGTTGCCACCCAAATTGGAAACCCAAAAGCCTTTCGAGCAGTTGCTTCAGCTTGTGCGGCTAACAAACTGGCGATCGCTATTCCCTGTCATCGGGTTGTAGGGAGTAATGGTTCTCTCAGTGGCTATCGATGGGGAGTGGAACGGAAAAAAGCTTTATTAGAACTAGAAAAATATTAAAGGCGCACTCTACGGGTACGCCTTTAACAAATCTTGTGATGTTACTTGGTAAGCCGTGTCGCTTAAATGGGTAGCAACACTTCAAACTCAGTGCCAATGGTAACATCACCCTTATTATTTAGATAAGGCGATCGCAATACAATTTTGCCTTGATGTTGTTGGGTTACAATTTGATGGCAAATCGCTAAACCCAGTCCAGTTCCCTTGCCCTGTCCCTTAGTGGTAAAGAAATTGTCAAAAATCCGATCTTGAATTTCCTTGGGAATTCCTAAACCATTGTCTGCGACTTTAATGGATACCCACTTGCGCTGATCAATCTCGGCGATCGCTGAACTAATCACCACCAGAGGCTGCCAAGATATCTCCGAAATAGTTTGGACTTGCCCTGCGCCAGTATTCACACCCTCTTTAAGAAAAGTCTGTTCCCGTTGTAGGAGGAGATCAGGACGCGCTTTTAAATCCATCAGTGCATCGAGGGAGTTACTAATCAAGTTCATAAATACTTGGATTAAGCGATCGTTGTAGCCATTAATCTTGGGCAATTCGATATGGTTCTTCACCACCTGAACGCTTCTAACCCGACCACTGAGAATAGTTAAGCTACTCTCAACACATTCCCATAAGTCCATCGGCTCTGGTGTTGCTTGATCTTCCATATGTGAGAGACTCTGCAACGTATCCACTAAGCGGCGCAGATGACGCGATCCTGACTGGATACTTTTTACAACTTGAGGTAAATCCGATCGCACAAAATCCCAATCAATATCCTCAAGGGTTTCGCTAATCACAGGCGCAGCAGTTCCATATTCTTTTTCATAGGCTCTAAGAACCTTCATTACACCTTCGATGTAAGTCATTAAGCATTCAGTATTCCCATAAATTGCCGATACAGGATTACGAATGTCATGGGATACCTCAGCAACAATTTGTCCCAAACTAGCCATTTTTTCGGTTTGGAACATCGTGGTCTGAGTTTGATCGCGGAGCAGCTTTGTCGCTAGCTCATGAATGTAGGATTGTGCTTGGAGTAGGTCATGCACATCAAGAACTTTATAAATATCGCCTTTCAGATGGACAATCACAGGCTCATAAATTTCGTCATTCGCACGCCCCAATGCTGACTGTGAAGCCGTCACAATCGGCATTGTCCCCTCCAACTTGAGGATGTTAGTTTGGAACTGTTCGTATAAAACTTTTAATGGTCTTTTTGTAAATAGTTCAATTCCATAGGGACGGCTCAAACATTCTAAGAACCTACGCCGAGATAGCATCCCAATATACTCATCTTTTTCATAGAGTACTAGGGCGGGTAAAAGGGGATTTTCTTTAAACATTTGTCTAGCGATCTCCCCTGTCTGCGCTAGATCAATTTTGATTTCATAAAGGTTCAATTCTGAAATAGTCGCATCTAGAGCAATCTGTTTACCTTGGTGTTCGGTTGAGGTTTCACTCTCACTAGATTCCATTTTTGGCTCATTCGCCATGACCATTAAAGGAATCATCGCCATTTTTCGCGCTAACTCTTCGGTGGCAGTTTGGCGAATATTTTTCCCCTTCGCAGCACCACGATCTAGCTGAGTTTGTTGGCGTTTCAAGATATTAATCGCCGAAGTCAATGACTCAGTATCAACTTCTAATTCCAAAGCTTGGGCTGCTACATCAAAAGCCGAACTAAGATTATCGGTAGAAACTTTTGGCAATAAGTCGATCGCCCCACGGCGGGTAGCCCAACGTTTTTCAACTTCTTTGATTTGGACTTGACGCGGATTAACCAATAAAACTTTTGACTGTGGCGCTTTTTCTGCACACCATTTACAAAGCTCTGTCGCCAGTAATGATGTCCCCCCGCCGTATCTAATCCCAATATCCGAAATAATCAGTTCTGGTAAAGACTGTTTTGCCTGATACTTTTGATCAAGCATTTTCAATAAGTCTTCAGTTTCAGGTGCAGCCCATACCTCAAGCTGATGAGAAGACAAAACGCTATGCCACATCAGAGATTGCTCTTCTGATAGCTGGGCAAGCAATACAGATTTAGCCATAGCAACCCCCGAACATAAAAGTAGTGTTTGATGAGACTTTATCCGATTAACATCAGCGATCGCAACCAAAAATAGATAACCAAAATTTAACCAAAATTTAATTTATATTGGGGGCTAGATGGCGATGATAAAGGCAATTCATGAATTGCCCCCTACCTTTATGGGAAAGCATTATAAAATAGGAAAAAACTATAGGATTTTCTGATGACACGAATTTGTATTCTTGGTGGTGGATTTGGCGGTTTGTATACAGCCCTTAGCCTTGCTCGTCTACCTTGGGCGATCAGCCCCGAAATTATCCTTGTCGATAAAAGCGATCGCTTCGTATTTACACCATTTCTCTATGAATTAGTCACAGGTGAAATGCAGGAATGGGAAATTGCGCCCACATTTGCCGAATTGCTAATCGATACGGGCATACAGTTTGTACAAGCCGTAGTCACTAATATTGATTTTGTCACGAAACAAGTGGAAGTTAATATGGGTCAGCGCAGCACGATCGCCTATGATCGCCTAGTTTTAGCGATCGGCGGTGAAACATCGATGGATTTAGTGGATGGCGCGGCGGAATATGCCATTCCTTTTCGCAATCTTAATGACTTTTATCGATTAAATAGCAAATTAGAATTATTAGAAGCATCCAGCCGTGACAAAATCCGTGTCTGCATTGCGGGTGGCGGTAGTAGCGGTGTGGAACTGGCTTGTAAAATTGCCGATCGCCTCCAAACTACGGCAAAAGATCGCGGTCGAGTCCGTCTAGTTGATCGTAATCCACAAATCTTAGCCAATTCCACCGATGCAAATCGCAAAGTTGCCGAAGTAGCCCTTTCTCAACGCGGTGTTTGGACTGATATTAATACTAGAGTGGCTCAAATTAGTGAAGGTGCGATTACCCTTGACTATGCTGATGGCAAAGATACTTTGCCCTTTGACCTTCTCTTATGGACAGTGGGAAGTACTTTCTCAAAAATGCTGCAAAATCTGCCCGTTGAACATAATCGGCAAGGGGCGATCGCCACAGAATCAACCCTTCAGGTCAAAGGATATGCTGATGTATTTGCGATCGGTGATCTTGCGAGTATCGACAACCATAGCGATCTCTTACCTGCCACCGCCCAAGTCGCTTTTCAGCAATCGCAATATTGTGCATGGAACATTTGGGCAAGCCTCAACCAGAAACCCCTCGTCAACTTTAGCTATATTCCCCTCGGCGAATTTATCAGTTTAGGAATTGATGGCGCAGTTGCCTCAATTTTGGGTAAGTTTAGTATTGATGGCTTACCTGCCCATGCAATGCGAAGGTTTGCTTATCTATTAAGAATGCCAACCTTGCAACATCAATGGAAGCTCGGCACACATTGGCTAACTAAACCTTTAGTCGAAATCCTAAGAAAGTCCATTTAATGTTCACGAAACTCGTTCATGAAACTTTAGGGTCGCATTTCTCTTAAACAGTTGCTATAATAATCCGATAAGTTATTTTTACTTGACGAAATAACTGTTGGGGCTGTGGCTCAGTTGGATAGAGCAAGCGCCTCCTAAGCGCTAGGTCATCGGTTCGATCCCGATCAGTCCCGTATCAAAATTAGTATAAGGCGATCTCCTAAATTTTTTACTTTCACCACACAAGCGATCGCCCTCAATAAATCAACAACATCAAACAGCGATCGCCAGATCTTGCTATTCATAATGTGACCACACAGAAACAACTCTGATGGTTTTAGTTTCTTCATTGACTGAATAAACCAAACGATGTTTGATGTTGATGCGTCTTGAGAAATATCCTTTCAAGTTGCCTGAAAGTTTCTCATAGGGAGGTTCATAAGGATTCTGCTTGAGAATTTCTAATAAAGTTTTGAGGTTAGAGTCCAAATTGGCAGACTTCAACTTTTTAGCATCCTTAATCACATTTCGGCTAAATTCAATCTTCCAATCCATTCAAGGCTCCCAGAAAATCATCTTCAGAAACCCACTCATTCATTTGTTCGGCGGCTCTAATTGACTCGACTAAATTGGGTATAGACTGTAGATAGAGAGTTTCTTGGATACTTTCCCAATCAGATTTAGACAGCAGTACTGCATCACCTTGCCGACTCGTAATAAATCTTGGTAAATGATCTTTGTTAACCTGTTCGACTAAGCTGAACAAGTTGGCTCTGGCTTCACTCGCATTAAGAATTTTCATTAATAAACCCAAACTCGTACAATTTATCGTACCACTTTTTGTTAAGTTAAAGCGATCACCCCTCCAAACCAACAAAACCAAACAGCGATCGCCCCAATCTCAATCAAATAGCAATCGCCTAAAACATCAACACTTTCACCACAAAAGCGATCGCCTCTCAACAAACCAACAACACCAAACAGCGATCGCCCCTAATCTCAATAACAAAGCGATATATTTAATGTATTGACATCATGTATTTCACTTGACTACAGTATAGACATGGACTTTGAATGGGACAACCAAAAAAACAGCGCCAACATTGCCAAGCATGGAATTGATTTTGAGTTTGCCAAGGAAATTTTTTCGGGTATTTGGATTTCAAAACCTGACAATCGCAAAGATTATGGCGAATCTCGTTTTGTTGCCCTTGGTGGCTTGGAAGAGTTTGTTCTCCTTGCTGTCTATACCCTGCGAGGACAAAGAATACGTCTCATTTCTGTAAGGCTTGCAAATAAAGAGGAAAGGAGAATTTATTATGGCTATATCGAGAGAAGAACAACTGAAAATCCTTGGTCGGATGAAGGATTCTGATATTGACTATACGGACGCTCCTGCGACAAGTTCTGACTTTTGGGAAGATGCAACGGTTAATATTCCACCTGTCAAGGTTCCTGTAACCTTGAGACTTGATCCTAATGTTTTAGCTTGGTATAAACAACAAGTTCCACGCGGTTATCAAACTCTAATTAATAATGTTCTGCAAAAATACATGACAGATCATCAAGCCTAAACTTGATTTACGAGATCGCCTAAATTTTTTACTTTCACCACACAAGCGATCGCCTCAGAGAAATCAATATTGTGTAGATTTTAATACCAACGCGATCAATATGTTCTTTGAGCTTTGGTTCGGTGATCGTCTCATAATGCACGACATCAAAAAAATAGGGTAATGGTTTTTCTTCATTGAGACAATCGGCAAATCGCGCTGTAATTTCATAGGTAATGAGATCGCCTTTTATCGCCAAATCCACATCCGACCCTGTTTTATAGTTCCCCTTTGCTCTTGAGCCGAACAAGATTACTTCAGTAATTTCAGGAAATTCTCGAATTGCTTCGTTGATATAAATAAAATCGCGCTCAATTAATCCATATTTCATAGGGTTGCAATTTTGTTCTTGAAATAGTCATAAACTTCCGCAAGAAGTTGAAAATATTTACCTCTAATTTTGGCTTCGACAGCGATCGCTGTTTCTTCGTTATAGGTATGTGATGTCAGGTTGCGGTCTTGGAGTGCATCGATCCAGTCATGTCCATTGCTGATTAGTCCCGACTGAAAGGCTTGTTTAATCGCTTCTCTAGGAGTTTTGGCAATCAAGCCTTCTGTTTCTTCATAGTCCTTGAGCAGTTTCCAAGCAAGTTCAAAGGTCATCTCAAAAAATTGAATTAATCCTGCTCTTTCTAAAATGGAAAGCGGTTCTGTTTTGAGTGAGTCCTGCAATAAAAGGAATGCTCTCTCAAAGTTAGAAAATCTCTGTATCCATCGAATATCTTCTTCTATCATCATTCACACTGCTTTAGGTTAATCAGGGCTTGAGTTTTGGCAAGACGCACTAAATTCGATAAATTCATAATGCTGCCATAGTAGGCGATTTCTGTCGCTAAAACCTTGGGTAGGATTTTTTCTTCAGTGATTGTTAACATTAGTCTCTGGTGTTAATTTTATCAGATCGCCCTTAATCTCAATCAAAAAGCGATCGCCTAAAATATCCACACTCTCACCACACAAGAGATCGCCCTCAACAAACCAACAACACCAAACAGCGATCACCCCTAATCTCATTTACAAAGCGATCGCCCCAAATCTCAATCAAACAGCGATCGCCTAAATCATCTATATTTTTGCATCACTAACCTTAATGTTTAACAGACCCTATTTCAAAAACTCAATATTTGCAACTTTTTGTCATTTTGTGCGTAAAATTAGCAGAAGACTAACTTAAAAAAACAAAATCTTTAACGTAGTGGAAAATTATCAATCTGCATTTCTTCAACGGCATCAAGACACTGAAATACTTTGTCAATCAGCACGAAAAGTTGCTGCTATGCACTTTGGCGGTGTTACCGTAGAATGTCTATTAAAATCAATGATCTTAGCCACATTACCAAGAGGTGCAGACAGAGAATGGAAAAATGAATCTAATAATCCTGGTCACACAATTACCAACCCAGGTCACGATTTTCAAGATGCACTAAAGAGACATAATCGTCTACGTGACAGGATTCAAAAAGTTCCTCAAGTTAAAAATTGGCTAGTTAAAGTTGAGAAGCCCAATCAGCACTTCATAGATATGCGATATTCTAGCAACGAACTTAATGATACAGACTACAAGGAATGGCATTCTGCGTATAATAGTCTTATCGGATGGTTGCAAAAGCAATCGACTACACTTTAGGAAAACCACTATGCAGGAAGTCTGGCAAGTATCGTTAAAGCATCAACTTATATATATTTATGTACAGAACCCAAGTAGTGAATGGGCTGAAATAAATATTTCAACCTCTGGACTTTTAAATTTAACGATTGTAAGCGATCGCTTTAAGGGATTATCGTTCTTACAACGAAGAGATAATCTCCAAAATGTTCTTAATCAATTTAAAATATCTCAAGGTTTTATTTCCCTATACACAGTAGAAGAAGCGAGATCGTTGAATTTATCAGTACCTCCAATTACTAATGAAAATTCTATTAATAGTTGGCAAGATTTAGCTTTATTGGCAGCAAATCCCCAAAATCAAAGACCATCTTTAGAATATGAACTTCGTACTCCTCGAACAATAACATTTTATTCTTTTAAAGGAGGCGTAGGAAGAACAACAGCTTTAACCCATGTAGCTTGGATTTTAGCTATGCGAGGGCGGAAAGTGGTAGCTGTTGATTTAGATTTGGAAGCACCTGGATTAAGTACGGCTTTTCGTTTAGATCCATCACCTGAATTTGGGATTGTCGATTATTTTTATGAGCGTTCTTATCAACCTGATGGAGTAGAGCCAAATGTTTTAATTACTAAAATATTTGGTGAAGTTACGATACCTGACGCAACGGGAAGACTTTTTATTGTCCCTGCGGGTTCTTTAAATCTTGACTATATTTCTAAGGTTGATGATCTACGGGCAGCCACAATTCTCGATAATGGTGAAACTCTATGGACTGTTTTTAGGCGAGAAATTCAAGAGCAATTAAAGCCAGATATTATTTTGGTAGATTCAAGAACAGGTATAAATGAATGGGGCGCTTTATCTCTACTACAGGCTGCGGATGAAGCAATTATATTCTTATTCCCTAATGAGCAAAACCGACAGGGGATTGATCTACTCCTAAAATCACTTAATTCGTTTGGTAAGTTGTCAATCAATTTTGTCTTTTCTCCTGTTCCAGATCTCAGCGATACTGGAATGTCAAAAGTTAAAAAAATTTGGCAAGCATTAAGTGAAGTAATTGAGCAAGAAATAGATAAAGACCAAATTAATGAAAGTGAAGATGAAATATCTGAACCACTACTAGTACCTTATCTACCACCAATTGCATTAGCTGATCATTATCCAGTGATAGGTCTGTTAAATTACTATAATCAAATTGCCAATTTAATCGATCAGGATACCAATAAAATTCGTGTAGAGAAAATATTGCCAGCAAAAGATACTGACGAACGATGGGCAATTATTGAAAGCCTTGAATTTCCACCCTTAAATGCTGCTGATCCGAACTCAAACCTTATTGATCTCTTTCAAAAAACAGCAAACTTCTCTAAGTTTCTAGATGAAACAACCTGCCTAATTAGAGGTCGCAAAGGTACTGGAAAAACGGCACTTTATTCACTTTTGTTAAATCACAAGGATAAGGCTAAATCATTAGCTAATGGTCGATTAGATTCGATTGAATTTTTTTCTGGTCATGGTGCTTTTGATCATAGTCGTCCATCCCGTAATGAGTTTCAAATTATCAATCGCAGGCTAGAGGAAGTAGGAGGAACATGGGAATCTTTGTGGCGCTCTTATTTGATTCTGCGTGTGTTTCAATCCAAGCATCTAAATCTCGTCAAAGGAACTAGAAGAGAAAAATTTAAGGATTTGCGCGATATTTTATCTGCTATACCCAGCGAAAATTGGCAATCTGAACATACCCAAGTCCTAATTCATTTGACAATTGACGATAATTTAATACTTATTGTTAAAGATGCCCTAGATATCCTTAATGAGCAATATTCTGAGCAAAATCAAGCACTTTGGCTTCTATATGATGATTTAGATGAAGATTTTCCAGAAAGAGAAGGTATTCGAGCGCAAGCTCTAACTGGACTATTCCAACTTATTCAGTCTTGTGATGCTCGCCGATTAACATCAATTCAATTTAAGGTTTTTCTTAGAGAAGACATATGGAACCGTTTAAACTTTGACAATAAGAGTCACTTTAATGGACGCGATTTATTTTTACGCTGGACAATGGTGGACTTTTTACGCTTAGCTCTTCGTCAAGCTACACAGTCAAAAATTTTCAAAGATTTAGTTGATCGATCCTACCCTATTGCAAATATTGACGATGCTAATGAAAATAGTTTAAATCAAGCTCTAGATCTATTATGGGGAATTCGTCGTAGAGCATTCAATAGAAGCAAATATGCCTATAGATGGGTTTATGAAAGTTTATCGGATTTAAATGAAACTACTTTTCCACGCAGTTTAAGTGTATTGCTGAAAGGAGCAAAAGAGCATGAGCTAACTTATAAGGGATCGACCTCTATTAAAGCTCCAACGGATCGCTTACTTCGGAGTACATCTCTAGAAATTGGTTTGGAAAAAGCATCACAGGAACGTTGTGAAGCTATTAAAGAGGAATACCCTGATTTATGTTCATTTTTTGAATCTCTGAATGGTTGTACTTTTTTACTCACAAAAAAACAACTCGAAAAATTATGGGAACAAAATGCAAAGGAAATATATCCTGATTTTAATGATTTTGCAAATTTTTTAAGCGAAATTGGTATGGCTAAATGGAGAGAAAGAGAGTCTCGCTATGGCTTTGCGGATATTTATGTCTATGGATTCAAAATGCTTCGTACAGGTGCAAAGTAATATTCTTAATAGTTATTTATCAACAGGTTGACCCTTGTATAAATCTCGTTGAGATGAGTAATTAAACAAGGGGCGCAAGCCCCTTGCCTCTTGTTAATTAGCTGCCACCGATACGGGCGACATCGCGAGAGTTAGCTTCAAAGGCGGCGTTGAGGGCATCATCACCACTCAGACCATCTTCCAAGGCTTCCTTAATCGCTTGTAATACCCGCTTGTAATCCTTGGGCATTACCTTTACGAACTTAGGAGCGATCGCATTCCAATCAGCGAGAACTCGTTCACCGATCGCACTCTCTGTATAGTCAACATGCTGTTGAATCAACTGCTTCAGATCCTTGATTTCTTCGGGATCTTCGAGTTTCTCTAAGCCGACCATTGAAGTATTGCAACGAGTTGCGAAGTCGCCCGACTCATCGAGAATGTAGGCAATACCGCCACTCATACCAGCCGCGAAGTTCCGTCCTGTTAAGCCCAAGACCACGACCTTACCGCCAGTCATATATTCGCAACCATGATCGCCGATGCCTTCGACTACGGCATTTACACCAGAGTTGCGGACTGCAAAGCGTTCGCCAGCGATCGCCTAAAATATCCATACTCTCACCACACAAGCGATCGCCTCTCAACAAACGAACAACATCAAACAGCGATCGCCCCAAATCTCAATCAAAAAGCGATCGCCTAAATCATCAATACTTTCACCACACAAGCGATCGCCCCTCAACAAACCAATAACATTAAACAGCGATCGCCTCAAATATCCCTACTCTCACCACACAAACGATCGCCCCTCAACAACCAACAACATCAACCAGTGATCGCCCCTAATCTCATTCAAAAAGCGGTCGCCTCAAATATCCAGACTCTCACCACACAAGCGATCGCCCCTCAACAAACCAACAACGCCCCCAAGCGATCGCCCCTAACAAACCAACAAAATCAACCAGCGATCGCCTAAAATATCCATACTCTCACCACACCCCTAATCTCAATCAAAAAGCGATCGCCTAAAATATCCACACTTCCACCACACAAGCGATCGCTCCTCAACAAACTAACAACATCAAACAGCGATCGCCCCTAATCTCAATCAAAAAGCGATCGCCTAAATCATCAACACTTCCACCACACAAGCGATCGCCCCTCAACAAACCAACAACATAAAACAGCGATCGCCCCTAATCTCAATCAAAAAGCGATCGCCTCTGCATAAGTATCTCCATACTTTTAGCCAACTGATGATTAAGGCATGGACTCAATTAAGGCTCTTAGCACTTTGTTAACGGCTTCAGGCGTAGTGAAAACCCTTGCCACATCTTCATCTAAAACCACAATATTTAATCTCTTAGCTTCACTACGATTAGCAAAACGATTGGGCTTAGCTTTCTGATAATTAAAGCTATATTCAGGCAAAAGATCATCATCAGAATTTAGTTGATTTTCAAAAGCATTGCTGTTCATACTCTTCACGTTCTTTTCAAGTAGCTACACGGGCGCTGATAATCCGAATATTGGTGGAATGCTCCGTAAAAGCAGTCCAAACTTTTAGCATATATCTATATGAATATTGACTTTTGTAAAATATTGCAGAAAAATTATCGATGAGTTAGTAAATTAAGTATTGTCTGTGTGTCTAGAGTACAGGGAGTTTAACTATGATGGAAGTCAAAGACGTGGTTGATACAGCAACAGCTTTTGCTGCTGGCGCATCAGGTATGTTAGCGGGGGCGCTGTCAGCATCTACTGTGTATGGAATTGGAGCTATTACTGTTGGAGGTATTGATGGTGTAACTGGAGCTTCAGTAATCACCACTACTCTAGCTACTCTTGGTGGTGGTGCTGTTGCTGCGGGTGGACTTGGAATGATTGGAGGAATAGCCGTAGTAGCAGCGGCGGCATCTGTACCAGCAGTGATAGTTGGGGTAGAAGTTTTCAAGTTACTTCACCAATAGCGAGAATCAATAACTATAAAAACGAATCTTAGAAAACAAGGAGCTTAAGCCCCTTGTTTCTTTTGTGAATTAGCTGCCACCAAAAAAGGTCAAAGTTTAAAAGCACTTTTCTCCAAACGCTCGGCAAGCTGATCACCTATTTATTAAAAATCTAAATTTAGAGAAGATCAAAGGCTGTAACTATACCCAAAATAGTATCAATTCTGTCATCTTCTATAATTATTAGAGGCTTACCAGTAAAGGATTCAAGTACATCCTTTACTTTTTCATTTGACTTAAAACAATCTGCCTTCTCAGTTGACAAACCATCTTTTATTGCTTCCTCTATCGTGTTCAATAATTTTGTCTTTCTGTCTTTATTAATATATTTTGCAATGCTACTATCAGACAAAAAATGCCATTCTTTTGTCCCATTACATTCTCTTAATAACGGCAGATAAGAGAATGAATTAGCAAGCATTTGCTGTCTGGCAAAGCTTAATGGCTGCCAAATAGATGCATATATAACATTGCGAACTATATAATCAGTTATCGATGAATTTCCAGTCATAAGCGCGTCTTCAATTACCAGACAAAGTTGCACAGCGTGGTTTGTTAAATGTCGAGCATATGCTCCTTGATGCATAGCATCATTTCTAGACTCTCTAACTAGATCAGACAAAATTTTGAATTGTGTGTGATAACTTGGATATTTTTTAGGAATGTCTTTGGCAAGTGGAGAATTATTTGCAATATGGGAAATCAAATTCAAATATTTTTCTAACCTCCCATCTTTAGATTTTGACAAAAAACATCCAAGTCGTTCCAAACTAAATAATATTTCATCAAATGACTCAGCATCACTTTGAGCAATTGCACGAGCATTTCTCAATAGATCTCGGAAATAGATTCTAATATCAGGATGTATTTGACTTAGGTACTCTGTATCATGCATGATTTCAATCATGCCATAAATTCATGCCATGAATTAGGAATAAGGCTTAGATTCACTGGATAATGCCAAATCAACGTGTTTTCTATTAATAGTTTGCAATTACTGCACCCTTCATTAAATACTTATTTCCTTTTGAGTCTGAAGTTTCACAAGCTACAGCGTCTGTCATATATTTAGATGTCACCTGTTGAGTAAATTTGTCTGGCTTGTTATATCCCAGTAATCTACCCCTTGGTTGACCATCCGCTTTGAGACTATCAATGAGACATTTACCAGTAACAGCTATATTTCTACTAGGTGTTACACCAGTATCTATAATCATTTTATCTATTTGTAGCAATCTTTTGCTAGTTCCAAATCCAAAATTTGCAACAAATAGCACCGATCCTTCAGGGAAATTAGCCTTTACCCCATCCTTATAAAGCTCCACTTCCAAGACATCTTTTTTCCCAGATGCATCGTTGTTTACCCAGAAACCACCTACTTTATTACCAGTAACTTCACTATCTGTATTGACGGAGTTACTAGGTTGGGTTGTACCTCTCGGTTTTCCATATTCCTGACAATCTGGGCTATTTGCTGCTAAACTGCCAAGCTGTTTACAAGTTAGAGCCTCAGATTTACTCCCGAATGAAATAGTAAACACAAACAGCAGTAATGCAAAAAAATTAAACTTTTTCATGTTTTTTGATAATAGCTTTGAGTGCCAAAAAATCGTAGCGCACTAAACGTATTATACACAACCGCCCAAAATTATTCTAGAATCCGAATGAAAAAACAAGGGGCGCAAGCCCCTTGCCTCTTGTTAATTAGCTACCACCGATACGGGCTACATCGCGGGAGTTAGCTTCAAAAGCAGCATTGAGGGCATCATCACCACTCAAACCATCTTCTAAGGCTTCCTTAATCGCTTGCAATACCCGCTTGTAATCCTTGGGCATTACCTTCACGAACTTAGGGGCGATCGCATTCCAATCAGCGAGAACTCGTTCACCGATCGCACTCTCCGTATAGTCAACGTGCTGCTGAATCAACTGCTTCAGATCCTTAATTTCTTCGGGATCTTCGAGCTTTTCTAAGCCGACCATTGAAGTATTGCAACGGGTTGCGAAGTCGCCCGACTCATCGAGAATGTAGGCAATACCGCCACTCATTCCAGCCGCGAAGTTCCGTCCTGTTAAGCCCAAGACCACGACCTTACCGCCAGTCATATATTCACAACCATGATCGCCAATGCCTTCGACTACGGCATTTACGCCAGAGTTGCGGACTGCAAAGCGTTCGCCAGCAATACCGCGAATGTAGACTTCGCCACTGGTTGCGCCGTAGAGTGCGACGTTACCTGCGATTACGTTCTCTTCTGCAACAAAGGTAGAAGCTTTGTCTGGATAGAGAATTATTTTGCCGCCGCTCAGTCCTTTGCCGAGGTAGTCGTTGGTATCGCCTTCGAGTTCCATCGTTACACCAGAGGGAACGAATGCACCAAAGCTTTGACCAGCAGTACCTTGGAAATGTAGATGTACGGTATCATCGGGCAGTCCTTCCCAATGGCGCTTGGTGATTTCGTTGCCGAGGATCGTGCCGACGGCGCGATTGATATTGCGGATGGGAACGATCTCATGGATTGGTTCGCCATCAACGATCGCCGCTTGACATAAATCTAACAATACGGTCATATCGAGGGATTTGTCTAAGCCGTGATCCTGTGGGATTTGGCAATAGCGACCGACATCGGCTCCAACTTCGGGTTGGTAGAGAATCTTCGAGAAGTCTAAGCCCTTGAGCTTCCAATGCTCGACGGCTTGCTTCGCTTCTAGGACTTCAGTACGACCGACCATTTCATCAAGGGTGCGGAAACCGAGTTTTGCCATCAATTCGCGAACTTCCATCGCGATGAAAGTCATGAAGTTGACGGTATGGGCGGGATCGCCTGTGAACTTCTCGCGCAATTGTGGATCTTGGGTGGCGACACCGACGGGGCAGGTGTTAAGATGGCAGACGCGCATCATGATGCATCCCAAGGTGACGAGGGGCGCAGTGGCAAAGCCGAACTCTTCTGCTCCTAGTAGCGCGGCAATCACGACATCACGACCTGTTTTCATTTGTCCATCGGTTTCGACAACGATGCGGCTACGCAGATTATTGAGAACGAGGGTTTGGTGGGTTTCCGCGAGTCCGAGTTCCCAAGGTAAGCCCGCGTGCTTGATTGAGGTTTGGGGTGATGCACCAGTACCGCCATCGAAGCCAGAGATGAGAACGACATCAGCGTGGGCTTTAGAAACCCCTGCGGCGATCGTGCCTACTCCCACTTCCGATACAAGCTTGACGCTGACACGGGCGGCGCGGTTAGCATTTTTGAGATCATGGATCAACTCAGCGAGGTCTTCGATGGAGTAGATGTCATGGTGGGGCGGTGGTGAAATCAAGCCCACACCTGTGGTGGAGTGGCGAACTTTGGCAATCCAAGGATAGACTTTCTTCCCTGGAAGTTGACCGCCTTCCCCTGGTTTCGCGCCTTGCGCCATTTTGATTTGAATCTCTTTGGCTTGGGAGAGATAGAGGCTAGTTACGCCGAAACGTCCAGAGGCAACCTGTTTGATGGCGCTATTTTTGGAATCGCCTAGCTCGTTTGTCCATGTGTAGCGATCTGGATCTTCGCCGCCTTCGCCTGTGTTGGACTTGCCACCGATGCGATTCATGGCGATCGCTAAAGCTTCATGGGCTTCTTTAGAAATGGAACCGTAGCTCATTGCCCCCGTTTTGAAGCGGCTCAAAATTGATTCAATGGGTTCTACTTCTTCAATGGAAATTGACTCGCGAGATTTGAAATCGAGCAAGCCGCGCAGGGTGAAATGTTGTTGATTCTGTTCATTCACAAGAGCAGAATATTTCTTGAACAGATCATAGTTGCCATCGCGCACTGCCTTTTGCAAGGCGTGAATTGCTTCAGGACTAAACAAGTGCGCTTCACCATCCTTGCGCCATTGATAATCGCCACCGACATCGAGGGTGTTGCCACTAGCGGGACGATCGGGGAAGGCATGGGTGTGACGAGCGATCGCTTCTTTGGCAATCACTTCTAAATCTGCTCCCTCAATGCGTGAGGCTGTCCAAGTGAAGTATTTCTTGATCACATCATGATTTAAACCAACCGCTTCAAAGATTTGAGCGCCACGATAGCTTTGGATTGTGGAAATACCGATTTTGGATGCGACTTTGGTTACGCCCTTAGTTGCCGACTTGATGAAGTTCTTGCAAGCAGTTTTGAACTCAACATTTACCAAGAGCCGTTGATCGATCATGTCTTTGATCGTTTCAAAGGCAAGGTAAGGATTGATTGCGCCGCATCCATAGCCAATCAACAATGCAAAATGATGTACTTCTCTAGGTTCGCCAGATTCGAGAACTAAGCCAACTCTGGTACGAGTTCCTGTGCGGATCAGGTGGTGATGTAAGCCTGATACAGCCAGTAATGCAGGGATGGGAGCATTAGCAGAATCAACACCGCGATCGCTAAGAATCAAAATATTGACACCATCAACGATCGCCTGATCTGCTAGTTCACAAATATGTGAAATCACCGATTCTAGTCCATTTACTCCATCTTTAGGATTGAACAAAGTAGAAAGAGTAACCGATTTAAAACCGCCTTCGTTAATATGCTTCAATTTCGCAAGTTCGGCATCACTGAGGATCGGAGTTTTTAGCTCGATCAAGTGACAGCTTTCTGGTTCAGGCTTGAGCAAGTTCCGTTCAGCACCAATCGTAGTTTCGGCAGAAGTAATAATTTCTTCGCGAATAGAATCAATGGGAGGATTCGTAACCTGTGCAAATAACTGTTGGAAATAATCATAGAGAAGTTTGGAACGATTGGAAAGAATCGCAAGTGGTGTATCCGTACCCATCGCGCCGATCGCTTCCACACCATCCCGCGCCATTGGCGTTAATAGCAAGCGCAAATCCTCAAAGGAATAGCCGAACGCCATTTGACGCTGGGTGAGGGGAATCGCTTCAGCTTCAGATGTTTCAGCATCCTTGAGATTAGCGATGTCCACCATGTGCTGATTAATCCATTCACGATATGGATGTTCAGTCGCAACTTGATGCTTGATTTCTTCATCAGCAACAATCCGTCCTTCTTCCATATTTACAAGGAACATCCGCCCTGGTTGCAAGCGACCCTTCGATTCAATCATTTCAGGAGCAATATTCAATACACCTGCTTCCGATGCGAAGATTACCAAATCATCTTTGGTGACGTAATAGCGTGAAGGACGTAAACCATTGCGATCCAACACTGCGCCGATCATTGTGCCATCGGTGAAGGCGATCGAGGCAGGACCATCCCAAGGTTCCATCAAGCAGGAATGGTATTCGTAAAAGGCTTTCTTCTCATCACTCATGGACTCATGGGCTGTCCAAGGCTCAGGAATCATCATCATCACTGCATGAGGTAGCGATCGCCCTGCCAGTACCAACAATTCCAAAGCATTATCAAAAATCGTCGAGTCACTGCCTTCAATGTTAATTACGGGCTTGATCTTCGAGATATCATCACCAAACAAATCCGACTCAAACATCGCCTGACGAGCGATCATCCAATTAGTATTGCCACGCAAAGTATTAATTTCGCCATTGTGGGCAATGTAGCGGTAAGGGTGCGATCGCTCCCAACTGGGGAAAGTATTCGTACTAAAGCGCGAGTGAACCAGAGCCAGAGCGCTCTCCATGTCAGGATCACGCAAATCATGGGCGTAGTACAGTCCAACTTGCGCCGTCATCAGCATCCCCTTATAAACGATGGTGCGACAGGAGAAGCTAGAAGGATACCAATAGGCATCAATCTTTGAGGCACGGATCGCGGTATGAGCGAGTTTACGCAATACAAATAATTTGCGATCAAAGGCTAGGTCATCAGCAATATCGGGCGATCGCGCAATAAATACTTGCTGCATGAATGGCTCGCTGGATTGCGCGGTCGCGCCCAAGGAGGAATTATCGGTGGGTACATCGCGCCAACCGAGAACTTTTAAACCTTCAGCCGCTACCAGTTTTTCAAAAATTTCTCTGCCATGTTTACGAGTTTCAAGATCTGGCGAAGCGTAAATCATGCCCACGCCATATTGTCCGACCTCTGGTAAGGCAATTCCAACCGCCGCCGCCGCCTTTACCAAAAATTTATGGGGGATCTGCATCAAAATCCCCGCGCCATCACCTGTATTTGTCTCGCAACCGCACGCGCCGCGATGTTCCAAGTTTTCTAGAATTGTTAGCCCTTGCTCAACGATCGCATGGGATTTTTTTCCTGATTTATGGACGATAAAACCGACCCCACAAGCGTCATGTTCAAATTGGGGATCATATAAACCTTGTTTTAGAGGCAGTGCGTTACTATTCATCATGGACTGAAAAGAATGGTGTTAAAGAACAATTATGTGAGCTTTACCGTAATCAGGTAGTTACGATCGCTACTTTGGATTGTACTCACAAATCTATGTCTTAGGTAAGATGTGTCAAAAAATAATCACAAGGCAACACAAAGTCGGTGAGCGTCGGTGAGCAAATAGTCGCACACGCGTAATTTTCAGTGAGGATCACTTTATGATTAGCAAGATAACGACTTTTTCTGTGCAGCTTTGTCTATGCCTGCTCATTTACCGCAAGAACATCAATCCGATCGAGATCGCCAGCTTTCCCTCAAGGTATTGCTGATCGTTCCATTTGTGCTACAGGTAATTGCGGTGATGGCGATCGGCGGGTGGCTATCAATCCAAAACGGGCGAGAAGCCACTAAAGAGCTAGCGCCCCAAATAGGGCTAGAGGTAACGAATACGATTGAATCCCATGTACGCGGCTATTTCGACACACCTTTAGAGATCCTGCAAGCACATGGAGCCGCCGCAAAATCGGGACATATAAACTTTGAGAATTTAAATAGATTTGACATGTTGTTTTGGCAACAGATGCAGCAGGTGAAAAGCTTATATTTTTTCTACGCAGCTAATCCCCAAGGAGCATTTATTGGGGTCGAGCGCCAAAAAGATAATAAGCTCACGTTGCATAAGACGGCTTCTCCATCGGTAAGTTCAGGAGCTAATCCGTTACTTAGGGAAATTTATGCTCTAGATAATTTCGGCAAAATCCTCAACAAAATCAGTGTCGATACCTTTGATCCACGCGATCGCCCTTGGTATAAGGGTGCTATCAAGGCAAAGCAAGCGGTCTGGAGTCCAATTTATCCGTTTGTGGCGCGTCCCATCCTCGGAATTACCGCCTCCTTACCAATTTATAGCAAGTCAGGAAATTTACAAGGCGTATTAGCGATCGACCTCCCCCTTTCGCAAATAGGTGATTTTCTTAAGCAATTAAAAATATCGAAAACTGGACAAGCTTTTATTTTGGAGTCATCGGGAGATCTGGTCGCCACCTCAACAACAGAGACTCCATATATCGGCACAAACCAAGGACAGCAAAGGCTTAATGCAGCCAATAGCCAAAATCCTCTATTGCGATTAGCATTTCAAAATTTAAAACAACGCTATCAAAATCTAGAGAATATTCCTAATCAGCAGCAAATTCAAATTGAATGGGAGGGAGCAACTCAATATGTCCAGATTACGCGACTTCAAAATCCTCAAGGTTTGCAATGGTTATTGATTGTTGCGGTTTCGGAACTGGACTATCGCGATCGCATTGACATCAACACGCGCAATACAATTATTTTGTGCATTGCCGCCTTAGTCTTGGCAAGCATCACAGGTTTTTATACCTCTAAATGGATTGCGCGACCCATTGAGAAATTAATCGAAGCTTCCCATATCTTAGCAAATCTTTCTGCTTCGGTGGAGATAGCCAATGGTCAATCTTATCATTCGATTGAAAAGGCTAATGTACGCGAATTATCAATTCTTGCTGAATCATTTAATCAAATGGCGCACCAATTGCAAACTGCATTTATGATTCTTGCTCAAAGTAAAGAAGATTTAGAGCATCGCGTTGAAAGAAGAACTAATGCGCTCAAAGCTAGTGAAACTAAGTACCGCACCCTAATCGAAGCAGCTAATTGCATTATTTTACGAAGAGATGTAGATGGCACAATTAAATATATCAATGACTATGGGATAACTTTTTTTGGATTTAGCTCAGAAGATGAATTAATTGGCAAAAACATTAGCGGAACGATTATCCAAGATCAAGATGATACTGTCTCTGACCTGACCGCATGGCAGAATAATAGAACTAGTCCAGATATTTATCTGTTTGAAGAAAGTCAGAATATTCGCCATAATGGGGAGAAAGTCTGGATATCTTGGTCAAATCGTTCCATATTAGATGCCAATGAGAACTTAGTGGAAATCCTTTCGATTGGAGTTGATATTACGGAACGTAAGCGAGTTGAATCTACTCTCGAAGAGTTTTTGAGCTTGCAAAAAGCCACCTTTGAGTCGATCGCTGATGGGATTTTGGCGGTGGATCGGGTTGGACATGTTACCAGCTACAATCAACAGTTTATCGATATGTTTGCCCTTTCTCCCGAAGTTCTATCCATACCTGATTATGCGCTCAGATTAGAATTTCTGGCAGAACAAATGCTCGATCCTCAGGACTTTATGCAGCGATCGCAGGATCTGTATCACCATCCTGAACAGGATAGTTATGATTTACTGGAACTACAAGATGGTCGAGTGTTAGAACGCTATTCTCGTCCTCAAAAGCTAAAAGATCAAATTATTGGTCGCGTATGGAGTTTTCAGGATATTACTGCCCGTGTGAATGCCGAGCAATCTCTCAAAGAGCAGGAAACCTATCTGCGATTAATCATTGATAGCATTCCGCAACAAATCTTTTGGAAAGATACCAATCTTGTATTTCGGGGATGCAATAAAAATTGGGCGATGTATGCCCAGCTTGACAGTCCTGCCAGTGTGATTGGTAAAACTGATTATGATTTAATTAAGAATCCTCAATTGGCTGATACATTTCGGCAACATGATCAGCATATCATTCAATCGAATGTACCCGAATTACATATCATTCAGCGCAAGGTAAATCCAGATAAAGAAGGACAGTCAATTTGGTTAGATTCCAGTAAGTTACCAATTATTGATGCAGATGGTAAAACCATTGGCATTTTAGGCGTACTGGATGACATTACCCAGCGTAAACTTTCTGAAGAAGCCCTCTATGCTGAGCAGGAGAAATCAGAACGACTATTACTAAACATTCTGCCAAAAGCGATCGCCGATCGTCTCAAGCAATCCCACGGAGTGATCGCTGATAGCTTCGAGTCAGTCACCGTCATGTTTGCGGATATTGTCAGCTTTACGCGCATGTCTTCCGAACTCTCTCCCCAAGATTTAGTCGATCTTCTCAATCTTATTTTTTCCAGCTTTGATAAGCTGTGCGAAATCTATGGATTAGAAAAAATCAAAACCATTGGTGATGCCTACATGGTGGCGGGGGGGATTCCCATTCCCAATGAGCATCATGCCGAAGCGATCGCCTCTATGGCATTAGAAATGGTTGATAAAGTAGCCGAACTTCGAGATCTGACAGGGCGCAATCTCCAAATTCGGGTGGGTATTCATACTGGAGCGGTAATTGCGGGAGTGATCGGCACACAAAAGTTTATCTATGATCTATGGGGTGATACGGTGAATATCGCCAGTCGAATGGAGTCTCACAGCGATGTCGGTAAGATTCAAGTTACTGCGGAAACCTATGAATTACTCAAACATCAGTTTGAGTTAATAGAACGTGGTGCGATCGAGATCAAGGGAAAAGGACAAATGCAAACCTATTGGTTGATGAGTAAAAACAGACAACTAGTTGACAGAAATTCTTGAAGCTTTTAGGAGGGATATACTAATCCTTTAAAGACTGAATTAGCAAGATAGGTAAGCCCTGCGGCAATTAAAAGACAAACTGTAATAATGGCAATGCCAATGGATGGAACATCTTTTCCCATCGCTGTTCTTGGCGTAACAATATTTCCCACAATTAGAACCAAGCTAAATAAGACTAATATGATTAGTGGTGTATTTATTATGGCAACTGTCGCCATTTCTTTTGAAAGCCAACCGAAGGAGATAGAGGATGAATAAGCAAGATAGGCAATCCCTGAGACAATTAGAAAACAAGGATTAATCATATAGTTTCCACATCGTTCAAAAAAAAGTTGTAAACCTCCCTTCACCTCTGGTTGGAGGAATCCTTGACCTGTATATTTCTGCATTACGACATTTGATAGAAATAAAATCAAGCTAGCTAGGGCATATATCAAACTAACTACGACATATATAATTACTAGCCAACTTATTACAGCAACAAAGAGATTATCAACTTGAAGCATATTCTGTTACTTCCAATAAGGAGTAGACCACTTTTTCTAAGTTTTATAAGCCCATTTCTTTGAAGCGATTTAGTTCAAAAAAGCCTCAATCTTACTCGCTTCTATCAAGCTCCGCTTGATGCAATCACCTAACGCCACACCGCCGATAAAATTGGCACTGATGTATAAACCTTGAGACTTTTGCAATTCTGTTTCCACTGTCGCTAGACGTTGCAAATGTCCGATTTCATATTGAGGAATCGCTTTATCCCACACATGCACAGCGATCGCTTTAGGTTCAGCCTTAGTATCTGGACGGAGAATCGTTCGTTTGAGATCTTGATGAACGGCTTGGACGATTTCAGATTCCGAAAGTTTGGCTAGGGCGGGATCGAGAGTACCACCGATAAAATTGAGCAATAATTGCCAACCTTCAGGAGCGCGACCAGGGAATAAACTGGATGACCAAATCGTTCCCAAAGTCCGTACACCTTGAGTACGGGGAATGAGATTCCCAAAACCTTTCATGTCATAGGCAAATTCAGTCTTGGGATAAGCAAGAACGACACAAGCCACCGTCGGATAAAAAATTTCACTCAAAGCTTGACTAGCAATTGGCAAGTGATCTTGTAATAATTTTGCCGTGACATAGGCAGGTGTTGTCAATACCACCGATCGCGCTGTGATAATTTCATCTCCTGTCGGTGTATCAAACTTAGCGGTATAGATATCGTCCTGTTTGGAGAGCGATCGCAAAGTCCATTGTTGTTTTACGGCTGTGCCTTGTTCTCTAAGCTTAGTGGCGATCGCTTCAGGCAGCATCTTGATACCTTGGCGAAATGAACCGAGTTCACCAGATTTGATTTTGGGTAGATCAGCATTATTTAATTTTTGAGCTTTACGCTCTTTCAACGATTTCACTGCTCCAGCAATTAAACCGCCATAATTAGCTTCGAGTCGATAAATTTTAGCAAAAGCAGCACTGGCGCTCAATCCTTTGGGATCTCCTGCATAGACCCCAGAAATAAACGGCGCAACCAAGTTTGCTACTGCTTGTTTACCTAACAATCGCGAAAAGAACTGATCGACTGATTCTTCTCCCGCCATTGCAGGACGAGCAAAGCCCAAAGCCCCCAGAGCTAAACGAATTTTGCCGCCCAAAGTTAAGATTTTCGTAGCGATCGCGCTCGGTGGACTCATCGGCAATGCATTTAACTTGCCATTGAGAAACACAAAGCGCGGTAACTTGCCATCAGCAAGGACTAACTCATCTTTGAGTCCCACCTGTAAAGCTAGTCGCAATAGTTCGGGTGCAGGCTGGAAGCTATTCGGTCCTTCTTCCCAGAGATACCCCTCATCATTTTTGGCTGTAGTGATTGCTCCACCGACTCGATCCTGTGCTTCGGCAACCAAGACGCGGTAATTCTTAAAAATCGCCAGTTCATGGGCGATCGTCAATCCCGAAATCCCTGCGCCAACGACAAGGACATCTAATGGTTGATTGGTTACTACGGATTGAGCGGAATTCATACGCTTGGTTGATAAGTCGATTGAGCAGTTTTTAGTTTAACAAACGAAGCTACGGTTGTTTTACCTTATAGATTGATATAGGCAAGATATAAATTCACATTACAAATCAAATCTTCACGTTCCCCATAAAAATAAGCACAAAATAAGCACAAAAAAAAGGGTTCGGAGTCCGAACCCTCTTCTATATATTCAATTATAAGCGAGAGGCTAGTCTCTCAAAATCTGCTTGAGTGCTAGAAAGCATTCTGCTACGGCTATCTGGGTTGCGATCGCTGCTCAAATTTGGAACGAGGTTACGAGCTTGCAATGCCATATGTAACTGTAAATGGGTCACATAATCACTCAGATCGCCTTGGATATAACCTTCTGGGAGTGGCAAAGATTTATTGATAGTCACCGCGTTACCTCTCATTTTTTATTTAAACTAAACGTAAAATTTTAAGCCCTGCTCTTAGTTCACCTTAAACTCAGCAAACTAATTAAGCAGCCTTTACCTATGACTTCCGATATAGAATCTATCATACAGGGAGACTGATAAAGTTTACGAAGATACGAAGCTTAATCTTTAGATCAAATACTTAACAATGGTGATACAAAACCCAAAAAGTGTTTAAGATGCTTGCAAACCGAATCTTTTAAAGGCTGTTTGAGTCAACAAATGCATAGTCAGCAACCACTTTGCCGCCGATAATATGCTCTTGCAGAATCATCTCTAATACCTCTGCGGTAGCCGAATGATACCAAACGCCATCGGGATAGACTAACAAAATTGGACCGCGATCGCATACGCGCAAACAATTAGTTTTAGTCCGAAAAATTTTAGTTTCGAGATCAAGCTCTTTGATACGACGTTTGAGATAGTCCCATGCTTGCAAGCCGATCGCTTTTTCACAGCATAGTGGCTTAGTCTGATCAGCACAAAGAAATAAATGCTTTTCAATCTGGGGAATCGATAAGTTAGCGGCTCGTGCGGCTAACTGTTGACGTACTAAATCTAGATCTAGGACGATTTCTGCATCTAGATTAGCTATTTCAGGAATTATTTCCATAGAAGTTTGGTATATTTTCTGGGATTTAAAGTTATAGCCATATTCAGGTTGGCACTTTGACTCTTTGGACTTTATCATTTTTTCCTGATTCGAGATAATGGCGATCGCATTCATTACCCCTCTAAACCATTGATCTGCATAGGAGACCCTGTGAGAGAAAATGGCTATAATTGACAGATTATGTTGTGTAAGAGAAATTACAATGTCAACTGTTGCTGTGATTAAGGAACACATTGAGATGACGCTGGGAGTATGTGGTGGGAAACCGCGTATTGCTGGACATCGGATTACGGTACAAAATATCGCGGTGTGGCACGAGCAGATCGGGATGTCTCCTGATGAAATTTTGCTGCATTATCCTAGTATCAATTTGTCAGATATTTACGCAGCTTTAGCATATTATTACGATCATAGAGAAGAAATTAGGAAGCAAATTGAAGATGATGAATTGTTTGCTTTGGCAATGAAGAAAAATACGGTTTCTCTTGTGCAGCAAAAGTTGAGAAATCAGCATGAAAGATAGAATTCGGTTTCATTTGGATGAGAATATTAGTCAGGCGATCGCTAATGGTTTAAGAAGAAGAGGAATTGATGTAACAACGACTCCAGAGGAAAATCTGATTGGTAAATTGGATGAGGAACAGTTGGCTTTTGCGATATCCCAAAAACGAGTAATTTTTACTCAAGATACTGATTTTCTGAGACTTCAGCAGCAGGGTATTTCTCATTATGGTATTGCTTACTGTCAACAAAAGAGTAAGTCTATTGGGGAGATTGTGCAGGGTTTAGTTTTGATTTGGCAGGTGCTTGAAGTAGATGAAATGATGAATCATCTTGAATATTTGTAAGAGAATTAAGATTGCATTTCAAAAACATCGCACCTCAAGTTTTAAACCCAAAGGTCGCAGAGTATAAAAAATCCAAATGAAAATTTTATTGGTTGAAGATGACGATCGCATTGCCGCAGCGCTAATCGAGGCTTTAACTGATCATCATTATGTGGTAGATGTCGCATCGGATGGGGAACAGGGGTTTGAATTTGTGCAGACTTTCCCCTATGAGTTGTTGATTTTAGATGTCATGTTACCTAAACTGAATGGACTTGAGCTATGTCAAAAAGTTCGCCGCTATGGTTACAAAATGCTAGTTTTGATGCTGACCGCAAGGGATACTTACGCGGATAAGGTGACGGGGCTAGATGTGGGCGCGGATGATTATGTGGTCAAGCCCTTTGATTTAAATGAATTATTAGCGAGAATTCGGGCGCTCTTGCGAAGAGGTACTACCGATCTGACGATGTTTTTGGAATGCGGACATTTACAACTTAATCCCAATACTTACGAAGTCACCTATGCTGGTGAGTTGTTACACTTAACGCCCAAAGAATATCGAATTTTAGAGTTGCTCTTGCGCCATCGCGATCGCACATTTAGCAAGGCAGAAATTATCGAGCATCTATGGTCATTTGCCGAGCCGCCGAATGAGGAAACTGTGAAGGTACATATTCGCAGTCTGCGCCAAAAACTAAAACAAGCTGGGGCAGCAACGGATTTAATTGAAACAATCTATGGGTTGGGATATAAACTTAAACATTCATGAAAAACAACTATATTTTAATTGATTATGAAAATGTACATGACATCGACTTAGATTGCATTCAAGATAAAGGTTTTTTTATCAAAATATTTATTGGGACTAATCAAACTAAAGTTCCGATTGATTTGGTTTTAAAGTCTCAAAAATTAGGAAATAAATTTGAATGGATTCAAATTAATGGAAGTGGGAAAAATGCCCTTGATTTTCATATTACTTTTGTCTTAGGACAGTTAACTCAAAAAGATCCAGAGGCATTTTTTCATATTATTTCCAAAGATACTGGATTTGATCCACTGATTATTTATCTAAAAAATCAAAAAATATTTTGTAAACGCAGCGACGAGATTTCTTCGATTATAAAATCATTGTCTTTAAAACAAGATGAAAATATTACCTTAGAGGCTGTTTGAAAAGGTGGGTATACCTAGGAAAAAGCGTGAAGGGGGAATAAAGTAAAAGGGTCTACAGGAGACCCAATTTATGATAAGACCAGCATACGAC
>JBIKYX010000112.1:0-12277 GCA_044355035.1 Pseudanabaena sp. | reverse complement strand
AATATTTTTGCGTCACTAAGTCCTTGTTGTTGGTAGCTGACTAATAGCCAAACTGGGATTCTGGTGTTACGAATACAAGCATCACCGCCACATACGTTTAAGGTTTTCTCAATGCCATGCCAACTATTTAATAGGCTATTAAGGATTAGTTGAATTGCTTGAGATTTTTCTGTGGGTGAGAGTGCGAGTAGTTGAGGTTCTAGTTCTTTAAGTGTCATAGTTTTTTGAATTGGATATTTATAAATTGATTCTACTTTTTCCTTTTTACTTTCTAATTTTTCCTTGTCATCTCTCTCCTTCTACTATTTTAATCTCTTCTTCTGTCAACCCATAAAGTTGATAAACTAAAGCGTCGATCGCCTTTTCTAATTCGCTTGTGTCAGCATGGCGATCGCCTTTTTTAGCAGTGAGAATTTTGTCAACAATTGAGGTGATTGATTTTGATTGGTTTTGGGTTGCTTTTGGAATTGGAATCTGTCCAAAGTATTTCCAAATTAATTGATAGCCGTTTTGAATAGCAGTACAATATTTTGAAATTAGCCACCAACCCATGTTTGAGTTAAGAATAGCTAAAAGAACCTTGTCATCCTTTGAAATAATCCACATAGAATCATTACAGTAAAGCCCTTGATCATCATAGATAAAACATGGCTTTACTTGAAACTTTTGATACATTATTTTAGGTTTTTCAAATTCTTGATAATAATCACAAGCTCTTAGTTCCCACCAATAATCACCTTTATCTGTTCTTTTTTCTGCTTTGTCCTTGAATGGATTCAAATAATCACAAATAGCTGGATATTCACTAAATAGCCATGTCAAAGCCTCTTGATTTTTTCTTCGTGAATTAGTGAATCCCTTTTCAAATTTTATTAAATATTTTTCTGCTTCAGGTATTGCGTAAGGTTTTATATTACGACCTAAAATAAATGGGCGAACTATTTCTAAGCTTTTCTCATCTTTTTTAATTAATTCACTATAAATCTCCTTGTTAATTACAAATGCTTCTGTAAGCCCAGTTAAAATACCTCTAAATGACTTATCCTCAACATACTCAGAGAGTGAAATATATTTGCTTTTTATCTTTAACAGTAAATTCTGATCACTATTTTCTTTCGTATTGATGAAATAGCGATCACCATAAAAGCTCTTTTTTAAAAAATCACTCAATAAATTTTTATTAAATTCTTCATCCTTCTTGCTATCACACAAATCAAGCAGCCGCGCCAAATGAGCCTTAAACGCCGCAATACTTTCGCGATCGGGCTTAACCTTCAAATATTCCTTCCTTAATGCTTGCTTTGGTTCGAGCTTATTGACGATCATCAAACTTTACATCTAGTGAAATTATCGGCTAACCCTATTATGACTAAATTAAGTGTCAAGCGATCGCCTCATACACCGCAGTTTGTCGCTCCCCCATTTTAATTATAAAAAAGGGCGCAAAGCGCCCATTTCTTTAAAAACTGAAGACAGTTCTCAATGTACCGATAGTTAAAGTGCTGTTCGCGCTGTTGTTATTAGCGTTAAAAATCACTTGAATATCAGGCGTGATGGTGATGTTGTTGGTAATTGGAAATCTAATGAAAGCTTCTAAATTGGTTTGCGTGCTGTTACCAACCTTGTTCTCAATAAATGGCTGTCCAACCGCGATCGCCGCTAATGTACCTTGTTTGAACAAGTCGGGAAATGCTAAACCAATCATGAAAGTTTGAGGGCTAAAGCTTGTAGCAGTCTCGCTGGCAGGACTGGCGTTACTAAAATTGAAGGTGGGATTGCCAACAACATTTGTCCCAACAACGGCTTTTCCACGGTTGTCAATACTACCAAAACCATAGCGCCCAAACATGGCTACGCCTTTAGAGAAAGCCCATTCTACGTTCACACCACCCGTATTAAAGTCGAGGTTATTCACCGTCCCTCTAGTATATTGGAGGCGAATCGCAAAAGGACCCTTGACTCCATCACGTTTAGGAGCATACTCTAGCTCAAATGTGCCTTGATAAGGATCGCCTGTCAGCCCTGCATTGCGGGAAATAGCAGAACCAGTTGCCACAGGCACAGATGAAGGGTTGGCTCCATTTGCTGCTAAGTAGAGAGCGCGAAGGTTGAAATCGCCGCCATTGGGATTCCAATCAATCGCTCCACCTGCTCCACCTGTTTGGGAATTGATCAGTACCATCAATGGATTATTGATGAAAAATGTAGAAGAGAAGTCAACAGCTTCATCATTAGCAAAGCTATTTTTGTCCACATGGTCATAGACATGCAGCACAGGACCTAATGACACGCGGAGATCTTTACCAAGATTGAAATCATAGCGCAATTTCGCTAAAGTGAAATTAGAGCCATTGCCAGCATAATCTAGGCGCGAAGTCTTAAACCCAACGTTGCTGAATTCATTTAGAGGATTACCCAAAACATCCCCAGCCGTGCCACCGCCGTTACCAGCTTCGAGGCGAGTCAGTAACAGATCACTGCCAGTAAAGCTAGTATTTAAGTCAAGTCTTACCCTTGCATTGAGCGTTGTGTTGACATTGCCGCTAGGAGCGATCGGAAATGGTTCGCCATTGTCAATAACACCTGCTGTTGTGTTTCCAGGAAGCGCATTCAAAGAACTCAGAAATGGACTTCCACTTGCGCCGCCACCACTAACCGCAAAAATCGCTTGCCCAGAAAGCTTAGTCGTGGTGGAGAACTGTTGGGCTTCGAGCTTTGTGGTCTTTGCATCAATGGCATCAACCCGACCGCGCAGGGTGGAGAGTTCTGCGGCAAACTCTTCTTGGAGTTTTTGCAAAGTGGCGAGATCATCCTTGCCGACTTTATCGGCTAAACCAGCCGAAATAATCTCATTAATCTTGTCCAAGCAAGCATTTAGTCCAGCCGCAAATTCATAACGGCTCGTGGCTTGCTTCCCACGAAAAGTGCGATCGGGATAGCCTGCAATACAACCATAGCGTTCTACTAAAGATTGTAAAGCGGTAAAAGCCCAATCCGTCGGCTTAACATCGCTCAATTGCGATACAGAGGTGACATTTTGAGTAAGTGTGTCACTGAACTTAGCCTGAGTCTCGGCGATCGCCGCTTTTTCACCCATGCTCATCGCCATTGCTAGGCAACTCAAACCACTGACGAAGCCAAAATAATAAGCTTTCATATTTCACTCCTCACAAGGTATTAAAACTAAGGGTATTAAAACTTTTGTGGAAAGTATAACAAAAACTTCGGAAATAGTCAGCACTAAGAGTTAGCTTGAGCGAGCATTTTTTAACCAATTCTGACTCTTTTCGACTCTTTTCCCAAGCGATCGCGATTTGCGATGATTTGAATTATGATCTAAATTATGACTGAGCCGTTATTACAAAATCCTGAAAAATTACAAGCGCGATTAAAAGAAATTCCTCTCGAAGCAGGGGTTTATTTCATGCGCGATCGCCATGATGGTGTAATCTACATCGGCAAATCAAAGGCGTTACGCAATCGAGTGCGATCGTATTTTCGTAGTAGTCAGGAGTTGTCGCCGCGCATCGCGATGATGGTGCAGCTAGTACATGAAATTGAGTTTATTGTCACCGACTCCGAGGCTGAAGCTCTTGCCCTCGAAGCAAATCTGATTAAGCAATATCAGCCCTATTACAACGTTCTGCTCAAGGATGACAAGAAATATCCCTATGTCTGTATCACTTGGTCAGAGGACTATCCGCGTATTTTTATCACCCGCAAACGGAAGATGGGCGGCACAAAGGACAAATATTATGGTCCCTATGTTGATACATTCAATCTCAGGCGTACTTTAGGAATTATTAAACGCGCCTTTCCCTTGCGACAAAGACCGATTCCGATGTTTAAAGATCGCCCATGCCTAAATTATGATATGGGTTTATGCCCTGGGGTCTGTCAGGAATTAATTTCACCTGAAGAATATCATAAGGTGATGATGCGAGTGGCGATGATATTTCAGGGGCGATCTAGTGAGTTGATTGAAACATTTACCCAGAAGATGGAAGTTGCTGCGGAAGAACTAGAATTTGAGAAGGCGGCGGATCTACGCGATCGCATTCAAGTATTACAAAACCTCAACTCTAATCAAAAGGTATCTTTACCTGATGATACGATTTCTCGTGATGCGATCGCCTTAGCCTATGACGAGCAGCATACCTGTATTCAATTATTCCAAATTAGAGCAGGGCGCTTGGTGGGAAGGTTAGCATTTCTCGCCGATAGTCAGAGTGATGTACCAGAGGCGATTTTGCAGCGTACTTTAGAAGCCCATTACCAAAACTGCGATCCCGTAGAGATTCCCAATGAAGTGCATACCCAATTGGAACTTCCTGAAGTCGAGATTTTGCAAGCATGGCTAAGCGATCGCAAGGGTCGAAAAGTGACGATCGCCACTCCACAGCGTCAACTTAAAGCCGAGCTAGTTGAAATGGTAGAGCGCAATGCTCAGTATGAGTTGGCGAGAATTCAAAAACAAAGCGATCGCAATTTACAGGGATTGGAAGACTTAGCAGAGATTCTGAATCTGGAGAGTTTGCCACATCGGATTGAAGGTTATGACATTTCCCATATTCAAGGTTCGGATGCAGTGGCGAGTCAGGTTGTATTTATTGATGGTATTCCCGCGAAGCAACATTATCGTCATTATAAAATCCGTAATCCTGATATCCAGTCTGGACATTCCGATGACTTTGCGAGTTTAGCGGAAGTAATTGCGAGAAGGTTTAGAAAGCATGAAGCCCTCACATCCTCTCCCAAGGGGAGTCAAGAAGCCCTCTCCCCCAGCCCCTCTCCCGCAGGAGAGGGGGGCAAGAGTGCTGATTTTCCTGATTTGGTGATGATTGATGGAGGGAAGGGGCAGCTTTCGGCGGTGATGAAGATAATTGATAAATTGGGATTGCGCGATCGCCTGACGGTGATTAGTCTTGCGAAAAAGCGTGAAGAAATATTCTTGCCAGAGCAGTCAGAGCCATTAATTAGTGGTGATCCTGAACGGGCAGGGGTGCAGGTATTGCGCCGTTTGCGGGATGAAGCGCACCGTTTTGCGATCACTTTTCATCGTCAAAAGCGTAGTCAAAGAATGCAGCGATCGCATCTCGATCAAATTACAGGATTAGGACATCATCGCCAGAAAGTTCTATTAGAAAAATTCCATTCTGTGGAATATATTCGTCAAGCTACCGTTGAACAGATTGCTGAAACCGATGGTATTGGCAAAAAATTAGCCCAACATATTTATGATCATTTCCATGCGGACGAATGAAAAATCACCCGCTATGCAGGTACTTTTCGTTGATTGATTTTTGGAAACACATATCTAGCAAGCTTTGTCAAAATAACGTAGTATAGATACATTATGGCGCGATCGCAATTTCAGAATCTCAAAAACTATCTCCGTCCCTACTGGAGCGACCTCGCTCTTGGTACAATTGCTCTCCTATTGGCAAATGTACTTGGCACATATATTCCTTGGTTGATTAGAGCCGCCGTTGACGATCTTGGCAAGATCGAATCTGTCGATTTTAGTCACTTGATGAATTACGTCTGGCTGGTTATTGGCTTGTCATCAGTAATGTGGGGCATTCGCATGGCTTCGCGGGTCTGGATTTTTGGGATTGGGCGCAAAATCGAGTACAGTCTCAAACAATTAATTTTCGAGCATCTCCTCAAATTACCACCCAGCTATTTTGCCAATAATTCCGCAGGGGAAACCATCAGCATAGTCACCAGCGATGTCGAAAATATTCGCCGTCTGATGGGATTTGCGCTGCTCAGTATCATTAATTCCGTCTTTGTGTATAGCTTGACCCTACCTGCGATGGTGGCGATCGATCCGATGTTGACCCTATTATCAATTTCGGTCTATCCGATCATGCTGGTCATCGTCCAGAAATTTAGCGGTCAGTTGCGCGATGAACAATTAGAAGTTCAAGAAGAATTATCGAATGTGAGTTCACTCTTGCAAGAAGATCTGAATGGAATGGCGCTGATCAAAACCTATGCTCAGGAAGGAGCCGAACGTGCTGCTTTTGGGAAGTTAAACGATCGCTTGCTAGATGCGAACTTGAGAATGGCGCGGAGTCGAAATATTCTATTCCCTCTATTAGGTGGAATTGCCAGTATTAGCTTTTTGGTATTGATTTGGTTTGGTGGCGAGAGATTAGCCAATCCTGCGAATACGACTTTTAAGATTGGTGATTTGCTGACTTTAATTATTTATGTAGAACGGTTGATCTTCCCGACTGCAATTTTAGGATTTGTGATGGTCACATATCAGAGGGGATTAGTGAGTATTGGACGCATTCAAGGCATTCTCGATATTCCACCTGCGATTATTGATCCGCTTGATGCGATCGCCCTTAACCATTCAGAAGTCACAGGCAAAATCGAAGCACGAGATCTGACCTTTGCCTATCCCGATGCTGCTCAACCAGCCCTCGATCATGTGAGTTTCATTATTTATCCCAGTGAAACCGTTGCCATTTTAGGAACCGTTGGTTCGGGAAAATCGACTTTAGCAAGTGCATTAATGCGCTTAGTGGAAGTTCCATCGCAGCAAATATTTATCGATGGTGTCGATATTACTCAGATGAAGATTGAAGATCTGCGATCGATCATCTCCTTTGTCCCACAGGATAGTTTCCTATTCAGTGCCACGATGCGCGACAACATTCGCTATGGCAAGCCTCAAGCCTATGATCATGAGGTGGAGAACTTTGCTAATCAAGCAAGAATCGAGCAGGAGATTCTCAAATTCCCCCAACAATATGACACTCTAGTTGGAGAACGGGGTATTACATTATCAGGTGGTCAGCGTCAGCGCACAGCGTTAGCGAGAGCGTTGCTAGTTGACACCCCAATTTTAGTGCTAGATGATGCCCTATCTAGTGTGGACAATCAAACGGCTACGGGTATTTTAGGAAATCTGCCTCAGAATAAAACAGTATTATTCATCACCCATAATCTATCGGCGGCTTCAACCTGCGATCGCATTATCTTGATGGATGCTGGCAAGATTGTCCAAGTCGGCACTCATGCTGAGTTACTTTCAGATTCACAGCTTTATCAAAAACTCTGGAATCAACATAAACTCGAATCAGCAATCAAATAGAAATATTACTTACGCAGTACCTACTCACTTGGCTATAAATATATATACAGTCTATGGTTCAATGGTTGATAACCATCAACTATAGGGGTATTTTTCATCGTGGCGATCGCAAATCAATATGGCTATTACACCGAAGATTATCGGGAATTTGTGATTACAGATCCGCGCACCCCGCGCCCTTGGTTTAACTACATGTGGAATAGCCAATATGCGGGGCTGATTTCCCATACAGGTGGCGGCTTTAGCTTTTTAGAATCGCCACGCGATAATCGCATCAGTCGAATGCGCTATAACTGTCTGCCCTGGGATCGCCCTGGACGTTATGTGATGGTCAAAGATGTTGCTACGGGGAAATATTGGTCCCTGAGTTGGGCTCCGACGATTGATTTAAAATATGACTTCTATGAATGTCGGCATGGTCAGGGCTATACAAAGATCACGACTGAGATTAATGGAATTCGTGGCGAAATTACCTACTTCGTTCCCACTGATACTAATGCCGAAGTATGGCGCGTGAAGTTAACGGAACTTTCAGGACAGCCGCGAGATTTGGAGATTTATTCGTTCTTAGAATTGTTGATGGGGAATGCTCTCAATGATCAGATTAATCAACCGAACGATAAGCATTTTACGGATATTCATTTTGATCAAGATTTGCAAGCATTAGTTGCTACCCGCCGCTATTGGGTGCTGAATAAAGGAGTTTCGGTTAAACAGCCGAATATTGATTGGAAGTATCAAATTTATTTTTCTCAAAGTCTTCCCATTTCTGGTTTTGAAAGTAGTCTGGATACTTTTATCGGTAGATGGCGATCGGAAGCGAATCCTGTGGCTGTGGAAACTGGGGTGATGAAGAATACAGAGATTACGGCTGGTGATCCTGTTGTGGCTTTGCAATCGAAGATTTCGTTAGAGGCAAATGCTTCTGTTGATTTTGCGGTGGTGTTGGAGATTGCGGCTAAAGAGATCCCCCCTACCCCCCTTGTAAAGGGGGGCGAGATTGTAGAGATAGTTGACAGTAAATTTGAGCAACTTAAACAGAAATGGGATCAACATTTGTCTTGTGTGCAGGTGCAAACACCTGATGAAGCATTTAATGCGATGTTGAATGTTTGGAATCAGTATCAGGCGGCTGTCACCTTTGATATGGCGCGAAATTCGGGCTATTATCACGGCGGTTTGTTGTTTGGGACGGGAATGCGCGATCGCTTCCAAGACATTCTCGGTGTGGTAATGGTCGATCCTGCGCGAGTGAGAGAGAGATTAATCAAAGCGCTGAACTTCCAGTTTAAGGATGGTTCGACTTTACATAATTATTTTGTGCTAACCAATACGGGCGAACGTACTAATCATTCCGATACACCGCTATGGGTTCCCTTTGGGATTGTGGAATATCTCAAGGAAACGGGTGATTTCTCGATTTTAGAAGAAGTTGTTCCTTACCATGATGAAACTGAGGGAACAGTCTATGAGCATTTGGTGAGAGCGTTAGACTTTGCGATCGCTAATACAGGTGAACGTGGAATGCCCAGAATCTTCACAGGCGATTGGAATGATACTCTCGACCATGTTGGCTCACAGGGTAAAGGCGAAACCACTTGGGGTGCGTTCTTTTTAGGGTATGTCTTGAATAAATCATTATCAGTTTGTGAACATCAAGGCGATCGCCAATCCCTAGAAAAATTCCAAAACTTCTACGAGCATTTGCGTCAAGTTACCAATGATATTTGTTGGGACGGTGAATGGTATTTACGCGCCTTCCGTGACAATGGCGAACCGATTGGCGTATCGGCGGCGACTCAGGGCAAAATCTTTTTGAACGCGCAATCATGGGCGGTAATTTCGGAACTAGCACCGAAAGATCGTGCTGATAGAGCGATGGCTAGTAGTCGCGAACATCTGGCGACACCTTTTGGAATGCAGATTGTTGCACCATCATTCACCGAAATCGATGACACGATTGGTTTAATTAGTCGTTGCGTCCCTGGCAAGAAAGAGAATGGCGCAGTCTTTAACCATGCATCCTCATGGTTTGTGTTGGCTTCTCTTCTAAATGGTGATACCGAATTTGGATGGGAAATCTATCGCCGTATGATGCCGATTAATTCATCACAGGCTACTGATCAAAAATGCGATCGCTTTGAAACCGAGCCTTATGTCTATCCTGAATATGTAACTAGTCCCGATCATGAAACTCAAGGTCAGGCAAGTCATTCATGGCTAACAGGGACTGCGGTTTGGATGCTACGCATTGGACTAGATCACATTTTAGGATTTCAACCTACTTTCACAGGTATGGTCATCGATCCGAAAATCCCTGCTGCATGGTCTGGGTTTACAGCACAGCGTAAGTTTCGCGGCAAGGTTCTCTCCCTGACTGTGGTTAATCATAGTGATGTCAAACAAATGTTGATTAATGGCGAAGTTGTCGAAGGCAACTTTATTGATTTGAATCTCTATGAAGGTGATGAAATCGCGATCGCGGTTTATCTGTAGTCCTTAGTGACCCCAAACCGTAGTGGCAATTCATGAATTGCCACTACATTTTTCCGCTTTAAAAAATCAAAATGGTGGACAAATTGTCTGAGAATTATTTAGCTTTAGTGGCTGACTTACAAAAACAATTAACTACATTACAGGAGGCGATCGCCTTACATTCTCAACCCGCCCCCGCGATCGCTAAAGATTGGTTAAGCATTTATCATGAAATCCAAAAAAAATTTCAGGTGGAAATTGTTAATTCTAATTCGGAAATAACACCACAAAACTTATCTTTACAAGTAGAAATTGATAAACAACTGAAAATGCTTGGAATGGATTTAACTATGCTCCAAACCTCTCGCAGCCAAACGACTTGGCAAAAACGCCATCAACAAGCAAGCGATCGCCTGAAATTATTAGAACGCTACTGTCAAATGCATTAGCCGATTTTATAGACCAAGTTATAAACCGCGATCGCCTATAATCGATAAAGTAATTATTTTGGTTTAGTTCTAGGTGGCTCTTAAGTTTAAATTTGCGATCGCTTCAGATTTACACATTGCCTTGCCCCATACGATTTGGCAACATCCTGCGCGATTCCATTTAGTCGAATACAGCATCGCCGCATTTGAAGAGGTGCTGTCACAGCTTGCTACCCTAGATTTAGACTTTCTACTCTTACCAGGGGATCTCACTCAACATGGCGAACCTGAAAATCACCAATGGCTTTCCAAAAGGCTAGCCCAACTCCCTTATCCAGTCTATGTGATTGCGGGAAACCATGATGTACCGCGAGTGGAAACCTTTGACCAGTTCACACTACACTATACCAATTTTGGCTTCAAGTCTGGACTGAGTGAGCCAAATAAACTCTATTATGAAAGCGAAATCTTGCCTAATGTTCGCTTAATTGGCTTGAACTCTAATCAATTCAATGAAAAAGATGAGCAGATCGGCTGGATTGATGAAGAACAATTGGCATGGTTACAGTCCGTTCTGCAACGTCAAGACTATGAGTTGAATTTAGTCACAATTCACCATAATGTATTGGAACATATGCATGATCAGACCCGCAATGCGCTGGGAAAACGCTATATGTTAGGCAATACGGAACGCCTATGTGAGGTTTTACATCAAGCTAATGTGAAATTGGTGTTTACAGGACATCTTCATGTACAGGATGTAGCCTATAGCGATCGCTATGATCTCTATGACATTACCACAGGCTCATTGGTCAGCTATCCCCATCCCTATCGCGTTCTCAACTATATTTCTGATGAGTCAGGCGATCGCTTAGAAATTGAATCTTTTCGAGTGCATTCAATTCCTGAACAAAAGGATTTATTAAAATTCTCAAGGGAATGGATGGGCGATCGGTCACATCCATTTGTCCTGAGATTATTAACTCAACCACCGCTAAACCTTTCACAAGAGCTAGCGGAAACCCTAACTCCCGATCTTCGATATTTTTGGGCGAAAATTGCTGATGGTGATTCGGAATTCCATTTTCCTAACTTTCCGTCTGGTGCTAAAGAATATTTTGAAGCCTTTACTGATGTTCCACCTAAAGACAATAATCTAACGCTGTTTCTAAATCGTTAGTTACTAACTGGTGTTACATGGAAGTTTCTAAAGCCCTCACCCCTAGCCCCTCTCCCGCAGGAGAGGGGAACAAGAAAATAATAGGCTTCTGCTCCCCTTCTCCTGCGGGAGAAGGGGTTGGGGGATGAGGGTTACACATAACATCAGTTATAACGCTATATCCGAATCACTAGGATCTTCCCAAATCTCTATATCCAAATCGTTAAGATAGGCGATCGCAGTTTGGATTTGCGGGGGATTCCCTTTGAGACTGAGATGAAACCAGCCGCTACCCGCATTAGCTCCTAAAGTTGCCGAGATAATGTTGACAGTAACACCACAATGGGAAGTCAACTGAGAAATCACAGGCTCACCATGCAGATCTTCGGGAATCCGCAATCGAATGTCTTTGATTAGTGGTCGATTATCAATAATTGTCATCAGAGCAACTCCTTAAAATTATTAATTACTCACGCGCATTAGAATTATGGGTTCTGCGTTCTAAAATTTCTTTGAGAACTAGTGTAACTACCGCCAGTAATGCAAGCAACACGGCAGCAGAATAGGCAACTTCTGTTTCGTACTGTTTATAAGTTTCTTCAACAAATAACGGTAAACTCTGAGTCTTATTCGCGATATTCCCTGATACTACGGATACTGCGCCAAATTCACCCATTGCTCTAGCATTGGTTAAAACTAATCCATAGAGCAGTCCCCAACGGATATTAGGAACAACGACTTTCCAGAAGATTTGCCAGTCACTAGCACCGAGAGTACGCGCTGCTTCTTCTTGATCTGTTCCCATTTCGTCAAGGACAGGAATTACTTCACGGGCTATGAAGGGCATACTCACAAATATAGTGGCGATGAGCATCCCTGGGAAAGCGAATATGATTTTGATATCATTTGCTTCTAGCCATGATCCGAACCAGCCAAGTCTGCCATATAACAAAACAATCATTAATCCAGCGACTACAGGTGAAATCGAGAATGGCAAATCGATGATGCTTAGTAAGAAAGCTTTGCCTGGGAATTTGTTGCGGGCGATCGCCCAAGCTGCACTTAAACCAAAAATCGTATTTAGAGGTAAAGCAATTACCGCTA
>JBIKYX010000111.1:0-12282 GCA_044355035.1 Pseudanabaena sp. | reverse complement strand
ATACTTAGCTCAAATCCTTTTAGTGACTTATCTATATAATCTGTAACCAATGCTAAGTGGATTAAGTATTCTGGAATTTCATAATGTCTCGATAGCGATCGGACCTGTGACTTTATCGATCTACTCACTATCTCTATTGTTACTTTTGGCTGTATCTCTATCTCTGTCTCAAATTCTTGGAATATCGCTAACTGACAGTATTTCATTTGCTTTCAGTGGTTTTCTTTTGGTGGATCTATTGGTTGAGGGGCAAAACTGTCTGGTAGCTCATCAGCAGAGACATCGAGAACAAGACAAAGCTTTTTAAACTGCCAGATTTTTAACTTTGGCTCCTCGCGACCATTCTCCCAATTACTAATAGTCTGCCGAGAAACACCCAACTCAGCAGCCAAAACCTGTTGAGGAATACGCCTAAGAGTTCTTAATCTCATAAGGGGGGACTCTAATTTAACAGTCATTAGTATAAGCCTACTTTACATAATAATCAACACGCTTGACATAACGTAAAACGTGCTTTACATTGATATTGCAAACGAAAAGCAGCGCTCAACTAGATATAGTCAAACGCCGCCCCGTTAGTATTAAGCCAATTGTCGCATATACCATACAAAAGCTAGAGAATCCCTACATCGTAGGTAGCTTTTGAGTTTCAGACATTGGCTTTAAAATCCAAATCTTTGAGGTAATGAAATGAGCAAACCTATCAGCTATTACTACAGTTCCCGTGTAAAACCAATGCCAACTGAAGTCGAAAAGTGGCTGGAAAATCTTCCTGCTATCAATAAAGTCAAAATTGCCAAGGCTTTACTTAGCCAAGTCGATGATGGCTTCACACCTTTAAGCCCTGTTGCGGGGACAATCTTCAACGTGGAGTAACTATGAAAGAATTTCTAATCAATAGTCGGTCAAGAGCCGTGCTAGATCTGATTGATGCATTTGAACTAACCGAGTCTGAGTTAGTAGATATCCGAGATGGTGTCTATAACCGAGTGTCTGAATTAAGAAACAATCTTACTGTTGGAGATGTAACTTGTGAATGCTACAGATGTAAAGGTTTGGGAGCAATTCACATGACTGATGACACAGCAGATGATACTTGTCCTGTCTGTGATGGATCTGGTGAGTTAATTTGTGATGAAGGTGATTTAGAGTTTGAAAATTCATTAGTTGAAAACTCTTTAGAAGAGTATGAAGAACTTAAAAAAGTGAATCTTGATAAACTTGGAATTGAAGTAACTTACCTAGATGCAGAGGGTGAGGAAGAAACATTGAGAAACCTTGATGAAGTATGGAATGGCATAGTGAATCAGGTCAATGAAAAAATGAATGATGAAATCAAAATTGAAATGATGTAACTAATCAGCACCTGTCTAGTGAATAACTGGACAGTATGCTGGTGTGTCCAAAGCATCAGCAGGTATATGAGGGTCTAGGTAGAGAAACAAGCCATAGAGCTTAACACTATTCAAAGACCCCGTTAGCCTTAACTTCGGTTTAGATTGAGTGAATCGAACCCCGACATATTGAGGGTTCTAGGGTGATTCTTAAACCTGCCCGTAAGGGATTGGAACTTAACACTTAGCCGCGTATCAGATACGCTAATTTTTATGCGAATACTTGGGATTGATGTCTGTAAAGGCAGCGTTGTTGCTTGTCTATTAACAGAACGTCCAGATGAACCACGACAATTTTTATTTAAAGCGGAATTCCATAACTGCAAAGCTGATGTGACAGGTCTAAAAACTATATTGGATCTAAAACCAGATATTGCAATCATGGAACCAACGGGCGTGAATTACTCTAAACTTTGGGGTACTCATCTTGTTAGGAATGGTTGCAGGGTGATGTTGGTTAGTCACAATAAACTAGCGAGACATCGTGAACATCTTGATATGCCTGATAAATCAGATGAATCTGATGCTTTTGCTCTTGCTTGTTATTGGTGGGATTATCAAAACCAACCTCGTAGATTTCTACAAGACAGAGATGTTGTAACTGTAAAAATTAGGGAGAAGGTACTGAGATTAGGGCATCTTGCAAGAGTCCAAAGTCCAATCATTAATCGAATCAGACAAGATCTAGCTTGGCAGTTCCCAGAGGTTGCGATGAGTCAAGGTGTGGTGATGTGGGAATGGCTAGCACTAGAAAAGGACAGTAAGAGGTATGACAAAATGCTTGCTGAATCTGTTGGACTTGGACTAGAAACTCATACACACATTCATGCAAAAAGGCTAACTAATATCTGGGAGGAAGAAAGAGATATTGAAGCAGATCTAGAAGCTTTGATGTCTGATGAAAGGTTTAAACCTTACAAAGATGTTTTTGATAAATGGGGATTTGGGCGTAGAGTCCAAGCTATCCTTTTAAGTCAAATTTTCCCGATTGAAAGTTTTCTGAATGATGATGGTAAACCAATCATTGAATGGGGCAAGTCTCGCAGGAAAAAGGATAAACGGATTAAACGACACATCAGTTTAAGACGTTTTACTAAAGCTCTTGGTTGTGCGCCAACGGAGAAAAGTTCAGGAGACAAAGAAAGTAAACGTATTGTCGGTGGCTCTGATGTCTCTCGTGTTGCTCTTTGGCAATGGCTGTTTACTAAGATTGAGGTTAAATCAAGAAGACCAAACAATGATATCGGTAAGACAATGGGTAAGATTGTCGATGATATGAAGGAAGCAGGGCGACCAGTTAGATTAATCAGAATGACTGCGATCGCTAAAGCGACTAAACTGTTATTCAAAGATCTAGTCGATATTCTGAAATAAATTAACAGGTAATTTTCTATTAAATGAAAGTTACCTGTTATAAGGTTTAGACAATTTACTAGAGTGAAGATTGTCGTGATCGGGCTGTAGCAAGCAATGCTTACAAAAAATTTCACTAATAATTTCACAAAAAAACGCGCTATGCGCGTCTTACAAAAAAGCGGCGCATAGCGCCGCCTTCTTTTATTCAGGGCATTTAACACCGCCTGATAAGTTTTTACATTGATCGCGAATCTCAGCTAAGAGACTAGAATTCATCTGCTTCGATTTTTTCAAGGCGATCTCAAATTGCTGTTTCGCCATAGGCATACTGTTCCCGCCTTGCATCCACAAAATTTGTCCCTTCAGATAATTCAACTCAGGATTATTCGGAGCCGAGGAGATCGCTTTATTTACCGCGTCCAATGCGAGATCGGGTCTGCGTGCATCCCGATAGGCGAGAGCGATGCCACGATATTTGAGATAGTCTGGCGCAGAAAATTGTTTGAGGCTTGCCAATGCTGTATCAAGGTCGGACATCGGCAATACCGAGGCGATCAGCATATCGATATAGCCCTTAACTAGATTTAGTTCAGGATCTTTAGGATCAATATCTTGCGCTTTTTTGATGTTGTCAAATACACTTTGGACGAGGGGTAAGGCTCTGGGCGCACTCGATATCCCCTCAGCTTTGACGATATAGCCTGCTTCGATCAGGTCGCTAACCGCCAAATAAATATAAGCCCTGAGGTTGTCTTTCCCCTTCAATGCGATCGCATTAAGACGAACGCGATCGCCTGCTACTTTCATCCCCAGATAATCTCCTTTTGCGTAGTCAGTAGACCCGCGCAACGCAAACAAAAGCGGTTCACTCGCTTCGGTTTTGATCGCCACATCTAACTGCTTCACGGATGCGGCATAATCCCCTTCTTTAAACATAAGTTCAAAGGCTTTTTGAGTTTCATTACCGATCGCTCTAGCATTGGTGGTGCGAAATGGATCGGCAGCGAAGCTAGGACTGGCGGCGACTAATGTTACCAGTAAGGTTCCGATGGATGCAGATATAAATTTCAAAGGACGCTTCATATATTTGCCGAAAGTTTCAGAGTGTAAAAAATATTAGAAAAGTTTAGGTTATATTTTTAGATGTTTTTATGCAAGGGCTGATGTAAATTAGCCTGAGTTTCAACTCATCTGCAATGGCATTTAAATCATCGAGTAGTACTTTAATACTTTGTTAGATGAATTTAACTCACAAAAAGTTTCCAGACTTCACCTGATAGCGTAGATTTCATGTGTTACCCCATGTCATATACCCCATGTCATAATAGTTTAGAGAGCCTATCTTTTCGAGATCTTGAACCAATCCTACTTCCAGTCTGAACACATACTCTTTGATCAAGCTACACCAGATCATGATGCAGTAAATATCGTCTTTGCTTTCCCAAACACCTATACCGTTGGCATTACAAGTTTGGGATATCAAGGCATTTGGGCAAACCTAGCAACGCGCTCGCAAGTGAATGTGAGTCGATGGTTTACCGATGCCCATGAGGATTTGCCGCGTCAGATTGAGATATTAGGCTTTTCATTTTCTTGGGAATTGGATTATGTCAATATTTTGGCGGCGCTACAAAAATTTGAAATTCCCATTGATGCTAGCGATCGCGATGACAATCATCCCTTAGTTTTTGGAGGGGGTCCAGTTCTGACGGCAAATCCTGAACCATTCGCAGCGTGGTTTGATCTAGTTCTGCTCGGTGATGGAGAAGAACTAATTGGGAAGTTTCTCAATGCTTACCAAGAAGTGCGCCATGCTAGTCGTCAAGAGCAATTACGTCATTTAGCAAAATTAGATGGTATCTATGTGCCATCACTTTATATCGTTACCTATGCATCCGCAGATGGCGCGATCGCTTCTATTCAACCCATAGATACAGATATTCCCGCCACAATTCACAAACAAACCTATAAAGGAAATATCCTCTCAGCTTCCACCGTGGTTACAGAAAAAGCGGCTTGGGAGAGTATTTTTATGGTGGAAGTGGTGCGGAGTTGTCCCGAAATGTGTCGGTTTTGCTTAGCGAGTTATCTTACGCTTCCCTTTAGAACTGCCAGTTTAGAATCGAGTTTAATCCCTGCGATCGCTAAAGGATTAGAAGTTACCAAGCGCTTAGGTTTATTGGGAGCATCAATTACCCAACATCCAGAGTTTGATACATTGCTGGATTATCTTGCCCAGTCTCAATTTGATGATGTCCGCCTCAGTCTTGCTTCCGTTCGCACCAATACCTTGACCGAGAAATTAGCGCGAATTCTCTCCACCCGTGATAGTCGTTCTGTCACCATTGCGATCGAGAGTGGTTCGGAAAGACTTCGCGAAATCATTAATAAGAAATTACATAACGATGAAATTAAGCAAGCCGCGATTAATGCTCAAGCAGGTGGTTTGAAATCCCTTAAGCTCTATGGAATGGCGGGAGTACCAATGGAAAATGATGACGATATTGAACAAACGATCGAAATGCTAATTTCTCTGCGTAAAATCGCTCCGAAATTAAAAATCACCTTTGGTTGTAGTACTTTTGTGCCTAAATCTCATACCCCTTGGCAATGGCAAGGGGTTAGTACCACTGCCGAAAAGAAAATGCAATATTTCCGTAAAAGGCTGTTACCAAAAGGAATTGATTTTCGACCCGAAAGCTATAAAGATTCACTACTGCAAGCATTAATTTCTAGAGGCGATCGCCGTCTAACTAAGTTATTGCGTCTGGCGATTAGCTATAGTGATGGCGATGTACCTAGCGATGGTTCGTATAAACGCGCTTTTAAGGAATTGCGGGGACAGTTACCACCTCTAGCGTGGTATGTACATGAAGATTGGGATGTTGAGCAAGTTCTGCCTTGGCAACATCTGCGGGTTGCTTTACCTGTGGAGACGCTGATTAAACATCGACAAACTTCTTTAACTTAATTCTTCCCCCTTTTTAAGGGGGATTGAGGGATCTCTTAGCTTCTTTGGGATTGACTTTTCAGATTTTGCACCCTCTCTAAATCCCGCTTAACTTCAAAACTTAGCTCACGATTTTTAGGATCGGTAGTCAATGCTTTATTGAGATAGATTTCCGCTTCACGCAATTTACCAACCAAAATTAACTCACTACTCCAACGATGGTAAGTCACCGCTTTCCAATGGATTACTTCGGGTGAGTTAGGAAATCTCTCACTCATGCCCTCAACTACCGCGATCGCTACAATATATTTTTTTTGTTTAAGCAAATCCTGCACGCGCCGCAGCATATCTAGTTTTAGCTTTAGTTCAGGATCACTATTAATTGGATCGACTTGATTATTTACCTGCTTCACCTCAATTCTGACTTTAGATTGAGCTTTAGGCGGCTCGGTTGTTTTTTTAGTAGTTGTTTGTACAGGTGTTGTTGCCGCAGGCGATCGCCAAACATTAGCCCCGTAACTACTTGTTCCATTCGCGCCTGTGCTAGCCCCATCGCTCTTGTCCGCATCCTTAAGCATTTTGTAAGCCTCCTGCACTAACCGAAACTTATCAGTTGCCGATGGATCATCTTGATTTACATCGGGATGGTACTTTCGGGCAAGACGACGATATGCAACCTTGATGTCATCTAAAGTAGCATTGCGGGGAATTCCTAAAAGTCGATAGCATTCAGATATATGCATGAAAAAAATAACTAAGCAGGCTTTGTGCGAATCGAATACTTGCCATTAACAGTAGTGCGCGAACCGTTATTTGCCTCTACAAGCTTAATGTACTTATTCAAGGCTTCCTCTTTGGTGGCATGTTCTGAAATTACATGGACTTTACGACTGCCAGAGAGTTCGAGTACAACTTGATGCATGGGTAAATAACTAGAAACCAGCCTTAAATGAGCATAAACAGTCTAGCAAATATATCACCAATATAGCGCCTTGATCTCCGTAAAATGACAATACAGGACAATACAGGGCTTTGCGATCGGATCTAAATACTTCCTTCTGATTGCTACATAGCAATCCTAAATGAGTTGTGAGAGGCTTCGACTTCGCTCAGCCAGCGTATATCGTTGGCTGAGCGAAGTCGAAGCCCTATTTTTCTCATAAATGATTTAGGACTGCTATATAGATAAGTTATATGGTTTATCAGCCATAGATAGTGATGAATGATAAAATTTATAGTCGTTTCTTTTGATACAAAATGTCTATCGTAAAAAGATGTGTTGCTGAGTTTATCGGTACTTTTTGGCTTGTTTTTGGTGGTTGCGGTAGTGCCGTATTTGCCGCCGCTTTTCCTGAAGCCAGTAATGCTCTGGGGATCGGCTTTGTGGGAGTTTCTCTTGCCTTTGGGTTGACTGTAATGACGATGGCTTTTGCGATCGGGCATATTTCAGGATGTCATCTTAACCCAGCCGTATCGATTGGACTATGGTCTGGCAAGCGTTTTCCCGCTTCGGAGCTATTCCCCTATATTGGTTCTCAAATATTTGGTGGCATTGCTGGCGCTGGAGTTTTGTTATTGATTGCTAGTCAGAAGCCTGGGTTTGCACTTGCAGCGAATAGCTTAGCAGTTAATGGTTTTGGCGAATTATCCCCTGGTGGCTACGGTTTACTGGCAGGATTTCTGGCTGAGTTTGTATTGACTTTCATGTTCTTGATGATCATTTTAGGCTCCACCGATCGCCGTGCTCCTCAAGGATTTGCGCCAATCGCGATCGGCTTAGGTCTAACATTGATCCATTTGATTGGTATTCCCGTTACCAATGTTTCCGTCAATCCTGCGCGTAGTTTTGGTCCTGCTCTTTTTGTTGGTGGTGCAGCCCTATCTCAGGTTTGGCTGTTCTTTGTTGCACCAATCTTAGGGGCGATCGCCGCAGGATTTTTGTATACTTACCTATTTCAAGAACCAACCTTGACTGATGTTCAATAATTAAAAAAAAGGCGACGCTAAGCGTCGCCTTTTTTTGTTTTTTAGCGCTTAGCAAACTTTTTGGTGAGCTTGCGTAAACGAATCGATTCAGGCGTGACTTCAAGGATTTCATCGGGACCGATGTATTCCAACGCCCGTTCGAGACTCATCTCGATTGGTGCTTGCAACTGCACGATGTCATCGGCTCCAGCCGCCCGCATGTTAGTAAGCTGCTTGCTCTTACATACGTTCAATTCCATGTCTTGAGGACGATTATTTTCGCCGATGATCATGCCCTTATAAACCTTAGTCCCTGGCTTAATAAAGAACACGCCGCGATCTTCAGCATTCTTCAAGGAGAACTCAGTGGCTGTGCCTTCTTCAAAGGAGATCAACACACCGTTACGGCGGGCGCTGATTTCGCCAGCCGAAGGACGATAATCAAGGAAACTGTGGTTCATGATTCCCGCGCCACGAGTAGCACGCATGAAGTCACCACGGAAACCAATCAGTCCCCGTGCAGGAACAACAAACTCCAACTGCGAACGACCAGTGCTGGACATTTGCATATCAACCATTTCGGCGCGACGTTGACCGAGGCGTTCGATACAACCGCCAACAGCATCTTCAGGAACGTCAAGAACAAGAACTTCGTAAGGTTCGCACTGTTTGCCGTTGAGTTCACGGTAAATAACTTGAGGCTGCGTAACTTGGAATTCGTAACCTTCTCGGCGCATGGTTTCGATCAAGATCCCAAGATGCAATTCACCGCGTCCTGCTACCGCAAAGCGATCGGGGAATTCGGGATTTTCTTGAACGCGCAATGCCACATTGGTTTCCAATTCGCGCATGAGGCGATCGCGTACTTGACGAGTGGTAACTAATTTGCCTTCTTGACCGACAAAGGGCGAGTCATTAACACAGAAAGTCATCTGCAAAGTGGGTTCGTCCACCTTGATCATCGGCAGTGCTGATGGCTCATTGGGGCAGGTGATGGTTTCGCCAATGTTAGCGGTCGCAAATCCTGAAACCGCCACGATATTTCCTGCGGAAGAGCTTTGCAGTTCAACCCGTTTGAGACCATCAAAGCCCAAGAGTTTGGTGATTTTGCCTTTGACAATCGAGCCATCACCCGAAATCAATGCTGCTTGTTGACCAGAGGTAATCGTACCGTTGTGAATCTTGCCGATCACAATCCGACCGAGATATTCGGAATAGTCAAGGGTGGTAACTTGCAACTGTAAGGGCTTTTCAGGATCGCCAACTGGTGGTGATACATGGTGCAGAACTGCCTCAAACAGAGGCTTCATATCTACGCTTTCGTCTTCTAATTTTTCCTTAGCAAATCCACCCATACCTGAAGCAAATAGGTAGGGGAAGTCACATTGGTCATCATCTGCACCAAGTTCGAGGAACAGGTCAAGGACTTTACTGACAGCAACGTGGGGATCGGCAAATTCGCGATCGATCTTGTTGATTACGACCATTGGACGTAAGCCCTTTTCTAGCGCTTTTTTTAGTACAAAGCGAGTTTGGGGCATAGGACCTTCGTTGGCATCAACGATTAGCAAACAGCCTTCGACCATGCCAAGTACGCGCTCAACTTCACCACCGAAGTCTGCGTGTCCAGGGGTGTCAACAATGTTGATTAGCGTATCTTTATATTTGACGGCAGTATTTTTGGAAAGGATGGTAATACCGCGCTCACGCTCTAGGTCGTTGGAATCCATTACGCATTCAACAAGGGCTTCACCTTCGCGAAAAGCGCCTGATTGTCTGAGGAGTGCGTCTACTAGAGTGGTTTTGCCGTGATCGACGTGGGCGATGATGGCGACATTACGGATAGGGAGAGACATGGGTGATGTATCGAGTTGATCGAAAAACTTATTAATTCTTTATCTATTATGCTTGAGTTTGTCAAAAAACTTTGTGTTTATGCCTACGTTGCGATTCTCAACAAAAAAGCGGCGCACAGCGCCGCCTTTTTTATAGGGGACTTAACCCGCTTTGTTGCAATAAATTAAATGAGTCTTTGAAAATCATGACTACGCCTAAGCCAAGGAGCAACACAAGTCCGCCTTGCATGACATTATTTTGTAACTCTTCAGGGAGTGGCTTACCGCCGCGCAAAGCCTCGATCGCTAAAAATACTAACTGACCACCATCAAGGGCTGGTAAAGGCAAGATATTAATAATCGCAAGGTTAATGCTAATAATCGCGGTGAAATCAAATAGCGCCGCCGCGTCAGACTTGACTAATTCCGAACCCATCGCCACGATCGCTACAGGACCCGAAAGTTGACCCGCCGTAGTTTGGAAATTAGTAGCAAGTTTAATTAAGCCTTGAACTGTCATTACTACCAATCGTTCAAAGCTCTGAGTGGCGCTATCAAAAGCTTCACCGATATTATGCACAGCGCGGCGATGCGGTTTACCCGTAAAGTCAAGTCTCACACCGATTTTGCCTTTTCCTGCTTCGCCCTGTGGCAACAGTGACATTGATAGATTCTTGCCATTGCGATCGACGACTAAATCTACAGATTGGTTAGCGTTTTTAGCAATTAGGGTTTGAAAGCGATCAAGTGTAGTTAAGCCAGTATCAAACTTGATGCCATTTGCCGATAAGACGATATCACCTGCTTGTAAACCTGCCACGGCTGCAGGAGCGTTTGGTTCAAGGATTTTAGTGATTTTCACTCCTGCTTGATCGACCGTGCCGATACCAACACTCAGGGTCATCACTAGCAAAACTAAATAGGCAAAGACAAAATTAGAAATCACACCTGCGCTAATGACGATCGCTCGATCTAAAATTGGTCGATTTTTCATCAAGTTGGGATCGTTAGCAGGAATGTCGCTTTCTTCGTCATCATCAGGAAAGCCCACATAACCCCCAAGTGGGATAGCTCGCAGCGCATATTCTGTCTGCTTACCCTGATATTTCCACAGTACAGGTCCAAACCCAATCGAAAATCGATTTACATGAATACCTTGAACACGGGCTGCCATAAAGTGTCCAAGTTCATGTACCAAAATCAGAATCGCCAGAACCGCGATCGCGGGCAATGCAGACATAAGCTTCGCTCTAAAAAAATCTATATATATTGAATGTTAGTTGCAATACACAAATATTGCCTAGTTATTACCTAGTTATTGCTTAGCTTGCGATCGTAACACAAGGAAGTTTGTGGACATTTCCAACGCTTTTTTTAGTCGCCATCCCAAAACGGGGTGAAATCCGAATAACGACAAAGGTTAGCGGTGATTAGATATCAGTACAATATGATGAGAGTAAACCGTAAAACATAAATCATGATCCCAACCGTAATCGAACAGTCTGGTCGTGGCGAAAGAGCCTTTGACATTTTTTCGCGTCTGCTGCGGGAGCGGATCGTATTTTTGGGACAACAGGTTGATGACAGTATCGCTAGCATCATCGTTGCTCAGTTGCTTTTCCTTGAGGCTGACGATCCCGAAAAAGATATTTTCCTATACATCAATTCCCCAGGTGGTTCTGTGACCGCAGGGATGGCGATTTATGACACGATGCAACATATTCGCCCTGATGTTTCGACAATTTGTGTAGGCTTAGCGGCAAGTATGGGGGCTTTTTTGCTCACAGGTGGCGCAAAGGGGAAAAGGCTTTCCTTGCCCCACACTCGCATTATGATTCACCAGCCCCTTGGTGGCGCACAGGGACAGGCGACCGATATTGAAATTCAAGCAAAGGAAATTTTGTATCACAAGAGTCGTCTCAATCAGTTGATGGCTTTCCATACGGGACAACCGATTGATCGCATTGCCGAGGACACCGATCGCGATTTCTTTATGGCTCCGACGGAAGCAAAGGCTTATGGACTAATTGATGAAGTCGTCACTCAGCGCCCAAGATTGGAAATTGCGGCATAATTTCTTGATAATTTCAAATAAGCAAGAAAGGTTAGAGAACTAGCCTTCTTGTTTATTTGCGTTGTCTTGTGTTTAGCGAGATTCACTCTTTACTACTTCCAAGCAACTATTTGATAAATTACTGGGCGGTAACGGGGCTTGGGAATGTTTTTGTTTTCTGCCTTTGCTGCTTCTAGCCATGCAGTCTTGGCAAGAATTACTTCATTGAGTGCTTGCTGTGGAGTTTCAGCGATCGCACTCACATATTTCAAATCAGGGATATCGGCGATATAAGCCTCGTCTTCTTCGCTGTAGAAAATGTTGATGTGATAGTCTTTCATGATTTACGCAGCTAATGTTTCAAACGAAAATCTGAGATTAGATGATTCTTGAAGGCTGTAGTTGAGTTTCTCAAAGCCAATTACTACACCAGATTTATTTTTCATCAGGATCACTTCATCGCCTGTTTCTTCACAGACATATTCTTCATTAGGATTGCCAAGCCAGACGGTGAGGGTGTTTCCAAGTTTATCGTAATAGATTTTTACTTCTGCCATAGTTTTTTATAATCTAATCTGAAGTGTTTAAAAGTTTTGAGATTATTAATTTGGCTCAATAGGCGATGCGGGGAGGTGAGCCAAAGGAAGAAATTGGTAATATTGTATCGAAATCTATAAGCGATGATCGCTATGCTGAGCCTAAACTTAACCCATCTAATCGATGACGGAA
>JBIKYX010000031.1:0-39674 GCA_044355035.1 Pseudanabaena sp. | reverse complement strand
TGACACTTCAAGAGGCTTTGCTTGCCTGTATCTTGGATTTGTATGCATCATGAATAAAAGATTCGATCAAGCTCTGGAAAAATACAACACAGCTTTGAAATTTAGTCATGCAACTAGTCACAAACCGCTAGAAGGTAAGACCATGCACGGACTTGCAGAAATATATCGAAATACAGGAGATTTACCTAAGGCGAAGAAGTTCTGTTTGCGAGCAAAAGATATCTTGACAAAGATAGAATCAAAGTTAGATCTGGCTAAGGTGCTAGTACAAGAAGCTTTGATTGCCCGTGAGATGCAGGTGTTTGGTTATGATGATAATTTTGAAATGGCGATCGGGCTTTTTATAGAATTGAGTGCGCCGAAACAAGTAGAAAGGGTCAGAAAATTAATGGGCTAATTAATAATCTAGATTTATTAAAGCAAAAAATCAGAAAAATTTTTGTCAGTTTTTTGTCTAAGTATTTTCCAAAAAACTGACAAAGTAAAATGATAATCGTAAGTAGCTGGTCGGAATTAAATATAAAATGTGGAACGGGCATCTTGCCCGTCAACAGGCTAGAAGCCTGTTCCACTATCTAACAATTAATTAAGCCCACTTACTTATGCTATCGACTAATTCCTTAGAGGTGGTGTATAGGGTGTATAGTCGAAGGAGTTACCCCTGTAAATGAGTTTGATTTTGGGTTGAGTCGTAGAACTAGAGTCAACTGGAATTGGGGCAGGAGCTTCGTAGGAATTACCCCTGTAAATGAGTTTGATTTTGGGTTGAGTCGTAGAATTAGAGCCAAATGGAATTGCGGCAGGAACTTCGTAAGAGTTGCCACGATAGCTCAGTTTATTGTGAGTTGAATTAGTAGCATTTGAAAAGCTACTTTTAGCGGAGATGTTAGTGATACTAGTCATATTTTTAGACCTTAAATGGTATTGTGTGGAAAGAATTTCTGCGATCGAAGGAATTTAGGAATGGCACTGGAATGCACCACCCACAAGAGTCGCCCTACAAGAGACGCATTATTCATTTAGAGACACACCCCCATAGTTGCCTCTAGCGAATAAAGATAATTTTCGGGAATACAGAATTAACTATATATTCCCCCCTGTTCTGTTTAGTGTTAGGTGTCCTTTAAATAAGTGATCGACTTATTTAAGTTACAAATGTAATTAAAGCAACAAAACGACAAAAATTATTGTCAATTTTTTGACTAAGTTTTTCTTGAAAATTGACAAAAAAAGACAGGACAAAATGCTAATTGTATGATATGCAGCATTTTGAGCCTATTTGTAATGAATCGTCCCTACCTTGTAAAAAGTCGATTGTCGATTGTATGTTCTTGCAGAGTCTTGATCCGATCATGTAGTTGTTTGATTCGCAACATAGAACGAACTCTTGCTCGCAGTTCTAGACCATTAACAGGCTTAGATATAAATTCATCAGCACCTGCCTCCAGACATCGCGCAATGTCTTTTTTGGAACTGAGAGCCGTAACTATAATAATCGGTACAAATTCCCACTCAGGCTTGTTTTTAATTAGATGACAAACTTCAATACCATCTGTGTTTGGCATCATTACATCCAACAAAATCAAATCGGGCTGCAATATGTCGAGTTGAGCGATCGCATCCTTGCCATCAGCAACATAGTGCAGCACATAATCTTCTACGGCTAAGAGTGCTTCGATAACATCAAAGTTATCTGGCTCATCATCAATGACTAAAATTGATGGCGTATTCATTTAACCTAGTTCCTATTTTTTAAAATATTTGAAATTTAGAAGTGCGGTAGATCCTTGTAGAGGCTAACGATCTATTCCCCCACCCCACTTGGTGGTACTAGTCATTGAATAAGTGATTAAGGTATTTACGTTACGAATCTTAATTGAAGCAAAAAAAATCAGAAAATAATTGTCAGTTTTTTGTCTCGTTGTTCTCTTGCAACCTGACAAAATAAAGACAAAATAAAATGGCAATTATCTGCTAGGGAATAATTTTTTGATTATACTTGTGTAAAATGAAATCTAGAGCTTCATTGGGTATAAGGTTTTCGCTATGTCTAGACTATCGAATGCTGGGGTGGAAAGAGTTAATGTCGCCATTAAAAACAGTGGTCGGAATAAAACGGATGCCTATTGGACAAAAAAAGCGCTTGTGTCTCCAGAAACTTGGAATCGGTTTCGGAATGGCAAAGTAAGGATTAGTCCTACGAGCTTTATTTCCTGCTGCAAAGTATTGGAGATTGATCCCAATGAGGTACAAGAACAACAAGAACAAACAGTTGAACAGCAAAACCTCAGCTTTTTGGGAAGAGCTAGAGTCATAGAAAGTTTGAATGCTCTAGCAAAGACTAACCGACTAATTGTGATCCACGCTGTGGGTGGTCAGGGCAAGACGACCGTGGCTCAAAAATATTTACAAGAGCTAGAAAGTAATGGGTATCAGCTTATTGAGCTATATATGCCCATTGATGACAGAAATATTCCTTCAGCTAAAAGTGTTTTAGACGAGTGGTTTAATCGCGACTTTCATGAAATGTCTTCCTCACAGTTTGCCGTTACCTTAGACAGACTGCGGCGGATCATCAAAGAGCGAAAACTCGCTATTTTAGTGGACAATATCGAGAGCTTACTGGATGAGAATGGGAAGTTCATTCCAGATCATGCTCAATATTTAGAGCTATTCAGCGTGCTGTCCGATCACGCAACCCAATCCATTACGATTGTGACCAGTCGATGTCGTTTGCTAGAGTCTAGATTACGCAGCGTTTACAACTATGCGATTCCGCCATTAAGTCAGTCCGATTGGCAAGATTACTTCACCTATAATAATGTGCTTTTTGATGAGAAGTCATTGGCAGAAATGCATAGTAAGCTGGGGGGAAATGCTAAAGCGATGACTAGTCTATGTGGCGAAATTTATATGGACTTCGATCGCAATGCTACAATTTTTTGGGAACAGCGCGGGGCGGATATACTGGCTTCGGCAGATTTAAAAGATTTGGTGTCTGGACATTTGGATCGGTTGGTAAAGGTAGAGCCATTAGCCTATAGCTTATTAAAGCGGATGGGTTGTTATCGTTATCAGAGTATTCCCCATATTCCGATTGAGGCTTTGTTCTATCAGTTATGGGACAGCCCTAAAGCAGAGCATGTCAAGATTATTGAAGTTATCAAAAATCGATCTTTATTGGAATTAGCGAATGGCGAATATTCACTACATCCCCTTGTGCGTGCGGAAGCGGTGCATCTGCTCAAGCAAAATGAAGAAGAGTTTACCAAGGCTCATAATAACGCTGCTGATTTTTGGAAAGCCAAAGTTCAGTCTTTAGATACTGACAAAGATCTCCTGATGGCGTTTGAGCCATGCTATCACTACTTAGAAACTAACGATCTCCATAAAATTATAGAAATATTCTTGAACACAGATCTCATGAAAGAGGGATATCTTCACATAGCTTTTTATGGAAGACTTTCGCCAACTTTAGTGCTTGAGTTATTAGATAAAATAGAACAGAGGTCATTACTTTTACCTCCAGAACAAGGTATCCCAGTTTTAGCTCATGTAAAAAGTTTTCGCGGAAACGCATACTTCTTCTCAGGAGAACCGCAGAAAGCCCTTATAGAGTTGGAGGCGGCCATCAAAATTATTGAGCAAAACAACTCCCCACAATTAATCTTTTTTCTGCTCTCGAATGTTTTTCAAGCTTTTGCCTGCAAACTGGACTTGGGAGAGTTTGACGAAGCGCTAGTCCTGATTCAGCCGTATATAGACAATATTGATCGGTACAAGTGTACAAATCACCCACGCATTCAGCAATGGTTCACTGTTTATCCACAATTAGCTCGATCTTTCATACTAGCTATGAAACTTGAGCATGATGCTTCGGTAGCATTGATTGAAGAGACTTATGAGGTTATTACAAATAGTTCATTATATATGTCTGACAGTTCAAAATGCTGTGCTTGCCTGTATTTTGGATTTATATGCGTCATGAATAAAAGATTCGATCAAGCTCTGAAAATATACAACACAGCTTTGCAATTTAGTCATGCAACTAGTAACAAACCTCTAGAAGGTAAGACCATGAGAAGAATTGTAGTAATATATCGAAATATAGGAGATCTACCTAAGGCGAAGGAGTTCTGTTTACAAGCGAAGGATATGTTGATAAAGATAGAATCAAAGTTAGATCTGGCTAAGGTATTAGTAGAAGAAGCTCTGATTGCCCGTCAGATGCAGGTGCTTGGTTATGATAATAATTTTGAAACGGCGATCGGGCTTTTTACAGAATTGAATGCGCCGAAACAAGTAGAAAGAGTCAGAAAATTAATGGGCTAATTTGTGTCCATTATAGCCAGCGTTGGTTGTCTTGTTTGAGTATGAGAAAATCAACAAAGTCACTTACTTCCTGCGCGAGTTCGTTGGGAACATGAATTACCCCTACATTTTATACTTTTGAGGGAGTCATGTACAATAGAGCAGTACCATTGTTTTACGTCTAAAATTTGCATGGCTGAGTTAGCTCTATCCTCAACTAAAGTTAATCGCGCTGCCCTCACACCAATGATGCAGCATTATATCGAAATGAAGGAACAATATCCCCATGCGGTGATGTTGTATCGATTAGGCGATTTTTTTGAAGCTTTTTTTGAAGATGCCGAACTAATTTCAAGGGAATTAGAATTAGTTTTAACAGGGCGTGATGGCGGCAAGACAGTGGGTCGGATTGCGATGGCAGGAATCCCTCACCATGCCCTCGATCGCTATGCTAATCAGTTAGTCGAAAAAGGATACTCGATCGCCGTTTGTGATCAAATGGAAGCTGCGTCTGAAGCCCAAGGACTGGTCAGGCGTGAGGTAACGCGGGTAATCACCCCAGGGACAGTGATTGAAGAGGGAATGCTGGCGGCAAAAAAAAATAATTTTTTAGTAGCGATCGCCAATGGCGGCGAAAATTGGGGCTTGGCTTATACGGATATTTCTACGGGTGAATTTGCGGTTACACAGCTAAATAGTACCGAACATTTGATTCAAGAATTGCTACGCTTGCAACCTGCGGAAGTTCTTATTCCTATTGATATACCTAATCCACAGCTATTTCGGGGTTCCAAAGCTGAGAAAACTGAAGCATTTTGGGAAGGGATCTCTCAGAAAAAACAATCATCTTTACCTGCTCCCTACGAATCTCTACCTGAAAGTTTTTGCTACACACCGCGATCGCAAGCCGCCTTTGCCATCGCCGAAGCCAAACAGAGGATTCTTGATACATTTAGAGTGCGATCGCTAGAGGGTTTTGGTTGTAAAGCTTTACCGCTTGCGATTAGGGCGGCGGGTGGAATTTTGGAATATCTGGAATCCACCCAAAAAAGCGTGAAGATGCCATTGCAAGGGATTTCTACCTATGCGATCGCTGATTATTTAATTCTTGATAATCAAACCAGACGTAATTTAGAAATCACTCAAACCGTGCGTGATGGAACTTATTACAGTTCTCTTTTATGGGCGCTAGATAAAACCACAACGGGCATGGGAAGCCGCGCCCTGCGCCGATGGTTATTGCAACCTCTCAAGGATATCGCCGCTATTAACGAACGTCTCGACACTATTACAGAACTTTATAAACAACATTCTCTCCGTAAGAATTTACGCGGTTGTCTCAGTCAAATCTATGATATCGAACGGCTATGTAGTCGGATTGGCGCGGGTACTGCTAATGGACGTGATTTAATCGCTGTGGCTATGTCGTTGGAGAGAATGCGTGATGTTGCTGATGTCGTTGCTAAGTCTCATTCTCGCTATTTAACAGCCTTGCAATCCGTACCATCGGAACTTCTACAACTAGGTTCACAATTACAAAAAACTTTGGTGGAAGAACCACCAATTTATATTACCGAAGGCAACATTATCCGTTCGGGTGTGAATGATCAATTGGATCATTTGCGTCAACAGAGCCGTGATGATGTGGAATGGTTGGCTGCTTTTGAGAAACAGGAAAAAGAACGCACAGGTATCAATACCCTCAAAGTCGGTTTTAATAAGGCTTTTGGCTATTACATCAGTATTTCTCGTGGCAAGAGCGAACAGGCTCCCACCGATTACATTCGTAAGCAAACTCTTACCAATGAGGAGCGTTATATCACACCTGAACTAAAGGAACGGGAAACGAGAATTCTCAATGCTGATAACGAACTTAAGCAATTGGAATATGATTTATTTGTGGAATTACGTTTACTTGCAGCAAAGCAGATCGAACCAATGCGAACCATTGCTACGGCTCTCGCTGCTGCTGATGTTTTGTGTAGTCTCGCCGAAGTCGCTGTCACCTACAACTATAGTCGTCCTCAACTCACTAGCGATCGCTCTATTTCGATCACCAATGGTCGCCATCCTGTAGTTGAGCAATCCCTTCCCGCAGGTTTCTTTGTTCCTAATTCCACCTATTTAGGGAATGATCTTCATGCTCCTGAATGCCCTGATTTAATCGTCTTAACTGGACCAAATATGAGTGGTAAAAGTATTTATTTGCGCCAAGTGGGATTGATTCAATTAATGGCGCAAGTGGGAAGTTTTGTACCTGCGGAATCAGCAATATTAGGAATATGCGATCGCATTTTTACCCGCGTTGGTGCTGTTGATGACCTAGCAACTGGACAATCAACCTTCATGGTAGAAATGAATGAAACTGCGAATATTCTCAATCATGCCAAAGATCATTCCCTAGTACTATTAGATGAAATTGGACGCGGTACTTCTACCTTTGACGGCATGGCGATCGCATGGTCTGTTGCCGAATATATTGCTAATCAAATCAAGGCGCGAGGTATCTTTGCGACCCATTACCATGAACTCAATGAACTGGCGAGTTTACTTCCCAATGTCGCTAACTTTCAAGTCACGGTTAAGGAATTGGAAGATGAAATTATTTTCCTGCATCAAGTGCAAGAAGGTGGTGCAGATCGTTCCTATGGAATTGAGGTTGGCAGGTTGGCAGGTTTACCCGCAAGCGTGATTAGTCGAGCGAAGCAGGTGCTTGCTCAAATTGCCAAAAACAGTCATATTGCGACAGGATTACGAGGTACTGTAAAGGGTGCTAGCCAAGCTCGAAAGGGGGCTAAAGATCAGCCTAAAGATTTAAGTGAGGATTCGCAAATGACCATTTTTGGATAGACTTAATAATCACGGTAAAGCCGAAAAAAGCTAAAACAAATTATAAATGAGTGAGAAATAAATTCCGTTTTCTTGCCAAGTCTTACGGCTATTAGATACATTCATCAGTGGAATACCATAATTTAACAATGCGGTCATCCGATTACCCATCTGCCAACGTAAGCCTAAACCTGCACCAACCAATAGATTTTGAGATGGATTAGCCTCACCTGAACTTGTCCAAACTATTGCTGAGTCAATAAATGGCGCGATTTGCAAAAGCCCTTCCCATTCAGGAACTCGCAAAACAGGAATTCGCAACTCTGCGGATAGGGCGGCTCCATTATCACCGAGTAATAAATCTTGACGGTAGCCACGCAGGGTATCTTGTCCACCAAAACCTATTTGTTGAAGTGGTACAAGAGGGCGATCGCTGAGTTGCAGATCGCCACGAAATAGAAGGAGTGTATTCGCTGCTAGCGCGTTAACATACTGCGCCTGTCCTCTAAAGGACACAAATCGACTATCAGGAAAACTAGAATTAACAGTGGAACCCATTACACCCCCCAGCCCAATATTCAATTGGGTGCGAAAAGCCAAAACGGATTGGCTCGATCGCTGAGTGTAGTCTTGAAAGAGACTCACTACCGAAATTTTAGTAGTTCCATTACTATCAGCACCTGCGGAAAGTGGAAACGGAATTTTCAGAAGTGTGGATAGACTCTCACGATAGGAACCAATCACACCAAATGCTAGCTCTTGAGTCGGGGTTTGTAACACTGGTTGGCGGAAAGTGAGGTCATAATTAGTAGAATTAGAATAAATATCAAGGACATCAAAGGGGGCTTCGATTACATTACTATTGCTATTACTGAACGCTAACCCCACAGTGCCATTATAGGGATTGATTGGGAAGGTGTAGTTAACATCGTAAGCATTACTTCCATCAGAATTGCTATAGCCAATCATTAACGAATCCCCCCACCCCGTCAGATTTACTTCGCTAGCCTGAAGCCGACGACGAAAAGAACCCACACTAGGGGCGCGGTTATTATCTACAGACAGTTGAACGTTAAAGGTTTCCGCTTCTTTTACCTTCAATTCAAGAATATTTCTTCCAAATCGTTCGCTTGCGGATAGTTCCGCCGAGAGGTTGGCGATTAAGGGATTAAGTTGCAGAACTTGTAAAGCTTCGATCAGGCGATCGCGATGCAGCGGCGTACTTGATGCAACACTAATTCGCGATCGGATATATTCAGGATTTAGTCGATTAGTACCGATGACTTTAATTTCTTCTAATTCACCTTCGACAACTTTAATTTTGACGATTCCCGATTGTAGATTTTGGGGTGGAATAAAAGCACCAGAAGTGATATAGCCGTTACGAATATAGAGATCGGATATCGCCGAACGGGCTTGGAGTAGTTCCGAAAAGCTCAGCGATCGCTTGGTAAACTTAGCAACTACGCTGTTCAATTCATCGCTGCTAAATACGGTACTGCCTAATACTTCAAATTTTTGAACGGAGATCGTTCCTGTTTGAGTCGGTTCTATATTATCCGAAGGACTAGACAATGGAGAAGTTGGACTAGGTGGTTTGAGTAATTGGTCAGGCGATGGTAGCAACGTTGGGGTGGTTTGCGGCAAGGATGGTGGCGTGTTGGGGGTAATGATCTGTGGAGTTTGTGCTAACGCATTATTGGGAAAATGACTACTGGAAAGACTATTACTTTGAGCAAGGGCTGGCAATGGCATCAGCACCAGCCATGCTACACCTAGAATTTGTGAGATGAAAATTTGTGAGGTGTGAAGATTGTGTATAGACAACCATTTAGATTTAACTTTGCTCAAGAAATTACCCCTTAAACTTCTGAACATAATATTACTATGTAACAGGCTTCTTTCATTTACCACATTTCACATAAACTGACAAGTTTCATCATCGCTACTACTAGGAAAAGCGTTAGCCTGTGTGAAATCAATATTATCAAATGATAGGGAACTCTGCTCAGTGGGATGGGACATCGACCTTGATACGAGTTGATCATAGAGAGTTTTAATAGCTTGGAGAATATAATTAGCTGACTGCTCATAGGCACTTGGCTCACTCAGCGATCGCGACATCTGCCAAATCGCATTATCAACTTCAGAAAAAGATGGATAAGCATAAAATAATTGCCTGAGTAATTCATCTAGTCCATGATTGCGGATGTCTTGCCAATTATCGCGATCGGGATTAAATGGATAATAGAGTACAGAAAACAATAAAATCTTCGCTCGCATAGAATTAGTAAATCGCATCAATTCCAATCGTAAATCAAACAAATCGCTAGCTATTTTTGGATCAAATGGAATCTTAGATTTTTCGGGAATAGGCGATCGCGAACTAGATTTATGGACTTGATTACTAACTAGCTGGTGATTAAGTAACTGCTGATTAGATGGTGGAGCGATCGCGCCAAAACCATCTGGATAAAGATGCTGTAGTTTTGTGAGTAACAAATTACCGATCGGTAAATATTCCGCAGGTTTAGAGACTCTCTGTACAGCCTCTTGCAGCAGAGCCATTAACTGGGGAAATGTCGGCATAAAAGAGACTAATTCCCTTAATAGTCCTGCCCAATTTACACTGTTTAATTGTTGAATATCACTTTCCCAAATATCTTGACAGGTATAGAATAAAAGCTTCTTTAAACGCACTTGTTGCGGATCGGCATTAATTTCATCGGCTACCCAATCATAAATATCTAACTCTCTTGCTGTGTTTTGTTGAGGTTCTTGCTTCTCAGGTGAAATGACTTCTGGAGGGGTATTGTTGATTGGTGCGATTAGCTGAGCCGAGCCAGCATTAATCACTAAATTCTCAACTGAATATGATATTGGAAGTGAAACTGGTTGAACTTGAGAACTAATTGAGGATGATATTACTGGCTCAGCGATCGCTTGATTTGCCAATTTTTCATAAAGCTTGATAACTATATTAAAAACGAGTTTAGCCACTATTAAGTATTGGCGTTGTTTTTGCGGAGCAATGGTTTTGACCGCTTTCACTAAATTCTCTTTGAGGGCTTCAATGGTGGGATATTGGTGATATAAATCTTGCAGTAATTCTTCAAAACTAAAGTTATTTAACCGTTGTAAATCGTTCTCTAAAATACCAGTGCAGACTAAACAGACTAATTTTTTGGCTCTAATTGGATCTTCACTCATTTCAAAGTCATCGGAAATTTCCTCTATGAGAATTTCGGTCGGACTTTTGAGAATACTTTTAACCGTACTTGCAGTTAGATTCTCAGGAGTCTCTTCCACAAACAATTCTTGTGATAGTTCTGGTTCTTCTTGGGCTAAAATCTCGCTAAAAACGGTCTGACCTAGCGATCGCGATAACAATGGTTGCAAAGCTTCCAATACTTCAGTGGCTGATTGGTAGCGTTGACGAAAATCAAAGCGCACCATTTTATCAATCACATCTCCCAAGGTCGGCGTAACTTGAATGCGATCGCGCCAACAAAACTCACTGGTCTTGGGATCTTCGGGAATCTGGTTGGGAGCTAATCCTGTTAGTGCTTGGACGGCGATGATGCCAACAGCATAAATGTCACTAGCAAACATAGTCTTGCCGCTATACTGCTCATTGGGCATATATCCTGGAGAACCGATCACTAAACTTGAAGTTTGTCCCTGCCCCAACTGGCTTCCTAACTGACTGAGTGGCTGCGTACTTACTTCCTTGACCGCGCCAAAATCAATCAAAACAATTTTGCGATCGCTAGCCCGACGAATTAAATTACTGGGCTTAATGTCCCGATGGATTACCTGTTGACAATGCACAAAATCAAGGGTCGGTAAAATATTAGTTAAAAAATCAATAGTGTACTCCTCTCCTAAACATTGCTCTCGTTTCAGTTCTTTAGTGAGAATGTCCCCTTCGATTAATTCTTGAGCGAGAAAAAATTCCGCATCCTCCTCAAAATGCGCTAACAAGGTGGGAATACAATCATGTCGTCCCAATCGATAAAGTACCTTGGCTTCGCGATCGAACAATTCGCGAGAAATTTTTAATATTTCCTCTTCTGTGGATGCAGGTTTAAGATGCTTGATCACGCACAGAGGTCGATCAGGCAAGTGTGCATCCTCAGCAATAAATGTTTGGCTAAAACCACCACCGCCAAGTTGTTCAACAATTTTATATCGCCCAGTCAGGGTCTTGCCGAGCATGATCATATTAACCAGTACCAACAGGGGAGTTTATGAGGTGGTATATCAGCAGATCAAATGTGACACGCCTTATATTTTATTTGCATCTGTCAACCAACATTATTTTGCCATCTTATTAACCTTAGTGCAAGCTGATTTTCGCAAAATATTTAGGGCTTTGCGATAAATCCTGAAAACGAGTAGCATTGCTTCTGGATTGGCTTCTAGCTTTGTCGTAAAGCGTAAAGCGCTGGATAAAAAATTAGCTTTACAAATAAATCTTAAAGTTGTTATACTAGATAGCCGCCGCTTAAATTTAAATGCGTCAAACTACAGCATAATTAGAATAATACTTTGCTACCTGAATAAGCATGACTCAAATAATCGTTGGTGAAAATGAAGGGATTGAATCGGCTTTACGTCGATTTAAGAAAAAAATCCAGAAAGCTGGGCTACTAGCAGATATTCGTCGCTGTCAGTATCACGAAACGGCTGGTGAAAAACGTAAACGTAAAGCCGAAAACGCTAAGCGTCGTGGTCGTTTCCGCCGCCGTGATGTCTAATCCCAAAAATAAAAGCTGCGCTTAGCGCAGCTTTTATTTTGCCAAAAATTAAATCAAAGTGGTGCGAATTAATAGCCAACACCCAATAATTTATTGTCGCGGCGAAACTGGGCTGGGGTCATCACATCTAAGCCGTTTGCCCAGATGCCAAGCCGATCGCTCTGAGCTTTTTTCTCAATATCAGCATATCCCTGACAATCTTTTTCTTGAATCTGATCGTAATGCGCTAGCCCTAGAGAAAGCATCACTTTGTTCGCATTTTGACCACCCGCTAATACTTCGCCCGTATAACGTCCAAATTTATCTTTTTTGAAAACTTTGACATAAACCTCTTCATCTTCAAGAACATTTTGAAGTATTTTACGCGCATGTTCACCTTCAGATTGCAATAACTCAGGGGCATCTATACAAGCAAGATGGACTTTAGTCTTGATACCTCTATCGACAAGTGTGATGTTGTCGCCATCAAAAACTCTGACGGCAAAAGAGGCTGACCATGCTGGTTGTATAGCGATCGCTAAACAAATCAGGTTGATAATCAAGACTAATATTAATGACTGGGATTTATTTATTAAATTATTGATGAAGTTATTTATTAAATTAGGAACGGAAGGCATTTATTCGATTGATCGCAAAGGTGGTCTAAGAATGATTTTATGACATTTCATTAGGACATTTCATTAGGACATTTCATTAGGACATTTCATTGAGTAGCTGCATGATAATAAAACTATCCTCCGCATAGGGACTGTGTTGAAGATAGTTTTCTAAATCTATTCTTGCCTCAGTATAGCGATCTAGCTGATAGCAAATCAAACCCCGATCGCGCCATTGGCTAGGGACATCGGGATTAAGCATCAGCGATCGCTCGATCGCTGCCAAAGCCTTAGTTGGTTCTTTAGAACGTAAATAAATTAGTTTGAGATTATTAAGTAACCGCTCTAAAATACGGCGAACGCCAACGGGTTGCAAATATTCAGGCTGAAGTGGAACTTCATGCCCATATAGCTGCGTCAGTTTATTGGCACAATCTTCAGAAAACAAAATTTCACCGTTGTTATAGGGATCAATAAAAACCTCCAGATCGGGATGCTGTGGGCGCACAATAAAGTGGGCTGGAAAACTGATCCCTTCAATCGGAAAGCCTAGGCGATCGCCAATCACCATATAAACAATCGATAGCGATAGGGGAATTCCCAAGCGCCGATCTAAAACATCGGTGATAAAACTATTGCGCGGATCGTAATAATCATGCTCGTTCCCACAAAAATTCTGCTCCGCAAATAAATATTGATTGATCTCCTGCACGACCTTAAGCGGATAGCGAATCTCGGCAATCCTCGGACGTAAATCGCTAACCATGCGATCGATTTTGTCGCGATAATATCCCAAATCCATACGCGGATATTCTTCCCAAGCGATCGCTAAAGCACCTTCGATGAGGTGATCAATCGATAATTCAGGATCAGGCAGGTGGGCAATTTGCCAAAATTTTTGCCTAGCAGGAGAAAGCGTCAACACAAATTTTTCCTTTTTTCCTCAAACACAAGCGAGAATTTCGACGCGAACTGCCAAAACTCTGCTTGGGGTTTTCTTAATTTAACGTGTAGACCTGACCACTAAAAAGAATCCGTGTAATTCCTTTCTGGACAAGTTTTGAGCTAGTAATATGGATCAAGTCACTAGGAAACTTGATCACGCGCTGATTATGATGCGAAAACCTTCGAGCCACACGATGATTATCAAAAATAGGGATCGTTTTTGACAGAGCCTCTTCAGGCGGAATTGCGCCCAGATCTTTAAAATCTCTGAGGGGACGGGTAATAATTTCGGCAATCCGATCCACAACGATATAACAAATTTGCGGCAAGTCAGCCTCGGTCAAAGGAAGCATCTCAAGGCGATCGCTGGCACTATGATTACCATGCAAATCAGCAAACATAGACATTGCAGATTCACTATCTTCTTCTGCAAAATCTTCCTCATCTAGAGCCAAATTGTCCTCGTCTACGAGATCATCTTCACTATCATCATCGTCCTCTAGATCGTCATCTTCTAGTTCACCGTCCTCTAGTTCACCGTCCTCTGGCTCATCATCAAGTTCAAGAACCAGATCGTCTATGTTCGCATCTGTATTTGTACTATCAAAATTAAGATCAACTTCTGCGCTATTCAAGCGATCGTTTAATTCGCTGTTTAATTCGTCATATTCGTCCATCGCGATCGCCGTTTCATCACCCTGCTCAAATTCTTCGTCAATACTCTCGGCAAAATTAGCACGATGATCATCAGGATCTTCAGGAGAAAATTGCGCCTCATCGGGGATCAAAGCAAGCTGGTTCACCTGAAAATTTCCAAGATCATGATTGGCTCGCACTCCTCTTTTGCCCTTAGCCTGTTTTTGAACTACCAATTCTCGATATTCCTCAGCAGGAATTAGTTCTTGTAGCAGTCGCAAAACTGTACTCGTACTAATACCAAACTGCTTGGCTAACTGAGTCGTAGCCGCGTCAGACTCGCGATAGAGGCGAAGTATTTCTTGTTTATCATCAAGCGCAAGTTTAACAGCCATTGATTTGGGAGAACCAGCAATCACATCTATGAACCAGTTAATATCTTAACGCTTGAACGTATATAGCAACCCAAAATAATCTATAGCTTTTTGTAGAAGTGTGAGAGGCGCACCTTGCGATACGCCTCTCACAGTAAATTTGCAATCAGATCTTCACTTTTCCTGATTTTAACGGTAGAATGCTGATACATAACTTCAGACACCATCGCCGAATAATGGAAATTGCGATCGCCCTTTTGCAACATTACAGTTTTGATCTTGGTGGTTATACCATCAATGATTTGACTCGTACATGGGGTGGGTTTAAGCCTGAATGGGTACGCCAAGCTGTGATTGAATCTCTGTTTCAAGGTAGATACAAAGCAGTTTCGGTCAATCAGATTTTGCAGCTATGGGAACGTAGGGGCGAACCAAACTGTCGCTACAATCATGAGTTTGAACGTTTGGTCTGTGGTGATGTTGCCGTAATCTACGAAGATCGTATTTTTTATACACCTCCACGAACTTCTAATCGCGAAGTCACGATCGCTGAGGTTGCCCCATTTAGCATGACAGAAGCTCAAGCTGCTGCAAGTTATTTTCCCAATCGGGCGATGCTGGGTGGGCTAAAAATCCCCCAAGATCCACCAAAACCTCAAAAATATTCCAATCAGGTTGTAACTACTTCGGGTACAACTAAACCACCAAGCGTTTATCGTACACCGCAAAAAAACACTTATTCGCAAGCTTATCTTTCTGCATACGAGAATATGGCTTTGCTTGCTGAGTCATCAATGTTCGTCGATAAATTGAGATCGATGTGTGGCGATCGCTTAGTCTTGCCTGTTCCTGAGATTAATTCCAATCTCGATAAAGCGATCATATAAGGTATTAACACCATAATTGACAAAATTACAATGAGTTCAAGGTTGGGTTAGCCAAGCAAGGTGAATAAGATGAGCATGACATTTGAGCAATTGCAAAGCCTTGTAGAACAGACCGCAATTGGATTAGCTGAAACCAATAAGGCTTTAAGTCGCGTTGAAGTGATTGTTGAGGAAAATAGTAGAGCATTAAACCGTGTTGAAGCGATCGCAGAATCTAACGCCAGAGCAATCCAAGCCACAGCTAATAAACTGGACGAAAAGTTTGACCAGATTGCTAATGCGGTGATTAGAAGTCAGGATCGGCTCGAACGATTAGAGCGAAGAGATCGGAGAATTAACAAAGAAATTCGTGGTTTGCGGGTTGAGACAAGGCGGATTTTAGAGCGATGGTTAGGCGAACCATTTCCAGACGATCCAGACTTAGATGAGGAGGATGAACTTGAATAACAGAAAAAGTGAAATTTCGCCTTCAATCACGGCTTCTTAAAATTTGTATTAAAAAAACGGCGGTAGAAATGGTCATTGATGGATATTAACCAACATTAACCACTATACCAACCGTTAATTTATTTAAATGGGCCGAGATGGATTTGAACCAACGTAGCTTACGCAGCGGATTTACAGTCCGCCCCCATTAACCACTCGGGCATCGACCCCTTGCTTAGTTGTTTTCCAAGCGAACCTAATCATATACACTTGTTGCACCACTTGCAATAGGTATTTGCAAAAAAAATAATTTAACCCTATTTTTTGTGCAACCCGATCGCGATCGCCCCTAAAAAGATGATCCCCATCACTCCCGCGATCGGATTGCCGCTAATCCCTGTAATCCATTCAGGCACAACACCTGTGGGCTTGAGCCAGTGGGTTGTATTCACAATGTAGTAACCCCAAATCAAGCCACCATGCAAACCAATTGATGCGCCCAATCTGCCATTAAATCGCCGCCGCGCCAGCACTAAGGTCACACTCAACATCACCAAGCCCACAAATTGACTCCATGTAGCCAAAATTACATTTATGGGTTTGATGAAATGTAAAATCGCGAAAACTAGGCTAGCAGAGATCAAAGCGGTCTTTTTTGAGTAATCACGCTCTAGTTCTGATAATAGCCAACCGCGAAACAACATTTCTTCCGCAAAGGCTACGCCGATGGAGGTTAATAGCCCTGGAGCGATCGCACCTTGCCAATCGACAAAATAGACTCCGATCGCGGGTAATAGTCTCGCGGGGAGGGGTGCTTGCCAATTAGAGGTTTGGACAGCGAGCCAACCGAGGTTAACTTGCAAAAACATAAATACAAACAAGGTGGCACTACCTAAGCCCAATCCAAACAAAAAATCACGTCCATTCTGTTGCGTGAAAGTCAATCCAAAATAGCGAAAGGGCTGGGCATATTTGGCGACTTTGCGCCCCCAAACCCAAATTAATCCTAAAAAACCGCTATATAACAAAATTGTCAAACCCACTCCAACCGCTTCACCAAAAATCAGATGCAGAGGTGCGGCGATCGGTAGCCAGAGGGCGAGTAAGATTAATAAAAAAATGACAATGCGTACGGGGGCTTTATAACTGTCTAAGCGCTCAAAATTCACAATAAAATCTTCTCCTGTTGAGACTCTAGAAATTCACGAATCCGCTTTACCTGAAAATCACGCGCATACTCTAGGACTTGAGTGGCAAAAGGATTAAAGCTGGGATCGGTTTCTTGTAAAAGTGTAACTTCATCTTGGATAGCGATAATATCTCCCATTCTCGCCAGTTGCATCAACTTACTTACCGTAGAGTGGGGGGGCGCGATTAAAGGTTGGGCGATCGCCTGATAGTTTTGATTAGCCTTGCTACCAAATAAACTCACTTCCCCTAAACTCACTTCCGCAACATTTAGATCTTCATATTGCCATTCCAAATTCAGTAGCGATCGCATCGTATAGAAAAGATGATCGGGTTCAATGGGTTTAGCAATAAAAGCATTACAGCCAACTTCAAGACTAAGATGCCGATCTTGATTGAAGGCACTTGCGGAAACCATCACGATCGCCGTTTGGGCAAACATGGATAGCTGGCGTAACTGCTTTGTGGTTTCATGCCCATCTAGTTTCGGCATGACCATATCCAACAAAATTAAGTCAGGGCAGAATATTTGGGCTTGGGTCAGACAATCATAGCCATCGATCGCCTCAGCGACAATAAAGCCGAGGGGAGTTAGCAGATCGCTTAACACCATCCTATTTTCAGTTTTGTCATCGACAATCAGAATTTTGCGGCGATCGCCGAAGTAACCTGTAATGGTGCGACTATCGATCAGTGAGTGTGTAGGATGATGGGGAACTTCGGTTAATTCAATCTCAAACCAAAACGTGCTACCAATCTCTAAGCTACTTTCCACCTGTAGTTGACCACCCATCATTTCCACAATTTTTTGACAAATTGGCAATCCTAGCCCAGTTCCAGAATAACGTCTGGCGCGATCGCCCACCTGCTGAAATGGTAAAAAGATATCTTCTAATTTATCAGGAGCAATACCCACGCCTGTATCAGTAATTGTGAAACGAATTTTATAATTACAAATAGAATTATTACTGGAATTATTACTGGAATCGTTTGGCTGAGCATTAACCAATTGAGCATTAACAATCAGGGAAACATTACCTCGATCCGTAAACTTAACTGCATTTCCCAACAAATTAATTAACACCTGACGCAACCGCTTTTCATCGCCATACATGATATTCGGTAGGATCGTGAGTGGTTGATAGATTAACTCCACATCCTTGGCGCGTAGCTGCAACCGAAACATATCCGTAATCCCTTGCAGTAATTTAGCCAGATCGAATTCACTAGGATTTAGTTCTAGTTTTTTAGCTTCAATTTTAGAGAGATCGAGAATATCGTTCAACAGGGTTAATAGATGTTCGCCACTACGTTGAATAATTTCCAAACCTTCCTTATGTTTATGGGGATCGAAACTGCGTTTAAGGATTTGAGCATAGCCGAGAATCCCGTTTAGAGGTGTGCGTAACTCATGGCTCATGTTGGCAAGAAATTCACTCTTAGCTCGGTTAGCTGTATCCGCAACTTCTTTCGCCAATTGCAATTCCCTCTCAGCAATTTTGCGATCAGTAATATCTGTTCCTACCGATAGAATTTCAATCAACTTTCCTTGCTCGTTATAAATTGGCTTGTTTGACCAAGTTACCCATACGCGCTTTCCATCCTTGCAGAAGTTCTCATTCTCGTTTAATTGATATCTTTCGGGAGCGCGGCAAATGTCGGCGATCATATTTCGCAAGTCTTCACCTGTAACATTTTGGACAGAAACAATCGTGTCTAATATGTAACTGCCAATAATCTCGTCAAGCTGATAGCCAAAAAATTTCAATCCATAATCATTCAAAAAGCAAATGCTCCCCTTAGTATCCCATCGCAGAATGATACAGTTAGCTGATTCCACCAGATCGCGATATTTTTTTTCACTCTGCTTAATATTTTCTTCGATGATTTTGCGATCGCTAATATCTTTAACCGCGTAAATCGAAAAAGCTTCACCGCCAAATTCTATCGTTTCTGAAGAGATTAAACCCGTGAACTTTCTACCACTCTTTGCCAAAAATCTCGCTTCGTAGTTCATGATTTTGCCCTCTTGGTCTAAAATCGCTAACATGCGATCGCGTTCTTCCAAATCAACCCATAAATTTAAATCGGTGGGATTGGAACCGATCGCTTCTTCCCGACTATATCCTGTAATTTCCGTCCATTTGTCGTTAACGTCAAGGTGTTTTCTGGTTGATATTGAAAATAAAGCCATACCATCGGGGCTAGAACGAAATGCTTTGGCAAATTTTTCTTCCGATTCTCTCAAAGCAGCTTCGGTTAGTTCATGTTCGAGAATTTCCTGTTGCAAGGCTTGAGTGCGTTCATCAACCTTTTGCATTAACAGATGGGAATATTCTTCCAGTCGAGTATGCGACTTTTTCATCTGACGACTCATCTGATTGAAGGAATTCGCTAAAATAATTAGCTCCTTGACCACACAGGAATATTCCACTTTTTGATCGAGATCACCATTAGCGATCGCCTCACTCGCCTTACTTAATTGGGTAATTGGACGACTAATGGCGCGGGCAGCGATAATGCCAAAAATTGTGGTCAATCCAAGGGCGACTAGACAGAGCATAATCGTTGAAACACTATTTTCTCTAATCTCCGCCATAAAGTCAGAGGCAGGTACGACAACAACGATACGCCAATCTAATCCATTTAACTCAGAACTATTTTTTAACTTCCCAACTTGCAGAAAATGGGGTTCGCCTTCAAAGAAAATTACTGATTGGCGAATATCATGTTGGATAGGCTGGGATTTGAGCCATTCGGCAACTGTACGGGTGAGTTTATCTTGACTTTGAGTCGCCAAAATGCGTTCGGATTTATTGCTTGGATCAAAAATAGAAAGCCCTAGATTAGAAGCGGCTACTAATTTTCCCGATGGCTCAATAATAAAAGTCTGTCCTCTTTGGCTGACTTTAGTTTCTTCTAAAAAACGATTGATATCCCCTAAACGAATCGAAACTCCTAGCACCCCTTCTAATTCTCCACCATCAGGTTTGAAGACGGGTTTGATCGCGGTAATTGCTGGTTCATCCGTAAGTGAGTCTGTGTAGACTTCAGTCCAAATACTTTGCCTTGTTTCCACTATCGTCTGATACCAAGGGCGATCGCGTAGATTCAATTTACTTTTTGGCATCAATGCTGGTTGCGGTTGTCCACTTTCATCGGTCATGTAGGTGGCTGTAGCATTTTCTACCGCAAATCGATTCTTAATTCTTCTTGCCCCAAAATACTCGCCCGAAGCCGTGGCAACGTAGAGATTACTAATATGGGGGAAGTCTTGGATTTGTTTCCAAAACTGGGTTTGAATTTTCTGTTCATCGCTAGCATTAATCTCGTCCAAGTCGAGATTGTTCGCATTCAGCCGATTAAGGGTATAGGGAAGCTCTAAGTAGGAATATAGTCGCTCTTGAACTTGTTCGGTAACTTTGCGGTGTAACTGGGTAGAAAGTTGGACGATCGCCCGATGACCATTACTGAAAGTCAACCAACTAATCAACCCGACAATGCCAAAGGTACTTAGTAAAAATGGCATTGTGATGACTAAGCTTAATGGTATTTTCGCCCCTTTATGGATACCGCTATTGCCACAGTTTTGATGATGAACTACACCTGCTGCGGTCGTAACGACGTTCGGAATTGAGTTTGGTGGCGGCGTTGTGGTCACGGCAATTTACGCAAAGTTGCGATCGCTAAAACTTTAGGGCTAGCAATATTATAGTCAAGAATTATAGTCAAGATAGTCAAGCTTTGTAGCGAATGACAGCGCGGAGCGCTGCTACTCGATTTCTGGGGCTTGCAAGAATTCTTTACACTTCATAGATTAGAGATCGCATCGAAACCGTAGCAAAATCTGTTTGAATAGAAAACAGTGCTTTCATCCCAAAAAGCTAATGCGCTCGCGAAGCGAGCGCATTAGCTTGGATTTGATCTACTTTAAATTTTTAGCAATATTCACACTCAGTTTGTCCTATGGTTGCCTCCACAACAGTTCGCATTAGTTCTCGCAAAAGTCAGCTAGCACTGGTACAGACGCATTGGATACAAGCGGAACTAAGCAAAGCACATCCCGATCACCAATTTGATGTCGTCACCATGAGTACACAGGGCGACAAAATTCTTGATGTTCCCCTAGCGAAAATTGGCGATAAAGGTTTATTTACCAAAGAATTAGAAGTCTCTATTCTTGCCAAGCAGTCTGATCTTGCGGTGCATAGTCTCAAGGATCTGCCCACCAATTTACCCGCAGGATTGATTCTTGGCGCAATCACTGAGCGTGAAGATCCTGCCGATGCTCTCGTTGTTCATGAAAAGCTCAAAGACAAAACCCTCGACACCTTACCATCAGGTACTGTCGTTGGTACATCATCCCTGCGCCGCCTCGCCCAATTACGCCATTATTACCCCCACCTCACCTTCAAAGATGTGCGTGGCAATCTCAATACCCGTCTCCAAAAATTAGATGCAGGCGAATATGATGCTTTGATTCTTGCCGCCGCAGGTTTGCGCCGTCTGGGTATGGGCGATCGCGTACATGAGGTAATTAATGGCGAAATTTCCCTTCACGCCGTTGGGCAAGGTGCATTAGGGATCGAGTGTCGCGCCGAAGATCCTGAAATCCTCGCCTTGTTTGCGCCAATTATCCACTATCCCACCACCCAGCGCTGTCTTGCCGAAAGATCATTTTTGCGCGAACTCGAAGGCGGTTGCCAAGTTCCCATTGGTGTAAATACAGCGATTACTGCGGATAAATTAACCTTAAAAGGGATTGTCGCCACGCTTGACGGTAAAACGATGATCAAAGGCGAAGTCACTGGTGATCTGACTAATCCTGAAGCGATCGGGCTAGAGCTAGCGAATCAACTCAAAAACAAGGGCGCTCAAGACATCCTCAACAAGATCATTGCCGAATTTCGTTCTTAATCAGCGAGAGATTACATCCTATTGTTTAAAAGTGACGCGAAGCGTCACTTTTAAACTTTAAATATTGCATCGTAAATAAAAAGATAAAACAGGGATTATTAATTAAATAGCGTTGCCATAATCTTATCGGTTCTTGGCTAAAGCGATACAACCATTCCAAACCGATCGCCATCATCCATCTTGGTGCTTGAGAAACTTGTCCACTATGAAAATCAAAAGCTGCGCCCACGCCAATCATGACAGATGATAAATACGGTTGGGCTTGACTCATCCAAAATTCTTGTTTAGGACAACCCAGCGCCACAAATACCAGCTTTGCCCCAGAGTCAGCAATTATTTGTATATCCTCCGCTAACTGGGCGGAAAATTTCGGTGACTTCAGATCCAAGTACGGTGGGGCGTGTTTACCCGCGATCGCTAAATTAGGAAATTTTATTTTCAGATTCTGCTCTAATTTATCAAGGGTATGAGCATTTGCGCCAAATAAATAAATAGAAATATTTTCCTGCACAGCACGACCACATAGAGCCAACATTAAATCAGGTCCATATACTCTCTGTTGCTGTTTTGCTCCTAGCGATCGCATTGCCCACACGAGCGGCATCCCATCTGGGGTGACAATTTCGGCATTTGCTAGCACTTGAGCATAAGCGCGATCCCAATAAGCCGTCATCACCACATGCACATTTGCGGCGACAACATAGCAGGAGCATGACTGCTCCGCTAACTTGACAAGGCGATCGCAGCTATCCACATAGCTAGTTTGGTCAATATCGACATTAATTATTTTCATCAAAACCCAAATAAGTTGATTTATCCGCTTTGCGGGGGAATCAGCTTATTATTCAATTATGTCTACCTACTTATGTTAGTATCGCTAAGGCAAAAAATATGGCTTTGGAGTCTTGACCCCCTCGATGAATACAGAAATTGCAGAAGATTTATTCACTCAAGGTATAGAACGCTACAAACAAGGTGAATCTGCGGCGACCTTAATTCCTGTGTTTGAAAAAGTGTGCGATCGCCAGCCCAAAGTCGCTAGTGGTTGGATCTGTTTATCTTGGTTGTACTTGTTAGATAGCAAGGCTAATCTTGCAGTCAAGGCAGCCCAAAAAGCTGTAAAAATCGCTCCCGAAGATCCACAAGGACATATTAATCTAGCGATCGCCATGTTGGAGTTATCGCAAAAAGGTGTGCGCGAACAAGTTGAAGCGGCACAGAATTGGCTGATGATCTTGAAGGATATGAAGCCAGAGATTGTTGAGAATTTTGAAGAAGGATTACGCCGCCGCCCTGACTGGAAAGCCCTTGAAAAGGTTAGGGATTGGGTACTAAGCTAAAATTTATCTGAGGCAGATCTGTTTCTATTAACTTTTATTAAGACTATTATATGAGATTGCATAGATAACTTTATCTATGTTTACTTAGCTTTACAAAGACCAGTGTTTTGTCAGAGAAACTTAACACTGTTTTTTTGTCAAGAGTGCTAGGCTACATTTAGTTGAAATAAATTTAAGTAACTAAAATTACTAATTTTTTTATTACAAGTGATTGTAAGCCTTTTGCCAATCTTTATTTTATAAGGAAGTTAATAAAATGATATTAGAAAACGTCAGAGTCAAGCCAGATACCCGCAACCACAAAGGCTTTTTTGTTTTGGAAGCTGCTTACAAATTAGTGAATATTGATGGCAGTGGTTGGGCTTTAATTTGTTTGGATGATTATGCTTGTCACTATGTCGATCCTGATGATCTCAAGTTGCCCAGAGGTTGGAAAAAGACAAATAGCAATGAGCTAATGAGCGCTTAAAGCAATCATTTTTGTTTTCTTCCTTGGTTTTCTGTCTGTATTATAAAAAAATTTAAAAAAGAAAAGAGGTAATGCAAAGCGCGTCACCTCTTTTCTTTTTAGTTGTGTAGAACAATGTCAAAAATCCATAGATGAAATGTCACTTCTGGATGATGCGATAAAAAGGCGCAACAGGTAAGATTTACAAATCGCGTCAAATATATTTTCTCTTTAAGTCAATTCACCAATAATCACTCAAAAATTTGAAGTAAGCACAACGATAGATGCACTAGCACATAAATTTTTTTCGTGATTAATGGTAAAACGGCAAAAAATCAATAGTTTATCTGGAAGCAGAAAGAGCGACCTCTCTCTCTTCAGGTGGCTTCAAGCTCGGAAATAAGAAGTGATTTTCCTCGACATACTGTGCTCCGAACAGTCCTTTCTCTGCCCAGAAGTATCGATCTGTCGTATGCTCGTTACGTCTTACAAGCAACAGCGCTGGAGGAAGAATGCCATGTGTATGAATGTACTTGCGTGCAGCCGTCACTGGCTTATCTTCGCCACTATCGATACTAAATTGAGGAATATGTTCTAGGATTTTGCGCCCTTCCTGGCGACGTCTACTCTTGCGCTTACGTCTCCTTGCCAAATCAATACCTCCTAATTTAGACCCTGAAATGCGATCGGGATTACAAAACATTGTTATTATAACCAAGGCAATCAGGAAATTTCAACTTTTCTTTACAAAATTTTGTCAGAATGCATTTAATGTGCCTTAACCTGATACATTTCTGTGACGCTTTCTGGGCATTTTTGAAATTAGTTTGCGTCAAAATGACTTAAAGCTTCAGCAAAATCTCTGACACCCCGAAACTGTCGATAAACTGATGCAAATCGTACATAGGCGACTTCACTAACATTTTGCAAATATTGCAACACCATTTCCCCAATTTCCACGCTAGAAACTTGATGGCGATCGCGTACTTGTAACTGCGCTTCGATTTCATCGATGATCGATTCAAGTTGGATTTGGGTGACTCCAGTTTTTTCACAAGCGCGAATCATCCCTCGCAACAGTTTGGAGCGATCAAACGACTCGCTCTCACCATCGCGCTTTAAAACCGTAATTGGCACAAATTCGATCCGCTCATAGGTAGTGAATCGGCGCTGACAACTGAGACATTCACGTCTGCGGCGAATGCTACAGCCCGACTCTGCCGAACGAGATTCTAGAACGCGGCTATCGGTATGCTGACAAAACGGGCAAAGCATGACATATCTCGGCTGATGAATAATTCATTGATCAAGTAGCGCAAAGCACTGCTTTAACTTGTTAATTGTAATTATAGGGGGCGATCGCCTTGTTCTTGCGCCTTCTGTCTGTGCTATATTCATAAATAATGAATTGATTATGAAAAGCGATCATGGGTTTGCCAATTAGTCAAAACCTAACGAGTCAAGCTTCTACAGCAAAGATTATTGCCTTTCTGACAGTGGTGACGATCGCCGTGGGGGGATGTGTCACGACTGATTCTCGCCAAAATCCAAATAATTCAGATAATACGGGTATCTCTAAAAATTCCGCAGTAAGCGATCGCCAAGGCAAGAAATTAATCCTCACTACTTTCACGGTCTTAGCGGACATGGCGCAAAACGTAGCTGGCGATCGGGCAGTTGTGGAATCAATTGTGAAAGTGGGCGCAGAGGTGCATGGCTATGAACCGACTCCTAGTGATTTTCGGCGTGGGCAGGGGGCGGATCTAATTCTGGATAATGGTTTAAATTTGGAGCGTTGGGCGGAACGCTTTTATGGCAACTTTCCCAAGGTGGCAAGGGTGACAATGACCACAGGCATTCAGCCGATCAATATCGCGGGTGAAGCCTATCAGGGTAAGCCCAATCCCCATGCTTGGATGTCTCCCCGCAATGCCTTGATTTATGTGGAAAATATTCGTAAGGCGTTAGGAGTGATCGATCCTGCCAATGCATCGGTATATGACGCAAATGCGAAAGCCTATAGCCAACAGATTCAAGAGATTGATCAAAAGTTAAAACAGGCGATCGCGGCTATTCCTCCTGAAAAACGCTACATCGTCAGTTGTGAAGGGGCTTTTAGCTATCTCGCTCAAGACTATGGACTCAGGGAAGTCTATATATGGGAGGTCAATGCCGAACGGCAAGCCACACCGAAGCAAGTCCAGAAAGTGATTGATATGGTGAGGGCGAATAAAATTCCCACGGTATTTTGTGAAAGTACGGTCAGCAATGAAGCGCAAATGCAGGTGGTACGGGAAACGGGAGCTAAGTTTGGTGGTGTGTTTTATGTGGATTCTCTATCGCTGCCCGATGGTGTCACCCCGACCTATCTCAAGCTCTTGGAATACAACGTTAATAATTTGGTCAAGGGTTTATCGGATTCGAGTTAAAGAAGTTGGCGCTTCGCACTAGTTATCTTCATAAAAAACATTTAATAAAATTCAATAAAAAACAAGGCAATGAATAACTCCATTAATAATATCAACCCAAATATCAGCATTGACATTGAGAATGTAACCGTTGCCTATCATGGCAAAGTTGCCCTGCACAGCGCCACTTTACAATTAAAATCTGGTTCCATTTGTGGATTAGTGGGCATGAATGGAGCAGGCAAATCGACATTGTTTAAAGCGGTAATGGGATTTGTGAAGCCTGCCACTGGTCGCGTGCTAATCAACGGCTTACCGATGCGACTAGTTCAGAAACAAAGCCTAGTCGCCTATGTGCCGCAGTCCGAAGAAGTAGATTGGAATTTTCCTGTTAGTGTCCATGATGTGGTGATGATGGGTCGCTATGGTCACATGAACTTTTTACGGATACCGCGATCGCTGGATCATCAGATAGTGCGTGAAAGTCTGGAACGGGTGGAAATGTGGGACTTGCGCGATCGCCAAATTGGTGAGTTGTCGGGCGGACAAAAGAAACGTGCTTTTTTTGCAAGGGCATTGGCACAGCAGGGGCAGGTTTTGCTATTGGATGAGCCATTTGCTGGGGTCGATGTCAAGACTGAAAAGATGATGATCAATTTATTGATGGAATTGCGCGATGCAGGTTACACGATTTTGATCTCTACCCATGACCTCGATTCGATTACCACTTTTTGCGATCAGGTGGTGCTAATCAATCGCACGATTCTTGCCTACGGCGAGACTTCGGAAGTATTTACCGAAGAGAATTTGAGCCGCACTTTTGGCGGTTACACCGCTTTGCGCTGAATTAAAACTTTAAAAGGTGCGCGAAGCGCCCCTTCTGATGATTGAACTATGTGAGTAAATCATGGATTTAATGAATTGGTTGATCGCCCCTTTGCAGTATGGGTTTATGGTGAAAGCCCTTTGGGTAAGCGCTTTAGTGGGACTAGTCTGTGCCGCTCTATCCTGTTTTATGATCCTGAAGGGATGGGCGCTGATGGGTGATGCGGTATCCCATGCGGTACTGCCAGGGGTGGTACTTGCCTATGTGATGAATATTCCCTTGGCGATCGGTGCTTTTGTGTTTGGGGTTGGCTCGGTCGTGGCGATCGGCTTCATTCAATCTCATACTCGCGTTAAAGAAGATACGGTAATTGGTTTAGTGTTTACAGGACTATTTGCCTTGGGTATAGTCTTAGTCTCTAAGGTCAAAAGCAGCGTTGATTTGGGACATATTCTATTTGGCAACGTTTTAGGGATTGGCGATGGCGATATTATCCAAACCGTTATCATTGCGGCGATTACTTTAGTGACTTTAGCTTTTTTACGGAAGGACTTAATTCTGTTTTGTTTTGACCCCACCCATGCCCGTTCAATCGGATTGAATACCAATTTTTTATATTATGTGTTGCTGTCTTTGTTGTCATTAACCGCAGTCGCGGGTTTGCAGACTGTCGGCATTATTTTAGTAGTAGCGATGTTGGTTACGCCAGGGGCTACTGCTTATTTGTTATGCGATCGCTTTGATCGGATGATGTTAGTAGCCATGACTTCGGGCGTTTTTTCAAGCGTGTTAGGGACTTATGTTAGCTATCATCTTGATGCTTCGACAGGTGGTTGTATTGTCGTAGTCCAAACTTTAGTTTTCCTAATCGCGATGGTATTTGCGCCTAAGCATGGAATTTTATCGCGCACAAAGGAAGTATAAATCTATAGAAGTGGACGGCTTCGCCGCCCACCTCTGTTGGAAGGGAATATTTAGACGGCTAAAGCAGGTACTTTCGACTCGATCGCAGGATAATCAAGTTCTGGATAAAGTGGGAAGCGATCGCACAAAGTTTGGACTCTGGAAATACAATCTGCTTGGACAGCATCACTATCGGGACTTAATAGGCAGTAACATTATGGGTGATGTAAAATAAGAAAATCTTATTTAGATATGTTTGGGTTTCAGGAAAATTGATGTCAAATGTTTACAAACCTAGAGTGCTTGATCTTTTCTGTGGAGCAGGGGGATTGAGTTTAGGTTTTCAAAATGCTGGTTGTAAAATTTTAGGCGGTATTGAGATTAATCCTCATGCTGTACGAACACATCATAAGAATTTTCCTTATACAATCCTCGATCTACCTGCTACAGATATTACTCAACTCGATTTTAGTCACCTGGATCTTGAACCAGGTGAAATAGATATTTTGATAGGTTCTCCCCCTTGCCAAGTATTTTCAGCCGTGGGTATTGGCAAAATGCGTCATTTGGGTAGAACACCTGAACAAGATCTAAGGAGTTTGCTTTACCTCCATTTTGTCAGATTTTTAAATTATTTTAGACCACATTTTTTTGTAATGGAAAATGTCAACACCCTAAAAAACAAACCAATTTTTAGCTCAATGTGTGAAGAACTTTCAAACGGTACGAGAGAAATCAAAAAGGGTTATCCAGGGTATGACATTGAATACCAGATCTTGTTATCGGCTGATTATGGAGTGCCTCAATTAAGGAAGCGTCTTTTTGTAATTGGCAAGAGAAAAGACACAAATTTTAAATTGATTTTCCCAGACAAGATTAGTATTTCAGAATATGTTTCAGTGGGGCAAGCAATTTCTGACCTACCTGCTTTAGATCCAATTTGTATGCCTTTGGGAAATAGGAGCGGTAGAGCAAAACAAGTAGATAGCGAGATGCATTATCTCTGCGAACCTAGTAGCCCTTATCAAAAAAAAATGAGGAAGGCTAAGAAGAAAGGGCAAGGAGTAATAAATCATATTTGCCGATCGCACAACGATCTTGATCTACAAATTTTTGGAGTGATGAAACAAGGTGATCTATATCGAGATATACCTGATGAATTCAAGCGATATCGTAGTGACATTTTTGAAGATAAGTACAAGCGATTGAGATGGGACAAACCTTCATGGACTTTGACTGCCCATATGAAAAAAGATGGGCTAGCTTATATTCATCCAACACAGACCAGAAGTATCTCAGTCAGAGAAGCTGCGAGATTGCATAGCTTTCCCGACGATTTTATCTTTGATGCTCCTATGACTGCAATGTTTGAGTTGATAGGTAACTCTGTACCACCGCTCATGGCTGAGGCGATCGCACGACCGATTGTGGAACAGTTACAGATTTACTATAACAATAATTCTTCAAGCACAACAACGATAGAAAATAAAAATTAGACAAATAAAAACTGATTAGCTTTGATATATATAGCTAGACTCATTTGTAATTAATGTATACTTAATATCAATAATATACGCATTCAATCAAATATAAAGTCACAAATTCCTCCGTAGTTTACCTAATTTAATTGCTATCTGGTAAGTAGCATGGTAGTCCAAATGTCTCACGAAACAAATCATTTAAGCGGAAAAGGTATACTACGCCCAAGGGCTAGAATACTAAGAACTATTGGCAACGAATTAATTAGTAGCGAGAGCGTTGCTATTGTTGAACTAGTTAAGAATGCTTATGATGCGGATGCAACACGTGTAATGATCAGTTTTTATGAACCGCTTAAGACTGGTTCGGGATGGGTTGAAGTCATAGATGATGGAAACGGGATGTCTTTAGACACAGTTCTACATTCTTGGATGGAACCTGCAACTTTGGCAAAGAAACGTAACAAATATAGTGACTTCTTTAAAAGGCGAGTTCTTGGGGAAAAAGGTATTGGACGGTTTGCATCATCAAAAATATCTAACTTATTGGAGATTGTAACACGCAAAAGAGGTTCAGAAAGAGAAGTTCGAGCAATTTTTGACTGGGAACAATTCGATGATGATGCAAGATATCTAGACGAAGTAGAAATACTTTGGGATGAGAATGAGCCAGAAGAAATTCGTGAAAATGGCAGTATTAAACAATTATGGCAATTAGAACCATCAAAAAAGAATCCAGATGAAACTCACGGAACTATTTTAAGAATGTCAGGATTACAGACATCTTGGACTAGGAGTGACTTGGAGACTTTACGAACTGGTCTTTCAAAGCTCATTTCTCCTTTGATGGAAGTAGAAGATTTTAAAATTTATCTTTGTCTACCAAATGAGTTTGAAGATTTATCTGGACTAATTGAAGTCCCAGAGACACTCACTCGACCAAATTATCGAATTTACGGTGATTTCAAGGAAGACGGTTGTTGTGAATTAACTTTTACTGAATCAATTCAAGAAGAAAAGATTTTGGAGACTTTGGATATTAATAGTTTAGCATGTGGATCTTTCTATATAGATTTACGAGTGTGGGACTTAGATACTTTGGAAGAATTAGCTTTGTCACAGAATACTACCATTAGAGATATTCGTAGAGATATTAAAAAAGCAGCAGGTATTAGTATTTATAGAGATGGCTTTAGGGTTCTTCCCTTCGGTGAACCTGAAAATGACTGGCTGCGCTTGGATTTGAGAAGAGTACAGAATCCGACTTTACGACTTTCCAATAACCAAATTGTTGGCTATATACTTATATCTGGAGATGCTAATCCTGATTTACGGGATCAGAGCAATCGTGAAGGACTTGTTGCTGGCATTGCCTTTACCAGTTTACGTGATGCTGTTATAGCAATTCTATCTAAAGTCGAAGCCAAACGATATGCTTCTCGACGCAGAGACTCAATTATTGACCCTTCTAAACCTGAATCTAAAGGTATATTTAGTGGATTTAATATCTCTGCGATTAGCAAAGCAGTTAAAGAAAGAAAAGTTGAGGATCAAGAATTAATAGCTTTGATAGTTGAACAAGAAAAAGAACTAAAACAGAGAGTAGACATAGTTCAAGAAATTTTATCTCGATATCAGAGATTAGCCACTTTAGGGCAACTTATTGATACTGTACTCCATGATGGAAGAGCGCCACTCTTTAAAATTGGTACTGAATCTAAAATTGGTCTCAGAGATATTGAGCGAGCAAGTGATGGAAATAATCTTCTGCAAACCTTTGGTAAAAGATTTACAATGATAAAGGAACAGACAACTGTAATAGGAAATATTTTTAGAAAGCTTGAGCCTTTTGGAGGAAGAAAACGAGGACGACCATCAAAAATAAGACTTGAGAAAATTATCTCTGATGCTTTCTCAGTAGTTGACAGTGAGATAAGTAAACGGAATGTAAAAATTGAATTACCCCAAACATCAACAGATGTTTTTGTTGATCCGTCTGAGATTCAGCAGGTAATTATTAACCTACTAAATAATAGTTTGTACTGGCTAGAAAAAGTTCCTCAGGAGAAACGATTGATTTCTGTTTCAGTAAATCGCAATAATAATAATGAGGTTGAAATTATTTTTTCTGACAACGGTCTTGGAGTAGCACCTGAGTTTAGGGAAAGAATATTTGATCCGTACTTCTCTACTAGATCAGAGGGTATTGGTCTTGGCTTGACAATTTCAGGAGAAATAATAACTGAATATTACGCTGGAAGCCTTGAATTAATGGAAAAAGGGACTTTGGACGGAGCTACATTTCGTATTACATTAAATAAGAGGGTTTGACATGGCTGTTTGGAGACTTTTAGCTGTAGATGATGATAAGGATATTTGTAACCAAATAAAAGAGTTTCTTGAAGGTGAAAAAGGAAATGAGGGAGAGGATATTGAGGTTGAAATTATCAATGAGTTCAGCAAGGCTTTAGAAATTTTAGAGAAACAAAAATTTGACTTGGTAATTCTAGATTTAAGAGTAGGACTACTATCTGACGATCAACCAGAAGAAGAGGCTGGGATAAAAACTCTAAAAGCAATAAAGCAACGTCTTTTTATTCCAATTATTTTTCACACAGGAATTTCACATCTTGTTGAAGATTTAAAATCAAATTTGGTAGATGTAATTACAAAATCTGAGGACTTAGATCAGTTATTGGATGCGATTAGAAAAATGTTTAAGACTCAGCTCCCTCATATTAATAAAGCACTAACGAACCATGTTGAAGAAGTGCAACGTCAATATATGTGGGATTTTGTAGAAAAACATTGGTCTGATTTTAGCAGGTCTGATAATGAAGGTGAATTAGCTTATCTGCTTGCCCGAAGGCTTGCACTATCTCTATCAGTTAATAATATTCGAGAGTTAAAGACAGAACTAGGTGGTTTAGTAGGAAAAGTTTTAACTGAAGGGAACAATCAAAATGAATCACTCTCTCATGCACATCCTGTTGCCTACTATATTTGCCCTGTCATTTCAAAAAACCATCGAACTGGTGATATATATAAATATGAAGGTAAAAGTTTTTATGTGCTTTTAACCCCATCGTGTGATCTTATTGTACGTAATAACAATAGATGTAAAGCTGATGAAGTTTTGCTTGCCAAATGTGCTCCATTAACCCAGCAGCAAGAGTATATTGATTGGAATAAAAGTTCTGACAACCAAAAAAAAATCCAAGACTTAAAAAGCTTAATGACTAATGGAAAAGGAGCAGGAAGGCAAGATGATCGCTTTCATTTTCTTCCTGGTGTTCAACTACTGAATATTCCCGATCTCATTATAGATCTACAATCGTTGTGCAACACTTCTTACGTTGACTTTACTGAATCTGGGAAGTGGGAAAGAATAGCATCTCTTGATAGACCATATGCGGAGGCTTTGTCTACTAAGCTAACTCGTTATTTTGGACGAATTGGAACTCCTGATCTCAATACTGACGTAATCTTTGAAAGACTTCGATTAACTAGATTGAGTAATATTGATGAGGTAGATATCCAATGATTTACATATATTAACAATTTAAGTCATTTCTAATTTCGACTATTCCTATCAAAAGAAGAAAGGGTCACTAAGAGACCGTTTGAAAAGTTGGACAAAAGATTTGCTTAGCAATGAATTCAGGGATTTTGCCTGTTTTGGCTAAAATCCTTAGTTCGCAAACCTTCTGGAAACCTTTTCAAAGAGTCTCTAAACGCCCCTTTCCTCTTTGAAATTAGACTGCCAGAGCAGTTTTTTTGGTATTAATTGTCGGATAATCAAGCTCTGGATAAAGTGGGAAGCGATCGCACAAAGCTTGAACTCTAGAAATACAATCGGCTTGGACAGCATCACTATCAGGACTCAATAGGCGATCGGCGATAATGTTCGCAATTTCACGGAAATCAGCTTCCTTTAGACCGCGAGAAGTCATCGCAGGGGAGCCAAGACGCAAACCACTAGTGACAAAAGGTGATTCAGGATCGAATGGAACTGTATTTTTGTTAGCGGTAATGTTCACACCACTTACTAATAAATCAGCGACTTTACCCGTCATACCGATAGAACGGAGATCGACAAGCAATAAATGATTATCAGTACCGTTAGAAACCAGTTTAAAACCACGCTCTTGTAATTGCGTTGCAAGGGCTTGAGAGTTAGCAATTACTTGTCCAGAATAAGTCTTGAACTCAGGGCGTAATGCTTCACCAAAAGCGACAGCTTTAGCGGCGATCACATGTTCAAGGGGACCGCCTTGAGATCCAGGGAAAACGGATTTGTCAAACTTTTTGCCCAGTGCAGCATCACGGGTCATGATCAAACCGCCGCGAGGACCACGCAAGGTTTTGTGGGTGGTGGTGGTGACGACATCACAATAGGGAATCGGATTAGGGTGATGTCCAGAGGCGACTAGCCCTGCAATATGAGCAATGTCTGCCATCAAGTATGCGCCCACTTCATCAGCGATCGCTCTAAACTTAGCGAAATCAATAATCCTTGGATAAGCTGAGTAACCGCAAATGATTAATTTGGGCTTGTGTTTCAAAGCGAGATCGCGAATCTGGTCAAAATCTAACTGCTCGGTTTCTTTATTTAAGCCGTAATGAACTTTGTTAAACCACATCCCCGATACATTTACAGGTGAGCCGTGGGTCAAATGTCCGCCGTGGGACAAGTCCATCCCCAAGAAAGTATCCCCAGGTTTTAGCAACGTCAGGAATACGGCAAAATTTGCCTGTGCGCCAGAGTGGGGCTGGACGTTGGCATGGGCTGCGCCGAATAATTCTTTAATGCGCTCAATGGCGATCGATTCGATCTCATCGACAAATTCGCAGCCGCCATAATACCGTTTAGATGGCAAACCTTCAGCATATTTGTTGGTCAATACAGAGCCTTGGGCTGCCATGACCGCAAGGGATGTGAAATTTTCGCTGGCAATCAGTTCGATATTATTGCGCTGTCTTTCGATTTCTTTACTGATAAAACCAGACACAAGGGGATCGGATGCGGCGAGGAGATTAAACAAGTTGGTCATTTTTCTGAGTTGCTTCTGAGTTGCTTTGGTTAGCATGAATCAATAAAAAGTCTAACTCAACAATTAAGTAACTGACTCGTTATTTATTTTTTTCGCCTATATCAATGAAGTGAAATCAATTTGGTATCCTTTTTACCCGTTTGCAAAAACCACCTTCAGTATGATGGACTAAATTCAAAATATTTTCTAGAAAAAACCATGAGCGGAAACGAGTCGCGCATTCAAGCCATTTATCAGATCACCAATCGCGAGCCAATGCCCAAGAAAGCACCAAAGCGCTTGGAAGAAATGTGGGCGACCGATGTGTTTACTTTGAGCAAGATGCAAGAGTGTCTTCCTAAGCCAGTCTTCAAATCAATCAAGAAAACGATTCAAACTGGTGAAGTTCTTGATAGCTCAGTAGCTGACGCGATCGCCTTAGCGATGAAAGATTGGGCAATCTCCAAAGGCGCACTATATTACGCCCACGTCTTTTATCCTTTGACCAACGCTACGGCTGAAAAACATGATGGCTTTATTTCTGTCCAGAGCGACGGATCGGCAATTTCTGAATTTGCAGGCAAGTTATTAGTACAGGGCGAACCAGATGGCTCTTCGTTCCCCAACGGCGGTATCCGCTCTACCTTTGAAGCACGCGGCTATACAGCATGGGATGTCACCAGCCCTGCGTACATCATGGAAACCGACAATGGTTCCACCCTGTGCATTCCCACAGTTTTCGTATCTTGGACTGGTGAAGCCTTAGACAAGAAAACCCCATTGTTGCGATCGATCGCCGCAATGAACAAGGCTGCTACCAAAGTTTTGAAACTGATGGGCGAAAAAGAAGTTGCCCCTGTCAACTCTAGCTGTGGTGCTGAGCAGGAATATTTCTTAGTGGATGCCAATTTTGCCAACGCTCGTCCCGACTTATTACTTGCAGGGCGCACTCTATTTGGTAAACCATCGGCTAAAGGTCAGCAATTTGATGACCATTACTTTGGCGCAATCCCAGAGCGCGTACAGGTATTCATGCAAGATGTGGAAGAGCGTTTGTATCGCCTCGGCATTCCTGCAAAAACCCGCCACAACGAAGTTGCTCCTGGACAATTTGAAATTGCCCCATTTTTTGAAGCCGCTAACGTAGCCACCGATCACCAACAAATGTTGATGACTATGTTGCGTTTCACTGCTAAGAAACATGGGTTTGTCTGTCTGCTCCATGAAAAACCATTTGCAGGGATCAATGGTTCTGGTAAGCACGTTAACTGGTCAGTTGGAAATGCGACCCAAGGTAACTTGCTCGATCCAGGTGATACACCTCACTCCAATGCTCAGTTCTTGGTTTTCTGTGGCGCAATCATTCGTGGTGTCCACACCTATGGACCTCTATTGCGTGCTGTCGTAGCAACTGCCAGCAACGATCACCGCTTGGGCGCAAACGAAGCTCCTCCTGCGATCATTTCTATGTATCTCGGTTCGCAACTTGAGGACGTATTCGAGCAGATTCGTAAAGGTGATTTGAAGAGTTCCACTGGCAAGGGGTCAATGAATATTGGTGTCGATACCCTGCCAATCTTGCCAACCGACCCTGGCGATCGCAACCGTACTTCTCCCTTTGCGTTTACAGGCAACCGCTTTGAGTTCCGTGCTGTTGGTTCTGGTCAATCCGTGGCTGGTCCTCTTGTTGCGATGAACACCATTTTGGCAGATTCACTCAACTGGATGGCTGAAAAGCTTGAAGGCGAAATGGCTAAGGGTGCTACATTGAGCGCGGCTATTGCTTCTGTTCTTAAGGAAGTAATGGAATTGCATGGCGCTGTCATCTTCAATGGTAATGGCTACTCTGAAGAATGGCACAAAATGGCTGTGGAAGAGCGTGGTTTAGCCAATCTCCGCACCACTGCTGATGCATTGCCTGTTTTCAAAGAGACTTACATCGAAGAGTTGTTCAGTAAGATGGGCGTTTTGACTCCCGTTGAGCTAGCTAGCCGCTTTGAAACCTATGCTGAGCAGTATATTCTCTCCATTGAAGTGGAAGCTAAGCTGGTTATTAGCATGGTTAAGACTTTAATTTATCCTGCGGCAACTCGCTATCTCACCGATCTGTCCAATACGACTCTGAGCTTGAAAGAAGTTGGTGTTGATTTCGATAAGGAAAGCCTTGAGAAGGTTGCTTCTCTCACTAAGTCAATGATGGATTCTGTGAGCAAGCTTGCTGATGCGCTAGCCAAGCATGATTTCGCTTCTATCGAAGATCACATGCAGTTTCTTTCTGGCACTGTGCGTCCTTTGATGGATGGTACTCGTTCTTTTGTCGATGCATTGGAAGGCGAAGTCGCTGACGATCTATGGCCATTGCCTACATACCAAGAAATGCTTTTCATTAAGTAATTTCTTTTTTCTTTCAAATAAAAAGCGGCGCAGTGCGCCGCTTTTTATTTGACAATTGACGAAAGTAACGAATTTAATGCCTGAAGACACCCGATCACCTACTCCTCAAATCAACCAGCGATCGCATCTCAACACCCAATACCGATCGCCTATTCCCACATCAAACAGCGATCGCCGCTTCGATCAACAAACCAACGATCGCAACTCATCTCAAATCAAATGGTGATCGCAATAATAGTGTCAATTATGGTGAGAACTGCTAAGATAGTATTGTCGTTATTACGATTTGTACTAACATCTATGCGTTCCAAAACTTACTCTCTCGCTCCTGCGAAAATTGGTAATTCTTCGGGCTTTAGGCTGCCTGTATCGTTTTATCGTGACCATCCTCGATTTGCTAATGCGACTGGATGGGTAGAGGTTCTTGCTGATGATACGCTTTTGATTAAGCTCGAACCAGTTACGAATGAGCCAGCAAGTGATGAAGAAAACAACGAATTAATCCTTAGTTTGTTTTTGGACTTTATCACTAAGGATGCTCTCAAAAATAGCGATCGCCTTGAAGCTTATACGGAAGCGATGGCTCAAGATGATGATGAACTCCTTGAAGGGGTTGAAATTGATTTATGAGTGCCATGATTCGCAATGGTTGGGAAATTTACTTCCATCGTAATTTGTTTGGGGAACAAAGACGGCAACTAAAGGAACAGGTCAAACAACTAAAAGCTAATCTACCTCCTGAAGAGTTTGTTAAACATCCTACGGTTAAATTGCTTGCTGCTGTGATGGTGGGGATTAAGGAAAAGATAGTTCTCGATCCGTTTGCTCCTCAATTTGCGCTCAAGGGTGCGCTGAGGCATTACGGACGATTGAAGGGAATGGGATTAAGCGATCGCTATCGGCTCTTTTTTCGTGCTTTTGAGTCAGGAGGTCGGAAGGTATTAATTGTGCTTTGGTTGGGATTTCCACGGAAGGAAGGCGATAAAAATGATTGTTATGAAGTTTTTTCGCGGATGGTGCATAATGGCGATTTTCCTGAGAACTTAGAACAACTACTTTCGGAAACTGATGTTATTTAATCTCTCAATTCATCTCATCAAATAGCGATCGCCCCTCACCACCCAACACCCGATCGCCTTTTCCCTCAACATCAAACAGCGATCGCCCCTCACCACTCACAAAACCCGATCGTCTTTTCCCCACCAAACAGCGATCGCCCCTCACCACTCACAAACCCGAGCGCCTATTCCCTCAAATCAAACAGCGATCATCTATTTCTAAATCTCAACTTAACATTAGAAAATTCGCTATAATATTTAGTGGTTCCTTTGTTATAAAGAATATGTCACCTTATCCTGAATCTTCTGATCCACGCCTGCATAGATCTATTCTGGACACCCTATCAACCAACTCTCCACTACCTGATATTTCGATCAAAAACATACCAAGGTCTGAGCAAACAACTGATGTGCTTCGTAACTTACAGAGTGAGCAATCTGCTCAAAAGCTGGTCAAACAAATTCTTGAGAGAATTGAAGCTTTTGATGCAAGCTTAGATAACTCAGAAGAAGTTGGGATTAGGCTAGTTTCCTTTGGTCAAACTTTAACTTTTCATGTTTCAGAGTTGGGATTTATTCAACCAAGTCTAGTTATTTTTCGAGGGTTTACTGAAGGTGAAGAGCCTGTAGAACTAATTCAGCATATAAGTCAGATTAGCTTTCTTCTTATGTCATTAAAGAGGTTAGAAGTAAAAGAAGAGAAGAGGAAAATAGGTTTTATTCAATCAGCCAGCTAGCTATAGCCTTATTTAGCAACATCTATAATCTAACTAAATGGGATTGTTAAGTGGGGAAAATAAACTGGCGATCATTTGAACAGGCTCGCTCTTTTGCACATGGTCTTAACTTCAAAAGTGTTGGTGAGTGGAGACTTTGGGCTAAAAATCAATCTAAGCCACATGATATTCCTGCAAATCCACCTGCAATTTATAAAGATAAAGGTTGGATTAGCTGGGGGGACTGGCTTGGTACTGGTACGATCGCACCTCAAAAGCGTATTTATCGACCATTTAGAGAAGCTCGTACTTTTGTTCATACTCTTGGATTAAGGGACGTAAATGAGTGGAAAAATTGGGCTAAAACTGATGCAAAGCCTGAGGATATTCCTGCTTATCCTTACGGGACTTATGAAAATCAAGGATGGAAGGGATTTGGAGATTGGTTAGGTAATGGCTCCATCTCTAATCAAGATCGTGTTTATCGCTCATTTGAAGAAGCTCGTACTTTCGTTAATAGACTTGAATTAAAAAGTCAGAATGAATGGAAAGTTTGGTCTAAAACTGATGCGAAACCTGACGATATACCCGCTAATCCATATCAAACTTATAAAGATAAAGGTTGGATTAGCTGGGGTGATTGGCTTGGTACGGGGGTAATTGCTACCTATGATTTGGTTTGGCGACCATTTGATCAAGCTCGTGAATTTGCTCATAGTCTTGAATTAAAAAGTACTAATGAATGGAAAACATGGTCAAAAACTGATGCAAAACCCAGTGATATTCCTGCTAGCCCTAGCAAAGCATATAAAAATAGAGGTTGGATCAGTTGGGGTGATTGGCTTGGCACTGGAATAATAGCTACTTATAATCGAACCTTCAGACCATTTGAAGAAGCGCGTGAATTTGTGCATGGTCTTGATCTAAAAAGTCAAAGAGACTGGAATATTTGGACAAAATCTGAATTTAGACCTGATGATATTCCTGCTAATCCCCTTAGAGCATATGAAAATAAAGGTTGGATTAGCTGGGGTGACTGGCTTGGTACTGATGCAATTGCTAACCAAAATCGTATTTATCGATCATTTGAGGATGCACGTAATTTTTCTCGTAGCCTTGGATTAAAGAATCAAGATGAATGGAGAATTTGGTCTAAAACTCAATCTAACCCTAATGATATTCCTGCTGATCCAGCTAAAAC